>JAFSVU010000013.1 GCA_017444825.1 Clostridia bacterium
CAGGTTCTCGTCGCCGCAAGCGCCGACGATTCCGTCTTCCAAGGAATTCTTATCTTTTTCCCTTGAAAGACTCCATTCCCGTCGCTGCGGCTCCTCTCCCCGCAAGTGCAAGCACTTGCAGGGCCCCTGGTTCCTTCTTCCCCCGTTTTAACAAAAAATTGGGAGTAACCTTTCCGGTCACTCCCAATTTTTTGGCAGCGGAAGAAGGATTTGAACCCTCACATACGGAGTCAGAGTCCGCTGTGCTACCATTACACAATTCCGCTAAATATTGATGTCCAAGGGCCGAACAAACAGCGGCTCGAAACGGGACAAACGCAAGTATACCACATTTTTAAAAACAATCAAGTGGTTTTTTATCGGTTTTGCATATAAACTGATTTTGTACATGACTTCCTGACCTGATAATGATTTGCATCAGATTGAAAACGTATGCGAAATGAAGTATCATTAGTGTCGGTGAAAACGAGGGTCCGGACCGCAGAAACCGTTGATGATTCTCCATGCCGGGCCAAACAGACGATATGGTATTTTCAAGCCTGCCTTTTTTATTCATATTCCTTCCTGTCTGTCTGATCCTCTACTACGCAGTTCCCGGGTGGGTCCCGGAAAAGAGAGGAGTCGTTCGGGAAAAGAGCGGAGACGGGACCGGCACATGCGCTAAGCGTAAAAAGAAGGATCTGCGGTTCAAAAACGCTGTCCTGCTCCTGATGTCCCTTGTGTTTTACACTGCCGGCGAGCCGGTCTACGTTATTTTGCTTGTTCTTTGCGCGCTGGCAGGCTGGCTGAGCGGTTTCTTTATCGAAAAATACAGGGATCGATCGCCTAAAAAAGCAAAGGCTGCCGCGGTGATCTGTGTCGCGATATGCCTTTCATTGCTTTTTGTTTTCAAGTATCTCGGCTTTTTCATAGATACGCTGAGACTGCTGCCTTTCGTCGACCTCCCGTCGGTGAAACTGACGCTCCCCATTGGCATTTCCTTCTACACTTTCCAGACGATCTCCTACGACATTGATCTTTTGAAGGGCAAGGCGGGGCTTCAAAGAAACTTCGGCAGATTTTTGCTGTTCGTGTCTCTCTTTCCCCAGCTGATCGCGGGGCCTATCCTCCGGTATAAAGACATCGAAGCCCAGCTTACCGACCGTACCGCGACGAAGGAAAAATTCTGCGAGGGCATCACGAGGTTTCTCTGCGGCTGCGCAAAGAAGGTGCTTATCGCCAATACCCTCGGCGAGCTTGTGGATTTCACTTTTTCGGCGGGGGCTGAGGGCGTTGCGAGGGCGAACGTGTGGTTTGGCGTATTGGCGTTTTCACTGCAGATTTACTACGATTTTTCGGGCTATTCCGACATGGCGATCGGCCTCGGAAAGATGTTCGGTTTCGACTACGCGGAAAACTTCAACTATCCTTACGTGTCCCGCTCGATTACAGAATTCTGGCGGCGCTGGCACATCTCGCTGGGCTCATTCTTCCGGGACTACGTGTATATTCCTCTTGGCGGAAACAGACGGCATCAGGTGCTCAATCTGCTGGTGGTGTGGCTTCTGACGGGGCTGTGGCACGGTGCGGGCTGGAATTTTGTGCTCTGGGGGCTCTTTTTCTTCGTTCTGCTTATCATTGAGAAGTTCATCCTTAAGGGCAGACTTGAGAAGATCCCCGTGCTTTCAAACGTTGTGACATTGCCGCTGCTGGCTGTCGGGTGGGCGGTTTTCTACTTTGAGGACATACGCCAATGCCTCACTGCCCTGGGATCGATGTTCGGTTTTGGCAACGCGCCGCTTTGGGACACTGTCGGCGCCAATATGTTTCTTGCAAAACTGCCGGTGATACTGATCGCCGTGGCGGGCTGCCTGCCGCTCGGAAAGATCGTCGGTAAAAAGATCGCGGCCCGGAGGACCCGCAGACCCGTGCTGTGGTTTACCCTGATGCTTCTTTACTCTGCGACAATGCTTTTCCTCTGCGTATGTTCGCTGGTAAGCTCGACGTACAATCCTTTCCTTTATTTCAGGTTTTGACGAAACAGGTGACTTTATGAAAAAAGACGAACGGTCAAAGAGAATAGCGGAGCTTCTCAGCACGGTCATCATATCCCTTTTTATCTCGGTCCTTGCCGTGGGAGGGGTTGCAAGCCTGCTGGTCAAAAGCGGCGACGTATCCGAAAAAGAGCAGCGGAACCTGAAAAAGTACCCCGAGTTTTCCTGGAGCTCCTTCTTTGACGGCAGCTTTTTCAAGGAGATCGAGGAGGCTTACAACGACCGTTTCCCGCTGAGGGACCTGTTTATCGACACTGCCGAAAGCATTCGCGAGGTCGTTACGATAAAGACAGGCCCGGAGTTTATTCCCATCGCCAATGAAGACGACGACTTTTTCAATCAGGAGGAATACGGCACACCGGTTCCGTGGGAGGACCAAACTGCTTCACCTTCTCCCGACTCGGGCGACCGGGAGACTGAAGCGCCGACTCCCGAGCCCACACCTGAGGACCGGGGTACCGCATCGCCCGGCAAGACCGAAGGCATTGAAGAGACACCTTCTTATACCCCGACTCTCTTGCCCACTCCCACGCCAACGCCTGCTCCTACGGCTCCGCCGTCTTCCCCCGCTCCTTTTGACATCTCCGGCTACGAGGTGTTCACGGGCGGCCGCCGGCTAAGCGGTGTAGTTATTGAGGGCGGCCGCGGCATGGAGGTCTTTAACGGAACCGCAGAGGCTGCGGAGGGCTACACGCTTTACATGCAGCGCCTCGCATTGAAGTATTCCGGAAAGAGAGTGGTGTCCGTGGTGACGCCCAACGCCTGCGCGTTTTATTCTTCAAGCGAGTACAGGACCGAGAACCACGACCAGAAGGCATGGCTGGAGCTTGCCGCGAAAAACATGCAGGGAGTGGTTGTTCCGGACATATACGGTGCATTGGCGTCGCACAAAGATGAGTACATTTTCTTCAAGACCGACCACCACTGGACCGCACTTGGCGCGTACTACGCGTACAGAGAGATCTGCACGGAGCTCGGCATGGATCCTGTTGACATTGGCGAGCTTGAGACCCGGAAGATCGAAGGGTTCCTGGGCTCGATCTACAACAAGACCAACAGCAAGACCCTTGAGTCCTCGCCCGACACCATCTACTGCTATATGCCTAAGGTGAGAACGATCGCCCGGTGCAACCAGAGCAGATCCGCGCTTAACCTGAGCAGCCTTAAGATGATAGACACGGTGAATCCGAACTACAGAGGTAGCAATCTGTACGTTTGCTTTATCGCCGGCGACAACCCCTACACCGAGATTACGACCTCAGCGGGAACGGGCAAGTCCTGCTTCATAATCAAGAATTCGTACGCCAATTGCCTCGTGCCCTGGCTCTGCCACAATTACGACACGCTGTACATTCTTGACCCGCGCCACGTCAATACCACAGGCGATAATCGGTTCAGTCTTGAAGGCTTCCTCGGTAGCCACGAGGTCGACGATATAATAGTTGTTTCACACACGCTTTTTGCCGCCACCACCGACAATATATTCTACGCGGGGCTCATGCGGCTGTCTTAAGGGGGTACAAAAACTATGGCAGGGAAAAAGAACCGCAACGGACATATGAAGATCAAAAACCTGATCGTTTTCTTTTTGGTCTGCGTAATTGCAGTTTGCTTTGCGGGCTGCAGACCTGCCTCGGTATTTGTGCCGGACGACGCATTAAATGTCAAATGGAATTACAAGTGGTTCCCTGGTCAGCAAAGTACGTTTTTCTATAACAACGTTGAATACGAATTGCTGGATAGAATTTGGAGGATCGACTGGTCTGCGACTGAGCCCGTCGGAAGCCTTCTGTTATTGGGACCCGCCGGATGTGACGCGCCTATGGTATTGTTTGGAATTCCGGTACTCAGTAATTATGTTAATGCTGAGTCCTGTGTTTCGGAGGGCGGAGAGCTGAAATTCATTGGCACTGTTTATTCTATCTGGCTCGATTCCCGGATAGACCTTAATGACAAAGAAAACGTGCTTTTTAACAGGATCCATTTAAATAAACCCGGAGAAAGTGACGATGAAGACAGTGATATTGTTTTTGACGATGCGTTTACTTTCGGCGAAATGATAGACGTAACCAATGTTATAGACGGTATAGATGAAACAACAATGACATGCTATATTGAGACTTTCCCGCAGGAGGTTGAAGGCCTGTACTGCTTCATCGATTTTGTAAATATAGACGGGTCTTTTTATACGCCGCTTGAAATGTGTGGGGATGCGAATTACACGGAACAGCAGTTTGTTTTATTGACAGATGAATGGCAGGAGATCATTTCCGGCCTTGTCGCCAAAAACTGAGTTAGATCAAAAGGGACGACGCGTCAAAACGAAACTAAAACGAAATTGAAACGAAATTTGCGCGAAATTAAAACGAAATCGATGCGAAATGGCGCGAAATTGCATTGGCGTTTTTCGTTTTATATGGTATAATGATGCCGTAAAACCGGTTTGGAGGTTTCTTATGGAATATCTTTATATTGCCGACGCGGCTGAAAAAATGAATATTTCTCTCAGAAGACTTCAGCAGAAATGCGCCGATGGGGAGATACCCGGAGCTAAGAAAAAAGGAGGGCGCTGGATCGTCCCACAGGATGTCGTTGATTATCAAAGCGACGCAAAAAAGCCGTTGCCCATCGGTATTTCCGACTACAAAATTGCATCATCGGAGTATTACTACGTTGATAAAACATTGCTGATCAGGGATTTTCTTGACAGGAAACCTCTTGTTTCTCTTTTCACGCGCCCGCGCAGGTTCGGTAAAACCCTGAACATGGATATGCTCCGCGTGTTCCTCGAGAAGACCGAAGAAGATAACTCGATATATTTTAAAGACAAGGCCATATGGGCCTGCGGAAAGGCATACACATCCCATCAGGGACAGTATCCTGTCATTTTTCTTTCGTTTAAGGACGTAAAGTGCGACGAATGGAAGGAAACCTATGAAATCATCACGAAGCTGATCTCTGCAGAGTTCAGACGACACGCCGAGCTCGGGAAAAGCAACCAGCTGAGTGATTTTGAAAAGATGCAGTATTCGCAACTTTCGGAGGGCAATGCGGATTCCGCTGAATACCAGCTTTCGCTGAAAACACTTTCCATGTTTCTGCACAGACATTTCGGCAAGGAAGCAGTTATAATCATTGACGAGTATGACACGCCGATCCAGCAGGGCCACACGATGGGATTTTACAAAGATATTATCGCATTTATGCGAAATTTCTTCTCGGGAGGGCTCAAGGATAATTCGCACCTTGCTTTCGGGTTTCTTACAGGGATTCTACGTGTGGCGAAGGAAAGCATTTTCAGCGGACTAAATAACCTTACGATCAACTCGATCCTCGATGAGCAGTACAGCTCCTATTTTGGCTTCACGAAAGGGGAAGTACGCCGGATGCTTGAGTATTACGGGCAGGGCGATAAGTTTGATGAAGTCTGCGAGTGGTATGACGGATACCTCTTCGGCAGCACCGAGATCTTCAACCCATGGTCTGTGATCAATTACATTTCCGAAAACTGTTTCCCGAAGGCATTCTGGCAATCCACCGGCAGCAACGACATCATTGGCGAGATCGTAGGCGAAGCGACTGACGAGATCAAGGAGAATCTCTATAAGCTGCTCTCCGGTGAAACCGTAACATCCTACGTTGATACGGGAGTCATCTATCCCGAGGTTCAAAACAATCCGTACAGCATTTACAGTTTTCTGCTCGTTGCCGGGTATCTGAAGGTTGCTAAGGTCTATCCGCAGCACGACGGAAACTACATGTGCGAGGTGGCTGTCCCCAATAAGGAAATTGCCTTTGTTTACAGTAAAGAGGTGCTGAATAAGACCGGCAAAACCAATGCGGCAATATCCATCAGGCAGGCTCTGTTTTCAAATAATACCGGAAAACTGCAGGATCTCCTAGAGGAGTTTCTCCTGAACTCGGTCTCGGTTTTCGACGGTACGAGCGAAAGCTTTTACCATGGCATGATGCTCGGACTTTGCGCTGTGCTGAGCAACCGGTACAGGATCAAATCGAATATTGAATCCGGATACGGGCGCTTTGATATTGCTCTCATCCCTTTAGACAAAACAGACCCCGGCTTCATTTTTGAATTCAAGTACGCCGGCAGGGAAAACGACGACCTCGACACACTTGCGGAAAAGGCGCTTTCACAAATAGAGGAAAAGAATTACGCATGCGACCTGATCGACAGTGGCGTTTCGAAGATCAACAAGATCGGAATTGCGTTTAAAGGCAAAAAAGCGTCGGTAAAACAGTCGTGAACTGAGAGCGGATTTGATACGACTGCATTGGGAACAATGCGACCAATACATTGATTTAGATCGCTTATTCAGCGGTGAACGTGAAAAAAATCGTTTCGCCGCTGAATAAGTTTGTTTTTTGCGTCAAAACCATGAAATTAACCGGCGGGGAAAAAGCCAAGGTAATCGAGGCGCTTCAGGCGGTGATTCGGTGAAATCTGTTTGACTTCTGAGCAGAACACCCCCCTAAGCCCGTCATATACACCTATTGACATAGTAGGTTAGTGAAAAGTATAATATGCCGATCTTTTCAAGGAGAGCCGCTTAGGGCGGGCCCGTGCGTCCATGGTCGATCGGAAAAAAAGCAAAGTAATAGTCGGAATGTCCGGAGGGGTGGACAGCGCCGTTGCGGCGTACATTCTCAAAAGTGAGGGATATGATGTCATTGGCGTGACTTTGAGGGTCTGGCAGTCGGAAGACGGCTCGGACGGGCGGTGCTGCGACATTGACGACGCAAGGCTCGTTGCCTATAAGCTCGGGATCGCTTATTACCCGATCAACTGCACACTCGATTTCAGAAGCAAGGTCGTTGAGCCTTTCACAGAGGACTACATCGCCGGGAGGACCCCGAACCCCTGTATCTTGTGCAACAGATACGTGAAATTGGAGAAAATGCTCTATTACAAAAATGTGCTGGGCGCGGACTTCATTGCCACGGGACATTACGCCAATGTCGTAAGGCTTGAAAACGGCAGATACACCGTTAAGAAGGCTCTGCACGCGGATAAGGACCAGGCTTACATGCTTTATGACCTTACCCAGGAGCAGCTTGGCGCGACACTGATGCCTTTGGGAAATCTCAGCAAGAGCGAGGTCAGAAGGATCGCAGAAGAGGCTGAGCTCCCGGTTGCGTCAAAGCCGGATTCCCAGGAGGTCTGTTTCGTGACGGATGGGAGCTACGGAGATTTTATCCGGAAAAATGCGGGAGAAAAAGCACCGGAAAGCGGTTTTTTCGTAGACGTGGACGGCAATGTCATCGGCCGCCATGAAGGGATCATAAACTATACTGTTGGTCAGAGAAAAGGTCTTGGGATCGCCCTTGGTTACCCGGCATATGTGAAAGAAATACGGAAGGAAACAAACGAGGTTGTCATCGGAAGAGAGGATGAGCTTTTTTCGTCTGCAATCATCTGCAGGGACGTTAATTTCATGAGTATTGAGGGACTTCGGGAAAACGAAAAGCTTTCCTGCAGCGCGAAGATACGGTACCGTCACCCGGGTCAGGCGGCTTTCATCGAGCCTGCGGATGGCGGAACGGTCAAAGTAACTTTCAAGGAACCGGTGAGAGCTGCGGCGCCGGGACAGTCGGCGGTGTTTTATGACGGCGAAGGATGTGTGATCGGCGGAGGTGTTATATCTGCAGTTTTGAGATGACGGAGGAACATTGGTTATGAAAAAAGCTGCGTTGATCGGCGGCAGCGAGCTCTATCCTGTCAGGATCGGTGTTGATGATGATTTGGTAAACGAGCCTTACAAAGCTCTCGAAGGCGGGAGTTTTTGCGGGCAAAAAATAAAATGGTCTCCGGACCCGTTGGTTTCGTACAGATTTGGCAACGTTCAGGCAAGCGACGGCCTGCAGCTTTTCTGCGCCTACCCGGCCTCCTACAAAACCTCCCGGCAGGAGAGTTTTCTCAACGCGGATTCGATCCTTACGCCACAAACCAATATAACCGTGAAAGGCGACGGAGACATACTCTTTGATTTCGGGGTGGAATTTGCGGCCTGGCTTGAGATCGAAAGTCCGGACCTTGTTCAGGATGGGAGCATATTGCTCAGTGTGAGCGAATACAACATGCCCGAAGCGGTAAACAAGGGCGCGGAATCGCCTCGAAAAACCGCCGTTCCGAAGCAAATATCGGGAACAGTCTTTAGGCTTGAGCTGAACCGTGAGCTCTACGAAGGTGTGAGATTCGGCTTTATTCACGTGAGAGGCCTTAAAAAAGAGTTTCATATCACAGGCGTGAGGCTTGTGTGTCAGGTAAAGCCCGCAAATTACAACGGAAGCTTTGAATGCGACAATGAGCTCTTAAACAGGATCTGGTACACCGCGGCTTACGATGTGCGGGTGAACTTGAAAAAGGACTATATTTCCGCGATCCTCGTAGACAGAGGGGACCGGCACTCATGGACGGGGGATGCTTATACCGCTCAGGCGGCATCGCTTACGGCGTTTGCAAACTATGATTTTGTGCTGAACAATCTTCGGTACACATCCGCCCATCCCAACGGAATAGAAAGCTTTGAACTGTACTGGGTGCTTAGCCTCATTGATTATTTTGATCACACCGGAGACAGGGACGGCGTGCTTGGCCTTCTTCCTGAAGCGTTGGCGAGGCTTGAGCATGCGATCGAGGTGTGGGACAATGTGCCGGATCTGTCGTTTCTCGGATGGGACGAGAGGCTTGGCGCAGGGTTTGAGGACCCGAACACAGCGGGAAACAAGCTTTCGTACAAGGCTCTTTCAATAGAATGCTTCAGGAGATTTGCCAATGTGCTTGACTGCCTGGGAAACAGCGGTGAGGCGGCGCGACTCAGGCGCATTGCGGACGAAAAAACACGGGAACTTAACTTGGATCCGGAGCTTTTCAAAGACTGCGGCATCCATGCATTGGCGGACGCTGTGAACGCAGGCGTATTAAGTGACAATATCACGGGGAAGCTGTTTGAAAAATACTTATCCGACCGCGCCAACCGCATATCATATTCACCCTTTAGCGAATACTTTATCTTGAAAGCTCTGGCAAAGGCCGGAAAATATGACGACGCCATCTCTTCGGTGATCGATCTATGGGGAAGCCAGATCAGGTACGGCGGGACCTGCTTTTTTGAAGTCTGGAGGCCGGACTGGGCGGAGGAACTTCGTAAAAACGGCCCAATGGTAAACGATCAGGCGGGTTACACCAGCCTTGCCCACCCCTGGAGCGCGGGTGTGCTTCCCTGGATGTCTTCGGAGCTCCTTGGCATAAAGCCTCTCGTTCCCGGATTCTCGAGATTTTCGGTCACGCCCCATCCCGGCTCGTTCCTTAAGCGGGTAAAAGGCGAAATGCCTACAAAATACGGTAACATAAAAGTATCCTTTGACTTCCTGTCAGGCAGGCATAGCGTCTCCGTTCCGAAAAATACCGTGGCAGTTATCGGGATCCCAAAGGCGGGAAGGACTGTGACGGGCCTGAAACCGGGAGGTATTGCCGCAGCACCGGACCGGGAGGATGACGGGTTTTACTATTTTGACAACGTGCAGGAAGGGGATTACACCTTCACCGGGGATCATTCGGGCGCTACGGGAAAATACAGGGCTCCGACGTATAAATACCCGGCAAGGTTTCTTGGAAGAGGCCTTGAAACCAATGACCTCCCCGGAAAGGAGGGAAGGTACATTTGCGGAAATGAGGAGGAAAGCCGGCTTCCGGAATATGTCGAGAGTATTGGTCTGTCAAACGGGATCGTCATTGGCGAGGGAGAAACGGCGCAGTACGCCACAAACTACGACAACGTATGCTCGCAAACGTTCACATTGGATATAAAACTGAAATACAGGCGAAGGTACATGGTGTCGCTTTTTTTTCCTTCCGGGGATGATGAAAAGAGTCTGGCGGTCGAGATGTTCGACGGAAGAACGCGAGAGCTTATTGCGCCTGTGAAAGTGCTTTCGGACTACAAGGGCGGCGAATATATGGTGTATGAATACGACCGGTCCGCAAGGTTCAGGATAGATCACGTGAGGGGCGATTTTGTTTCGCTGAGGGAGATATGCTTCGGCTAAATGTTTCCTGCGTAGGTGGCCTCAAGAAACCTTGAAAAACCCTTAATTCAAGGCCTTTAATGTAAACCTGCTGCGGGGTATGTTATAATTGTCTCATAAATCATCAGAAAGGGCCTCAATTAGTGATAAAGGAGTTTGCTTATGGGACGAATTACTGTTAATAAAAAAGAGAAAAAACCGAAGCCTAAGTACAATATGTTTCAAAACGTCGGTTTCATGCTGAAAACCGCGGCGGAAGCAAAAGAAAAGAAGATCTTTGCCATAACAGCGGCCTTGATCCTGTTGTCGGTCGGAAACGGACTGCTCTCGATCTACGCCGCTCCTCTTGTAATTAGAGGCCTTCAGGAGAATGCTTCGCTTCAGTCCCTTCTTCTCACTGTTTTGTGGGTGTTTTCATCGATGGCGCTTATCGACACTGCCTATACCTACATCAACGTCAATGCACCTTACCCGAAAATCTCCGTACGCATGCATATCCTGAAGAAGGTGAACGAGAAGGCATGCATCGTATCGTTCCAGAGCAGGCTCGAGACCAGGTACAGGGAACTCTCCCGTGGCGCATACTCGTACTGCAGCAATAACAACTCTGCGACGGAGGCCATCTGGAACACGTTGTTCTCACTTGGAAGCAGTATTATTGGTTTTGTTGTTTTTGTGGTGATGCTCACCGCCGTTCAGCCTGTCCTGCTGGCGATCGTGGTCGTGACGTCACTGATCGGCTATTTTTCCACGAATTACATAAACGGCTACGGGTACAGACACAGGGAGGAGCGGGACAAGACCGAAAACCGCCGGTGGTACGTAAACGACGTCACCGAATCCCTGGAGGCCGCAAAGGATATACGCATTTTCAATATGCAGCCCTGGCTGACGGCATTGGCGAGGGAGGCGGACGAGGTTATGACCGCTTTTCACAGAAAAGCTGCTTCGGTGTACATCTGGTCAAAGATCATCGATCTGGTGCTGACGTTTCTTCAGAACGGTGCGGCATATGTATATCTGATCGGCGCTGTGGTGCTTGGCAGGATGGACGTGGCTACATTCACCCTTTGCTTTGCGGTGGTGGGCAATTTCACAGGCAGGTTCACGGAGATCCTGGGAGGGTTCAACACGCTTTACCGCCAAAGCCTCGATATTTCCGCGCTCAGGGAGTTTCTCGAATATCCGGAGCCATTCAGGTTTGAGGGAGGCGTCATACCGGAACATATCGGGACCGTGGAACTTCGGAATGTGAGCTACCGTTATCCGGGGACTGAAAAAGACGTGCTCTCGGGGATCGATCTTACGCTGAGACCCGGTGAGAGGCTTGCCATCGTCGGCCTCAACGGGGCGGGGAAAACAACTCTTGCGAGAATAGTATGCGGGCTTCTTGACCCGACTGAGGGGACGGTCCTCGTAAACGGCGTTGATCTGAAGGAATACAACAGAGGTGCCTATTACAAGTGTTTTTCCGCAGTTTTTCAGGACTTCAGCATACTGGCAGAGACAATTGCCCGGAACATATCCCAGACTGACGGGGAGCAGGACATGACCAAGGTCATCAGCTGCGCAAAGCAGGCAGGCATTGACGAAAAGATATCAAGCCTCAAGGATGGCTATGAAACACATTTAAACAGGAGCGTATACGATGACGCAATAGATCTTTCGGGAGGCGAGAAACAGAGGCTCATGCTGGCAAGGGCACTCTATAAGGATGGGGAGTTCCTGCTGCTTGACGAGCCGACTGCCGCATTAGATCCTCTGGCTGAGGCTGATATTTACAACAAATACAACGAGATCACTGCCGGGAAAACGGCGATATACATATCACACCGACTCGCATCCACGCGTTTTTGCGACAGGATAATACTGCTGGACGGCGCTGTGATAGCCGAGGAGGGGACCCACGAGGAACTGATATCAATTGGCGGGAAATATGCGGAGTTTTTTGAGGTCCAGAGCAGGTATTACAGAGAGGAGGGCGGAAAAAATGAAGAAGAATGAAGAGAAGGTATCATTCGGGGAGGCTCTGAAACTCAATTGGCGTGGATTTATGCTGGTTTATAAGCAGAGACCTCAGATGATCGTTTCGAGACTTGTGGCTCCCATCTGGGATACCGTTGTTTCCTATCTGGTCATCTGGCTTTCCGCCCGGGTAATAGACGAACTGGCCGGGAACCGTGATGTGGAACGGCTTAAATTTCTTGTCATAATGACATTGGCGGTGACCGCGGTCTCAGCCCTCATTTCAGCCTTCATCAGGAGATGGAGGGATATCGAAAACGTGGCGACCTGGTTTGAGGTCATCAGGATATTTATCAATAAAAAAGCGTCTCTTGACTATGCGGACCTGGACAATCCAAAGACACACGAGCTCATTTCGGCCATCGAGATGAACCGCAGATTCACGGGAGGAGGCTTGTTCCGGGTGGTAGGTTATTTCGAGAACATATTCAGGAGCCTGTTTCAAATCGGGGGCGGCCTTTTGCTGACGATCTCCTTCTTCACAAGCAGATCCACAGTGAACACCGGATCTGTGATATCTCCCGACAGCCCGCTCATTACAATAGCCGTCGCAATTGCGCTGATCGTGGCAGTTTTCCTCAGTTCACATATGAAAAACAAGGCCGATGGAATATGGGCGAGCAAAGCCAAGACCCGCGTCTACGGCAACAGGGCCTTTGGCCATTACGGCTGGCTGGGTTGCGATGACGGCGCCGCGGCGGATGTGCGCCTTTATGAGCAGTGGAAGATCTGCGGTAAGTACGTGGCGAACAAGGTCTCGACCTTTGAATCCAAGGGCCTCTATGCCAAACTGTGCAGATACCCCGTGGGTGTCTACTACGCAATTTCAAACGGTATAAGCATCCTTTTCAGCGCAGTGGTCAATGCGTTCATATGCGTAAAAGCTTTGGCAGGGGCCTTTGGCGTCGGCATGGTGGCCCAGTACACCACGTCCACCACCAGGGTCTTCTTCGGCATAGGCAGCCTCATTCAGCTCTACGGCTCGCTTAAGAACAACGTTCCCTACCTGAAGCTTGAGTTTGAGCTCCTTGACATGAAGAATACATTGGCGAGGGGCACCCGTCACGTGGAACCCGCACGGGAGGATGAGGGCATAGAATTCAGGAACGTTTCCTTTAAGTACCCGGGCTCAGACGAATACGTGCTTAAGGATGTTAACATAAAGTTCAGGACAGGCTCGAGGCTTGCGGCTGTGGGCATGAACGGCTCGGGAAAGACCACCTTTATAAAGCTCCTCTGCAGGCTCTACGACCCAACCGAGGGTGAGATACTCTATAACGGCGTCAATATCAAGGAATACGATTACGACGAATATCTGAATATGTTCGGAGTGGTCTTCCAGGATTTTTACATCACCGATTTCAAGCTGGGAGAGAACGTTTCGGCGGGGCCAATAACGGATCCGGAAAAAGTGATGGAATGTCTCGAGGAGGCGGGCTTCGGAGACAAGCTCCGGGAGTACAAGGACGGCATCGATACCTACATCGGCAAAGGCTACGGCTGGGAAGGCGTGGACGTCTCGGGCGGCGAGAACCAGAAGATAGCTATAGCGAGAGCTCTTTACAAGGACGCTCCATTCATAATACTCGATGAGCCCACCGCATCCCTTGACCCGCTTGCCGAAGCTGATATATACTCTAAATTCAATGAAATAGCCAAAAACAAGTCGGCTATTTACATAAGTCACAGGCTTTCAAGCTGTAAATTCTGCGACGAGATCGCCGTGTTCCACGAGGGCAGGATAATAGAGCAGGGGACCCATGAGGCTTTGCTTTCCAACGAACAGGGCAAATATTACGAGCTGTGGCACGCTCAGGCCCGGTACTACACATGACGTTTTGCTGATAACGGTCTGCAAAAGGAGATGGCATGAAAAACATCGTATTTATGAGAGCATCGGAGGAGTGGCAGCGCGCGGGCGCATATTCCGTCCGCATACAGGGCATGAACCGCCGGTACCACATTTCCCTCAGGGATGAATTTGACGGGCACGACGGGGACGGCACCTTGTACATTGTCGCCCTTGACGACGGCTACCCGGTGGCCACCTGCAGGTTCTACGAAATAACCAATGACACCGCCTCCCTTGGACGGGTGGTGGTGCTCCCGGAGTACAGGGGAGCGGGGCTCGGCAGCAGGGTGGTCGAAGAGGCGGAGACCTGGATCGGCGAGCTTGGTTATAAAAGGATAGTCATCGACAGCCGCGTGGAGGTTGTTCCATTTTATGAAAAATTAGGTTACAATATGGAAGCAGGCGCGGAGGCCGAAATGAACGGCGTGTTCGAGTGCGTAAAAATGACGAAGACGCTTTAAAAAAGGATTCCGGCGGCGCTGCTTTTTAAGACTGCGTAAAGAGGTGACTTCCCCATGACCTGGATCCTTATGATGATCTCAGACCTTGTAATACCGGTCATACTGCTGGTTTTCGGCAGGCTGTTTACGAAGGAATCGCCGGGAAAGATCAACAAGATCTACGGCTACAGGACGAAAAGATCAATGGCGAATGACAAGACCTGGGAGTTTGCCCACAAATACAGCGGGAGAATAATGCTCGCGCTGGGGCTGGGACTCCTTGCGGTGTCGTGGCTGCCATTGGTTTTTGTGTTCGGGAAGGAGGACTCTGTGGTCGGGCTCACCGGTGTGCTGGTGATGATACCGCAGGTTCTTTCCATATCTCTTGTAATCATATTTACGGAGCGGGCCCTCAAAAAGAATTTCGACGAAGAGGGAAACCGGATCACGGAGGATCGGCATGGAAAACTATGAAGAACTGACGGCTATGGCCTCTGCTCTGGCAGACGGGGACCTCTGGGACATGTCTGTTTACGCGAATATCAGCGCATTGCTGTACGGGAATCTGCCGGACGTGAGCTGGGCGGGGTTCTACATCGCAAAAAGTCACGCAGACAATAACCGATGCGACCCGGGCCAAGACACCCTTCTCCTCGGCCCGTTCTGCGGAAAGCCCGCCTGCGTCGTTATCCCCTTCGGCAAGGGGGTCTGCGGCACCGCGGCGCTGAAAAAGGAGACCCTGGTGGTGGAGGACGTGGAGAAATTTCCGGGGCACATCGCCTGCGACCCTGACAGCAGGTCTGAGATAGTCGTCCCCCTCATGAAGGACGGCAGGGTCATTGGCGTTCTCGACATTGACAGCGATAAAAAAGGCAGGTTCGGCGGGGCCGACAAAGAGGGTCTCGAGAAGGTCTGCAGGATGCTGGAAACAAAGATCTGACAGACATGTATAGATCTGACGGGCGTGTATTATGAAAGAGGCTTATTTTGCGGGCGGGTGCTTCTGGTGCATCGGCGGCTTTTTCGAACAGATGGAGGGCGTGATCTCAGTCACCAGCGGCTACAGCGGAGGCGACGAGAAGGATCCTTCCTACGAGGACGTGAAAGCCCAGAAAACGGGGCACCGCGAGACCATAAAGATCACCTATGACGAGGGAAAGATCGGATATAAGGATCTGCTTGATTTCTTCCTCGCCAATGTAGACCCCTTCGACGGCGGAGGCCAGTTTATCGACCGGGGCAGGTCGTATACATTGGCGATATATTACACCTGTGAGGAGGATAAAAAAGCTGCCGAAGAGGCGGTGGAAAAGATAGAGAGGGACAGCGGAAGGGCTGTGTTCGTGCCGGTGGAGGCGTTCAAGAGCTTTTACGGCGCGGAGGACTATCACCAGCATTTCAGCCTGAAGCATCCTAAGGAATACGAAGAGGAACTGATCGAATCAGGGAGAAAAGGGAGACAGTGACATGACTGTAGTTGAAAGATTTCTGGGCTATGTAAAAACGTATACCACCAGCGACGAGAACAGCGGGACGACGCCCTCCACGGATAGGCAGTTTGCGCTGGCAGACAGACTTGTGAAGGAGCTTAAAGAAGCGGGCGTTGCGGATGCCGCAAGGGACGATAAGTGCTACGTTTACGGGCATATTCCGGCCACCCCGGGGCTTGAGAAGGCGCCGGCCATTGGGTTCATTGCCCATATGGACACGGCCCCGGACTTCTGCGGCGAGAACGTGGACCCAAGAATAATAGAAAACTACGACGGGCAGGACATTCCTCTCGGCACCTCCGGCAGGACCATCGCAAACAAGGACTTTCCACACCTTGCCTCGCTGAAGGGTAAGAGCCTGATAGTGACAGACGGAAGGACGCTGCTTGGCGGAGACGACAAGGCGGGCTGCGCAGAGATCGTTGCCGCGGCTGAGGAACTCATAAAGAGCGGCCGGCCCCACGGGAAGGTCTGCATCGGTTTTACTCCCGACGAGGAGATCGGAAGAGGCGCTGACTTTTTCTCCGTTGAGAAGCTTGGCGCGGATTTTGCGTACACTGTGGACGGAGGCCCGGTGAACGAGGTGGAATACGAGACCTTCAACGCCGCAAAGGCCATCTTTGAGATCAACGGCTTCAACGTCCATCCGGGCGCCGCCAAGGACATCATGATCAATGCCCAGCTGGTGGCAATGGAGATCGACGGTCTTCTCCCCAAGGGCGAAACGCCAAGGGACACGTCCGGGTACGAGGGCTTCTACCACCTCTGCCACATGGAGGGGGACGTGGAAAAGGCCACCCTTTACTACATCATCAGGGACCACGACAGCGAGAAATTTGAGCTCAGAAAAGCCATCATGAAATCTGCGGCCATGAGAATGAACTCAAAGTACGGCGAGGGCACCGTCAACGTGACCGTGACCGACCAGTACAGAAACATGTCGGAGGTCATAAAAAAGAACTTCCACCTCATCGAAAATGCCATTGACGTGATAAAGTCCCAGGGCCTGGAACCCGGGACCGAACCCGTAAGAGGCGGCACCGACGGTTCAAGGCTCTCGTTCATGGGGCTTCCCTGCCCGAACCTGGGCACCGGCACGTATGCGATGCACGGCCCCTACGAGCACACCTGCATAGAGGAAATGGAGACGTCTGTAAAAATAATTCTCGGAATTATAGGCAAATACGCAAAATAACGGTCCGTAACGTGGTCAGAGAATACATTCACGAAATCAATATCGGCGTCGTCGTCATAAAAACCAATGTGTTCCTGGCGCCTCTTGCCGGAGTGGCCGACAGCGCATTCAGGGCAGTCTGCATGGAGCAGGGTGCCGGTCTTTGCTATTCCGAGATGATCAGCGCCAAGGGCCTTCACTACGGAAGCGAAGGGAGCAGGCGGCTGGCGTACCACCTTGAGGCCGAGAACCCCTTTGCGGTCCAGATATTCGGAAGAGAGCCTGACCTGATGGCGGACGCCGCTTCGTATTTCGCCGATGAGCAGGGTGCTGCGATAATAGATATAAACATGGGCTGCCCGGTTCCGAAGGTCTGCAGCAACCGTGAAGGCAGCTTCCTCATGACGGAGCCGGAGCTTGTCGGAAAGATAGTAAGAGCCGTCTCGGACGCCGCGGGAGTCCCGGTGACCGTAAAGATGCGGCGGGGCTACAAAAAGGATGTTGAGTGCGCTCCCGAGATCGCAAAGGTGTGCGAGGCAAACGGAGCCTCCGCTGTCACCGTCCACGGAAGGTTCCGGGACCAGATGTATTCCGGGAGGAGCGACAGAGGCGTAATAAAAAGAGTGAAGGATGCGGTATCAGTGCCTGTCATCGCAAGCGGCGACGTCTGTACCCGTGAGGACGCGGCGGACGTTTTTAAAGAGACCGGCTGTGACGGCATAATGATCGGCCGCGGCGCATTGGGAAATCCCTGGATATTCCGCTCCATCGTATCCGACACCGACGTGGTGCCCACCGCTGCCATGATAAAGGAACTGTCCCGAAGGCAGCTTGACCTTGAAATATGCGAAAAGGGCGAGGTGGTGGCTGTAAGGGAGATGAAAAAGCATTTTGCCTGGTACATGAAGGGCCGGAGAAATGCCGCGGCGCTGAGGAACCTTGCGTTTACGGCGGAGAGCATTGGCGAGTTTGAGGCGATACTTGACAGCCTCGAGGACGAACCGGTGTGATCTACAAGTTTTTTGGACAAAAGAGGGCTGCCGCCTTGAAAAAGGGCGGCATTTTGTGTTATACTGAAACCAATGAATTACTATTTTTCTCGAAAGGAGAGATACTAATGGGAAAATTTGTAATAATCGTAAATGAGAAGGGTGATCCTCATTTCAATCTTCTTGCAACCAACGGACAGATCATCGGAACCAGCGAGATCTACAAGACTATGTCTGCATGCAAGAACGGCATTGATTCCGTAAAAAGATGTGTTGAGGGCGGAATCGAGGATCAGACGGTCGAAGGCTTTGAGGAGCTTAAGCACCCCAAATTCATCGTATCTCAGGACAAGGCCGGCAAATTCCGCTTTAATCTTAAGGCGAAAAACGGCGAGATAATCCTCTCCTCACAGGGATATGTCACAAAAGATTCCTGCATAAACGGCATTAACAGCGTTAAGAACAACGCTCCCGATGCGGCTGTCGTTGATGCGGAATAACCCCCGAAAACCGGCCCCCGGCCGGACATAATTTATTATTTCCCGGTACCGGCCAAATTCCCGGCGCCGGGTTCTTCTTTTTTGGGGATCATTTTATTTTCCGGGGCTGCGGAAATATCATAGCGCTTCGTAACGGGAAGGCAAGGTGGTATAATCGGGACAGGGGGTGACGGCTATCGACATCTTTAAAAAGAAACTGGGCGGTGAGCTGTCGTCGCTCACAAAGGACCAGCTATCCGCGGTCATGCACGACCGCGGAGGGGCTCTTTGCATCGCGGGTCCCGGCAGCGGAAAGACCAGGGTCATATCCCTTCGGGCCGCAAGGCTGTGGGCTCTCTACGGAGGCTTGGAAAACGACGGAGGTTCCGGAAGCCGCGGCCGGGATGACGGCTGCAGTGGCGTGGTCCTCACGCTATCCTTCAACAAGCCTGCCTGTGAGGAGATGAAGGCGAGGGGCCTTGAATACATTAAACGCCTCGGCGGCAGCGAAGATACGAAGGCTGCGGCCTTTTACACCGTCCATGCGTACTGCTACAGGCTGGTGAGAGAATATCTTAAGCTTAAGGGCTTGCCGATTCCGAGGGTGCTTGATCCCGGCGAAACCTCGGAAATCATCGAGAAACTTTACAGCGAGATGACCTGCGGCGGAAGGCTTCCCCAAAGCGAGATGAAGATGCTCAAAAACTACATAGTCACCGAGAACATGGAGGCAGACTTTGATTTCGGCGGCCTGGGAAAAGACCTTGCAAAGGAGATCCGCAAAAACTACGGCTTAAGGAAAGAGCGCATGGGTGTAATTGATTTTGGCGACATGCTGGGGCTCTCGCTTAAGTACCTCCGGTCCGACCGCACCTTCCTCGAAAAGACCAGAAACGCATACATGTTTACCCAGGTGGACGAGGCCCAGGACCTTTCGACGATGCAGGCTGAGGTGGTGAAGCTGATCTCAAACGGCAATGTTTTCTACGTGGCGGACGACGACCAGTCCATATACGGCTTCAGAGGAGCAAATCCCGGCACGGTGAGATCCCTTCGTGAGAGCGGAGGGCAGTTTAAAACCTACATGCTGGAGAAAAACTTCAGGTCCACAGGCGACATCGTAAACCTTTCCTCCTGGTTTATACGCGCCAATGAAGACCGCTTCGATAAGCGGATCTCCGCTTCAAGGGAACGGGGCGGTAAGGTCAGCCTACGCTATTTCAGCGACACAACGGCCCAGGCGCTGTTTTGCGCGGAGCTCATCAAAAAGCGGGCAAAGCAGAAGCGCAGTATCTGTGTGCTCTACAGGAACAACGCCAGCGGCCTTCCGGTGGGAACGGCATTGTTTCTGAGCCTCGGAAAGAGAGACGATATAAGGCCACTGGTCAAGGGCGAAAAGATATTGTTCGGGGAGCTTGACTATACGAGATTTCTCTACAGGGCCCTCAAGGAAAAAGAGAGCGGCAGGCCATTGGCGAGACTGTTTTCAAAGCTTCCGGGGGATATTTACAGGGATATGAAAAAGACCGGTGAGGCGGATATGATCGCGGCGAGAGCCTTTGGCGGCAGGAGACCTTTCTTTAGGGAGTCGGCTGTAACAGCGGCGGAATATTTGCTTGAGAAGGCGGTGTCGGCGGATGATTTTCTCAGATTTACAGAGGGTGTGGACAGTTTTTTGGAATCGGGGGACGACCCATCCGTCAGTTTCAGCACGGTCCACTCAGCCAAGGGCCTCGAGTACGATACTGTGGTCATTGTCGACTGCGTGGAGGGGGAGTTTCCCTTTGGCGATATAAGGAGAGAGGAGCAGGTGCGGGAGGAAAGGCGGCTCATGTACGTGGCACTCACCAGGGCTAAAAACGAGGTGGTGCTGACCCATCCCGGAAAGTGCGGAAAACTGGAGCTTACAGCGAGCAGATTCATTGACGAGATCGAAGACTTTCGTTGACTTCGGCAGCCGCAAATGTTAAAATTTACATGTATGTTTTTTAATACAAATGAGAAAAGCTCTCGCAAGGAGCGCAAAATAACCAATGTATAAGGATAAAGTAGTTTCAAAAAAACAGGAAAAAGTTAAGAAAGCAAAGAGACGCCGGTCAGTCAAGCGTACGGTGATTTTTTTGCTTGTTCTTGTTTTAGCGGTGGGCATTGCCGTGGCCGTGTACTTTTTCGCAAAACCCTTCAAGATCTCCGCACTGAGATTTGAATCCGACGATCCGGAATTTGAGAGTTATGCAAGGCCGCTGGTGGAGGAATACCTCGGACAGGATGCCCTCGGAATCATGCTGAAATACGGCGGACTTAAGAACCTGGGCTCGGTCTTTGAAGGAAAGATGACAAAGATCGAACAGGAGCTGGCGTTCGCACTGCCTCAATATAAAAACATAACCGCAACGTTTGGGAAGAACCGCTTCCTTAAGATCACAGGAGAACCAAGGGGCTCCTACGTCATACTCAGCGAAAACGGCGAGATGGTGGTGACGGACAGGACCGGAGAGGTGGTCCTGGTGTGCGACAGGGACAGCCTGGCGGGAGAGGCTAAAAATTTTGCGGGCATCGATACGGAGGGGCCCGTGGTCAGCGGCCTCGGCATCGAAGGGTATGCCATCGGCCTGCCTGTGGAGTACAGCGCCGACGTGCCATGGAAAGAGGTCATGGGCATATATTTTGCGGTGCTCTCTGACGAGGCCCTTTCGGAGAACGTCACGTTCATATATCTGCCGGGCCTTAAATCACCCTATTTTTACTGCAATAAAAACATAGTTGTCAAACTCGGGGACGCCTCGGACGAGAAAAAAATTTATTCACGTCTCGAGCGTCTTTCTGCCATATTCCGCAGCAATAACGAACAGATTCACGACGGTACGTTGACGCTTTCGGACACAGGAGGCGACGTGTTCAGACCCGACGCGGAGGAAGCCTACCCGGTGACTCCGTCGCCGGCCCCAACCGCCACGCCTACACCCACACCGGATCCGGACAATGATACTCCGGCTCCCACTGAGGAGGAAACTTCCACTCCCACGGAAGCTCCGGTGACGGCAAGGCCAACGAACAGGCCCACGCCCACAAGAACTCCGACACCAACTCCAACTCCAACTCCCACGGAAGTAGAGGAGACGCCCGCGGAGGAAACACCCACGCCGACTCCCGAAGGAGAGACGCCGACGCCTGTACCGGGTGATGATACACCTACGCCGACGCCTGTGCCGGGAGACGAGACGCCTACACCTACTCCCGTACCGGGAGACGAAACACCAACGCCCACGCCTCCGCCCGGTGACGAGACACCAACGCCCACACCGGTACCGGACGACGAGACACCTACGCCAACGCCGGTGCCTGACGATGAAACGCCTACGCCGACTCCGGTACCTGACGACGAAACTCCCACTCCCGTCCCGGACGGCGGTTCGGAATAAGAGTCTCAGCCGCAGACTGACGGGCGGCCCCGAAATATGCACCGGAGTGGATTTTTCACGAAAAACCCGTGTAATTTCGAAAAATATGGGAAACGGGCCGCGATACCTATTGCAAAACAGTTTTCTTTTTAATATTATATATAGTTGACAAATAGTCTCGCAATCTGCCGGATATTCCGGGATACGGTGAATTTTGTTTCATTGGTTATCGCTGCGGGGGTATTGATCAAATGATTTACGCGAATCATTGGTTCGTGCATGATTGGAGATTGAGTAATGAGTAACCTAAAACTCGCAGTTGCCGTAATGGATATCGGGACCTCAGGCGTAAGGATCCTCGTAGGAAGGATCACGGACAAAGGGACCCCTAAGATCATCGCAAAATCCGAGTGTGTGGTCGACGAGCCCATAAACGTGCTGGCTCCGGACCTCATCGCTACGCCCCTCAGAGATTGCGTTGAGAAGGCTGTTGACACCATACTCGCAAAAACAGGCATAGAGATCACATCCTGCTACGTGAGCATTTCGAATGACTACATCGAGCAGATCTACAGCACGGGTGAGATATTCCTCGTACCCCAGGCGCCCATCACAGGCCTTGACGTCGGAAAGGTTCTGAACAGAGCTTCTGAGGTAAATTACGACGACAGTCAGATGCTGGTCGACATCGTACCGCTGGCATATTTTGCCGACGGTGAGCTCTTAAAGGACAAGCCGGAGGGCACAGTCTGCAGCAGGCTCTCTCTTGAAGCCAATGCAGTCGTTGCCAGAGCCGACGTTTGCTCAAATATCACGAAGCTGCTGGCTGATTGCGGCATTAAGACGGATGGATTCGTTCCTTCATTCTTTGCCAGCCAGAAGGTGTTTGATTCATCCTCATTCTTCTCGTCAAAGGGCGGCGGTTGCTTCACAGTCATTGCCGACGTGGGCGGGACCACCACAGACATCTCCATTTACTACAACGGAATTCCTTTCGCATTCGACACCATAAAGGTCGGCGGAAACAATATAACGAGAGACATTGAAGTCGTTCTCTCGGTGCCTTACAACCAGGCCGCACGCCTCAAGATGAGCTATAACTACGCATCCCGCTCGCAGGTCACCGCCACCGCACCCATCACTCTCGAAAGAGCTGAGGTGGAGACGGAGCAGGACATCGAGGCTACCTACCTTGCAGACATAATCAATGCCCGCATCGTGGACATTGCCGAAAAGGTCAGCAGACAGGCCGGTGTTCTCATGGAGAGCAGAGGCGTCAGCAGAACGAAGATCAACAGGTTCTATTTCATTGGCGACGGTATAGTTCAGTACAGAGGCCTCAAAGAGGTGCTGGAGTCTGTTATCAGGAATGCGGACGTGGAGGCCGTTGACAAGGGCAAGGATCTCGGAATCAAGACCTCGTTCACCACAGCTCTCGGAATGCTCATTTACATATCGTCAAAGATCAAATACGGACGCCGTCCCTCGACTGTCATCAACCACAACGAGGCGGACAACAGAAGGCCCGAGGAGACTCCCGCTCAGGACAGCTTCGGCGAGAAGGCAAAGGTTGCGTTCACAAAGCTGGGCCACAAGGCGAAGGATTTCTTCGGAAGGCTGAAAAGCTGACCGGGAAGGCCGGTTTGGAGTAAAAACACCGCTGCCGCATCTTGAAAAAAACAGGGCGCAGAAATATAATACATACAAAGAAACTCTTTAGGAGGAATAGTTGTGTCTGTGAATAATGAAATTGAATCGATCAGAGAAGCCAGAGTTGCGATCATTGGTATTGGTGGCGGCGGAAATAACGCAGTAAACAGAATAATCGAGGATACAGTCGGTGACAAGGACATGGAAAAGGTTACTTTCATTGCCATGAACACCGATTTCCGTGTTCTTCAGAACTCTAAAGCCAAGCTCGTGATTCCCATCGGTGAGAAAGTCACAAGAGGTGTGGGTTGCGGAGCAAAGCCTGAGGTAGGCAGAATGGCAGCCGAGGAATCCACCGAGATGATCAGGCAGACCCTTGAGAACATCGATATGGTGTTCATTACCGCAGGCATGGGCGGCGGCACAGGTACGGGCGCAGCTCCTTACGTGGCGGCACTTGCCCAGGAGAAGGGAATTCTCACCATTGGCGTCGTTACGAAGCCTTTCGGTTTTGAGGGCAGGAAAAAGACACTTACCGCTGAGGAAGGCATCGAAAGACTCAAGGAGCACGTGGACTCCCTGGTGGTCATCCCCAACGACAGAGTTTATAACGTGATAAGAGAAAAAGGAACTCTTCGCGAGGCTTTCAGGCGTGTGGATACGGTGCTCTCCAGCAGTGTTAAAGGTATCTGCGAGATCATCACAAAGCGCGGCGAGGTCAATATAGACTTTGCGGACCTGAAGACAGTCATGACGGGCCGCGGCATCATCCACATGGGTGTGGGCTACGGAAAGGGCGAGACCAGGTTCATGGACGCTCTCAACATGGCCATCAAGAATCCGTTGCTCGACACATCCGTCAACGGCGCGAAAGAGGTCGTGCTCAACTTCTATGGCGATAACATCGGTATTTTCCAGATGAACGAGTGCTCGGAATACGTGGCACGGGCTGTCCATCCGGACGCGGAGATCATCTGGGGCTACAGAGAGCCGGAGGGCGAGCTTCCCGAGAAGGACGTTGTTCAGGTCACGGTCATTGCCGCGGACTTCATACAGATAGACAGGGACGAGATACCGCTGGTCGACAGCGACACCACCCCCAAGGGACCGGCATCGGGCGCAAACAAGTCCGATTTCGGATGGAAGCCGATAGGATTCTGACCGGTTATTGATTAAATATACGAATGAAAAAATGTCCGGATGCCACCGGACACAGAGGAGGTTTACAATGGCTAACGAATATGATGATAAAAATGGATACTTCGCAGGTACCGAATTTGTTGATGCAAGAATAGTTATCCTTGGCGTCGGCGGCGGCGGAAACAATGCAGTTGACAGAATGATCGAGGACAATAACTTCGCTGACGTTACTTTTGTGGCGGTCAACACCGATGTTAACGTGCTGAACGCATGCAAGGCTCCGATCAAGGTTCAGATCGGTAAGAAAGAAACCAAGGGCCTCGGCGCGGGCGCAAAACCGGAAGTCGGCGCAAAATCAGCCCAGGAAAATCTCGAGGACATCTCCAAGGTCCTTGACGACTGCGACGTGGTATTCATCACAGCAGGCATGGGCGGCGGCACAGGTACAGGTGCAGCTCCGATCATTGCAAAATGCGCAAAAGAGAAGGGCATCCTCACCATCGCGGTAGTCTCCAAACCTTTCGTGTTTGAGGGCGCACGCAAGATGAAGGTCGCTGAGGCAGGCATCGAAGAGCTCAAAGCCAACGTAGACTCCATGCTCATCGTTCCCAACAACAATATATTCAAGGTATTCAAGGATCAGCGCATTCCGATCAAGGAAGCCTTCAAGAAGGCTGATGAGATCCTCACCCAGTCCGTTGCAGGCATCTACGACATCATTAAGAAGTGCGGCGACATCAATATCGACTTCGCCGACATCAAGACCACGATGAGCAACCGCGGCATTATTCACATGGGCGTTGGCTTCGGCAAGGGCGAAGACAGATTCAAGCAGGCCCTCGCAAGAGCTACCCAGAACCAGCTCCTTGAGACCACCATTGACGGCGCAAGGATCATCCTGGTGCAGTATTTCGGCGACACCCTCGACATGGGCGCCATCTCGATGTGCGGAAACGAGATCTGCGAGAAGGCCGATCCGAACGTTGACATCATCTTCGGTACAAGAGAGCCTGAAGTCGAGAACGAGGATCTCCGCGATTTCGTGTACATCACCATCATCGCCGCAGACTTCGCTCCGAAGGAGTCAGTCCCCGAGGTGACATTCACCCCCGGAACGGCAGAGAGCTTCTCAAGACCGGTCTCTTCCTCCTCACAGAGCACATTCGGACCTGCATCCGCTCCCGTACCCCAGCCTGTGGCTCCTCAGCCCGCTCCTGCGGAAGTTCCCCTTGCCCATGACGACGATGACGACGTCCCCCCGTTCCTGAGAGCAAGAAGCTAATTAATATTGTAAACCTTATATAAATAACATGTGCGGCACCGGGGCCTTGATGGTTTCGGTGCCGCATTGGTTTTTCATATATATTTTGTGAATTATATTTTAAAAGACGCGCCGGGCATTGTTTTTGCCCGGCGAAATGCACGAAAGAGAGCTTTTATATTACATAATAAGAGTTATGTTTACCACTTCTTTTGTCCAAGATACAACGATATTACCATTATTTTGTAAAAAATGTCAATAGGTTTTTAGGCTCTAATGCCATTTTTGTCCTATTTTTATATTAACTATTGACGCTGATTCCAGAGGACAGGTGCGATTATTTTTGGATTCCAAACAATTTGTGAGTTCTGCGGAGTATCTCACATAACTCTTATTATGTTTACAGACAAAAAAACGGAACAAAACATGATGAACTGCATTGGTTATAGTGTTTTAAATCAGATAACAATCTGTGGAAAAGGAGTACAAGTAATGAAAACGAGAAACAAAAAAGCGTTTACTGTCGTCGAACTCGTGATAGTAATTGCTATTATTGCTATCCTGGCGGCAATACTTATCCCGACATTCGCAAGTCTTGTTAAAAAGGCGAACGTTTCGGCGGATGAACAACTTATTCGGAATCTTAACACCGCGCTTGCCTCAAGCCGTGCTGAGCACAATAACAAACCTCATTCAAATATGTTTGAAGCACTTGAAGCTGCAGAAAAGTTTGGCTATACAGTTGGGAAGATCAATGCATCCCAAACCGATAACGAGATTCTTTGGGATCAAAAAAATGACGTGTTCTGCTATCTTGATGGTGATACTGTTAGATACTTGCCAAACAGTGTTGTCGAAAACGAAAAGTTATCCAAAGATGACTACAGGCTTTGGAAAATCTACAACGATTCCGACATAGATCCTACAAATGATACGCAAACGTACTCGATTTACTGGAACAGATCAGATACCCCTGCTTCATCTAATATTTCAGTTGGATTTGATGCAGGAAGATCAGACAAAATTATGCTGCTTAATTATGTTAATACCACGGGTACTCCCAAAAAAGAAGTGATTATCCGTACTAATAATGGGTCTTTGACTATTGACGCCGAAGATGATACGGTAAGGCACTATGGCTCATTAGAGGATTTGACTATCCAATCTGTTGCAATAAAGAGCTATCACGAGTATGGAAATGTGGTTTTTGTTGCAATCAAAGCAGGCCATATCTCATTTGAATCAGGTTCATCTGTCAAAGCATTGCATATTATCGCCAATGATCAGAAGGTGTTTGATAAGATCATTCTATCATACAAAGACGGGGTTGAACAACCGGACTATTCCCGTGATTATTGTGTGATAGGTGATGAAGGCACGCTAATCTGCACTTTGGTTCTACCGGAAGAAACAAACAATATCTTTTTGTTTAAAAACGGTATCTATGAACAAATCAAATTACAACCTACGACTTTGGAAGTTGAACAGAATTCAACATCGTCTGATGCTAAGATTTGGATTACCGATGATGAAACAGCAACTACAAAAACAAGAATTGCTTCAGACCAGTTGGCTAATAGATTTGGTAATCGCACATCGGCGTTGGTTGAAGTTGAGGGGCAGGACAAACCAGTCTTCTTAGATAATGAGAAAAACTTGGATTCTGCACAACAAGCAAAAGTGGTTACAGAAAAACCATCCCTCGAAGAAAAGAAGGAAGAAGCATTGGCGTCTGTTTATGTACGGGCACAAGTGGATCACATTGATCTTGATAAACTATCTGTGTTGTATAGTCTGCTTGAATATTACAATATCACAAACCAAGCGTATCTGGACCAAGCTTACAATTTCAAAGGTTTTACAGATGCTGAATTTGAATTAATGGCTAAATTTATTGAAGCCAAAGATAGTGATGGCAATGACATTTTCAGTATAAACAACATTGATATTTCTTCTTTAAGTCCGGAGAATATCGAAAAAGCCCTAAGCTATGTTAAAACCGAATATGGCGAGGAAACAAGTGCGGCTATTGAGAAAATAATTAATCAAAAAACACCATACTTTGATTGGATGTGTGACTTTGAAGTTTCATTTGACCGTGATATAGAAGAAGGTAGTGTGGCTTTAGCAGGTCACTATGGTGCTTTTGCTGACAATTATTACAATGGTCAGTGGTTGGGGTTTGGACTGCCTAACATAAAAGCTACTGATGAGCCGGTTAGATTGTTGAAAACCATGTTTGAAATGTATAATAATCCAGATTTTAATATGCCGTACATTGCAATTTTAGCAATTGTTCAGGAGTTTGGCTGTGGTGTTACTAACTTAAGTAATGATAATGTTGGAACAACGATTACAGTTGAGTTATGTATCTATGATTATGATGATCAAGGAAAGCAAATCGATCGTATTGTTTGTGGTACATACCAGTATACATTAGGTGAGGTTTCACAGGCTAATCTGAATCTTATTAATGGCAATTGATTATTAAACATATATAGCAAAAAAGAAATATGAAATATACCGACAGTTTTTAACTCTTGTCGGTATATTTCTATTAGGGGAAACAAAAATGAGAAGGTCAAAGAAAGGTTTTTCTATAGTTGAATTAATAATAGTTATTGCTGTGATCGCTGTTCTGGCGGCAGTGCTTATACCGGTTTTTTTCTCGATGGTGAAAAATGCCAGGATATCTGCTGACAACACCACGGTAACCAACCTCAACAAAGCAGTTGCAACTAAGGAGAGTATTGGTTCGTTTCAGGAATTGACATCGGCGATTGAGGATGTTTACGGGCTTGCGTATCTTCAGTCATTGGCGCCGGTTTCCGCAGTCTACGGGAACCATTTCTGGTTTGATAATTCGCTGAAAAAAGTTATCCTGTCCACAATCGAAGACCTGGAAGACAAGGGCGATGAGGCGGTTTGGTTTAATTGCCCGAATTCGAATATTGTTGACGGATATACTCTTCTTGATGCCGGTGGAAGCGACCTTGCGGATCTTCTCAGCGGAGTTTCCAACATTTGTTCAAAGACCGAACTGAATTCATTGGCGAACAAGGCATTGTCAATGTACAACAACGGTGAAACCTATCTGGAAAACCTGATAGATTATTTAAGCCATACAGTCATTATTAATTCAAACGGAAGCTTCAGGTTTGAAAACCTTGAGAATGTTTTCAATGTCTATTTTCCGAGCGATTATGTTTCCCTCGGGACACAGATACTATATACATACGACATAAATACAAATACGACAAATATTCATAAAACGTCGCTGGGGTATCCGCTCGTAGGTGACGGAATGTACGGTGCAGGTATTGAGATCAAAAAGACTATGTACTTCGGCACCAGGACGTTTTTGGTCGAAGAAGACTGCAATATCGTTCTGATCTGCGATGTGGATTCGGTTGAAGACTTGAAAACTGTTTTTGCTGCGGCTGCGACAAACGCTTATGTTGCATTGGCGAGTGCACCTGAAAAGAGGTATGTTATTGTCGGGGACGTTATTCAGGAAGCTGAATCAGGCGATGTGGTCGCGGACAAACTGGAATATAGTGTCAGCGAGGACGTTATAAACTATTCCTTCCCCTATACAGAGGCTGTGACTTATCCGATTCACGTTGAGAGGAGCTGGCTTACAGGTAAGACCACTTCTGATACGTTTATTGCCATCGAGAATTCAAGAGTGTCGATATTTATTCCGAAGGGCGTGAAGGTGGATTCGAGCGATCTGACGCTCACGATTACGCCGCTTGAGATCAGTGAGAGCAATTTTGTGGTGACGGGTTTTGCAACTGCCTCAATCGACGTACATGTGGAAGGTGTGTCAAAAAGCAATCAGGTTCCGCTGATAATAAGCCTCGGTGCAGTACTTCCAAAAGGACTCAACCGCGGAGCAGTAAAGCTTTATCATATAGAAGACGGGTTGCCGCAACCTATGACCATGGTAAACAGCTTTGCGTCTGAGACGAGACATAACATGCATACTTACGATGCAAATACAGGTGAGGTAACAGTTGCGTTAAAGTCTTTCTCTGAACTGCTTATGCAGGCGGGTACTGAGAATAAATGGAACGGGGACATTGCTGAAGATTTTGGCGGCGGTGAAGGAACTGAAGAGAGTCCGTATCTTATCAGCACAGTGGACCAACTGGCTTATCTTGCTCAGGAGGTCAATAAAGGAAAGAACTATTACGGCAAGTATTTTAGACTTGAGGCAGATCTTGTAATAAACTCCTGGGATCTTACGGAAAAAGATATAGTTGGAATGACATATTCAAAAGCGCAGGAGTATTGTGCAAAGGATTTTAAATCTTCTGCGACGAATGACCCCGCTTTTGAGCAATACAACAAGGCGTATAAACCGTGGACGCCGATTGGAGACGGCTCTAATGAATTCAGCGGTATTTTTGACGGAAACAACCATACTGTTTCGGGATTGTATAAACTACATTATACAGACCCAATGGATAAAAACCCGATGGGATTGTTTGGATGGGTCCATGACGCGACTATCAGGAATCTGATTATTGCGGATTCATTTATATATACGTATGGCGGGACTGTGGGTCTTGTTACGGGTTACGCCAGCGGAAATACAACGATTGAGAACGTTACGGTCACAGACAACTTTGTGACCTCGTATAACTATCCACTTGGCGGAATCGTAGGCTACATGTGGGGCTCCGGCGTTGAAACCGGAGACAAGTTAATTCTGAAAGACGTTACTATAAATAGCTCCAACCTGATTGAGGCTCTGTGGGAAACATATGATTCCCAGGTGGGTGGATTGGTCGGACGCGCTTCTGCAAATACTACTGTTATTTTTGAGAATTGCGAGGTCTGGCCCGAGCTTAGTCTGTATAATGATTGCTGCGCGAATTATCAATGGTTTGCATACAGGTACAGCGGTATGCTCATTGGTTATGTAGCTGCCGGCGACAGAGCGGATTATCTAACCAATAATGTCAACTGCACAAATGTTCTGGTCAAATACGGTGAGTGGACTGACCAATACTACTGCGAGCTTAAATCTCTCGGGAAAGGTTCTTATAACGGAGAACATGAGTGGAAATATACCCGCATAGGAAAAGATCAGGTCGTTAGGGATGAACAGGGCCATGTCACAGGCTGCGATGTTTCGAAAACATGGCACACTTCACATGAATTATACCCTGATGATGAAGATCATTGCGGTACGAATATCACTTTTAACCAGCTGTTCGGAGGCGGTCAGGGTGTTTACGGCGAAACTCCCGATCAGTTTGAGGCCTTAAAGTCTGCCGCAGGAATGACATCTGGCGTAACAGTTAAGAGATATACCATGCCCGTTGGCGAAGAACCGGAAACGCCGGATTACTCAAACAGTTTTGAATTAAAGTTTAAGAACACCGATAAATATCTTTACAGAGTCGGCAATGCAAACGATGTGTCTCTCTCCAGCCTTTTTGAAGCTGTGGATGGAACCAACATCGACAGCACACAAATCAATGTGACGTTTGAAAACAAGCAGGGCACCGACGCAACGTACACCCCCAATAATACTACGTGGACCTCCGGCACAATAAGGTTCAGCGGCGCGGGTGTTATCATGGTCGAACTGGTTTATTATGGGCAGGTTGTTGAAACGCTGAATTTGGAGGTTATTGATGCAGTCAATTTAACCAGCATTGCAAACGTTGAAAATCTGGATGCAGTTTTGTTGAACGACTGCGGCATGGGTGAAACAAGTTATACTGTTAAAAATGGTCACACGTTGTACGGAAATGGTTTTACCATTTCAAGTATGAATGTCGGACTTGGTCTCAATGCAGGCTTAATGAGCGCAGGATATATATCGCTTGATAATGGTAATATAGAGAATACCAATATCGTTTGCGCACTTTATCCAAGAGGCTATTTATACAGCAGCTCAACAAGCTACGGAGAAGCTGTCCAGGACGATAATAATTTGAATAAGTTACGGTCAGACAAAGACGGAAACGGTAACTTTACTAAAAAGAGGTACAACTATCAATATTCTGCTTTGACAACAACAGGTAAATGTTCAATTTCAAATTGCTATATTGAAGGTGCAAGAAATAATATATTGATTAAGGCAGGAAGTGATGGGACGACTATTTATAACACCACACTGGCGTATGGCAGTCTTGCGAATATTCATATTACCGATAACGAAGGCACTATAGTATTTAAGGATCTGACCACGATCCAAAATGTTATCAAAACAAATTTGCCTGACTCTGTGCTGCAAGATGGAAACCATAATAGTGACATCGACAAGACTGTTTTCGGACTTGGAATACTGGTTGGAGATAATGAATCTTCGAGTTATCCGACGATAAGAATAGAAGGCAACTTCACCCAGTATAACTGGATTAAGGAAGGAACTACTGTTTCCAGCGCAATATCGAATCAGATAATTAATTCAGTCTTTAATGGAAACAATAGTTTTATTAAGACAATTGACGGTTCCAAATATGTTAATCTTGGCATTGTGTATATGACGACCAAAACGCCAAGCATCGACGACAATGATTTTATTGATAGAGATTCATATGATTTAGGTAATGTATCTTTATCATTTGGCAGTGGGAAAACATATTCTTTTGTTGGAAGCGCTGATAGCAGCAGACTAATTGCTCCTGAATATCAATATTCAGCGAATAATGAAGCAGAGAAGCACGTTGATAAAGTTAAGCTGGTATATGTAGGTTCTAATGATTTTACAGTAAATGAGGAATTCGATATACAGTCATCAAAGCTTATCCCTACCATTAGGGCTGGAATTGATGCGGGCGAAACAGCATTATTGGATGTTAAAGACATTATTTCAAAACGCATGGGAAAAACGTATAGCCCGACATCTTATACTGTTAACGGCGAAGCGGTTGACAGTTCATACATAATAAGCTCTGATGGATCAGGCTTGTTTGAAATTGAAGCAAGAGGAAATACTTCAGGATATTACGATGAGAACGGTGAGTTCATATCTGACCCTCAAGATTATCGGTTGACATTTAGATTTATTGTTATTTCGAATGCAATTCCTGACCCGGTACTGATATTTAACAGTAATTATGATTCATACAATAACAAGTTTGCAACAAGTACCAGCAGTGAATGGACAGGAGTATGGAACGTATTAAATGATGTTGAGTTACAATACTATAGTAAATCCAGGGGGGCAGTCTTAACTGTTCCGTTAAGCTACTTCATTTCGGGAAGCAACACAAAGGGCTCTGACCATGCTTCATGGGTTGGTACTTATGATGATTGTACTTTAACTTTAACAAGTACTTCGAAAATACATGACGGTCAAAGCCAATATGGTTACTTCATTATCTCGAATGGAGATTTATATATTACAAATGACAAGAAAGTCAGCACCGGAACTTCAGATAGGAAGGCTACAATAAAATATGAAATTGCTGATTGCAACATGAAGACAACATCTGCAACCAAATCCCGCACTGTGGAAAGGACAAAGGCAAAAGCTAAATCTGTTTCTACCGGTTCTAATTATATACTAAGGTTAGATCCGGGATTGGGAAGCATTTCTCAGTATTCTTATGGGCCAAACGCTAAGAATACAATTATTACACTAAAAAATACACCATCTTTAGATAATCACGAGTTCTTAGGGTGGTATGATGCGCCTGTCGGTGGAACGAGGAAAGACAGTAATCTATCATATGTAACTACTGCAGGAAACGTTGTGCTTTTCGCACATTGGCGTGAGCTGATCAACTACACTGTTCTCTTCGATGCTGATGGCGGGTATATGGATTCAAACAGCTATAGTAATTATTCCGGAACAGAATGTGATTTACCCGGAGCGTCAAGAGACGGTTACTGGTTAGTAGGCTGGTTTGATGGCGATACCAATAGGGGCAAAGCCGGCGACAACTACACGATTCCCGAAAGAAACGTCACATTAACTGCCCATTGGTCTCCTATCTATACAGTCACATATGATATGACAAACGGTGGAACGGTATCGCCTGCAAGTTCAACGTACGAAGGAACTGCAATTATGCTACCTACTCCAACTCCCGGTTCTCAACCGACATTTGAAGGTTGGTTTACAGCCGCAAGCGGCGGAACAAAAACAGGCATAGCAGGTGATAGTTATACCCCGAGTGAAAATGTTACGCTATATGCACAGTGGTCAAATAATATACCAGTTATGTATAACGAAAACGGTGGCTCGTGCGATACGAGTAGAGACACATATGACGGTATGACACCAATTACTCTACCCCATGCGACACGTGCCGGATATCAGTTCAATGGTTGGTATACTGCCGCAAGCGGCGGAACAAAAGTCGGAGATGCAGGTGCCACGTACACTCCCGATAGAGCTATCACCCTTTACGCACGGTGGACTGCATACACGGTAACATACGACGCAAATGGCGGCTCGGTATCTCCCTCAAGTGCGAGCGGGATGGTAACTTTACCAACGCCGACACGAACAGGCTATACGTTCAATGGCTGGTATACTGCCACAAGCGGCGGCACTAAGATAGGTAACGGCGGTGCATCATATACACCAACAGAAGATATTACCTTATATGCTCAGTGGACAGTAAATAGCTATAAAGTAACTATTACAACATCTAATAGTTCAACAGCTGTTACAGTTAATGGTACAACTGTTAGTAGTGGTGGTTCAGTTGCATATAATAGTGTAGTTAAAGTTGTTTTATCTTATACGCAATCTAATTCATTAACATTCACTATTAAACAAGGCAACACAACTGTAACGCGTTTCAGTAATGAAGCTTGTACATCTACCACAACCTCAATAGCTGCAGGAACTTATTACTTCAAGATGCCAGCAGGTGATGTTACGATTAATTCTTCGTCAACCGGTAGTTGTCTTGCCCCCGACACCATGATCCTCATGGCTGACGGCACCGAGAAGCAGGTTCAGTACGTTATCCCGGGTGACGAACTTCTGGTGTTCAACCATGAAACGGGAGAGATTGAGACTTCATTCGTCCTCTTCAACGACACAGAAGAAGAGCAGGAGTTTGAGATCATCAACCTCGATTTCAGTAACGGCAAGCGGGTGAGGGTCATCAGCGAGCACGGGTTCTTTGATCTGGACCTCATGAAATATGTTTACATTGACGGAGACAACTATGAAGCTTTTGTTGGCCATCGGTTCTACGGAATTGAAGGGGAATACACTCTTGACCGGGCGTTCATCACTTACGAGGCGATGGCTGTCTACTCACCTGTAACCTATTCGACCCTCAACTACTTCACTGAGGGTATGCTCTCAATGCCGGGCGGTATAACAGGTCTTTTCAATATCTTTGATTACGATAACGACCTTAGGTACGATCAGGCGGCAATGAACCGGGATATCGAAACATATGGACTGTTTACGGCTGAGGAGATGGAGGGCATTGGCGTCACAGAGATTATGTTCAACGCTTACAACGGCAAATATCTCAAGATCGCGCTGGGCAAGGGCATCCTCACAGAGGAACACCTTATGTACATGATTGAGCGCTACGGAGGCTTTACGGAGTGATTCCATATTTAACGAAGGGATAGGCCTTGACAAATCGAGAAAACGTGGTATACATAGTGGCGTAGACAAAGGTCTATTCAAATGCTTGTTGCTGCTCGATATGCAACTGAAACAAGGTCGAGCTCAAATGTTTGTCGCTACTCGATATGCGACTCACAAAAGATCGAGTTCAAATAGTTAAAGCTCTATTCGTATGGATAGGGCTTTTTGCTTTAAAATACGGTACTGACGTCAGAAAGGTGCTTGAGTTGATTAATAAGAGGTAGTTAACTCAAACCGGCAGCGGAGGCGTATCTGGATTGGACGTTAGAACGATCTTATCCGGAGCTATACCCTTGTCCAGCTGAGCTTCAAGTTCCTCAACGTAGAGCGAGATTGTCTTGAGGCTGTCGCGGCACCTGAGATAGTGACTTTCGTTCGGACGAAAATAATCAGGACCGGGATAGCGGGTCGTAAAATAAAAACCGTTTATTGCCAACACAGCCCATTGCAGATCGTTTGTTACGGGCAAGCCTGACTTTACGATGCAATCGACTATTTGCAGCAGGTTGTGGGAGCGCAATGCGTTTCTTATCTCGGGGACATCATTGGTTTCGTTGGGTAAGGCGTAATTGTCGAGGACATCCTTGAGAAACTTTTCCGCTATCTCTTGAGCTTTAGCCGTAAGGCTCGGGTAGCGATTTCCGTTTTCGATGTCCTTTAACCAGAATGAGTATTCCTCGGCGGCTATAGCTCTATAAGTTACGCTTTCTGCCATAAAACGACCCCCTCGTTACGAATATCTCTGTAAAACAACTGTTTGGATTCTTTATAAGTGTCTTCCTGCGAAAAAACAATATCTGCGGTATCGGTCCACTTGCCGCGAATCGGGAGAATTTGGTCGAGGGTCAGGTCATCGCCAACGACCAAAACGTCGACGTCGCTTTTCCAGCTGTCTTCGCTTCTGGCGCAGCTTCCGAAAAGAACAATGGAGGAAGGACCAAGGGGTAACACATCTTTAATGATCTCGTTGATCTGGTCAAAATGAGTCAAAAGCACGTCGCAATTCCGGCCGTTGAGCCCTGCAATGCGCCTGCGGCATGCATATTTGTTTACTGCGCAGGATGTGTTCATTAAGACCTGTCCTCCTCTTCATACAAATAATTATAGTTTAGAAAACTGAAAAAATCAATCCGAAGCCACGAAACACCCCAAAACATGCAGAAACCTGCGTTTTCGTGCAAAATCCGCCACTTTGAACTTGCGTTTTCGTGCAGAAAGTGTTTTAATTGCATTGTAACTAAAACCCGGAGGACGAAAAATGCTGAAACGGAAGATCTATGACGAGCTCGTTTCCTGGAAGAATACAAGCCGTGGAAAGACCGCGATCCTTATCGACGGGGCAAGACGTGTGGGAAAGAGTTTTGTCGCCGAGGAGTTTGCCAAAAACGAATATGACAGCTATATCATGATCGATTTCGGTAATGCGCCGTCAGAAATAAAGGATCTGATCCTTCATGAAAGCTATAACCTTGACCTGTTTTTTGCAAAGCTGTCCTCCTTTTACGCCAGGCCTCTGTTCAAGCGGAGATCATTGGTTATTTTTGATGAGGTCCAGCAGTTCCCGTTTGCCCGCCAACTGATAAAATACCTTGTCGCAGACGGCCGTTACGATTATCTTGAAACAGGATCTCTCATAAGGCTGAAAAAGAATACCGAAAATATCATCATTCCTTCCGAAGAGGAATACGTCGAAATGTTTCCTATGGATTTTGAGGAATTTCTTTGGGCCATGGGCGATGAGACCACCGTTCCTGTGCTGAAAATGTGTTTCGAGGAGAAAAAACCTCTGGGACAGGCCCTTCACAGAAAGATAATGAACGACTTTCGCCAATACATACTGGTCGGAGGGATGCCGCAAGCGGTCCTTGCATATTTAGAGGACAGAAATTTTGAGGCTGCGGACAGAGCCAAGAGAAATATACTCAACCTCTACCGTGAGGATATTTCAAAATTTGCGTCCGGGTATGAGGACAAGGTGTATGCGATGTTCGACAATATTCCGGGACAACTCTCAAAAAAAGAAAAAAAGTACAAGTTGGCATCGATTTCAAAGGATGCCCGCTACCGCACCTACGAAGACTCTTTTATATGGCTTCATGAAGCGATGGTGATCAATGCATGCTTTAACGCCACAGACCCCAACGTCGGCCTTGCACTCAGCAAGGACTATTCCACAAGAAAGTGTTATCTTGCGGACACCGGGCTTCTTGTGACCCAGGCACTCATGAACGGCATTCTCACGGGAAATGAGATATATAAGGCGATCCTTTTTGGAAAGTTAAACATTAACGAGGGAATGTTTATGGAGAATATTGTCGCCCAGACCCTCCGAAGAAACGGCCACAGCCTGTATTTCTACTCGAGAAACGACAATAAAAACCGTGAGAATCACATGGAGATCGACTTTTTAACGGTCGAAAACAAAAAGATCTCACCGATTGAAGTAAAGAGCAGCGATTACCGCACCCATTCCTCTCTTGACAAGTTCAGAAGAAAGTTTTCAAGATCGATAGGAACGCCGTACATTCTGTACACCAAGGATGTTATGTTAAAAGATGGTGTGTGGCATTTGCCGATCTATATGGCAATGTTCCTCTGACTGATGACCGCTGCGAAAGGAGGCCCCAAAACAATGAAAAAGCTACGTACGTTAACCGCTTTTCTGATGGTCATGGCGCTCATTATGCCTCTTTTTGCGGTAAGGACGAATGCCGACGGGGCGGGGCGTCCTGAAAGCTACGGCACCGACGAATTTCCCCAAAAGTACGGGAGACTTGTGGGAGACATCAATGTGAATACCATTGGCGAGGACCTCAAGATAACGATGACGCCGGACAAAAAAGTCCTCAGCGGGGGCAGGATCAGCTTCACCTTGACGGTGCAGGGCGGGGAGAACGGCGTGGCGATAAACGCTCTCGGGATCATCCCGGTGTACAGCACGAAGCTTTTTGACCCGGTTACGACCGCGGGAAGTGCGCCGCAGGACGTAAGCCTTAAGGGCAAATTCCTTTTTGATTCATCGCCAATGGTCGAAAGCTCCCTGTGGACGGAGAACATGAATGCCTTTACGGTGGTGGCGGCGTGGCAGATGAGCGATCCGGCGATATTGCCGTCAAAGACCGACACGGATATATACACCTTCAGCCTTGTGCCGAAGGAGGATGCGGCGGGGCCTACGGAGGTCTCTGCATACGTAACGCTGAAGCGGGGAGAGCTTGAGTTCTCAAAGCTTGTTTCGGTGACTGTGGGGACTGATGAGAGGGCTATAAGGTCTGCATCAGTTACGGTGGGAAGCGACCTTTCGCTGAAGGTGAGGGCGAAGCTGCCCGAATCTGCGGCCACTCCTGTGATGCGTTTTGAGATGGAAAACAGTGAAGCTGCTATGGTTTCCGGCGTAAAGGACGGGGATGCATGGCTGTTTGTCCTTGGGGGCATCGGCTGGCACCGGATAACAGACGTGATATCATTCAGGCTTTTCAGCGGCATTGACGTCATCGACTCGAGGGCGGGCTTCACCGTGAAGACCTACGCAGAGACTCTTCTTGAGAGGGGCGGAAGCGAAAACGCGGAGAAGGCGGCAGCCTGCCTTTTAGCGTACGGGGCATTGGCGCAGAAGACCCTTGGTTATAAAACGGATGAGCTTGCCACGGCGGGCTTTGAGGACGTCATCGAACAGGCGGGCTTTGCGGACACCGGAGAGCTGCAAAGGAAGGGCGTTTTGAAGGTGCTTTCGGAACTTTTCCCTGCGAACCGGTAACCGGCGGAGGCTCGTGAATACACGGGCGGCGTGAAGTGAAAAGTTAACTTCCACTTCCAGGCTTGCTGCCGCGAGTTTGGAATTTACTCTTGCAAATTGATTTCTTTTTTAGGATAATAGCGTTGCAAGTAGAAATAGCCTTTACAAAGTCGTACTCAATTACGATGTCGTATAGGTTCCCTGAGTCTTTTGAAGGCATAGTTATGCAAAGTGAAAAATAGTCATTTTTTTTAGGAGTAAGACTAAATTCCACTTGGAAATGTGCGTTATTTTGACTTAGCTCTGCCGGCTCTCGGGATAGTTTTTTACTTTTGATCTTTAAGGAGATAAGGCTTTAGCACGACCTCATCTTCCGGGATCAGCTTTATTCCAAATGCTTCAAGTTTTTGGAACAGCTCTTTTGACAGGAAAGCTGTGAAGGTCAGGGGTGATTTTCCTTCCAGCTTTTCTGTTATTTGAGAGTTAACATGGCTAATCGCAAGATTTAGCTTATCCTGTGAGGTAAGCCCAAGCTCATACAAATCGGTTCCCTTCGGACAGATATATCTGAGCAACTCATGATTGTTTTCAAGACTCCCTTTTTGACATGAGGCCATCGGGTCACAGTAGAACACACGTGTACGTAGCATGCTATCGCTGCCATGCTCCATTTCATCAGCATACGTAAATTCAGAACCCCTGTCTGTTAGTATTACCTGCACGTATTTTCTGAATAGTTCAGGGCCTATTATTGATTCCAAGAGATTTACCCCGTCCAGCATACTCTGAGCAGTCTTCTTTTCATGAAGTAAAGCAAACAGTAGATTGAACTTCATAAACTTGAATGTCTGAATGAACGGTCCGTTTGTTTCGTCATTGTACACAGTATCCATCTGCAGAACATTAAGATCTGGATTTGCTTCCATGAAGGCAAGGTAATCATCGTAGGTACGTCCTTGAAGATACTTTCTATCCTGCCTTTTCTTCAGCCTGTTTTCTCTTTCCTGATGCTTTTTGGAGACACGACGCCCAGGCTTTCTCCTTAGATGAAAGATGTTCGGACCGGGATTAAAGGCAAACACCTGTCGGTCAATGTAGTTGTACAAGGTCTTCTCGCAGATATCCAGCTCCGGGTGAGTTTTAAGGACATGAAAAGGTGACTGGCCATTTTCCATTAAAGGGACAACAGTATCGCTGATACGCTTGAGCTCTTCTGCGGTGAGGCTTATCCCTAATCTGGATTCGGTTCGCAGCTCTTCATATTCATTTTGTGCCTTGTTAGCATCATAGTAGTACTTATCGAACCTGCAATGAGTATAGTTGCTGCACCCGTTACAGGCGCCCGGACTACGGTCACGCCGACTGCAGGTGAATTCGACAAACCCCGGACAATTCATTTCACAGGCATGTTTATACTTGCAATGGGCATAATTTGCGCAAGGTCTCTTTAAAGTAGTCCTGAACTTTAATTTACGATGTTCTTTAATTTCTTTTCCGATAGTTGATTTCTCCTTTCCTAACGTCTCTGCAATTGCAGATTTGGTTGAACCGTTTCTGATTCCGGTTTCGATAATTACACGCTCTTCTTTGGTAAGATGTTTTCCGATATTTGTTTTTTTCATCGCGATCACCTCGAAAAGAGAGCCGGCGCCGTATTATCAAACAATTTGAATGATTTGTAAAACAAAAATCCAAATGGAACTTCCTGTAAGAGAAAAATCCACTTGGCGCCCCCTGAAGTGGAAGTTAACTTTTCACTTCACGGAATACACGGGCGGTATTGAAAACCGGGCAGAATTGGATTATACTAAAAGGGTCTGTGCGGCTGTGAAAAAGTCGGGTTAAAACGGCTTTTGGCAGGCCGCTTTTCGCAGGCAATCAAAAGATAGAAAGCGCTTTTTCTTATAGGCGCCTGACGGAGATTTCATGTTCAGAAAACTTCTTAAATGTTTGAGGGAATACAAGAAGGTCTCGATACTGACGCCTGTGTTCGTTGGTTTTGAGGTCGTTCTTGAGTGCATCATTCCTTTCCTCACGGCGGAGCTGGTGGGACAGATCGAAAAGGGCTGCGGCATGGATGTGATCGTGAAATACAGTATCATCCTGCTTGTTATGGCATTGGCGTCCCTTGCCTTCGGAGCTGTCGCGGGCAGGACCTGCGCCATCGCCACGGCGGGTTTTGCAAAGAACCTGAGGAAGGACATCTTTTACAGGGTCCAGGATTTTTCTTTTGAAAATATAGACAAATTTTCCACCTCATCCCTTGTGACGAGACTCACCACGGACGTGCAGTTTGCATCCATGGCCTTCAGCCTTATCATCAGGGTGGCGGTCAGGTCCCCCTTCATGCTCATATTCGCCTTCGTTATGGCGTTTACCATGGGCGGAAACCTGGCGTGGGTGTTTGCCGTGGTGGTGCCTTTCCTTGGCGTTGGTCTGTTTGCGATCATCAAGATCGTAATGCCCATATTCAAAAAGGTGTTTAAAAAGTACGATGCGCTGAACGAGTCGGTGCAGGAAAACGTCAAGGCGATCAGGGTCGTGAAGTCGTTCGTGAGAGAGGATTACGAGCAGAAGAAGTTCGAGAAGGCCTCCGAGGACGTAAGGGCGGATTTCACGAGGGCCGAGAGGATATTGGCGTTCAACAACCCGCTTATGCAGGTGTGCCTCCACATAAATATGATCTTCGTGATGACTGCGGGCTCCGCCGTGGTGGTGAATTCCATGGGTGCGCAGCTTCAGGTGGCTCAGCTTTCGGCATTGCTCACGTACAGCTTTATGATCCTCAACAGCCTTATGATGATATCGATGATATTCGTCATGATCACGATCTCCATTGAGTCCTGCAGGCGCTGCGTCGAGGTGCTTGACGAAGAGTCCACCATTATCTCTCCCGAGAACGGTGCGAAAGAGATAAAGGACGGCTCTGTTGACTTTAACGACGTGACGTTCAGGTACCCGGGCAACAACAAGGTCGACGCTCTGGACCACATCGATCTTCACATTCCAAGCGGGGCCACGGTGGGCATAATCGGAAGTACAGGCTCCTCCAAGACCACGCTCATTCAGCTGATATGCAGGCTCTACGATGCCACAAGCGGCGACGTGAAGGTGGGCGGAAGGAACGTAAAGGAATACGATCTTGAGTCCCTGAGAACCGGCGTGGCGGTGGTGCTTCAGAAGAACATACTTTTCTCCGGCACCATAAAGGAAAACCTACGCTGGGGCGATCCCGATGCCACCGATGAGGAACTGGAGGAGGCCGCAAGGCTTGCATGCGCAGACGAGTTCATTAACCAATTCCCTGAGGGCTATGACACCTACATCGAGCAGGGCGGCGTGAACGTCTCCGGAGGCCAGAAGCAGAGGATATGCATCGCAAGAGCGCTCCTTAAGAAGCCCGCAATACTCATCCTTGACGACTCCACCAGCGCCGTGGACACCAGGACCGACGCGAAGATCCGAAAGGCCATGAGGGAATACATCCCTTCGACCACTAAGATAATCATCGCCCAGAGGACTGCATCCGTTGAGGACGCGGACTTCATCGTGGTCATGGACGGCGGCAGGATAAATGCGGTGGGCAGCCACAAAGAGCTCATGCAAACCAATGAGATCTACCGCGACATATACATTTCCCAGAACAAGGCAGGTGCTGACGATGAGTAAAAAACACAGTGTTTACCCGGACGTGCCTAAGAGGGAGAAAGCCAGAAAAGGCACAATTTGGAGAGTTATAAAGACGATATTTAAGGGTTACCCGGTGGGGGCGTCGGTGGCATTGGTTTGTGTCATCATAAACGCCGTGGTCGCTGCCACCCCTGCGATATACATTCAGAAGGTCATTGCGATAGTCGAAGAGGCTATAACGAACAAGAGCGCCTGGGACGACGTGAAGGGGAACGTGTTCCTGACCATAGGAATACTTGCGGCCACTTACGTGGTGTCGGTGCTTTCCTCCTTTGCGTTTTACAGGCTCATGGCGGTGATCACCCAGGGCACGCTGAAGAATCTCAGATGTGAGATGTTCGCGAAGATGGAGACCTATCCGCTGAGGTTTTTTGACAGCAACAGCGACGGCGACATAATGAGCCACTACACGAACGACGTGGACACCCTTAGGGAGCTTATTTCCGAGTGCCTGCCCCAGATCATGATCTCAGGCATTATTGTATCGACGCTCATTGGCGTTATGCTCTATTTCAGCCTCTGGATGACTCTCGTGGTCATCGGAAGCGTTGTGGTGATGTTCCTGGTCACCCGCAAGGTGGGCGGCATGTCCGCAAAGCATTTTATGAGGCAGCGGAAGACCATTGGCAAGGCTGAGGGCTTCATGGAGGAAATGATGCACGGCCAGAAGGTGGTCAAGGTGTTCTGCCACGAGGATGCGGCCAAGGCGGATTTCGATAAGATCAACGAGGAGCTTTTCAAGGACACCGAGCGGGCGAACAGTTACGGAAACGTGCTGGCACCGATCCTCAACAACATCGGCAACGTCCTCTACGTGGTACTGGCCTTCGTCTCCGGCGTTTTCCTGATCACCCATGCGAAGAACGTCAGTTTCTCGGGCCTTGCGTTCGACATCAGCGTCGCGGTCCCCTTCCTCAACATCGCCAAGCAGTTCGCGGGCAACATAAACCGTGTTTCCAACCAGGTCACCGCGGTGGTCATGGGCCTTGCGGGCGCAGACAGGATATTTGAGCTCATTGACCAGGAACCCGAGCAGGACAGCGGATACGTCACATTGGTCAATGCGAAAGTGGACGAAAAGGGCGAGCTCACCGAGACGAGCGAGCACACGGGTATTTGGGCATGGAAGCATCCCCACAGCGCAGAAAGTACAGTCACCTACGAGCGGCTCATGGGCGACGTGAGGCTGTTCAACGTTGATTTCGAGTACGTCGAGGGCAAGCCTGTTCTCCACGATATTTCGCTTTACGCAAAACCGGGCCAGAAGGTGGCTTTTGTGGGTGCGACAGGCGCCGGCAAGACCACCATAACCAATCTCTTAAACCGCTTCTACGACATCGCAGACGGCAAGATCCGCTACGACGGCATCAATATCAACAAGATCAAAAAATCAGACCTCAGGCGGTCCCTCGGCATAGTTCTTCAGGACACCAACCTGTTCACGGGCACGGTGCTTGAAAACATTCGCTACGGAAAGCTTGACGCGACGGACGAGGAGTGCATTGAGGCAGCCAAGCTCACGGGCGCGGACGAGTTCATCGAGAGACTTCCCGACGGCTACAACACGTGGATCACGGGAGGCGGTGCCAGCCTTTCTCAGGGCCAGCGTCAGCTCATCTCCATCGCAAGGGCCGCAGTGGCAAATCCGCCTGTTATGATACTTGACGAGGCCACGTCGTCCATAGACACCCGTACGGAGGCAATAGTCCAGCGGGGCATGGATGCGCTTATGAAGGGCCGCACGGTGTTCGTAATCGCCCACAGGCTCTCCACGGTCAAAAACGCCAATGTCATCATCGTTCTCGACCACGGCCGCAGCATCGAGCGTGGCTCCCATGACGAGCTTATCGCAATGAAGGGCCAGTACTACAGCCTCTACACCGGCGCATTCGAACTTGAGTGATTTTAAACGGGGATGAAAGATTTGAAGAAGAACGATTCAACCTGTATCGACAGCCATTTTGAGTCCCTCAGGGCGTCAAGGATCCTGATCGCGGGCTTCGGCATCAGCAATCAGCCTCTCATTGGTTTGTTCCAAAAAGAGGGGATCTCCGACGTGTGGGTCGCGGACAGCGGCGGCAGGACCGAAAAGGACCGCCTCAGGATCACAAGAAAGCTGAAAAAACTGGTAAAAGAAGGTCTGATCAAGGGCTTCACCGTGGGGGTTGACTACCTTTCCTGCGCGAAGGATTTTGACGTCATTTACAAGTCCCCCGGCATCCGTCCCGATGCAAGCGGCCTCCCCGAAGCTATCGCGAGTGGCACACTTGTCACGTCCGAGATGGAGCAGTTTGTTAAGCACTGCCCCTGCAAAGTTTACGCAGTCACCGGAAGCGACGGCAAGACCACCACCACCACCCTGATCTACAAAATGCTTTCCTCGGTCCGCGGCGACTCGAAGGTCTACGTGGGAGGCAACATCGGCCATCCCCTTTACCCGCTCCTCCGCGAGATCAAGCCGGAAGACACCGTGGTGCTGGAGCTCTCCAGCTTCCAGCTGATGAATATGGACACCTCGGGCATCGACGTGGCCGTCATAACCAATGTGTCCCCCAACCACCTTGACTACCATAAGGACTATCAGGAATACATTGACGCAAAGAAAAACGTTTTTAAAGGCGGGGCTCTTGCGGTTTTAAACGGCGACAATGCCATCACCTCGTCAATGGTGAGCGATGTCCCGGGGCCCGTAAGGCTGTTTTCCCGTCTCACGCCTCCGGCTAATGGCACTTTCGAAAAAGAAGGCAAAATATATGTGTCAGAGAAGGGCTCCTGCGGGTTTGTGATGGACTCTTCCTCCATCAGGATCCCCGGAGGGCACAACGTCGAGAACTACCTTGCAGCCATCGCAGCGGTCTCGGATACGGTCCCCGCTGCGAATATAAGGCGCATCGCAAAACGCTTCAACGGCGTCGCCCACAGGATCGAGCTGTTCCTTGAGCGGGACGGTGTAAAGTATTACGACAGCTCCATAGACAGTTCTCCGAAGCGCTCCATTGCGACATTGGCGGTGTTTGCTCCGTGCTCCGTTGTGATGGTGGCAGGCGGCAAGGACAAAAACCTGGACTACGCAGAGCTCGGCGGGCCCGTGTGCGACAAGGTAAGAGTGCTGGTGCTTTCCGGCCCAACATCCAACAAGATAGAAGAGTCTGTGCGGGACGAGCTTTCGAAAAGAGGCTCCGGCGAGACCGTCAGGATCATCCGTGCGGAATCCTTCGAAGCTGCAGTCGCAATCGCCTCAGAAAATGCCTCACCCGGCGACAACGTCATTCTCTCCCCTGCCAGCACCAGCTTTGACAGGTTCAGAAATTTTGAGGAGAGAGGAAAATATTTCAAGAAACTGGCACGGCAATGGCGCAAGGAGGACACATGAAAAAACTGTTCATTTACTACAGCAATACCGGCAACGGCGATGCGGTAAGCGGATTCTTTGAGAGCAAAGGTTACGATATCAGGAAGGTCATTCCGAAGAAAGAATTGCCCAAAAGCTTCTTCTTTAAGATCATGACGGGCGGCTTCCTGGCGGGACTTCACGTCAAGTCAAAGCTCAAGGACTTCGATCCCGACGTGTCTGCCTATGATGAGATTGTGATCGGCTCGCCAATATGGAACGGCCTTCCGGCCAGCCCGATAAATACTGTGCTGAGAGACGTGGATCTAACTCAAAAGAAAGTTTATTTCGTTTTGTACAGCGGCAGCGGGAGTGCGCCAAAGGCGGTACAGCTTCTTAAGGACAAGTACAACGCGGAGGTTGTTGAGCTTAGGGAGCCGAAACAGGATCCGGAGTTTGGAAAGAAGCTTGCGGCAAAGTTTGCGGATTAAAAGTTTGAGGGGTGCCGCTAAAGTTAAAGCGGTGCCGGACAAAGTAATAAGTAAAAGGTAAAAGGTGGCTGGCGCCAGGGGGTGCCGCATCAGGTTTAAGGGGTGCCGCTCAAGGTAATAAGTAAAAGGTAAGAAGTAAGAGGCGCTCTACGGGCCCACGTCGACCACGTTTCATCGAGGAGCGATCAAGCACGAAGTGCAGCCAAGTGACGAGATGCAAGGTGCGAGATGCAAGGGGTGCCGCTCAAGGTAATAGGTAAGAGGTAAAAGAAAAGAGTTGCCTGCGGAAGCGGCTGATAAGCCTGCTGTTAAGACTCGCAACGTGCGCACTTCTGTTAAGAAAAGATTTGACAAAAGCTCCTGCAAAAGACTATAATGTACGAGCTTTGGAGGCGTAGCTCAGCTGGTTAGAGCGTTCGGTTCACATCCGAGAGGTCGAGGGTTCGAACCCCCCCGTCTCCACCACAGACAAGGGGACACTAGAAATGGTGTCCCCTTGTCTGTGGTTAAATTAAGCGGGGGTTCGAACCCGTGAGGGTCGAGGCGTTAAACGAATCGTTCACGGTTGCGTTTTGTCCATTGGCGAAAATCCGATAATAGTTTACAATAACCTTGCACGTGCGGAACACTTACAATTTTGGTTAGAGGAGAGCTTTCGTGGATCTGGGGAAAAGGATTGCCGGGCTGAGGGTCGGCGCGAATATGTCGCAGGAGGAGCTTGCCGGGAGGCTTTTTGTCTCGAACGATCCTGTGTCGAAGTGGGAGACGGGCAAGAGGCGGCCGGATTGGGCGATGATCGAAGCGCTGGCGGCGGCTCTGGGCGTGACGGCGGACAGCATTGTCGACAGGAACGAACTGATGCTGGAGGACCTGGAGGGGTGCCTGCCCGAAGATTTTCCGGATGACAATCTTAGCGGCGTTCTTAACGATTTTTTGAGGCTTTTGCGGAGGGACGAGGCGGACATTTTTATGCGCAGGTACTATTTCCTGCGGTCCGTCAAGGAGATTGCCGCAGACTATAGGCTCGGGGAGAATCACGTGAGAAACATTCTTTCCAGAACCAGGCGGAAGCTGAGAAATTATCTGAAAGAGGTGCAAAATGGGCAAAACGAGGTTGTTTGACGCCTTGTCGAAGGTGGACGAGGAACATATAGAGAGCTCGCTTAAGAGAACTGAAAATGCGGAAAAAGCGGAGAATTCGGGGCATTCGGAGAATGAGACGCCAATGCGGAGATCATTTTTTAAGAGGCCTGTTGGGGTAGCACTGTCTGTCGCGGCGGCAATCGTGCTGACTTTTGCGGTCATTGCCGCTGTTATTATCGGTACGATCGGATCGAATAATCAAAACATAAGCGGGGGAGGTCCTTCTGACAAGGTCCTTTTGGTGAATACTCCTTCGCCTGGAGATTTAGACATCTCTATTACAGACGTTACTGATTCTTCGTCTCTCATTGGAGTTGAGATCAACTGCTCTCAAATTCATTCTTCACCGTCACACGATAAGAATCCGATGGGTGAAAGGTCTTTTACTTTTGGCTCTTTATCTTTTGATGGGAGCCCTGTTGAAGGCCCCTTTGGATATGTGATTAGGCGTGGGTACAACACATACGATGAATATGCGTATATGGATAAAAAAACCGGAGCTTTTTTCGATGTAGATATAGCTGGTTAGCTGGGATCATATATGCATTCTGATGACGGAAGTTGGGAAAACATAGTTTTAGATTATATGGACGACGAAAGAGCCGTAACTATCGCCAAAGAATTCGCGGGATCATTCAGGGATATTACCCGATATGAGGTATCTGCAATTAAAGAGAATTCTCCCAAAATCAAAACAGTTTATTTTCAGAAAAGGGTAAACGGAATTCTTACGACTGACAGGTTTCAGGTTGACGTATCATATGACGCTATTGTTTTAGGTTATTCTTCTTATATGACTGACAAGATTCCTGTAGAGATTAGAACGGATGATATCAATATTGAAGAGATAGATATAGAAGTATCAAATTACTTGAAGGACATCCTTGAGAGTAATAACATCGCAGAAATCAATAAAGCAATAACTATGCTGAGTTTATTGGAAGACGGTAAAAGAATCATCATAGAACAGTATGACATGAGAGTTGGTGATGATGGACACTCTGAGTGCATAGAGCTTATGATTGTTATTGATTAAACACTTGTTGGCTCGTTATTATTCATTAAAACAAATCTAAATAGAATGTACAACAAATCTAAATAGAATGTACAGTACCGGCGAAAACCCTTAAAAGCCTGGAAAATACCGCCGAGAAATCTAAAACGGCTACACACGACACAGACAAGGGGATACTAGAAATGGTGTCCCATTGTCTGTGTTTAAATAAATAATGAAAATGGGACCCCGAAAGTGCTTGCACTTTTGGGGAAAAGGAGCCGCAGAGACGCAAACGAAGTGGTCCAAGCGAATACAATCTTATAATGCTTGAAACACGCAGTCGGCGTCTCTTGCGGTGACGCATTCGGACGCTATTGAGGCTTTTTAAACAATGATTCTAAGACTGAAAAACAGTCTTTTTTACAAGTTTTTCTTAAGATTTTTTACCGAAATCAATGACCGGTTTTCGGGGAATCCGAGACCGGAATCAAGATTAATTACAACGATATGATGCCGACTGAGTGATAAAACTTCAGCCGGCTTTTTGGTTTGTTCGACTTGTTTGCTTTTTGGCGTCGTTTATAGTAAGATAGTTTTGAAATCTAACAGTTCGACAAACTGGGATTTGTGAGGATGTTATGATCATCAGAAGAATCGAGCCAGAAGATGCAGAAAAGGTATCTGCTTTGATCTCCAAGACGCTTAGAGAAGTCAACATCAAAGACTATTCGAGCGAATACATCGAAAAGATTGTTCAGGAATTACAGCCGAAAGACATTCTGGAACGTGCGAAATGGACTCATTTTTATGTAGTATGTGATGAGGACAGAATTGTGGGCTGCGGGGCAATCGGTCCGTACTTGGGCAAGGTGGACGAAAGCAGTTTCTTCACGATCTTCGTTTTGCCCGAGTATCAGGGGCAGGGAATCGGAAGAAAGATCATAGAAACTCTGGAAAAAGACGATTTCTTCCTGCGTGCGAACAGAATTGAAATACCTGCCTCGATCACCGCTGCTTCTTTTTATAGTAAAATGGGGTACACATACAAAAACGGAATCAGCGTACCGGATGAGGAAGGCCTTTTGCGCCTGGAAAAGCATACAGTTACATAAAGGAAATGGGGAAACAATAATGAAAGAAAAAAGTCAGTGGAATACAATAAACAAGCTTATAAAGTCTTATCAGTTTCCCGATGCGTATCTTGAAGTGACAAAACTCGACGATGGATTTTCATTTGATGTCTTGTGTTCTCATTTAAGAAATGTAAAAACCGAAACAATGGTATTGTTCCTGATCTACGCCAATACAATCGACGAGGATATTTCCAAGTATTTGTGCATACTAAACTATTTGTATTTTGTCGCGCCATACGTTGTTGGCGATGACATTGTCATTTCACACTTTGTAAAAGAAGCGCTTGCTTTCTCTCCTAACGATCCTCGAATTCTTTCGTGGGTTTTAAGTGTATACGGGGGGAATCCAGACTGTCCATTTAATGAACATGATATGACTGAGTTTAAGAAGGCAATGTTGTCGTCAGATCAGAGTTTTTAACACTTTTCACAACACTTAAATAGTGGTTTCCAAATCATGGCCCAGGCTTTTTCTCCAGCAGAATTGAATCTATTTGGTTGATAAGCATCCGGTGATGAGTAGGCGCAACTTGCGCCGACGCAGTCCCTGAAGGCGCACCAATATGAAAAACAGAAATGCTGAGAGACATTGGCGTCATATTGCCGACTGCTGCCTTCCGTCATGAATTCAACTTTTTGAAATTCGCGGCATTGGACTTATAGAGGCTTTTGAATACGCTGTAATTGCGCTCGTAAACTTCTTTATTCTTCGTATCCGGAACGTAAACACGGTTTGTTTTAACGAGCCGACGCGCAAGTTCAAGCACGTCCTCGCCTTTTATACCGGCGGCAACGACAAGGGCGGCGCCGATCGCGCCAGCCTCCTGTGCATTGCTTATCGTTTCGATCCTCCGTCCCGTGATGTCAGCCAGCATTTGGCTGATAACCGGTGACAGCGCCCCGCCGCCGACAAACCGAATCGTTTCTGATGTTTTGACTTTTTTCTGAACACTTTCCAAAAGCCAGCGAAGATGAAAGCAAATACCTTCAAGCACCGCGCGGATCATATCTCTCTTGCTGTTTTCGATCCTGATATTGAAAAACATCCCGCCCGCATTTGAATCCTCGTAAGGTCAGCGGTTGCCGTGTAGCCAAGGAGTAAAGATCACGCCGTTTGCCCCCGGCGGCACCTTTTCGACTTGCGAGGACACATAATCGTAGAGACTTGTGAATCTGCTCTCGTAATCATCTGTGACCTTTGCATTGTTCAGGTAAACGCCAATCTCGTCAATTACGAGATGGTTCAGCGTCCATTCGTAACACTTTCCCGCCGTTTCGAGCTCCGCGTAATAATTGAAATACCCGTGCTTCGCGGAAAGAACGCCGGTTATCATGGCGTCGATATCGACGGTTTGTCGATCCATGAACGTCGACACCCACCCCGATGTCCCAACGTAGATATGCGTATCTCCCGGTCTTGTGCATCCCGCACCGATGTTGACGAATGTCGTATCGCCGCCTCCGCCGAATACCGGGATGCCTTCGACGAGCCCAATCTCCTGCGCCGCTTTCGCCGTGAGCGTGCCGGCTTGGTCTGTGCAATCGATGAGCTCAGGCATATGATTGGGGTTAACTTTGTACATCTTCAGAAGACCTTTGTTCCAGCCTTCCTTGCCTTTGCGCGTGTCGTAAAGAAATGTGGCAAACGCCGTGTCGACGGTCCGTGCGATCCTGCCCGTACAGCGCGAGGTAAGATAATCACCTATATCCAGCCACTTATATATTTTTTTGAAAACCTCCGGCTCGTTGTTTTCTACCCACTTGTATTTCCAAACGGGATCCTTGGCGCTTGTCGAGCCGGCGTAATTGACGATCAGATTGCGGACGAGCTTATAAAGACTGCATCCGGAGACTTTTATTATCCCGCGACCCATGCAGTCCTTGTATTCTTTGAAGCCCTTCTGATCCAGGTAGTTCATCGGGCGGCGAAGAGCGTTTCCTTCTTCGTCAACGAAGACCGCTCCCTGCATTTGCGAGCAGAACGCCATTCCCTCTATTTCTTCGGGCTTTACGTCCGTTTTTGAAAACAGCTCGCGCGTGGTCGAGCAAATCGCCGCCCACCATTCTTCAGTATCCTGTTCCGAGCCGCCGTCGTCGGAAATATACAGACCGTATCCGGCGGAAGAGCCTGCGATAAGTCGTATTTCCGAACTTATCTCAAACAGACAGGTCTTTACGCTGCTGGTTCCGAAATCGTAGATAATAATGTACATCCTCAATCACTCTTTTTTCTTTTCGCCAATTCTTCCTTTATGATATTGAATCTGTTCCTTCCCATATTGGCGGAAAAATCCCCAAGGCCGTAGAAGACCTTTTCTTTCCCCGGTATGTTAACGTTGTTATCCATGCTTCACTCACTCATCCTCTTTCAGATGGATGTTCCAACCCGTGTCGATCTTCTTTTTGACTTTTTCCACGGTCTCCTTATCAAGCTCAGGCCAGTCGATTACGGTACTTGCCTTTTTGGTGACCAGATGAGCTTTCTCGGCGCACAGGGCAAGCGGCGTATCGGCAAGAGAATCGGAATAGAAATTATCGATCACCGGAAAACCATGGTCTATGATGTATTTTGCCTTTTCTTTCGCGTACATCATGTTGTTCAAATACACCCCGAATTCGCGGTCGTATTCCGTAGCCATGTAGTTCACTCCGAGCCTTTTTGCGATCGGTCCGATGATGCAGTCGGGCGACGCACTGATGATAAGATCGTCGGACCTCTTTTGAGCGAGGTACCAAGGGGCGATTTTCTTTTCGTTTTTATCCCAATAGCGTTCGATCTGTTTGTCGAAATCGTCAATCAGTGTAAGATATCCGAAAAACTTGCGCTGCATCGTGGCTTCCGACATTTTCCCTTTCTTTTTCAGTATCACGTTTTTTATCGCCTTCGGGGCAAATGTGAACCACAGTTTGGGATGGCGGTTCATGCACCAGATGCAGAAACCTACAGAACAGTCCGACGGGAATATCGTTCCGTCAAAATCATATACGTTCATAACGCTTTCCCTCCAATTCCGTCCGAGAGAAACGGATCATATTCCGGTTATATCCGGTGGTCACGAGATACGCTTTTTCATCGTGTGTTTCCATCAGACGGCTTAATAAGAATCCGCTCAGTCCCTTGATTTCAGCGTCCGGATCGGTCAGATCGAACAGTTTTCCGGAATCACGCTCTATAATCAGAACGTGATCGTCTTCAAACAAAAGCGAAAGTTCAACCAACACCGGTTTTTTCGACTGTTTGTTGACGTCAAGAACGGTCAGCCCGATCTCTTCGGTAAACAGCGCCGCACGATTGGCGACGTCTTTCGGATACTGATGCGAAAGCAGACTTTCCGCAACTCTCTCGGATAATGCAGACGCAGTCGCAGGCGTAAGGACGTCGTCTAAAATGACGATCTCTGACTTCATGTCTTTAAGTAAAAACGGGAAATTGTCCTTGCCAAAACGCTTATACACAAACAAAAATGCGCAGAGGAGCGTCAGCACCGGAGCGACTGCAAAGCCTGCCCACAATCCGTTTATACCGAAAAGAAGGGATCCTGCTATCGGAAGGAGAATGTACAGCAAACCATTCTGGAAGCAGGCGATGCAGGTTGCCATGCCGATGCGGTCTATAAGCATATAGTAGGAGGTGGTAAGAGACACTGTACTGCAGAATATGAACCCGAGACATACGATGCGGATAGCCGTTACCGCTGAAGCAAGCGCTTCGCCTTCTGTCACGCCGAACAGACCGCAGAACTGAGGAGCAAAGATCATTATAAGCAGGGTCGCCACGGCACCTTCTATCACGGCAGCCTTTAAGCCGGAACGCATGACTCTTTTGATCAACATGTGATTCTTTTCGCCGAAATAGGTGCCGATCAGCGGCTGCATCGCCATTCCCACGCCGTCCATGACGACTCCAAACTCGATAAGACTTACGACTACTGCGAGCGCGATCAGACCGGAATCGCCGTAATTACGCGAAATAAAGCCGATCATAACGTAGTCCATGATCCCCCAGCAGATATAAACGGAAGAATCCACGATACTGTATCTCGAAGTCAGCAGAAAATCCTTAAAGGACAGATGCCACACAAAGTGCAGAGTGTTTTTCTTCCGGAAAAAGTGAACAATGCAGGTAAGGATACCGAGCGTGTTTCCAATCACGGAACCGAGGATGATACCCGTCATTCCGAAAAATTTAGTAAGAATGATTGAGCAGAGTATGTTCCCGCCGATCTGAAAACCGTAGCAGATATTGTTGATAAGCTCGTCTCCGTCGCTGTAAACCATCTGTTCAAGATAGAAGATAACGATGGTAAGAAACGCGTTAATAGGGAGAAAACGGTAATACTCCAGCGCTTTGTCCAGAATTTCTCCCGTAACGCCGCTCACGCTGAAATAGATGTTTTGGAAAAAGAAGACCAACAGCGCGGAGATCAGTCCGATCCCGATGCTGATAATGAGGCCTTGCCCGAAGATCTCATTTGCCCGGCGCTTTTTCATCGCGCCGACCTCGCGGGTGAAAACGATCCCGACGCCGGTCGAAACCAGATCCCCAAAGAAGGTGACAATGGCAGTCAGCGGTGTGATTGCGTTGATGCCGGCAACACCCGACTTGCCAATGAAGTAGCCGGCAATGATGCTATCACTGAGCAGCATCAGATACATCACCGCTTTGGTGAATGTGCCGGATATAAGCATAGAAGTGAATTTCTTTTCGCAAAAGCTTTTCATAACATCTCCCGTTGGAGTAAATAATATTGTTATCCCATTATAACAAAATCACCGGAAAAATAATAGTATATCATGCAAAAAACGCTCATAACCAAACAGACTCAGTAGGTCTGCTCACTTCATCGCACTTGTCAGCAAATCACAACACAATTTTTAAAACTCGCTTATCAGGCGAAAAAAACTCTAAAAACGCGTTATTAAAATACTTATAAGACTTTGATATACTATTGGCGGAAGCGGTGCACGGCTCTAGATTAACTGTTAAAGAGGAACTATTATGAACAATATCGGAACTAAAATTAAGGAACTGCGAAAACGCGCTGACCTGACGCAGGAACAACTTGCGGACATTTTAGGTGTTGCATATCAGACGGTCAGCAAATGGGAGTGCGGAACCACCGCTCCTGATATTTCTATGATCGCACCTATTGCGAGATTCTTCAAAATATCTGCCGACGAGCTTTTTGGCCTGTCTGAGTCGGAAAATGATGAAAGACAGCGTGAATTGCGCGAGCGCTGGGGGAACTCTTGGGACACCGGAGATGTTGCCGAAAGATATGCTGCCGCGAAAGAAGCCCATGCGGAATTTCCGGATAATTACGAGTTTCTCAGTTGGCTTGCAGATGCAGAAATATACTACGCTGACTACAATTTTGAGGAGCATTCCGAAGAATGGACGTCACTTTATGAAAGCTCTGTTAAGCACTATGAAACGCTTCTGGAAAACTGCACGGATATAGATCGCAAAAACGAAGCACTGCAAGGTCTTGCAATGAATCTTCCGATGCTCGGAAGAAATGACGAAGCATTCAAATACGCAAAGATGCACCCGAGTTCCACGAAACAAAGGGAACTTCTAATGTGGTGTCTGAAAGGTGAAGCAGCGGAAAAAAACATTCAAGAAATTGTGTTAAACGATCTTTTCAATATAGTCTATGATCTTGAATGGAGACAAAACAACCTGGTGTGTTTGAAAGCCGCGGAAACGATCATAAAAACTGTTATCGATGACGGCAATTTCGTGAATTATCACGGCTTCTTGATGACGAATTATGTATTTCAGGCACACTGTTATACGGTCTCCGGTCAGTTTGAAGAAGCCATTGAATATCTGAAAAAATCCTATTATCACGCCGTTGCGATGGATGAGATAGAAGAAATGAAGAAGGGCTCAAAGGTGCCATTTACCTGCGAAATCCTGAACAGGACCGTATTTGATCTCGAAGATACATGCCGGAGCGGGATGTCGACTTTTACACAGGATTTCAAAGAGTATCTGTCCAGGGATTGGTTTGATTCGCTTCGAGATCGTGAGGATTTTAAGCAGCTGCTTGCACTGAACACATTAGACATGTTGATGCAGAAAGGACATGATGAAGCTCAAGCTGGAATCGGCCTATCGGTGGACGATGCTTTCAAAAAAGTTCGCGAGGTCATTTAAGTATGGATTATTCTGTAAAACTGACGCCAAACTGACTAAGATATTGATTGCACGCCACTAACAAAATATATTTATTTCACGATCACACCGCCATGGCCGTCCATGGCGGTGTGCTATCTTTTTTTCTTTGTCAGCAGCAGATTTCATTTGCTATTTCGTGGAAATTCGCGATTATCAGTTTGCTATTTCGTGGAAATCAACACTTATAACATTGCTATTTCGTGAAATTTAGCACTAAGAACCTTGCTATTTCGTGGAAGAAGGTGTATAATTGGCCCGGAGGTAGATGTTATGTCCAATGTTTATAAGGATGAATATGAGATTGCTCTTGAAAAAGGCTGCTATATTGAAAGAGATTGTTATGAAAAACTGTTAGACTGGAAAAACAGGAAAGCCAGGAATCATAATGCACTTTTTTTAAGGGGAGCAAGACGTGTCGGCAAATCTGTGCTGGCACTGGAATTTGCTCATAAAGAATATAGGTCTTTTGTTAAAATATCGTTTGACAGAGTGGGCAACGATTTAAAAAATCTGTTTTTGAACGAATTGAATGACTTAGATTATTTTTATTCTGTTTTGGAGACGACCTTTTCGACAAAACTTTTTCAAGGTGAGTCATTGGTCATTCTTGATGAGATACAGCTTTTTAAACCTGCCAGACAGGCGATAAAAACACTGCTTCTCGATGGAAGATATGATATTATCGAAACCGGATCATTGGCATCGATCGTCAAATCAAATGATGAAGAGGACTATTTGCTTCCGAGTGAGGAAACAAAAATAGATGTCAATCCAATTTCGTTCACAGAGTATTTGAAAGCGTGCGGAGATGACCTGTCACTTGAATTAATGGATAAATGCTTTGAGAAGATGAAGCCACTTGGCGCCGCTTATCGAAAGATCTTTTTGAAATTCAGAGAATACCTGTTTGTCGGCGGAATGCCTGCACCTTTGTCTGCTTACATCAAAACCAAAAGTCTGATCGAAGCAGAAGAGATCAAACGGGAAATAGTTGAATTGTACCGTGATGATTTTGCCAAACAAAAAAATGAAAACCCGATCTACGTTTCATCGATTTTTGACATGATCCCAAGCGAACTGTCAAACCATGATAAACGATTTAAGTATACTCATATCAATAAACAGGCGAGGGAAAGAGATTATAACGGTGCCTTTAATTGGCTTGTTAAAGCATATATTGTCAATCCTTGCTATAATTCTACCGATCCGTCCGTTTTGCCCACATTGACAATGAACGGGTTTGATTTCAAAGCATATTTGATCGATACCGGGTTGCTATATACGCTGTCTTTTATGGACGCCAATCAGGACGAACTGTTTTACAAATCTTTAGTTTTGGATAAACTGCACTTAAATGAAGGCATGTTTGCAGAAAACTACGTCTCTCAGGCCTTGAAAAATCAGGGGAAAAGGCTGTTTTACTATGAAAGAAGAGATGAATCAAGCCATAAAACGGTAATTGAAATTGACTTTCTAACGATTCAAAACAGAAAAATAACGCCTATCGAAGTAAAATCAGGCGAAAGCATCACAACAAAATCGCTTAACAAGTTTAAAGAACTGTTTAAAAACAGAGTAAACAGCGGCATAGTATTATACGATGGTGATCTAAAATCTGAAGATGATATTCTGTATCTGCCGATGTTTATGATCGACTATCTGAAATAACCTGCAGTTGATCCGGGGCGTCCTCATTGGGGACGTCTTTTTTGTCAGGCGCGTCTTCCGCGGCGGGCTCTTTACATGAAGCCTCTTCGCCAATGGTTTTGTTTTTTGATCTCTTCCTGACCGTCCAAACCGTCATAAATACCGCAAATCCCACGAGTGCCGCGGCGCTGATGCCGATGCCGCAGTTCATGAGGGCGGGGAAGAATCTGAGCTCGTAGGTGTGGGTCCCGGAGGGGGCGGCCACAGACATAAACAGGCCGAATGTTTTTTCTACGGGGACTTCCTTGCCGTCAATGTAGCATTTCCAGCCCTCATCCCAGGGAAGCGTGAACAGTATCCTGCGGTCCTCATCCGAGGAATACGTACCTTTTAAGATGCGCTCCTTCTCCGCAGAGAGGGTGATGTCGCGGCCATTCAGCTTTTCCGCATATTCGGAAAGAAGCTCGCTGTCCGCGTAGGCGTAGACCAGACTGCCGCAGATCTTCTGCAGCTCAGCTTTCGACATTGTTTCGCCGGCTGTGATGTAGTGGACCACCTCGTCGCCTTCCTCATAATAACCAACGCACTCTCCCGAGGGTGTGGAGCGCCCGCTTGAAGACTCGGGCACGGAGGTGTCGAACATGTAGATGGTGCCGCTCTTTGCGGCAATGAACCTGCACTCTATGTAGGCAGAGTCCGGTGGCGTTTTCTCGGAGGACTTTTCAGACGATGCGGAATCAAACTCGGAGGCAGACTCCGAAGCAGACTCGGAAGCAGATTCAGAAGCGATCCTGGCTGAAACGATCTCTTCTGCAGTCACTGTGAGATTCCCCGCGGCGTGGAACGTGAACACCATATTATCCGCTTCGGTGAAAATGTCCCGGTCATCGCCTGTCAGCTTTTTCCAGATGTCGTTGAGGTTAACGAAGGGGTCGCTGCGGAGGGACGAGTCCGGATCAAAGTCATCCGAGAGGATCGAAAGGGAGAGGGCATTTGCGTTTGTGTAGGCGGAGCAGCCCTCCAGCACTGCAAAAAGCTTCTCGTAGCCCTTTTCGGTCTCAAGATCGCTCAGCGAAACGATGTATTTCAGCCCCATGAGCGCGTCAAAGGCAGGCGTTGCGCCGTCAGAGTACCAATGCCTCATGTCGTACCAGTTTGCCCCGAGGCGGTTCAGTTCCTTGTGGACGAACATCCTGATGGCCGGGCCAGAGGCACTGATGCCGTTGTAGTCGTAGAGGGCGGCGTCAACACCCACGGAACTGCTCTCTGAAAAGCCTTTTTCCATGCGGTAGAAGCCGTTGTCCTTTAGCTTTATGGCATTGATTATGGCGCCGGAGCGCATCGTATTGTCGCGGTAGCTCGTAAGATCCAGCCCCCACCCGGAGTTCAGCAGATTGCCGACGGAAAAATAAAAGTTCGCGAACAGATTCAAAGACACCGCAAGGGCCAGAAGAAGGGCGAAAACCTTGAGAGGAATCTTCTCCGCTTTTTTCTTGTACAGCCAGAACAGCCCGCAAAGACCTGCCAGCAGCGCGATATCGATCAGTATCTGCCCGCCGGTGATGTAGTCGTAGGACGTCGAAAAGACGATAAGCGCCGAAATCACGATGACGGCGAAGCACTTTTTAACCTCGCCAATGCCAATATTTTTAATATGCGTGAACTCCTCCGCTGCCACGGCAATGAGCAAAAACGTGAAAACATAGGAATATCTGAAGGGGAACCAATTGGTGTGGGTCCCGCCGTGCATGAGAAGGGTGAACGCCTTGATATAAAACGTCAAGAGGTAAAAGATCAGAAGCGCCGCCGCTCCGGCCTTTTTTCTCTTGGTTATGTCCTTGTTGATAAAGAAGAGCACTACAAGCGCGACAACGAGAATGCCGCAGAATATATTGGGAAGTCCGTTCACCTCTTCGCCCGTGGAATTTGCGCCGGTAAAAAGCTTCGAGAACATCTTAATGAAGGGCATATTCTCGCGGAAGGTGTATTCGGAGGTCACAGTTTGATCGAGCCGCCCGCCCCCGGAGTAGGAATTGAGAGTCGGAAGCCACACCATCGCAGCCATAAGTCCCGCAGTTATAGAGGAAATCGAATAGACCGTGACCAGCTTTTTCCTCTCGCCCCGAAGCTCCTTCCCCTTCACGAAATTGTACACGATGAAGACCGCGAGCGATGCGATGCAGAGCATGAAACCAAAGTAAAAATTGAGGATTATGCAGGAAAACAGCGCCAATGTATAAAGCGCCGGCGACTTCCCCTTGAAGATCATGTAAAGACCCAGCATGACCAATGGCAAAAGCTGCGGCCCGATATAGAAGAGAAGCTGGAAGCAGTTCACAGCGTTAAAGCCCATTAAGGCGTAGGCTGTGGAGAAGAGAAGGTGGCTGTATTTGTGGCCGAACACCCCGGAAAGGAAGATGTACATGGTGAGGCCGCAGACGCACATGTTGACGACGCAGACCCAGGTAAATATGTGGGGAGCGCTGTCGATGTTCGCAAGGAGGCTCATGAGCTTCACGGGATTCAGCTCGCCCCAGGCGGTGACTGCCAGCTTACTGTTGTAAAAGCCCTCCAGGGAATAGAAAAAACCCTCTTCGCCTTGGAGCATCCTGGAGTGACTGACAAGGCCGTTTATGTAGAACTGACCGTCGGATATGGCGAGTGTGTTATCGCCAAAGGGTGTCACGTTAAGCGCCACCAGCGCAACGACAAGTATCAGAAAAGGAATAAAAAAGGAAAATGCGATGTTTGCGGCTGCGCGCAAATGCTTTCCCTGAGGTTTTTTTACTGCGCCTTCAAGAGACGATCCACTTTTAGTATCAATAATCAAACCGGTCATCCTTTCCTGAAGGCTCACGTGCCGTTTTGTCGCATTTTTCGGGGTCAAAAGAATCCGGGGGAACAAGGCCGGAATGACCGTGTTCCCCCGGGTAATTATAGCTTGATGCCGGTCTTAAGTCAACGGGCAGAAGCTATGTTGGGTTTTGAATGTTAGATTCAGTTGGTTGATGCAATCTCTCCGGAAGAAGTGACTTTGATTCCTGTAAGGGTTCCATCCGAGATGGTTGCAATGACGCCGGTGTAGGTGGTTTCAGGAGTTGAACTGAACTGACCATTAGATACTACAAAATAAAGATTGTTGTTTTGGATTGCAAACTTGTAGCTTGCACCGAGGGTCTTTGCGTTGTCAGCGTCTGCAAGCCAGGTGGTGAAAGCGTTTCTTGCAGCCTGCATAGCGGCACTCTTGTTGGCGTTCTCGATAACTTTCGAAAAAGTCGGGATAAGAACTGCTGCGAGGATAGCGATGACTGCGATCACTATTACGAGCTCAACGATGGTGAAGCCTTTTTTGTTAAGTTTTTTCATTTTGAAATCTCCTTACTAAGACATGTATTTCCGGGCCTTTTGAAGGGCCCGAATTTTTCAAACAGGGGAGATTCTACCATTTCAAATCAGAAAATACAACCGCCTTTTTAACAAAAAGACGGGCCGGCGTGACCGCAGACCCGTGAGAAGATTAGTTAAAATATGACGCTGCCATTAAGGTATTATGACATATACGTCCACGCCCTCGAAACGTCCGTAATAGTAATATTTGTCGTTTCCTTCGGTGATATAGCTGCCTTCGGTTGCTCCAAGCTTTATTCCGCTTCCGGCTGTTGTAACAGTCATAATTACATAGTGATTGCCCGATTTGACGAGTTCTTGGTCGTCTACTTCAAGCGAATCAGTTCCTGTTAGTACGGTGCTGGGTTTAAGCGCCGCGTTTTCATCTACCTGAACGTGCGCGGGCTGGATCTCCAGTTCGTTTCCGGGGAAAACGCCCTTGTAGCCATTGGTTATTAGAACTACAGCTTTGCGGTTTACCACGTTGTCAGAATCCTCCGAAAGGTAGGAGGTGTAGGCATTGGCGATGTTGGAGGTTGCGGCGGAGTGCTTTGCTTTTTGGATGACATTGGCGAATGTCGGGATGAGGACTGCCGCGAGGATGGATACGACCGCAATCACGATTACAAGCTCGACGATGGTGAAGCCTTTATTGGATTTTTTCATTTTTAGCTCCTTGACTTTTGTATATGGTTTCGGGCTTTCTTTGACTTTACGAGCGGATGGTAGCATTTTTGACCTTTATTTGCAAACAATTTTACAATTCCGGGAAAACCGGGGGGAGTGGGCCTGCTTGACTTGGGGCATTGGTTTGTGATATATTGCTGACTGCCTATGAAGGAATTCTCGCACTTTTGCGGAAAGTTGAGGAAACGTTATGCCACTTGATCCGGGGATGAGCCCAACCATTGAAAAAGTTATCAACCTTGCGGTCGCGAACCATGCGTCCGACGTGCATTTCAAAGCGAAGCAGGTGCCTGCCATCAGGATCAACGGCGAGATCATGCGTCTGAATTTCCCTGTTTTGACGGAAGAAGAGATAGTTGCTTTTACGAACTTTATGTGCCCGCGGCATGACGAGAGAAGTCCTCTCGAGGCCAGAGACTTTTCCTGGGTACACAACGGGGCCCGCTTCCGTGTGAACGTTTTCCTTGACGGCAACGGCCTCTGCATCTCCATGCGCTACCTCTACATCCCCACCACCGACTTTGCGACCCTCGGCATTCCCGAAATCTTGAAGAAGATGGCTGAGCGGAAGAGCGGCATGATCCTAATCACAGGGCCAACGGGCTCCGGCAAGACCACTACGCTTACGTGCCTCATTGACTATATCAACAACACTTATCCCATGCACATCGTGACGCTGGAGGACCCTATCGAGTACGTTCACGAGTCGAAGCGCAGTATTATTTCCCAGCGTGAGATAGGCGTTACGGCTTTAAGCTACGAGCACGCCATCGTTGAGGCTCTTCGTGAGGACCCGGACATTATTTTCGTGGGCGAGATGAGAGACAGGGACAGTATAAGAGGAGCGCTGAGAGCCGCCGAGACGGGCCATCTGGTCCTTTCGACACTACACACCAAGGGCGCCGCCAATACCGTCACCAGAGTCGTCGACATTTTCACCGCTGAGGAGCAAAACCAGGTCCGCATGCAGCTTTCGATGTGCCTCCTGGGCGTCGTGTCACAGCAGCTGGTGCCGAGAGCCGACCATTGCGGCCGTGTCCTTGCCACTGAGGTCATGATGGGAACCATTCCGGTCCAGAACCTCATCCGCCAGCAGAAGATTCACATGATCAATTCAACGCTGGATCTCTCCAGCAGCGAAGGTATGCATACCATGAAGCACTCGCTGCAGGAGCTGTTGGATATCGGGCTGATAGGGCAGAAGGAATATGATGCGTATCAGATAGTTTAAGGGAGTGCCGCTAAAGTTAAAGCGGTGCCGGACAAAGTAATAAGTAAAAGGTAAAAGGTGGCTGGCGCCAGGTGCCGCTAAAAGTAATAAGTCAAAGGTAAATAAGTACCAAGTAAGAATAAAAAGCGAGCCCGGGAGGTGTGATCCTGAGCTCGTTTGTGTTTTAAGAATTATGCGGGTTTAAGGCCGGGGCCTCAGTTACTGCGCAAGAAGATCTTTAGCGTCATGATCGCATGGGGCCTTATTTCCGCCCTGACCTTATTCTCGGAGAATGTCACTTTGCCGGAAATATTATCGGGGTCAGACAGCTCGTTTCCGAAGAAGTCTGCGGCGAATGCACGAATGACGGGTGTGCCAGCGGTCAGCTCAACCAAGGCATCATCGTCGCTCTGGGAGAAGGCTCTCACCAGAATTGCGCTATCCTCTGAAGGCTGCACAGATGAAACGGTGGCGTTTTTAACGTCAATGCCAAACAGGCTGGCGGTAGCGGGAAGGGCGCCCTTGTGGGAAGCCGCGGCCACGTACGTGAGCTTTCTGCAGACCGCTTCCGCATATGCTGCGGCGGCAGTGGGGTCGTCGTCAAGCGCGGCCAGGGACATGGTGAACTTATGGATGCCACGTTCCGGGTACTTGTCCGGTGATACCGAGCTGTTGATAAATGTGGAAATCAATGTGCCGTCCCTGCGGGCTCTGTAGCCGTATTTGCTGTCGTTGATTATTGCGGCGCCGCGGCCGTCGCCTGCGGGTGCTAAGGCGTAGGTGAGGGCGGGAACGTCTGCTTCCATTGGCGTGCGGAGAGCGGATCCTGCGGGCACGTCGTACAGATATTTTTCGCATTTATAGGAAAGCGGCAATGCAAATCCCAGCACAGGCACCGACTCTCCTCCGGCTTCGTTCCAGTCAACTTCGGTCTTAAAAGAAATGTGAGAGGCGTCCTTGTCAAGGCTTACCTCGCAGTTGATCCTGCTGCCCAGCACCTTGGCTTCGAAACTCATAGAACTTCTCAAAGGCCCTGCCGAGGAGTTGAGACGGGTGATCTTGGTTATGGGGGTCACGCTCTGATACTTGCCAATGTGCCACGCGTCCGAGGTCTGCCGCTCCGTGTCGATGAGAACGAATGTGGCGGTCTCCCCGTCTTTAAGGTACTCCCGGCCGGTGTGCTTGTCCTTAAAGGAGACAAGTGCGGCGTTTTCGCAGTCAAACTCAGCTCTGACATGCTCGTTTTCCAGCACCACGTTAACGTATGGAACGTCTGCGGCGGGGTAGGACAGCAGGTAGACCGGGTAGCGGCCCGTCATGGGGGCCTGGGTGAGCACCACGGTGGTATAACCAATGCCGTCAGCCTCCACCTCAACAAGCATGCGGAAGAATTTGTGATCCCAGTAATGCTCGAAGCCGCCGCTCAGCATCTGGAAGGGGAGGTCGGCACCGGACTCATTGGTTACTTTTACGAAGCGAAGGTCTCCGGGCCAGTCCCAGACTGTGATCTCCACGTTTTCCTTCCTGCGCACCGGAGTGGGGTTGAAAACTGTGAAGATCCTGGTGAGGCCGTTGCCGCTTTCGGGCACAGGTTTGCCTGAAAATGCGGAAAAACCGCCGGTATAGCCAGAGCCCGCTCCCTCGGACTGAGAGCGCCCGTCCTTTTCGGTGATGATGCCCGAGTAATCTATCTGCTCCGAGACCGCACGCATAGCGTTCAGCGCCTCGTTATTTGCCAATGCCAGCGACCTGGAATAGAGCCCCATCGCATATTCGCGGCTGTCCTGCACGCAGGAGCCTGTCAAAATGTCGTGAAAATGGGTGAAAAGAACGTCCCGGTACGACTTTTCCAGCCTGTCACCTTGATAAGCTCTGCCTGCCTTGACCTTCGCCAATGCCCCCAGCATCTCCGCGTCCCGGAATGCATTTTCGGTCATGCGGTTGCCCATTTTTATGCGGCTCTGGGTGGTGTAGCAGCCGGGGAAAATGAAATTCATTTCGCGGTCCACCAAAGGAAGCCTGTCTCTTATCGCCTCCGCCTCCTTGAAAAACTCTCTGAAGGTGCCGAATTTTATGGTCGGGAACACCGGCCACCCCATCATATCGATAGCAGTCTCCACGTCACGCCTTGTAGGCCCGCCGCCGTGGTCGCCCACACCGTAAACAATGAGAGAGGTCTTAAACCCTTCGGCTCTCCTGGCTACGTCGAAGACTATCTTGGCGATCTTAGGGGTGATCCCGCTGTTGTACCACTCCTGCTCCTTGTAGCAGAGCAGCTCCTTCCCGGAAGGGGACCTCCAGCGGTAAAGACTCTTTTTGTCCTCAAGCCCGCGGCAATGGTAGTAATACTTAACGCCTCCGTGAAAATCGATCTCCGGCAGGTTCGCACTGTGTCCGAAGGTGTCCGGCGAAAAATCGATCTCCAGGTCCTCGGGATCCACGCCCCACACATCTCGCAGGTACTTCTTGGTGCTTATAATGTGCCTGACAAGTGACTCAGTGGACGGCATGTTTTTATCGGTCTCGACCCACGCAGACGCAGTGACCTCCCACCGTCCCTCGCGGATCCTCTTTTTGATCTCGTCCATAAGCTCCGGCTCGTACTCTTCAACGATCCTGTACACCGAGGCCTGGGACTGGGAAAAGCAAAACTCCGGATACTCATCCATAATCCTCAGCATAGTTCTGAACGTGGCCAGAGTCACCGCTACCGTCTCATGCCAGGACCACATCCAGTTCATATCGATATGCGCATGACCCGCCAATATGATCTTGTACGCCTTCGCGTCCTCTTTCATGGGTAGCAGCACGCTCTCGGCCTTTTTGCACACCGGAATCGTCAATGCCCCGTTCTCCGCCATGTCCTTCTCAAGGATCGCCAATGCCTTATCGATGATGTCATCGTATTTTCCGCCCAGCTCCTCAGACAAACCAATGGCAAACTCCGTCTCCGCAAGGATCCTTCTGTTGGCCCCGTTCGGCGCAGTGATGTTCATCTGCTCCTCCACCGGTTTCCCGAATGTATACTCGAAGCCAAACACTTCGCGGTTGCCGCCAACCTGCTTCTTCAAAGCAGCGTATCGTTCACTTAAAGTCATGATAACCTCCAAGGTTTTTGATTAAGCCAATTATAGCAGTTCCGGAGGGAAATGTGAATAAAAAGAAGCGAAATAATAACGTTGAAACAGCGGTTTGATCGGCGACTAAAAGGCAAAAAAAAATAACCGCCCTGCGGTACTTGGCGGTTATTTCATAACCACAAGCGAAGCAACCGTCATCGGTGCCCTCTTGTCATTATATTACTCGAAAACATTATTTTTGTCAAGCGTTTTCAGGGCTCGCAAGCACGTCCTTTATTACGGGCGGTTATCAATTTTTCCCTTATTAAAGGCACTTCTGCCGCAGGCACCTTTTACTTCTTACTTATTACCTTGAGCGGCACCCCGTCACGCAGTGACCTCTTACTTCTTACCTTTTACTTATTACCTTGTCCGGCACTCGCTCAAACCTCTTACTTCTTATCTTCCGTCGCGTCATCAACCTTGTCGACGACAGTTTTCGCCGTGCCTGCGAAGGCTTTGCCGATGGACTTGCCTGCATTGCCGAAGTCTCTGCCCACGTCGCCCCAGCGCTCTCGGAGATTCTCCTCGGGCTTTTCGGGATCCTGAGGGTTGTCATCTTTGTCAACGCTGTCAACGCCTTTCTTGACGGATTTGACGATCGCTTTTCCGAGATCCTTGAATGCGCGGCCTGTGCCCTTGCCGGCGTCTTTCCATTTATCTTTCAATGCCATGATATTGGTTCCTCCCTTAATATATACGCTTCCTGCGTTTTCCACATTCTATTTCAACAAGGTACGGTTGTCAATGGCTTCGGCATCAAATTTTTATTGGGACTTCGCGTTGACCGGATTGGCGCGGGCTCAGGATTTCGGCTTGCAACAAGCCCCGGAAAGTATTAGAATTTAGTGTTGTAAGTGCTTTATTAAAGTAGAGTGCGAAAGCAGAAAGGTTTTCCTTACGAAAACGGCGCAAGAAAGAGCTGTGGATTTCTCGATAAAATTCGGGAAGCGGTTTTACTTATGATGAAATTGCGCCTGCTGCACGGTTGTTTTGACAGATTGCAGTTTCCGGTGATGAAGTCTCTTTTTGAAGACTGAGATCATTGGTTTTAGTGCCAAAGCTTTAAGCTTGGTTCAAGGTTCGGCCATAGGCCGTAGAGAGGCGGTGAGAGAATGATCATTTTTATATTGATGCTTTTGGCATTTTGCGTCATTCACTTTACCCGCTTTTTGATCAAACAGAAGATGTGGTACGCCGCTGTCGGTGTTGCGCTGCTTTATGTGGTGCTTCTCGTCTGGGCGTATTTTATTTTTGAATTGGATTTTCTAAAAATGGGACTCACCAATGAGAGTTCCTTTGCTTCCCTGGCGGATATGGCCGATCAGGTGCCGGTACATGCGGCCCTCGGGTTCAAAGCGATATATGCGGTGATCTCTCTTGCCATTGTCGCCACGTCGATTTCCATCATTCACGGTCTTTTTGAAATAACCAAGGCTGTGATCAGTATCATCAGAAGACTTAGGACCATCCGGTTTTTCGACAGGGTGGAGCTCCGGGTCGTCACGTTGTTTAACAGTTTTTCAGAGAAAAAGTTTGCCTGGTCTGTCTGCAGAATGAACTGCTGAGACGCCAATGTGTGTGAATTGTATATATCCATGCCTGTCCGGGAGTTAGGTTACGTGCCGGTCGGGTACTTTTCGTCGCATCCGGTTTTACGATCCGGAGTTTTCCCCGCTATGCATCCATGGGATGAAGTGTCCTGTGGATAGTATATATCAGAAAGCATTAATATTTAGAAAGCAGGAATCAGTAGAACGCATTACGTTCGAAAGAAAGCAGGACCGGTTTATTTGACCGCGTTTGTTAAGATCGTTAGTTGATGGTTTGTTGTTTTTGTTGAAGGGGGCTCGCCTATGGTGTTTCGCATCGGCGGGCTCCTGCTACTATAGGCGAGCCGGGGGATAGCAGTTGCTATTTTTAAAATGTTGTAGTAAAATCTCCTCGTGTTATTGTCTCTATCGGGCTGAAAAGTCCTATGGAGTTTTTTGACGTGCAATGGAGGGCATTGGTTTGCGTAATAAGCGTGGTTCAACTTTAACGGAGCTTATTATCGTGATGGCTGTTGTGGCGATCATGTCTGTCATGGTCATATCGTTCACGACCATCGTCAGCGGCTGGTCCTCCCTTGGCACGGAAAGAGTCAACACCGCCCAGAGCGCAGAGCTGCTGTCAAGTCTTTTCCACAATTTTGTTTCGGAATACGATAATTCGATGTATAGATTTACTGCCTCGTCAAGTACCGAAACGGATACTGTTGACGAGGAGACAGTGACATACAACATTTATACGCTTGACGTTATAAATATCGCCGATAGTTCAAATGTTTCCGTGTTTAGATACGAAGAAAAGGACAACAGCATCACGATCACCGAAGACGATGCGTCGAGAACGATTGCGTTGAGCGGGGTGACTGTCAAAGGGTTTGGCATAATCCAAAACAGCGAGGTGTCTCAAAAGTCGATCCTCATAACGGCGGACGTTGATTATGTCTACGTGACTCCGGGAAGAGCAAATCCGGAGGAGAACAGAAGCTATAAGCTGGTGGCGGCCTTAAGGTCGGGACAATAAATACTGAGTATATGAAAGGGCGGACGCACAGTGTCGTGGCTTAAAAAGAAAATGAATAACCGGGGCGTTACCATTGCGGAAGCGGTGGTGGCTATGGCTGTCATTGTCGTGGTCAGTATGGCCGCTATGACCTGCGTTGAGTCTTTTACCAGAAGCTCTGCCAACGTGTGCGCCAGGAACGAGGCGCTGGTGGTTTCCGAGACTGCCCTTGAGGTGTTCAAGGTGACCGAATTCTTTGGTTTTACCAGCCATACCGAAGATACTGTGCCTGACGACTCGTACAGAAAGCTGATGTCCGAGCTTGTCAGCGTCGAACCCACTTCGATTGCAAAAAATCCCAACTCAGCAGGTGGTGATACCACGCTGAACACTGATCAGATCGTGTTGCGTGTGTACAAAGAACACTACTTGGTGTACGGGTGCGATATTGACATAACGATAGAGTACAGAAGAGACGCCAACAACGGTGCCGACGTGACTAAAAATACTGCCATATTCTCGGTGGAAGCGAAGGACAACAGGGGCAGAGAGATCCTCAAAATAGATTCCTACGAGAAACCGCTTACAAATATTACCGCCGAATTCCGACGAGCTGACACGGAGGCTTCATGATACGGAAGATCAATGACAAAGGAATAGCGATGGAAGTTGCGATCGTGGCATTGCTCATCATATTTGCGCTTTGCTCGGTTCTTTTGACTATGGCGGAAATTGGCGTCTACTCAAACAAACGGAACGCGGAGACCGTGGGTGACAGGATCCTCAGGACAAAGATCGTGGACGACTGCATGGTGGCGATCCAAAAAGACCGCACAGAAGCTCTGATCACAACACTCAATACGGATGAAAAGTATGAAGACTATGCGTTTACCGCAAGCCAGAGCGTCGATACTACTTATCTTTTCGTGTTTGAAAAGGATCCCCAACAGCTGGTTTTGACAATTAAGTTCAACACCAATAACGGCGATGTAATCGGCTACTATGCAGCGGATCATCTGCCGGATGGAGTGTCTGCTCCTCCGCCGCCGACACCGGAGCCGACGCCCACCCCCACCCCCGCTGCCTGACAAACGGGACGCTGCGGGAAACGTAATAAATACGCGGCATTAATTACAAACAAAGCATAAAGAAGAATGAAAGCCGGGTCCATTGCCGCCGGCTGGAGATAGATCAATCAAACCTTTTAAGGAGTAAACTTATGGCAAGAAGCGGATACGCAACCGTAATTTCTTTAAGACCTGATGAACAGGAGATCCAGTTCTTTTCAGGCGCCGGAAGAGACAAAAGCACGCTGAGATTCGATTCCAAGACATACAAAGTCAAGAGCTATTGGTTAGGCGACGATTTTATGAAGGAATTCTCCCGCTGCCTGACCGAGTACGCAAACGCCAACCCGGCATACACCGGAAAGTCTGCATACGTTTCAATACTGCTGCCGAACAGGCTTGTTTCCACTACGAGCTTCAACATCCCGGGACTCAACAAGAAGACGACTTTGAATCTTTTCAACGTTGCCATGGAGAGCAACTACTCGAATCTCGCGGATCTTAAATACAACAATCTCATGGTGAAGCAGAATAAGCAGTACGCCACGTTCTGCGTTGCTCTCGTGAGGCAGAAGCTTCAGCAGGATCTCTACGCTGCGGCGGGCGGAGCAAACCTTCTCGCAAACCTCATGACCTACGATTCTGCGGCAAGCGGCTGCGGCGCTGTGGCTCTAAACAGCAAGATCGCCAATGAGACCTGCATTTTCATGGATATCAAGGAGTCAAGGGCTACCATCACATACATGACAAAAGGTTTGGTACTCGGCTGCATGGATCTGCCCTTCGGATGGAGTATCCTGAGGCAGACGAAGCCTGTGGCGGAAAATATGCTTTTCTCCCACGACGTAGCGGAACTGGCGGTCATCAACGCAAAGGAAAAAGCGAAGGCGAAGGCCCTCACCATGATGGGCGAGATGGCCCCCGGCGAAGATGAATACGGCTTCCCGGTGGAGGAAGAGGGCGAGATGATGCCCCAGGATCCGAATTTCCAGCCCAAGGTCCAGGCTCAGACGGTGAAGACGTTGCCCAAAAAGACAGCCAGAGTGCTGCCCAAGTGGATGCAGAGACCGATCCCGGACACACAGGAAGGCGTTGTTTACGAGAATTTCAGGATATTCCAGAAATATGCCCTTGAGTTCATCCGGGCGAACCTCAGACTCACCACCATTGCGGAACCCACCTGCGTATACGTCAATATGCCCGACGAGTTTGATTTCGTTTACGAGCTGGTGAACGCCGAGGCCGACGAGAACAAGATCAAGTTTGCAGATCTCGGAATCAAAAAAGAAAAAGCCGTCATAAAGGAACACGTGGAGCTTTACGGCGGACTGTTTGCCGATCAGTTCGGCTCGCTCAACAATTTCTGAAGCGGAGAGGTTAAGATGATTGGATTAGTTTACTTTTTTGCGGCGCTGATCGGTCTGTGCGTGGGAAGCTTCCTTAACGTGCTGATCTACCGCCTGCCCAACAAGATCAACATTGCCGTGCCCGGCTCCCACTGCCCCAAATGCAGCTATAAGCTGAAGTGGTATGACAACATCCCGGTGATCTCCTACATCATTCTGAAAGGCAAGTGCAGGAACTGCGGCGGGAAGATCTCCATCAGATATACTATCGTCGAAATAGCCAATTCCCTTCTCTGGGTCGCGTGCGTCGCCATGTTCTGGAAGACGAGCATTCCCATGGCCTGCATTTACGCGCTGTCCCTTTCCATTCTGCTCACCATGACCTGCGCGGATCTTGAGTACCTGATAGTGCCGGATTCCCTGCAGATCGCTCTCGGTGTTCTGGCGGTGGCCACGGTGGTCCTTTCCGCGGTGGGCATCGATAAGACAGTAACCTGGTATTCAAGGCTCATCGGCGCTGCCGTTTTCGGTCTCGCTTTTCTGGTAATATCGGTGATCTTCGAAAAAATAGTTCACCACGAGGCAATGGGCGGCGGAGACATAAAGCTGGCCTTCATTGCCGGAGGCTTACTCGGCTGGGAAAAGATGCTGGCGGCAATGCTTGTTGCAACCATCCTCGGCAGCATTATTCTCCTCATCATCAGGAAAGTTTCCAAATCGGAAAAAGAGACCCAGTATCCCTTCGTTCCGTTCATGGCCCTTGGCGTCGCTGCGATGATATTCTTTGGCGATTTTGTAGTGAAGGGCTACTCGGACCTTATAGCAAGCATTATCAGGTAATTATCATCAGATGACAGAGGAATAAAAATGCAAAAGTACAAGTACACGGCGGTGAATATGCAGAAGCAGAAGTTTACCGGCATCTTTATCGCCAAAGACGAACACGATCTGGCCGTTCAGCTCTCGAAGCAGAACCTGTACCTGGTTTCGTACAAGATATACAAGGGCACCACGCCTTCGGCATTCTTCACACTGGGTACCGGAAAGCTTACGGCTACGGATCTGGCCAATTTCTGCCGGCAGTACGCCATCATGATCAATGCGGGAATGTCGCTCATCGCGGCCATTGACGTTTTGAGATCACAGCCCAGAAATTCCTACCTTAAATCGATCCTCGAGGTGGTGGCGGATGACGTAAAGGGCGGTATGATGCTTTCTGAGGCGTTCAACAAACACGACACTGCATTCCCGGAGTTTTTCCGCAGCATGGTATACGTGGGCGAGGTCTCCGGAAGACTTGACATGGTGTTCAACTCTCTCGCAAACTACTACGAGACAGATGCCAAGATCAAGAAAAAGACAAAGGGCGCCATGGCCTACCCGCTGATGCTCCTGGGCATGACCCTCGGTATATTGGTGGCGATGCTGGTCTGGATCGTGCCTACCTTCAGAAAAGCGCTGGATAACCTGGAGATCGTTCCCGAGGGAATAACCAAGGTCGTATGGGACGTGTCCGACTTCGTGCTGAACAACTGGCTTTACATTCTGTTCTTCATTGTCGTGATAGGCATCGTGATATTCGTGCTCCTTCGGACGGAGAAAGGAAAATACGGTTTCGACGTGATCAAGCTCAGGGGCCCGCTGATCGGCCGCCTCACCACAGACCTTATAACCGCGAGATTCGCAAGGGGATTCAGCCTTCTCCTCTCCAGCGGTATGGGTATTTCAGACGCTATGGAGGCCATACAGGTGGTCCTGGGAAACAGGGACGTTACGAAACGGTTTAAAAAGGCCACTGAGGACGTTCTGGCGGGCTCGAGCCTGGCGGGCGCATTGGCGAAATACAAGCTGTTCCCGGAGATCATGATCCAGATGGTGGCTGTAGGTGAAAGGACCGCTTCTCTTGACGAGGTGCTTGCGAGATCCTGCGGATTTTTCGACGAAAAGGTCGAATCCACACTGCAGTCTGTTGTTTCGAAGATCCAGCCGGCGATGCTCCTTATCATGGGCGCCATCGTTGGTATGATGTTCATCGCTATCTACTCGCCAATGCTTTCAATTATGACCCAGCTGGGATGATGAGAAGGAAAACCATTGGTTAATATAAATAAGTAGCTTTCGAAAAAGGAAACGTTATGAACTTAGATTTTGAGATTCTGCAATATTATATAAACAAGAAGATCGTTAAGAAAAAAGAGGCTGACACCATTCTCGAGGAGTGCACCAAGAGAGACGTACCGGTCCGTGAGTACATGCTGATGAAGGAGTACATCACAGAGGCGGGAGAGCTGGAGGCGCTTTCGGATTACTACAATATCCCCTGCATCGAGATGGACATGCTTGATATCGACAAGGAGATCTTCGGCAAGTTCTCTTTCGAGTTCATGAAAAAGCACAAGGTGGTGCCGGTCAGCATCGATAAGAACGGTGTGCTGTTGGTGGCTATAGGAAGGATCCTTGATTCGGCCACTCTTTCGGCGGTCTCGATCTGCTTCGACAATCCCGTTGATTTCGTTCTCACCGCGCCGACCCAGATCGACAGGTACATTGATGCTGCGGCCGCTGTTATCACCACGTCCACGGCTCTCAACGACCTGAACGCGGAGAAGGACAGCGAGCTGTTCGCGGACAGAGCGGAATCACTGAACGCGGTATTCACAAACGAGGAGGGCGTTGTCAACAACCCCGCAGTAAGACTGGTCGACTCGATCATCAAAGAGGCGATTCCTTACAGAGCTTCGGATATCCACATCGAGCCGTTTGAGAAGCGCGTAAGAGTGCGTTACCGTATCGACGGCGATCTTCAGGAGAGAGCCGACTTCCCCATCGAATCATATTCGGCCATCTGCGCCAGAATCAAGATCCTCTCGGGCATGAACATTGCCGAGAGAAGGACCCCTCAGGACGGACGTATCAACATGCGGGTCGGCGGCAAGGAATTCGACTTCCGTGTATCCGCGATCCCTACGATCTACGGCGAAAAGTTCGTTATCCGTATCCTGGATAAGACCTCCTTCCACTTTACCAGGCCCGACCTCGGTTTCACGGAGAGGGAGAACTCATTTATCGACAGGATGCTTATGAAGCCCCACGGCATCATACTTCTTACGGGTCCTACGGGTTCCGGTAAGACCACCACCCTCTATTCATTCCTTAAAGAGGTCAACAATCCCTCCGTGAACATCATCACGGTAGAGGACCCGGTGGAGTACACCATGACCGGTATCAACCAGACCCAGGTAAATACAAAGATCAGCATGACCTTCGCGACGGCCCTCCGTTCCATACTGCGTCAGGACCCCGATATAATCATGATCGGTGAGATCCGTGACGAGGAGACGGCGGAGATCGCGGTAAGGGCGGCTATTACGGGACACCTTGTGTTCAGTACGCTGCACACCAATGACGCTCCCGGCGCCATCACGCGTCTTGAGGACATGGGTGTGCCGGACTACCTTATTTCCGACGCTCTGGCCGGCGTTATAGCCCAGCGTCTTGTAAAGAGGCTCTGCCCCGCCTGCAAGAAGCGCGGAAAAGCCAATGCGAAAGAGATGGAGATCCTGGGCCTCGACGAGCCTATCAGTATTTTCAGACCCCAGGGATGCCAGTTCTGCAACAACACCGGCTACAAGGGACGTATTGGCGTTCACGAGGTCATGCTCATGAATGAGCATATGAAGAACGAAGTAACAAGAAACAAGAACCCCGAGTCCCTGAAAGAAATGGCCATCAAAAACGGTATGGTTCCTCTTTGGGATTCCTGCAGAGAGATAGTCATCTCGGGTATAACGAGCGTTCAGGAGCTCATGACCCTGAACCAGGAGTGACCGGTCATTTAACACTTGTTTCAGTTTGGAGGTATTATGGCGAGACAGCACTTTTATTCGCGTGTTCCGTTCAGAGTGAGTATGTTCAACAGAGCCGACGGCTTTGACACATTCGCCTGCTCGGAAGGTGTGGAGAGGGAGTTCATCGACAAAGATCTTAGTGTGGTTTGCGAAAACAAACCGACGCCCAACGAGTCAGTTCAGATCAGAAAGGGCGAACTGCCGCCTGTATATTGCATGTTTACCGCAAAGGACGGCACTCTTGTGGAGAGCTGCACCACGTACCTGCCCCTTGACTACACGGGAGAGCGCAGCAGCTACATGGTACACAACCTGCTCTTCTCACCCCAGGAAGCCGAATCGCTTTTCTTTACCCCCAAGAGAATACCCTTCAATGCGGATATGTTCGAGCATGAGATCGACCATTTCAACATTACGTCTCCGACCGCGAAGCCTTTCTTTAAATACCCCGAAAAGGATTACGTATGCCTTGATTTTGAGCCTACGGACTGGCTCCTTGACGAGTTTGATCCCATAATGCTTTCCAGGGTGCTTTACTGCATCCTTGCGGCATCCTGCGGCAACCTCAAAAATCTCTACCTGTATTTCCCGGATCACAGCAGCGAGTTTGCCATCCGTTTCTTCAATACGATATACAGCGTGTTCCCGTACCACATGAGGCCTCAGCTCTCATTCGCAACGAGAGTCAGCGACATATCAAGGTATTCGTCCATCAAGATCAAATGCCTGTCCGCTAACGTTGTGGTACCTCCTGTGAGAGGCGCCATGATAAACCTGAAGGTCAACCAGTACACAGGAATGAGGGATGACGACATTGCCCCCTGGCGGCAGATCATCGATCTTTTCATAAGCATGCTGAAAAACGACGCCATCAGGCAGGAATTCCTGGTATTTGCCCAGAACGCGGTAAATTCCGTGCCGGCACTGGCCCAGCCCTCTCTCAAGATGCTGAACAATCTGGTGTTCCTGTTCAGGTGCAGCAGCGGTCTTTTTGAGGAGAGGCTCGTTCTCCCGACGGACGACAAGATACTGGAATACTTCACAGTTTACGAAAAATACAGGGCTGCGCTCAGCCCCGAGTTCAGGACTAATGCGGTCAAATGCATCAAACGCTACCCCGCCACCCACACCGCCATTCCTCAGAAGCTTTTCGCTAAAATTGCGAAGATCTACCCTACGGACATCCCGGCGGTCAGGTATATCATCATGCAGGTGGTGCTGGACCTCATCCACATGGACATAATGAGGGACAAGCTCTTTGCCTTCGTAAGGTCGAACTACGCCTCCCAGGAGAGGGACGAAAAGGACGAGATCATTAAGAACATCAGCCGTGTATTCTACGGCGGTTTTCTCCAGAGCCAGATACTGTCATTTTTCCAGTCCATATTCCTGGACGAGTCCCCGGATGCCCAGCTTGAGATAATGGATAAGCTGCTCCTTTCCATCCGCAACAAGGACGTTAAGGACCAGATAATGACGTTTATCGAAACCAATTTTAAAGGCTTCACACCCCAGATCCGCCACAACATTTATCTGGCGGCCATTGAGCACATCCAGGAGGGGGACGACTTGGCGTCAAGGCTCATTGACGTCATTGACCTCAACATGCCCGGAGAGGTTCCGGAGGAGAGGACCTGGTTTGAACTTAAGCTGGTGTCCGCCGCCAAGGCAGAACAGCGCAAGAAGAACCACCCGATGATCAGGATACTTGCCCGGAAGCACGGATACTGCTCGGCCCTGGTGCTGAAAAAGGTGTTCAACGAGGAGATGGGTAAAAAGGCATATGGCGAGGTCATAGCAGGTTTCTGCGAGGGAACTCTCAAGGATCTGGCTCTTTCGCTGAGACAGGCGCTGCCTCTTTTCTCGGATTTTGACGAAGAAGCCAATGCAAGGCTCTACAGAAACATTAAAGAGAGCTTAGACGCTCAGCAAAAGAGATACGATCTCCCTTCGGTCATCGAGGCGGACAAGATAATAACCAAGGCCTACGACGAGGAGGAGGAGCCCCTGGCTGTGGTGTTCTGGCAGGATTTTGCCGAGCAGATCATTGCTTCAGCCATGAAGAAGGCTCTGCCGGACGTGTTCCGCTATATCAACCAGCCTGAGGTGCTTGACGAAGCACTTGAGGTTTCCAAAAAGTACAGCGACGTGACGGAATCCGAAGGATATGCTGCGGCCGCAGGCTACAAGCGTCTTTTGAACGCCATTGATTCCTGCTCACCCGACGGGATACTTAAAGCGCTTGACGAGATGCCCGGGGATCAAATGAAGCGGAGACAGATGAGCGAGTACATGAGAAGGACCTACAAGGTGAAGGACGAGGCTCCGGTCAGGATCAAAGCCTGGTTCGGCTCAGTTATCACTTATCTCAAGTCCGGAGAATACGATTTCACAGGCATGTACGACACCGCGAAGCAGATCCTGGACGAAAATGAGGAGCCTCAAGAGGAGACCAAGGGCCGTAAGGGCGCTGCGGGACCGGATACGGGGCTTGAGGCCATTGGTTACGTGCTGGAATTCGGCAATGCAGTGGGTCAGAGATGCGGTCAGGATATGAAAGACGCGCTTTATGCGGAGGGCTCGTCCCTTTCCGGCGCTCTTAATTCATACATAGGACTGGGCAAGAACCAGGAGAAGAAAAAACTCTCCGCGGCGATCGGTGCCCTGAAACCCGAAAACAGTGAATTTGCGGTAAAATGCACAGAATATATTAAAGGCAGCGCGAAGCCTTCATTCTTCTCAAGTCTTTTCGGAAGGAAATAGCCGGCCGCGTTGGTTAATTTGACGGATTGGTTATGACAGACTTTAAGGAAGAATTGAAAAAGGTCCCGGAGCTTCCGGGAGTCTACCTTATGCATGATGCGGATGACAGAATCATCTACGTCGGCAAGGCTGTCATTTTGAGAAACAGACTCCGTTCCTATTTCAACAACACGCCGCACAACGAGCGGATCACACGGATGATCTCCCTTATTGACCGTTTCGAGTTTATCGTGACGGGCTCCGAGTACGAGGCTCTGCTGCTGGAGTGCAATTTAATAAAAAAGTACAGGCCGAAATACAACGTGCTCCTGAAGGACGACAAGAACTACCCCTACGTGAAGGTTACGGTGGGAGAGAGGTTCCCGAGGGTCATGATCGCCCATAAAAAGATCAATGACGGAGCGAAGTATTTCGGTCCTTATTATTTGAGTTACACCGTAAAATCCACCCTCGACACTTTGTCCAAGGTGTTCCCCATGAGGACCTGCACCAGGAAGATAGATCCCCAAAAACCCACGCGGGTCTGCCTGAATTATCACATTGGTTTGTGCCCCGGGCCCTGCGCAGGCTACATTTCCGAGGAGGAATATGCTAAAAACACGGAGGCGGTGTGCGATTTTCTGGCGGGCAGAAACGGTGATATAATCAAAAAACTTCACGCGGAGATGCTTGAGGCCAGCGAAAACCTTGATTTTGAGAAGGCCGCGGATATCCGGGACCGGATCAAGGGGCTTGAGGTGGTGAGCGAGAAGCAGAAGATAATGCTTTCCGGCGGGGACAGCATGGACGCATTGGCGATATCCGTCAACGAAACGGACGGCGCAGCGGTGGTGTTCCACGTTATCGGGGGAAAGACTCTCGGGAGAGACGTTTACATTCTTGAGGCGGCGGGGGGCTCCGATATACAGGAACTTTATATGAGCTTCATTAGCCAATACTATTATGAGGCCATTGCCGTGCCGGGCAGGATATATACCGCGGAGGAACTGCCGGAGGACCAAGCGGCCCTTGTCTGCGAGATGCTTTCGTCAACGGCAGGCAGAAAAGTCCAGCTGATCACCCCTAAAAAAGGCAAAAAGCTGGAAATCTGCGACATGGCCATGCAAAATGCCCGGATTCAGCTGGAAAACTACGAGACCACGAAGAGGGCGGAGCGCGCCGGAAATCTGCTTGTCCTTGAGAAGCTTAAAGACATCTGCAGAACGGAGACACTGCCCCTCCGGATAGAGGCGTTCGATATTTCAAATCTGGGCGATTCGGAGATCGACGGCAGCATGGTGGTCTTTGAGAACGGGAAGCCGAAGAAGAGCGACTACAGAAGGTTTAAGATCAAGACCCTCGATAAAAGAAGCGACGTGGCTTCCATGAACGAGATGCTGACCAGGCGCTACAAAAAGCTTGCGGAGGGGGAGACATCCTTCGGGGCCGCTCCCGACCTGATACTTATGGACGGCGGCATCACCCAGATCAATGAGGCTATAAGGGTCATTGGCGAGCTGGGCCTTGAGATACCGGTGTTCGGCATGGTGAAGGACGACAGACACAGAAGCCGCGGCCTCATGTCCCCTGAAGGAAGAGAGTTCAGGCTGGAGGACGACCCGGACATTTGGCGCTTTGTGACGGACGTGCAGAACGAGACCCACAGATTTGCCATAGAATACAATCGAAAGCTCACCGAAAAGCGCTACAAAAAGTCACCTCTTGACGGTATCAAGGGTGTGGGGGACAAGCGCAAAGTGACGCTTCTCCGAAAATTCGGCTCGGTAAAGGGCATCAGGGAGGCATCCGCAGAAGATATTGCCTCCGCGGCGAAGATATCTCCCGCTCTTGCGGAAAAGATCAAAGAGGAGCTTTCAAAAACGAACAAAGAGAGCAAAGCTGTACGGGGAGGTGATTCCGGGTGAGCAAAGTATATGTATTGGGCGATCTTCATTTTTCTCTTGGGGTCGACAAACCAATGGACATATTCGGCAAGGCCTGGGAGAACCACACCGAAAGAATATGCGAAAACTGGCGCCGGATCATATCCCCGGATGACTGTGTGGTGGTAAACGGCGACATTTCCTGGGGTCTGGGCCTTGAAGAGGCGGTTCCGGACCTGATCCTTCTTGACTCCCTACCCGGCACAAAGATTATAATGAAGGGGAACCACGAGCTCTGGTGGACGACATTGGCGAAACTGACCAATGTGTTGAAGGAGCATGACCTTAAAACCATCCGCCCCCTGTACAACAACGCCTGCTTCCTGCCGGAAAATGACCTTTTGATATGCGGAACCAGGGGCTGGCTTGCACCCGGGGACGAGGAGTTTAAGGCGCAGGATGAAAAGATCTGGAAACGGGAGCTGATGCGCTTCGGGCTGTCCTTAAGCTGCGGACGGAGCCTTGCCGAAAAGGCCGGAAGGTCGCAGGGAGAATACGAGACCGTCGTGTTTACCCACTACCCCCCCTTCGTTTTCACAAAAAGGGAACCCACGGAATTTACCGAAATGATTGAGAGATCAGGCGCTTCCCGTTGCTATTTCGGACATGTCCACGGCATGACGATGAAGCACAAGGGGCAGGAGGGCATTCCCCCAATCTACCGCAGCAACGGCGTTCAGTACTACCTCACCGCTGCCGACTATCTTAACATGGAACCCGCGCTTGTTTGCGGGGATCCCGACTGAGGAGTTCTTATGGACCTTGAATATCTTGTACTCAGCATCGCCAAAGGCGTCGAGGAGGATTTTAATAAGTTTTACAACGAAACAAAAAACGGTGCTTTTGCTTTTGCGCTTGCCCTGACAGGGGACAGACAGGTGGCAAGGGATGCGGCGGCGGAGAGCTACAGGCGTGTCTCAAGCGAAGCCAAGGTCTTCGACACAGGCATGTCCGCAAAAATGTGGCACCTTGAGATACTGCGCAATCTTTGCATGAACGGCCTCGCCGACGGAGAGATCGCAAAGCAGGCTGCCCAGAAGAGGCGGGAGAACCTTTCAATTCTTTTGACCAATGGGCTCTTCGAAACCGCAGAGGACAGGGGAAAAATCATTGCGGCACGCCTGGGCGCCGGCCTCTCGAGGAGGGACGCCGCAAAGCTTCTCTGGTACAACACCGCCTCATGCTCCGGCGAGTACACCCGCGGCATCAGAGAGGCTGCGGACCTTTCGGGCTACAAGGGCGAAGATTTAAAACCTGCCTCCGAGATAGAAACGATGCTGAGAGAGGACTTTGAATCTGCGACTCCTGATTTCCTGGAGCTGGCAAAGGGCGGCAGGGAGACCATGTTTTCCAACATCAACAGCGCTGTTCTGCTGGCCGGAGAGAGCGAAGGGGCACTTCCGGGTGAGAGCAGAGAGGACAGGCAGAAGCGCATCGCGGAGAAGACGTTGGCGTCAAAACGCCGCAAGGTCATCACTATAGTCATCATTCTGGCTGCTGTGGCGGTGGCGGCTGCCGTAGGGCTTACGATCTTCTTTTCGGGTATGCAGCGCTCGCTTATTGAGGAGCCGGATGCCACACCTGTTCCTGAGCCCCAGTACAGGACGGTTGCGGATGTCACGGTCTACGGAGACAATATTTACTATTCGAACTATGCCGATGACGGCTGCCTCTACGTGTACGACCTTAAGACGGGAAAAAGCAGTAAAATATCCGATGCGAAGCCCAGAGATTTTTCGAAATTTTCCGGGAGTATTTGCTACTTCAGAGACTCTTCGAAGGGCGAGATAGCAAAGCTTGACGCAAAAACCAATACCGTCGAATACACCGGCATCACCGGCGCCATTCCCTGCATCTACGGCGATGACGTGTACATTTCCACAAGAAACGGCGTCTCGGTTCTCTCGGGAGGCGAGGTAAAGGAGATATTCAACGACAGCACGGGCACCGCGTTCAGATGCGACATGGCTGTGATCAACGGCGTGGTGGTGTTCTCATCTGCCCCCTCTGCGGGACTCTACAGGATGACTCCCACCGCCCTGGACGAGTATTACGTGGAACAGAGTCTCCCCGACTACGTTATAAACGATTTTTACGTATCCGGCACGTATATCGTATTTGACGACGGCACCGGAAACCTTTTTGTGATAGACGTTGAGAGCGGAAAGCTCCTGCCGAGGATCGGCGCAAAGATACTTTCGGGAGCCATAACCACGGACGGTGACGTAATATATTTCTACGGAAAGACATCTGATGGACCGAAGGGCGTTTACTCGATCACGATAGAGAACGCGGCAGAGTCGAAGGAACCCTCTCTCGTTCTGTCATTGGAAGACCAAAAGTATGACCTTTCGGACATATACGTCTCCGGTGACGTGACGGTCCTTTACTACTCTAACGGAGAAAAAACGGGGGCATACAACGAGCTCCAGGTCATAAACCGGGGAGAGAGCCCTGTCACGGTGTTTAAGAACACTAATTAAATAATTATAAAAATTATTCCGGCTATTTAACCAACAGTCGGGAAGTTGTATAATCATCCTGTAAAAATTACCCGGAGGTGTCGGTTCTTGAAAGGTCTGTTCGTAATAAATCCAAACGCAGGGATGCGCATGTTCCAGCAGGGTGCCCATGAGGTGGCGAAGCATTTGCTTCAGAACGGAACTATCGACTATTGCAGCATTCTCTATACGAGAAAAGGCGGCGACGCGTTTGAGATAACTTCCAGCCTGAAGCCGGGTGAATGGGATTTCGTCTTGGCGGCGGGCGGCGACGGCACGGTCAACGAAGTGGTCAACGGCCTCGCTACGTCGAACTGCGGCATACCTCTCCTGATACTCGGCGCCGGGACCACAAATGATTTTATAACCGCCGTGGGGATCGGCCGGACTCCCGCAACTCTGGAGCGCCTTATCAAGGACTTTTGCGTCAAAGAGGCGGACATTGGCGTGTGCAACGGCCATTATTTTCTGAATTCCTGCTCGGGCGGCGTCATTTCGAACATTGCCCACAGCATATCACCGGAACAGAAGGCCCAGTTCGGCATCTTGGCTTATTATTCGGCGGGTTTCAGCGAGATAGTTGAGGGTAATTTCAAGACCGCAAAGATCCGCATCACCACACCTGAGGAGACCTTCGACGAAGAGGTGTTTCTGCTGGTAATCGCAAACAGCTGCCAGGCGGGAGGCTTCCAGAACGTGGCCCCAAAATCACGGCTCAACGACGGGCTGCTCGACGTAGTTCTCATTAAGGACGTTGGCGCTTTCGATATACTGCCTCTCATTGGCATGATACAGACGGGCCAGCACCTGAACGATAAGCACATCCGCTTCTTCCAAACCAATGAGCTCCGCGCCGAGCTTCTGGACGGCGACCGTGAGTTCAAGCTGGACTACGACGGCGAGTTTGCGGGCGACATGCCTCTTAACGTTTCGGTTTCCGACCGCAAGCTGAAGCTGATAGTTCCCCGCCGCTCCTTAAAAGTGAGGCGTCTGTTTGGCTCATAAGCCGTGGCTGTTTTCGGCCGTCAAAAGTTTTAAAAGTACACTGTCTGGATCCCGGCACCGCTACGGCAGGCCGGACTTCAGAAAAACGGAGGTAAAACATGAGAGTTTACATTAGCAGTGACATAGAGGGAACCTGCGGCCTTTGCGGTTTTGCGGAAACAGGGCCCGAAAGCCCCAATGGCGTATATTTCAGAGAGCAAATGACCCGCGAGGTCTCGGCTGCAGCCCAGGGTGCCATTAAAGCCGGTGCAGAAGACATTTTTATCAAGGACACAAACTTCAGCGACCGGGGCGTCATCCCGGACATGCTTCCTCCCGGAACTCAGCTGATGCGCGGCAATGCAGGCGACATCTACGGTATGATGTCAGGCATCAACACCCGCAGATTTGACGCAGTCATGATGACAGGCTACCATTCTCCCGCCAAGGACGACGCCAATCCTCTCGCCCACAACGCGGTGCGCCACATCGAAACTCTCAAGATAAATGACGAGATCTGCGGCGAATTCGCCCTCAACGCCTACACCGCAGGCTACTTTGACATCCCGATCAGCTTCATCAGCGGCGACAAAGGCATCTGCGACATTGCCGCGGAACTGATCCCCGGCATCGTGACGGTCCCCGTTCAGGAGGGCTTTGGCGGCGCTACCGTTTCCATCAGTCCATCGGAGGCTGTCCGCATGATACTCGCGGGCAGCGAAAAGTCCATTAAGGACGGCTATTTCAAAAAGTGTTCCGTCAAGATGCCCCAGGCCTTCGAACTCAGCGTCGCATACGAGAGCCGCGTCGAGGCCTACCGCAACAGCTTCTATCCCGGCGTCATCCAGGTGGCACCGAAGAAGATCCGGTTCAAGTCGACCAACTACCTTGACGTGCTGAGGTTTATACATTTTTGCATTAATGGGTAAATAGGTAATAAGTAATAGCTTAAGGGGTGCCGCTCAAGTAATAAGTAAAGTTTGAGGGAGTGCCGCTCAAGTAATAAGTAAAAGGTAAGAGGTAAAAGGTGGCTGCGCCAAGGGGTGCCTTTAGTTAAAGCGGTGCCGGACAAAGTAACAGGTAAAAAGTAAGAGATAAAAGGTGTTAGGTAAAAGGCCATAGCTATAAAAAACCGCGGGTTTATCTGAAACAGAAAGCCCGCGGTTTTTACAGGATAATGCGAATATAGATTGTGCCGCATTATTACTCTCCGAGAATGAAAAGTCCCACCGTGGTCCGCAGTGCGATTTCCGCCTTATGCGTGGTGGGCTCTGTCAAACACAGTATATAACTCCGCCACCTTTTTTGTCAATATGAATTTAAACGATAGAGAATACTTATGGCTATTTGCCAAACAGACTCCAGAACGGAAATGCCTTTCTGTAGCCTGTTGACAATGCAGACTATGGACTCGACTTGTTTCATAAACACTATTCAAATTGTTGAGTTACAAGCTATTTCATTTATAATAACGTTGATGATTTCGTTCTTTTCTGCCTGTATTATTAATATAGCCTCATGGCCCACTGTTTACATCAGGTTTACAGGAATTATGCTGTTCTCAGAGTCGATTGGAAATGGCTTTGCGGCCATACAGATGATACCGCCTGTTCCTATGTCTTTTCCGCCTTTTTTGAGCAAAGAGAACGTTTTAATGGCTGTTTTTTCCGGTGATGCGGCACGTTTTATCTCAAACGGATGCAGTTGCCCATCCATCTCCATGACCAGGTCGATCTCTTTTTGGTTTGTGTCCCGGTAGAAATTGAGATTAATTTTCTTTTCTCCGTAATATGAATTGCGGAGCATCTCTGATACGACATAGTTTTCAAGATAATGGCCGGAGGCAGCCCCGTTCATCAGTGTATCTCGGCTGGTCCAGGAGGAAAGAAAAGCGCAGAAACCGGTGTCGCAAAAATATAGCTTAGGAGTCTTGATCATGCGCTTCAGCTCATTATTGTGGTAGGGCTCCAGTAAAAAGATGATCCCCATCGTTTGGAGAATATTGACCCATTCCCTTGCTGTTGCGCCTGAAACACCTGCGGCACTTCCCAAATCGTTATAGTTGACCAGTTCTCCGGTGAATGCTGCGCAGGCACGGAGCAGTTTTCGGAAGCCTTCCGTGTCTTGAATACCGTTGTCGTCTACCGCGTCTCTCATGAGGTAAGAGTCGATATATGAATTCCAATACTCCCTGCGAAGTTCGGCGTCCATCGACAACATATCAGGCATGCCGCCTTCCCAGATCCGGGTATAAATATCTTGGATATCATTGTCGACTATGCGTTGGCTTCTCTGAAGCAATGAGGGGAGTGCATAGTCCTCAGGTATATCATCAGGCCTTCCCTCGAGTTCCTTGGCTGAAAGGCTGAATAGTCTGAGAATACAGATCCTGCCCGCGAGTGAGTCACCGGCCTTCTTCACAAGTTTCCTGCTTTGAGAGCCGGTCAGCCAGAATCGTCCACGTTCATCACTTTCATCGCAGAGTATTTTGATCTGTTCAAACAGTGCAGGTGCTTTCTGTACTTCATCGATCAGAATTGGCGGGTGATACATTTGAAAGAAAAGCTTTGGATCACTTTCCGCAAGTTCTCTTATATCTGAATCGTCCATGGAAACATAGACACGGCCGGTATCCTTCGCCAAATGCTTCAGCATTGTTGACTTCCCGACCTGCCTGGCGCCGGTTACCATTACCACTTTGAAAGCACTGCTCATTTTCAGGAATTTTCTTTCCAATGAACGATGTATATAAGACATAGCCACACCTCATTTAGTTTATTTTGAAGTACACTTCATTTTAAACTTAAATATGCTGTCTGTCAAGATATTACACTTCCAGAGAATAATAAACAAAACCCCGGGAACTTCCGGGGCTTGCAATTTCTTTTGGATATTGAAAGATCATCTCTTTGAGAACTGAGGAGCTCTACGAGCTTTCTTCAAACCGTACTTCTTTCTCTCTTTCATTCTCGAGTCTCTTGTGAGGAAGCCTTCCTTCTTGAGCTCGGGTTTGTTCTCTTCGGATGCAGCTACGAGGGCTCTTGCAACGCCGTGTCTGATGGCGCCAGCCTGACCTGTGAATCCGCCGCCGATAACTTTAACGGTAACGTCGAATTTGTTGAGAGCGCCGATGAGCTCGAGGGGCTGACGGCAAATATATCTCAATGTCTCAAGTCCGAAATATTCGTCAAGTGTTTTTCCGTTTACTTTGAATTCGCCATTGCCGGGTACGATTACGACCTGGGCGATAGCTTTCTTTCTTCTGCCTGTTGCGCAAAATCTCTCTGCCATTTTAGTATCCTCCATGCCTTAAAACTCGTACTTCTCGGGCTTCTGAGCTTCATGATTGTGCTCGGGTCCTGCGAATACTTTCAGCTTCTTGAACATTGCTCTTCCGAGAGTGTTCTTGGGAAGCATGCCTTTTACAGCGTACTCAACTGCGTATGTCGGGTGCTTAGCCATCATGGTCTTGAAATTGATCTCCTTGAGGCCGCCGGCATATCCGGTGTGATGTCTGTAAAGTTTGTCTGTGTATTTCTTGCCGGTAACAACGACTTTCTCGGCGTTAACGACAATAACGTAATCTCCGGTGTCGAGGAAAGGTGTGTACTCGGGTTTCTTCTTGCCCATAAGGAGCATAGCAACCTCGGTAGCGAGACGGCCGAGAGTTTTTCCCTCAGCGTCAATGACGTACCATTTCTTCTCAAGTTCGCCGGCTTTTGCAACGTATGTGCTCATGTTGAAAAATCCTCCTGAATCTTAACGGGCAGCCCTCAAATCCAAGTTCCGCCGCTTAAACAATTTCATGTCAGCACCTTAACCAAGGAGCTCCGCTCCCGTTCTCACAGGCGCAAGTGCAATGATACCATTTTCGGCAACCTTTGTCAATTACACTGTTTGGGATATTAGAGTAAAACCATAAATATTAGTTTAAAAACCAATACTTTAACGTAAATACATAACTGATTTAAACTATTTTGACGTTTTACGGCTGATTTCATTGAATTATAACAGCATAGATTCGTTTTTCAGCCAAAACATACTCGCCAATGCCGTTCAGTCTTTATTGGTCATAAAAAACACCCCCGCAGCTCCTTAGAAGCCTGCGGGGGCACATCTTACCTATTACCTTTTACTTATTACTTGAGCGGCACCCCTTAAACTATTACTTATTACCTGGGCGGCACTCCCTTAAACCATTACTTATTACCTGGGCGGCACTCCCTTATTTCGTCCCGGTAACTTTAACGACCGTAATGACCGTATTCTCGCCGTTGATGTCCCACTCTTTGGAGACACCTTCCATCGGTTTGGTGGAGAGGCTGTCGGCGAGCACGTCGTGGCTGATGGAGGCCGAGAGGGCGGTGGCTGCATTTTCCACCGTTTCGGTGCCTGTGATCGAAACCAGAATGTGGTCGGTGACGTCGAAGCCGGCGTCCTTGCGCATGGTCTGGATCTTGCTGATCAGTTCGCGGGCATAACCCTCGAGGATGAGTTCTTCGGTGAGGGTCGTGTCGATGGCGACGGCATAGCCGGGTTCGGAGACGGAGGCGTAGCCGGGGACCTTGGCGACGTCAATGAGCAGGTCGTCTGTCTCGAGCTCGATCTCTGCGGAGGGCAGGGTGAGCTTCAGCTTGCCGGTCTCGTCCAGTTCGCGCTTGGCGGCATTGCCGTTTACTTCAGAAAGAGCTGTGCGGATCTCACCCAGAAGCTTACCGAATTTTGGGCCCACCGTGCGGAGCTGGGGTTTGAATGTGTACGTCGAGAAGCGGGACATATCGCTCACAAACTCGACCTTCTTAACGTTGAGCTCGTCGCCAATGACAGCCTTGTACTCGTCCTTGAGGTCGGCCGGAGCAGATATGTACATCACCGAAAGAGGCTGGCGGTTCTTGATAGCTGCGTCGTTGCGGCATGCGCGGCCCATCACGACGATCTTAAGCACTTCTTCCATTGACGTCTCAAGGTCCTTGTCGATGGCGGCCTTGTCGGCAACGGGATAGTCGCAGAGATGCACGCTCTCGGGAGCGCTTTGGTCGACGGAGCACACCAGGTTCTGATAGATCTCCTCCGAAAGGAACGGGATCATCGGAGCCGCAAGCTTGACCAATGTGACCAGCGTAGTGTAAAGGGTCATGTACGCATTGGTTTTGTCCTGCGAAAGGCCTTTTGCCCAGAAGCGCTCACGGCTGCGGCGGACGTACCAGTTGCTCATCTCGTCGACGAAATCCTGGAGGGCGCGGGCGGCCTCGGTGATGCGGTAGTTCTCAAGGTCTGAGTCGACCTCGATTATAAGCGAATTGAGCTTTGAAAGGAGCCAGCGGTCCATGCCCGAAAGGGTGGAGCGGTCCAGAGTGTGCTTTGTGGGGTCGAAACCGTCGATGTCCGCGTAGAGCACGTAGAATGCGTATGTGTTGCGGAGGGTGCCCAGGAACTTGCGCTGGCCTTCATTGACGGCGTCTGCCGAGAATTTGTTGGGCAGCCAGGGGGCGCTGTTTTCGTAGAAGTACCACCTGACGGAATCGGCGCCGTGGTCCGCGAGGGCCTGGAAGGGGTCGACTGCATTGCCCTTGGATTTGCTCATCTTTTGGCCGAATTCGTCAAGGACCAGACCGAGGACCACCACGTTCTTGTAGGGGGCCTTGTTGAAGAGGAGGGTCGAGATCGCAAGCAGCGAGTAGAACCAGCCTCTTGTCTGGTCAACGGCTTCGGAGATGAAGTCCGCAGGGAAGTTTTCCTCGAAGATATCCTTGTTTTCGAAGGGGTAGTGCCACTGGGCAAAGGGCATTGCGCCTGAGTCGAACCAGCAGTCTATGACCTCGGGGGTCCTGTGCATCGTCTTGCCGCAGTCCGGGCACTTGATGGTCACGTTGTCGATGTAGGGTCTGTGAAGCTCGATATCATCCGGGCAGTTGTCCGAGAGCTCCTTCAGCTCCGCGATGGAACCGATGGAGATACGCTTTCCGCAGGAGCATTCCCAGATGTTGAGAGGTGTGCCCCAGTATCTGTTTCTGCTGACGCCCCAGTCCTGAACGTTTTCAAGCCAGCTTCCGAAGCGGCCCTTGCCAATGCCTTCGGGTATCCAGTTGACGGTGTTGTTATTGGCGATGAGCTGATCCCTGACGGCGGTCATCTTGATGAACCAGGAGTCTCTTGCGTAGTAGATGAGAGGTGTGTCGCATCTCCAGCAGAAGGGATAGCTGTGCTCAAACTTGAGTTTTTTGAAGAGAAGGCCTTTTTCCCTGAGGGCGTCCATGATCATGGGGTCTGCTTTCTTGCAGAACGTGCCTGCCCAGGGTGTCTCGGCGGTCATCTCGCCCTTGGAATCCACCAGCTGGACGAAGGGGAGACCGTACTTTTTGCCAACGTTGCTGTCGTCCTCACCGAAAGCGGGGGCAATGTGGACCACGCCCGTACCGTCTGTCAGTGTGACGTAGCTGTCGCAGACCACGTAGAAAGCCTTGCCCTTCGGGTTCGAGAAATCAAACAGAGGCTCGTACTCTTTAAACTCCAGATCTTTTCCTTTGCAGGTCTCAAGGATCTCCGCGTCCTCACCGAGAACGGATTTGACCAATGCCTCGGCCATGTAGTACGTATACTCGCCGGACTTCACCTTGGCGTAGCTCTCCACCGGGTTGACGCACAGCGCGACGTTGGACGGAAGCGTCCAGGGAGTCGTGGTCCACGCAAGTATGTAAGCGTCCTCGCCCTTGACTTTGAAGCGGACGATGACACTGGTCTCTTTCACGTCTTTATACCCCTGGGCAACCTCGTGAGAGGAGAGGGGGGTGCCGCAGCGGGGGCAGTAGGGAACGATCTTGTAGCCCTTGTAGAGCAGGCCCTTGTTCCAGATCTCCTTCAGCGCCCACCATTCGGACTCAATGAAAGTGTTGTGGTAAGTCACGTAGGGGTCGTCCATGTCAGCCCAGAAACCGACGGTGGCTGAGAAATCCTCCCACATGCCTTTGTATTTCCAGACGCTCTCCTTGCACTTGTCAATGAAGGGCTCCAGTCCGTACTGCTCGATCTGCTCCTTGCCGTCAAGACCCAGCTGCTTTTCGACCTCAAGCTCCACCGGGAGACCGTGGGTGTCCCAACCGGCTTTTCTCAGGACCTTGCATCCCTTCATCGTCTTGTAGCGGGGGATCATGTCCTTAATGACGCGGGTAAGCACGTGGCCAATGTGAGGCTTGCCGTTCGCCGTAGGCGGTCCGTCGTAAAATGTGAAGACCGGATGTCCCTCCCTTGTCTCCACGCTCTTTTCGAATATGCGGTTGTCACGCCAAAACTTCTCGATCGCTTTCTCGCGCTCGACCACGCTCAGGTCTGACGAAACCTTTTTGTACATTTAAAATCACCTCGTATATCGCATTGGTTTTTGTTTAAGCATTAAAAAAACGCTCTTCCCCCTGTCCAAAGCAATGGGAAAAGCGCCTCAAAAGCACGATCCTGGTATACCCAAAGCTCCATACAGTCATATGTGCCCGTTTTAACGGTCGGAAACCGGCTCCGCTACTCGCATTCGTGCAATAACCAATGCTTTCACTTCGCTGCTAAGGAGTGATATTCGGAACGTGCCTACTCATGCAGGACCTTTCACCGACCGCCTGCTCGCTTTGATTTTCAGCGCGACTTACTGTCTCCGTCAACGCATTTCGGATACGCGCAAAGAATATCAAATTAATAATAGGTTGTCAAACGGTTTTGAATTTCCCGCCGAAAGTGCTATCATAGGACTGACGCTCTATAAGAAAGGATAAACCGTCGTTCTTCGGTGGTTTCGGGTGGCATATGAAAAGGATTCTTTTTCTGATCACTTTGGTTATACTGGCAGTCTCGCTCCTTGCGGGGTCGGTCTGCGCAGAAAACGGAGGCAAGCAAATGAACAAGGACAGGTACGGGCTCCACGTGGAGGCTGACGGCACTGTGACTCTGAGAGGGAAGCCGTTTTACGGGTTTGGCGTGAACTATTTCGCAGCTTTTGCGAGATACGTGGAGTCGGACAGCCAGGTTACGGAGGAGTTTGAGGCGGGTCTTGCGGGCCTTGCGTCATATAACATCCCCTTTATCAGAATGCCTCTTTCCGGCTATTCCGCTTCATATTACGATCTCTACGACGAGGACCCCGAGAGGGTTTTCAGCTACATGAAGGCGGTGCTGGACGAGTGCGAGAAGAATCACATTGGCGTCATCGGAAGTCTTATGTGGTGGGAGGCGGCCATCCCCTGCCATATTAAAGGGAAGCGCTCGGATATGGGTGATCCCGAAAGTGAGACGGTGAAATACGCCAAAAAATACGTTGCGGACGTTGTGTCCCGCTTCGCCGACCATCCGGCCATATGGGGCTGGGAGATCGGAAACGAGTACAACCTTAATGCGGACCTCTGCGACAAGGAGCTCAAGGAATATCTCTGGTACCCCTACGACAGTATGCCGGTGGACGACATAGACGGCTTTGACTATTACACTTCGGAGGAGATGGCGGCATTTTACAGCGAGATCGCGGGCGTCATCAGGGAGTACGATACATACAGGATCATTTCCACCGGCAACGGCGAGATGCGGCCGGCGTCTTACGCGCTCTACGAACAGGGCAAAGAAAAGGATGAAAACCATCTGTGGGATATGCGCTGGGACGCAAATACCAGAGAGCAGTTTGAATATACGAATAAGCTCATGACTCCGGATCCGGTCGACACCCTCTGCTTTCATCTTCAGCAGGCCACCTACGACGGAAGCAACAGATACATTATGAATTTCCGGGTCTTCGGGCGAAATCTTTCCTCGAAGGAGTATTTTCAGGCATATTACGAGACCGCGAAGAGCATGGGCAAGGCCTGCTACTTCGGCGAGTTCGGGGATCTTCTGGACATGGAGAACGCTCCTGATATGGAGGAAAAATTCAGAGAAATAACCAATGCTATCTCCGAGTCCGGCATTCAGATCGCATCCCTCTGGCAGTTCCAGGACTACACCGACGAGGGGCCTGCGGGCATCAAGCTTACTGTGCTCTCTGAAATGAACCGGAAGCTTTCTGCGGACGGTAAGCAGGGGAGCGACAGCGTCTGGCAGCCTCCGACGGGAGACGAGCCGGTGTACGAGCCCGAAATAACCAATGCCCCGAAGCCCACAGACGACCCTGAAGAAAGCCACACGTCCTTAAGGCGCAAGATCGTTTGTGCGATCACGGGGGCGCTGGTCCTGGTGGTTGCGGCGACGGTAATACTGTGCGTGGTGTTTGGGATCAAAAAAGCGAAAAAAGTAAAAAGTAAAAGTTAAAGGGAGTGCCGCTCAAAGTAATAAGTAAAAGGTAAGAGGTAATAGCGGGCCCACTTCTTGACGTGAGGGAGTGCCGCCCAAGGTACTGAGTACAAGGAGAATTGTGTTATGAAAATGTTTGATGGTGTGAGACGCATTGGTTTTTTCAGAATTGTCGCTGTGCTGATGGCTGCGGCGCTTCTGGTGACGGCGTGCATTGGTTTTGCGGGCTGTGAACCGACTAAACCGGGTGAGCCCGGTGCGACAGATACAGCGGGACCGGATGAGACTCCCGGAGCGGATGATTCCAAAGCGACCTTTACGGTGGCGGAGGGCGGTGCCAGCGAATATAAGTTCGTGATCGGGAACATTGCCGATTTCGGTGACGACGCAGTGAAGGTGGCCTCCGAAAGGCTGAAGAAAAGCGGCATTTCGATACCTGTTGCGGCGGAGGGCGAGACCCCTGCCCACAGAATACTTGTGGAGACCTCGGAGGATATGAACGACCCCGAGGGCGGGATACTTTCCTTTGAGGGCTACAGGATAACCGCCGACAAGGACAACAACATCACCATCACGGGCGGAAACCTTGAGAGCACGGGTGCCGGCGTCGAATACTTCAGACAGATGTTCAAGGACGGTTCGCTGAAGCTGGAAGAGGGCTTTGAGTACAATTTCCACCCCTTTAAAAAGGGCGGAAGCTTCCGCGTTGCCGGGACACCCATTGACGATTTTAAGGTCGTGGCGCAGGCCGGTGACACGCTGGCAGAGACCGCCGCAAAGTACATTGAAAAGCTTCTGTTTACGTCAAGAGGCGTTTACATTGGCGATAATGACGGTTCTTTGCACACCATCTCCTTTGAGTACGGAGCCGATGACGCCATGGAGGGAAGTGTCAGGGTCGAGGGCGGAAACATCGTGGTCAAGGGAAGCAAAAAGATAGGCCTTTACAGGCTGTTCAGGGAATTCCTTGAGTTTGTTGAAGAGGACGAGATCGCAGATGGAACCTCAATTGAGACCGAGTTCGCAGATTTTATCTCCTACGAGGATTTCGGGGCAGTGGGCGACGGCGTGACCGATGACAGCAAGGCGATAAAGGAAGCCCACGATCAGCAGAAAGAGACCGGAAAGCCTATATTTGCGAGAGAAGACGCCACCTACTACATCGGTAAAAACGCGAAGGTGTCGAGGATCGGAAACGACGTGGACTGGTCTACGGCTCATTTCATCATTGACGACAGCGAGCTTAAGAGCGCAGGCGCCAACATTTTCACCATTCCGGCAGCTTCGAAGTCATCCTCCATCAAAAACGATCTCAAGAAGGTGGCTGCGGGGGCTGAGAGCCTTGGCGTGACCCTTACCGCCAAGTCCATGGTGACCATAACCAATGACGGCGTAAAGCAATACATCAGAAAAGGCGCCAACCAGGACGCGGGTTCCTCCCAGAAAGAGGTCATTATCTGCAACGAGGACGGCACTGTGGATCCGTCGACTCCGGTGATCTGGGATTTCAAGAAGGTCACTTCCGCGACTGCGGTTCCGGTGGACGATCCGGTCATAACCGTCAGGGGAGGCATTTTCACCACCATTGCGAATCAGGCCGCCAGCAATTACACCTACTACAACAGGGGCATCGAGATCCAGCGCTCCAACGCGGTCATAAGGGACGTGGCCCACTACATCACAGGCGAGGGCGACACGGGTGCTCCATACAACGGCTTCCTGATGATCTCGAACACCTATAACCTGACCGTCATGGACACCATCCTCACGCCCCACAAGACCTACTACACCCAGGGCACCGGCGGCTTCACGCCAATGGGCTCTTACGACTGCCAGGTGACGAGCTCCATTGGTTTGAATTTTGTGAACGTGATCCAGTCAAGAAGCATAAACGACATGCTGTACTGGGGCACTTTTGCATCCAATTATTCGAGAAATATCACTTTCGACGGCTGCATCATAGGCCGCTTCGACGCCCACAAGAGCGTGTGCAACGTGACTCTCAAGAATTGCTCCTTCGGCCACCAGGGCATCAACCTTATCGGCCAGGGCACCGCGCTGATCGAAAACTGCAATATCTACGGCAGAAACATAATCAACCTCCGTGACGACTACGGCTCCACGTGGGACGGCGATATCGTCATCAAAAACTGCGCCTATTATCCGGGCTACGGCATTGCCCAGGTTGACGCGGAGCTCATCGGAGGCACCAATACCTTCGACCACAATTTCGGGTACACCTGCTACCTGCCGAAGAACGTCACAATCGACGGGCTTTACGTGAACGACTCCCAGTCTCTCGAGGGCCTGGCGCCGATGCTCTACGCCAATATCAACCCCGACTACAACAGCGCGGACTACAAGGCAAAATACCCCATGGTGATCGAAACCGTCGCCAATGTGAAGAATTTCGAGTCCTATTCGGGCAAGAGCCTGGTGATTTCGAGAAACGGGTTTATGTTTGCGAACGTAAAACTTGAAATTATTGACTAAATGATAAGTACCAAGTAAGAAGTAATAGGTAATAGGTAATAAGTAAAAGGTAAAAAGTAAAAAAGTAATAAGTAATAGATTAATGCGTAAAAATAGGTAAAAAGTGAAGGCTGCGGGGCGGAGGCTCATGCGCAGCTTTTACTTTATCTCAGTATCAGTGAAAGCACCGCCAGGACTGCGCCGAGGGTCGGTACGGAGATCAGCGCACCGTACTTAACGAATTTCCCGAAAGAGAAGGGCACGTCATGACTTTTTAAGATCGACGACCACATCATGCCTGCAAGGGCTCCGATCGGCGTCAAAAAGGCCCCGAGGTTTGAACCCGCAATCGAGGCATAGAGCGCGCCCGTTCCTGCTGTTCCCTCGAGGGTCCCGGCAATGGAACTGAAAAGAACGCTCATGGGGATGTTATTGATTACATTGGACGACAGAAACGACGCGACACCGTACTTTAAGACCGTATGATCGGTCCCAAAGAAGCCGGCAATGCTTTCCGTTACTCCATTCTCCTCAAGGGCGAGGATGATGACGAACATCGAAAGCACGAATGGAATGAGCTGCCAGGGGGCTCTTTTGAGACACGAGCCCAGCTCCTCCGGCTTTTTCTTCCGGATAGCGGATGCGATAGCCGTGCAAATGAAGAGGCTGACCGCAAACCCCAGGGCCACGTACCACATCTCAAAGCCGATGTACGAACTGACGGCAAGGAGCACGGTGCAAAGTCCCAGATGGAGCAGGCCGATAATGAGGAGCGGCTTGTCCTTGATGACTGCCGCCGGGGCCGTTCCGCTGATCTTCTCCGAAAGCTTTTTCCGGAAAATAAGGAAAAGCATGCCGAAGGACACGAGACCTGCCGCCAGCGTGGGCAGTATCATTACCTTAAAATATTCTGCAAAACCAATGCCGCCCGCCGTGGCGAGGTAGATGTTGGTGGGATTGCCGATTATGAGGGCCATGCTCCAGGTATTGGCGGCAATGAACTCCGCAAACAGGTAGGGCACGGGGCTGATCTTGGCGTTTTTTGCAAAATAGCAAATAAACGGCGTGAACGTGAGTATGATTATGTCATTGGATGTGAAAACGGTGAGCACCGAGACCGTGAGATAGAGGCTTACGAAAAGCGCCACCTGGCTGTTTTTTGCGACCCGAAGGGCCTTTGCCGCCAGAAACGCGAAGAAGCCCACCTCGTCAAGGAATACGGACAGCACCGTCATCGAAATGAAAAGAACCAATATCTTTATCGGATTTATAGGGGTGTTTGAGGTGAGCTCCCGAAGAACGTCCCCGAACCTGGCGGTGCCGGTGACCAGAACGATCAAAGCGCCCGTCAACGTGATAAGCCAGTAGGAATCCGTCCTGAGCTTTCCCAGATGGACCTTGGGGAAAAACAATATCGATAAGATCATAGTTGCGCAAGTCGATGCGCCAAGGATCCATGCGGCTGCCATAGCTGTTCCTCTTTGAAAAATTGATGGATCTGCGCGGCGAACCCGTCGTACGGACCGGTTTTTTCAAAACCCGCGGAATGATAGCACTTTAAGCAACCTTGTTCAACCGATTTTTTTGTAAATATTGAATTTTTGCGCCGGATGTGACATAATTGACCCGTCAATAAACCTTGGAGGATTGACTGGCGATGAACAATATCAAGGAGACTGTTTCCGCGAATATATTGGCTTTGAGACTGGCTTCGGGCATGACTCAGGCTGAACTCGCCGAAAAACTGAATTATTCGGACAAGGCTGTGTCCAAGTGGGAACACGGCGAGGCTCTTCCGGACATCGGTACGCTTGCGGAAATATGCAAGCTTTTTGGTATTACGATGGATTCGCTGGTGTATGAGCCCCTCTCCGATTTTGATAAGAAAAAAGAGGAGGAAGAGGCAGCTTCAAGGGCGGCCGAGGAAAAGCAGAGACTGAGGACCAGGGTGGTGATCACTCTTATGAGCTGCGCTCTCGTGTGGCTTGTGGCAGTGTTCGCTTTCATAGTGCTTCATTTTCCCGGCAGCGCGGACAGAGCGTGGCTTTCCTTTGTTTACGCAGTGCCTGTTTCGGCCATCGTCATGCTGGTACTGGTGAGCGTCTGGTTTAAAAGATCATTCAGGTTCGTGGCCATCACTTTGCTCGTTTGGTCCGTGCTGGCAGCGGTATATATTTCGCTCCTGGCTTTTGCGGGCAGAAATTTCTGGTTTGTGTTCCTGCTGGGCGTGCCCGGGCAGGTGCTTATATTGCTCTGGTGGAGCATGAAGGGGGTCAGTAAAAAATGAGACCGGTCAAGCTTTTCCCCGGTGAGGGAAAGTTTTATAAAACGAATCTCCACTGCCATTCCACTTTTTCGGACGGCAGGTTTACCGTTGAGCAGCTGAAGGAAGGGTACAAGGCAAAAGGTTACAGTGCTGTGGCGTTCAGCGACCACAACACTCTGACGCCCCATAACGAGCTAACGGATGACGAGTTCATCGCCATAAACGCCACGGAGATCGATTTTAACCCCGTACCGCCTGCAGGGTCCAGGGGCTGGATCAGCGTGCCCGTCTACCATCTGAACTTCCTCTCAAAGGACAAAAACAGGACTGCTTTTATACCGTTTGACAGGGTATACGGTCTGAAAGAAGTGCAGAAGGTCATTGACGATGCTGCGGCGGACGGTTTCCTGGTTTCGTACAATCATCCCAGGTGGTCCTACCAGACTCCGGCGGATTTTGATCCTCTAAAGGGACTCTTTGGTTTTGAGGTCTTCAACACAGGCTGCGAAGTGACCATGGCGGACGGCTTCGGAGATTACGAGTACGAGGAGTATTGCAGAAGAGGCGGAACGGCCTGTCCCCTTGCGACCGACGATAATCACAACGTGGTCAAGGATTTCGATTCTCCCTATTCCGATTCCTTTGGCGGCTGGACCATGATAAAGGCGCCGGAGCTGTCGTACGAGGCCCTTTTCGAGGCCATGGAGAACAAGAACCTGTACGCTTCAACGGGAGCGGCTTTCACAGGCGGCGAATTCTTCAGAGACGGGAACAGCATCATAGTAAAAGGCACATGCGAAGCCTGCAGCTCGGTGTTCATCCTTACCGACAGCAGGATATCGGATGCGAGACGTTCCCATAGAGACGATATATGTGAATTTCAGTTTGAAATACCGGGCGACACCGTCTGGTTCAGACTTGAACTTAAGAACAATGCGGGCGGAAGGGCGTTCACCAGGAACTACCTTTCGACGGAGATGCAGAACCTTTGAAACATAGGACACATTGGTTTTGATCTCATTTAGCCGCAAATGCGGAGGTTTATAAATGGAAAACGCGCTGAGAGTGCTTAAAGTCGGTCTTTGCGTTGCGGGAGGGGCCGTTTCATACGTGCTTTTCTTCGTGGTGCTGGGCTTTTTATCAGGACTTTTCACCGGATGGAAAAAGGAATATTTCAAGGACAGCAAATTCTACAGGTTCGTGCTGAACAGTATGACCGGGCTGACGATCTTTCTCGGAGGAATGAGGGTAAAGGTCAAGGGCGAGAAGCTTCCCGAGGGACGTTTCGTGATCGTGGGAAACCATCGCTCCAACTGGGATCCGATAATCTCCTGGTTTATGTTCAGAAAGCATAATATCTCGTACATTTCAAAGCCTTCAAACCTTAAGATCCCGTTCTACGGACGCATAGTGAGACGCTGCTGCTTCCTTCCGATAGACAGGGCCAGCGCCAGAAATTCCGTAAAGACCATTGACAAGGCGGCGGAGCTTATAAAGTCGGATGCGGTGAGCATTGGCGTGTATCCGGAGGGCACCAGAAGCAAGACCTGTAAACTTCTGAGGTTCCACAACGGCGTTTTCAAGATCGCACAGAAGGCAAACGTGCCGGTAGTCGTTGTATGCATAACCGGCACGGAAAAAGTGAAAGCAAACTTCCCCTGGAAGAAGACACATATCGAACTAAACGTGCTGGAGGTTATTCCGGCAGAGAAAGTTGCCGCCATGACGACTCAGGAAATTGGTAAAGAAGTGAGAGACATGCTCGGAAAGGCCCTGATAGAGGCCGGAGAGCAGCCTTATGATGAAACCGAAGAAGCCGCTTGAGACGGGCTTTGGCAGACGAAAGAATAAGAGGGTAAAGTTATGAATATCATTATTGATCTGGTTATACTGGTGGTTACATTGAGCGCGATCGCAATAGGTGTGTTCAGGTCCATGCGGAGAGGTCTCTTTTCGACTCTTCTTCACCTGGCAGGCGTTTCGATCGCAGCGATACTTTCCGGAATACTGACAGGGCTTATAGTCCATCCGCTGAACGCTCTGTTCTCAGGTGTTTTACTTAAGATCATGCCGGATGAAGTCGTAAAGCTTGTGGCGGAAAATGCGACTTTTTCGGCAATATTCGACCAGCTGGCCGGCGCGCTCCTTGCTCCGTTCATCTTTGTCATTATATTCTTCCTGTTCAAGATCGTGTTCGATATCGTCATTTTCTCCGTGGTGAGGGGCGAAAAGAGCAAGATACTGAGCTTCCCCGGAGACAAGGCTGTGGCGGCTGTTATCGGCCTGATCATCACCATTGCGGCTCTCTGGATATTCCTCATGCCTGCGGTCGGTATGATAAGGACCGGCGGACAGGTTATCACATGGCTTGACGGGAAGTACGAGGAAACACAGGCTGTGGTAGAAATTGCGCCTGAGGTCAAGTCCGTATCCAACGCGGCAGTGCTCAATGCTCGCGGAAGCATCGGAACAGGGCTTGCGGCCATCATGTACAGCAGCGACGTGGAGACAGGCGCGTCCTTTGATCTTGCCGGTTTCTTAAGATATCTCGGGACGATGGAAAGGAGCTTTATGGTCCGCATTTATGACAGCTATTTGCAGTCCGGAAAGCTTTTTGACTCATTGGTTTCTATCGAGGTCGACGGAAAAAGAATGTCGCTTCCGAAACAGGTAAAACCGATCACGTCCATGGTCGATTCGGTCATGAAACTTGCCAATATAGGAAAGAGCGGCTCGGATGAATCTGCAGGCGGAATAACCAAGCAGGACCTTTCCGACACATTCAGGTCTCTTGCCAAGGACATTGCCGAGGCAGACCTGGTGGCGTCGGTGCTGAGCGATGAGATGAAGACAGCGGCCGCAAAGTGGAAAAACGGCGAGACCTATCTGGGAACGAAGCTCATTGACGGACAGAGCAAGACGGACGACCTTATGATGGGCCTTATCGACTGCATCGAAGGCGCAGATCAAAAAGGCATATCCGACATCCTTACGTTTGCTGCGGACGTTACCGACCTTATACCGGACAGCGTTCTCAACGGGAGCGGAAGCAAGGATCCGAAGGAACTTATGCCCGAAGGATACAGCGAAGAAGACCTGCCTTCCTGGTTCAAGCCCGAGAATTACCCCAATGGCCTCAAGGAGGAATATCTTCCCGAAGGCTGCTCCCTTTCGGAGTTCCCGGAGGGCTTTGTGGATGATTTTAACCGTCTGATACTGAAAAACAAGCAGGACGAGAACAAGTCGCTTCTGGCTGAATTCGATATGAAAGCCGCGGTAAAGGTGGTAAACACCTCCCTTGAAAACGAGACCATGCTTCCTTTCTCCGAGGCCGCCATTAAGTGGGTGCTTACAAGACTTGCCGAGTCCGTGAATTCGGACGCTTCCGAGGAGATATCCAGGATCACGCTGGACAACGCAGACAAGAAGGACATCAAAGAACTCGAGGATATGATGGACAGAATGGTGGAAAAGGTCCTCTCCATCCAGGATAAACTCATCGAAGGCACCGCGCTCACAAGAGAGGAAGAGGACGTGTTCCTGGACGCCATGGAGGAACTCAAAACCAATGGTATCGTCGGTGAGGCAATAACCAAGATCCACGGCGACGCCCTGAAGAACAGAGAACAGAAGCAGGCAGAGCCTCTGCCTGAGACAGAAGGCTGACAGGCCGCTTACGGAGGCTAACATGAAAATTTCTTATTCGACACTTGGCTGCCCCGACTGGAGCTTCAGCGAGATATTCGCCACCGCGAAGGACCTTGGTTACGACGGAGTGGAGATCCGGGGCATCAAAAAGGAGCTTTATGCGCCTGACATCCCTGAGTTCTGCGACGGAAAACTGGAAGGGACTCTTGCGACCCTAAAGAGGCTTAAAGTGAACATTCCGATACTCACCACGGGTATCTGTGTCAGGGACTACGGGACAGACGAGGCCGGTGACGAGGCCATGAGGCAGGACGCCGAAAGGTATGCAGTGCTCGCGGAGAAGCTTGGCGTTAAGTACATCAGGATCCTTGGTGACAAGGACATCATGCCTCAGGGAAACGTTGACGACGGCAGGGTCGAGACTGCGCTCCGGGATTTCATCGAAAAAACGAAGGACAAAGGCGCTGTTTTCCTTCTTGAGACTAACGGCGTCTACGGCGACACGGCCCGTCTTGCGAAAATTATCGCCAATGTAGGCAATGACAGGCTTCAGGCCCTCTGGGATATCCACCACCCTTACAGGTTCTTCAAGGAATCCATCGAGGAGTCATACAAAAACATCGAGCCCTTCATAAGGCACGTCCACGTTAAAGATTCGGTCATCACCGGCTCGAACCGGGTGGTCCGCTACAGAATGACCGGAAAGGGCGACATACCGGTGAAAGAGGCTGTTGCGATCCTGAAATCAAACGGCTACGACGGCTTCCTGTCCCTTGAGTGGGTGAAGCGCTGGTGCGCGGATCTGGAGGAGCCCGGCATAGTTTTCGTGCAGTACATCAACCACATGCGCAGGCTTCTTAAGTGAGTGATTGAAATGAGGCTTCGTGAAAGGATAAAAGCAATATTCGGCGACGGTTCGAAAAAAAGCAGCCTCATAAAGACCGGATGCGTTCTTTTGGCGCTTCTCATCGCCAATGCCGTCATAGCCATACCGTTTATCATTTCGGGTGAGTTGAGAGAGCTGACAGCCATCGGCCTTGCCCTCAGGATAACAGGCTTTACGGTTTCGGCGATCTGGCTTGCGGCGATAGTTGCGGGCAGACTGAAGAAGGCGGAGAGCATACTCCGGGGTCTTTTCTTCTATGGGCTTCTCGGGATACTGTTTTTTGCGATCGCTCTCATTGCCAAGCTGGCCGCGGGGCAGCAGGCGGGATTTGCAGTCCAATCGGTGTTCGACTGGTTCTCGGTGGCGCAGCGTCCATTGGCGTACGTCATGCAGCCGCTTATAGGAATGTCGGAGTTTTACTCGAAGGGGATCATATTCGGACTGCTTACGGTCTCATCGGGAATAGCGGCAAGGAGCGTCTTAAACCAGAAGCAATTCGAAAAAAAGATGGCAGAGAAGGAACAATTTGAGGTTGAAAGCAAAAAAAGTACTTGAAAAGGCTCAAAAATGTGATACAATGGCTTGGCTGATTAACCGGAGGTGTCAGAAAAATGTTAGCATTAAAAATAGTTCTCGGAATAGTTTACGTTTTGATCTGCATCGCACTCGTGGTGCTTACGCTTCTTCAGGAGTCTAAAGAAAGCGGCGTTTCCGCTCTCGGCGGAGTTGAAACTTCAATGTTCGATAAGAAGAACGGCACAAAGGAAGCTTTTCTTGCAAGAGCTACCGTTGCGCTCGGCATTATCTTTGCCATCGTTGCCATCGTTCTTACAGTCATCAGCACATACCTGAAGTGAAAAAGCGTGCCGGCGCGCCTGCCGGTATGACGTTAAATTATAGAACTGCGGTTTGAAGTTTTTTGGTCCGCAGTTCTTTTTTGCGCTTTTACGGGCCCGGACACGGCCCTTTTTGCCACGTACCTTTGCCTGAACGTTGCCCCGGTGCGGGCCTTTGGCGCTATTGACAGAAAGGGCTCATTTTAATAAAATATAAAAGACTTTGCCGTATCCGGTCAAAGTCAAAAAATTCATAATATCGGAGATGATGATATATGTTTGAACTGGATCAATACAGCTTAGAGCTACCTTCCATGCAGAAAAATTTATATGATTTGAGGGATTCACTTTGACACGGAAGGGATGTCAAACAGAGTAGAAGAACTGGAAAACAAAGCCACAGAGCCCGGATTCTGGAACGATTCTTCAAAGTCCCAGGAAGTGCTCAAAGAAATTAAATTACTGAAAGAAAAACTATCCAAGATCAAAAAACTCGAGGACCTCTATGAGGAGATCGAGCTTATGATCGTGCTCGGAAACGAAGAAAACGATGCGGATGCGCCGGCTCAGGTGGCCGCGGAGATTGAAAAGTTCAACGCGGAGCTTGAAGTGCTGCGCCTTGAGACCCTTCTCACCGGCGAATACGACGCAAACAACGCCATCGTGAACATCCACCCGGGTGCCGGAGGTACGGAAGCTCAGGACTGGGCCCAGATGCTTATGAGAATGTATATGCGCTGGGGCGAGGCTCATGAGTATACCGTAAAGGTGCTGGACCTGCTGGACGGAGACGAGGCCGGAATAAAGAGCGCCACCCTTCAATTTGAGGGCTTAAACGCTTACGGCTTCTTAAGAAGCGAGCACGGCGTTCACAGACTGGTTAGATTTTCACCCTACAACGCGGCGGGAAAGAGACAGACGTCCTTTGCTTCCGTTGAAGTCATGCCGGAGATCGACGACACCATCAAGATCGAGATAAGGCCCGAAGAAGTCGATATCTCATATTTCAGATCCAGCGGTGCCGGCGGCCAGCACATCAACAAAACAGATACCGCCTGCCGCATCGTGCACAAGCCTACGGGCATCATGGTGTCCTGCCAGACAGAGCGCTCCCAGTCCCAGAACAGGGAATATGCGATGCGCATGCTCATGTCAAAGCTCTTTGATATCAAGCGCAGGGAGAACGAGGAACTGACCAATGAGCTCAAAGGCGAGCAGGGCGACATTGCTTTCGGCAACGCCATCCGCTCCTACGTGTTCTGCCCCTACACATTGGTTAAAGACAGGCGCACGAGCTACGAGGATTCCAACGTCCAGAAGGTGGTCGACGGAGGCATTGACGGCTTCATCAACGCATTCCTTGCCGATGAGTTCAACAAGAAGGCAGGGGGCGTAAATAAAAACGCATAACGGATGAGACAAGCATTCCGCCTTACCGGCGGGATGCTCGTTTGCTACTATGAATATTGCGGTTTAACCAGGAGGAATTATGAAAATAGGAATTATCAGCGTCCTTTTAAGCGACCTTCCGACTGCCGAGGCCATGAAATATCTCGCGGACGCGGGAGCACAGATGGTCGAAATAGGCTGCGGCGGCTACCCGGGCAACGCCCACTGCAAACCCGAGATCCTTCTCCACGACGAAAAAGCCTTCGATGAGTTCAAAAGGGCGGTCTACGGCAACGGCCTCGAGATCAGCGCCTTCAGCTGCCACGGAAACCCGGTCCACCCGAACAAGGAGATCGCCAAAAAGTTCCACGACGAGTTCATCAACACGATCCTCATGTGCGAAAAGATGGGTGTTGACACCATCATAGGCTTCTCCGGCTGCCCCGGCGATTCCCCCGATTCCCGCTATCCGAACTGGGTAACATGCGCATGGCCCGACGACTACCTCGCAATACTTGATTACCAGTGGAACGAGGTCCTCATCCCCTACTGGAAGGAGGTCGCGGCATTTGCGGAGGCTCACGGCGTGAAAAAGATCGCTTTTGAGATGCACCCCGGCTTCTGCGTATACAATCCCGAGACCCTTCTCCGTCTGAGAAAGGCCGTAGGACCAGTGATCGGCGCAAACCTCGATCCTTCACACCTTGTATGGCAGGGCATTGACGTGCCTGAGGCGATCAGATACCTTGGCGACGCGGTATTCTACGTTCACGGCAAGGACGTCAGGGTCGACAAAGCCAATGTGGCCAAAAACGGTGTCCTCGACACGAAGCACTACAGCGACGTTCTGAACCGCTCCTGGGTATTCAGGACTCTCGGCTACGGCAATGACTACACCTACTGGAAGGACATCGTCAGCATGCTCCGCACCGTGGGCTACGACGGCGTCATCTCCATCGAGCACGAGGACAGCCTCATGAGCCCGAAGGAAGGTCTCAGGAAGGCCATCGCGTTTCTTAAAGAGGTTTTGATAGAGGAGAAGCCGGGAGAGATGTTCTGGGCTTGATTAGGCTAAAGGGAGTGCCGCTCAAGTAATAAGTAAAAGGTAACAGGTAATAAGTAAGAAGTAATAGGTGGGCTGCGCCGGGGAGTGCCGCCCAAGGTAATAAGTGCAGGGTAACAGGGCTATGGCTGATTTTTTTGCGTTTATCAACAGAATGAAGTACATAAACCGCTGGGGGCTTATGCGGAACACCGTTCCGGATGACCTTCAGGAGCACTGCTTCCAGACGGCGGTGATCGCCCATGCATTGGCGTTGATCGACGGGAAGTTTTTCGGAGGAAAGCTGAACCCCGAGAAGGCGGCTGTGTATGCGCTCTATCATGACGCTCCCGAGACCATTACGGGCGACATGCCCACGCCGGTCAAATACTTCAATGCCGGTATGCGGGAGAGCTACAGGGAGATCGAGGACGCCGCGAAAGAGAGGCTTTTAGGCATGCTTCCGGAGGAGCTTCGGGATGATTACAGGGCCATAATCGGCTTCGAGGAAGAGGATGCGGACTACGCCCGGATCGTCAAGGCCGCGGACAAGATAACCGCGTACATAAAGTGCGTCGAGGAGGAAAACTCGGGGAATGCGGATTTCAGAAGCGCCCGGGAGTCTCTCAAGAAGACCATAGACGGACTGGATATGGCTTGCGTGAGTTACTTTATGGAGAATTTCGCCGAAGGCTTCGGAAAGACGCTGGACGAGATGCATTGACGGCGGATTGTTTAAAATTTTAAGCAACAGTCCATTTTAGGACACTATAATAAAAATATTAAAAATTGGAGTTTGAAAAAAACCAATGGGAGAATGAAACCAAATGGGTCTTTTTGAAAAAATATTCGGATCTTACAGTGACAGAGTTATTAAACAGATCAAACCTATAATTGCACAAATAAACGACCTTGAACCGGAGATGAAGAAGAGGTCTGACGCAGAGCTTGCGGAGCTCACCACGGAGTACAGGAAAAGACTTGCGGCGGGTGAGACCCTTGACGACCTTTTGCCGGAGGCTTTTGCGACTGTACGGGAGGCTGCGGTGAGAGTACTTGGCCAGAGGCACTATGACGTGCAGCTCATTGGCGGTATCGTGCTTCACAGGAACATGATCGCCGAGATGAAGACGGGCGAAGGAAAGACCCTCGTTTCCACTCTTCCGGCCTATCTCAATGCGCTTGAGGGCAAGGGCGTCCACATCGTTACCGTTAACGACTACCTCGCGAAAAGAGACAGCGAGTGGATGGGAAAGGTCTTCAGATTCTTGGGTCTCACCGTAGGCGTTATCCTTCACGACATGAAGGCGGATGCAAGACGCGCCGCATACAACAGCGACATCACTTACGGTACGAACAATGAATTCGGCTTCGACTACCTGAGGGACAACATGGTGACCTACAAGCAGAACCTGGTGCAGCGTGAGCTCAACTACGCCATCGTTGACGAGGTGGACAGTATCCTCATCGATGAGGCCAGGACGCCGCTTATCATTTCCGGCGCAGGCGAGGAGTCCAGTGAACTCTACAACAAAGCCGACAGATTTGCCAAGGGTCTCAGAGTTCTCAAGGTCAAAGAGGTGGACAAGAAGGATCTCCTGGAAGAGGTCGCCGAGGACTATATCGTGGACGAAAAGGCCCGTTCGGCATCGCTGACCGACAAGGGCGTCAAGAAGGCTGAGGCTTTCTTCGGTATCGAAAATCTTGCGGACCCGGAGAATGCGGAGCTGCGCCACTACATAAACCAGGCCATCAGGGCCAGGGGCATCATGCAGAGGGATGTTGATTACGTCGTCAAGGACAACAGCATCATCATTGTCGATGAGTTCACCGGGCGTCTGATGTTCGGAAGGCGCTACAGCGACGGTCTGCACCAGGCCATCGAGGCAAAAGAGGGTGTGAAGGTCGAGAACGAGTCAATGACCATGGCTACCATCACCTTCCAGAACTTCTTCAGACTTTATTCAAAGATCGCCGGTATGACAGGTACCGCCAGCACCGAGGAAAATGAGTTCAGGGACATCTATGGACTGAGCGTGGTAGAGATACCGACCAACAAGCCGGTTATCAGGATCGACTATCCCGACAGTATCTACAAGACCGTGATGGGTAAATACACCGCCCTGATCAATGACGTCGTCAAGGCCCATGAAAAGGGACAGCCGGTGCTCATCGGTACGGTTTCTGTTGAAAAATCCGAATACCTCAGCCGCCTGCTCAACATAAGGGGCATCAAGCACAACGTTCTCAACGCCAAGCACCACGAGCGTGAGGCGGAGATAGTGGCACAGGCCGGAAAATACGGCGCCGTCACCATCGCCACCAATATGGCAGGCCGTGGAACGGATATCATCCCCGGCGGCAACAGCGAGTTTATGGCGAAGCAGGAGATGCGCCGCGAAGGTATGAGCGAGGAGCTTATTTCGCTGGCCGACAGCCATTCCGAGACCGATGACGAAGTGATCAATGCCGCAAGGGCCAAATACAGGGAGCTCGTTAAAAAGTACAGCGATGAGCTCGCCGATGAGAAAAAGAAAGTCCTTGAAGCCGGCGGACTGTTCATAATGGGCACTGAGCGCCACGAATCCAGGCGAATCGACAATCAGCTCCGCGGACGTTCCGGAAGACAGGGCGACCCCGGTATGTCAAGGTTCTACCTCTCCCTTGAGGACGACCTTTTCAGACTTTTCGGCTCCCAAAGGTTCGAGGGACTTTTCAACACGTTGAGATTCCCCGAGGACGCGGCCATAGAAAACAAAATGCTCACCGATATGATCGAGAGCGCCCAGAAGAAGGTGGAGGGTCTGCACTACGAGACCAGAAAGACCGTCCTCCGCTACGACGACGTTGTCAACCAGCAGCGTGAGATCATTTACAGCCAGAGAAGAAGGGTGCTTGACGGCGAAGATCTGAGAAGCTTCTACATCGGACTCATCAATTCCAGGATCGCTGAGATCGCGGACGACGTCTTTGACCACGTGAAGCCTGAGGAGAGAAGCCTTGGCGCCAATGAGGACATCCTTTCAACCCTCCTTGTTCCGGAAGTTTTTGTGAAGGTGAAGGATAATCTTGCAAATTACAAGAGCAAAGCTGAATTTGCGGAGGAAGTTACCTCCAAAGCGGTCGAATACTACGAGTCCAGAGAAAAAATATTCGGCGACAAAGCCAGAGAGATCGAACGCATATTCCTGCTCCAGGCCGTTGACCATAACTGGATAGACCACATCGACACCCTTGACCAGCTGAGAGAGGGCATTGGTTTGAGATCAGTCGCCCAGCACGACCCGGTGGTGGAGTTCCAGCATGAGGCATTCGATCTGTTTGAGGCCATGAACCAGGCAATAAAACACGACGCACTGAGGCTTCTTTTCAGCATACGCATCGAGAAGACCGAGAATATCGAACGTCACCAGGTGGCAAGATCCACGAAGGAGGGCTCCTCCGGAAAGAAGACCAAAGCCGCCGCGTTCGCAAAGGCCTCCGCAACACAGCCCCAGGGAGGAAAGCCTCAGAAGGACGAGAGAGATGAGAACAACAGCACTGTTCCACTTGTCAAGGACAAGCCGAAGGTGGGAAGAAACGACCCCTGCCCCTGCGGAAGCGGAAAAAAGTATAAAAACTGCTGCGGGAAGGACGAGGACTGAGTTTTTACGGACATGAATTGAAGCTTTAAAAGGCTTATGAGAATTGATTTTTGGTGTTATAAGATGTAATATATATATGACATTATTTTCCGGACATCTGACATCATTTTCCGGACATCCGGAGCTTTATAAAACTCTGTTTTTTGAATCCAAGAAAATGCTGAGCGAAGAGGTGGCATATGACTCTACAGGATCTTATCAAGTATTTCCGAAAGAAGGTTATCAACGGGGAAAACCCCGGATCACAGGCTGAGACTGCATACAAGCTTTACAACAATGCCATATTGCTGGTCAAGTTCGGACGTCTCGAGGAAGCAAAACGCGACCTTAAAGAGGCTGTTAAAAAAGTGCCCGGCTTTGACGATGCGTATGCGCTGCTTGGCCTCACACACTTCGCCCTCGGAAACAGGATAGAAAGCATAAAAGCCATCAACCAGATCAGCGACGGCGCGAAACACAATCAGGCCATGCGCATGTACGATATGCTCGACAGAGATTCGGGCGAGAACGTGGACGGCACGTTCAAGGGCGCAGGCTCCGGCGAAGACGAGACGGAAGCGGAGCAGCCTGAGCGAATAACGGAAGATATCGATACCGATGAGACCTATGCCGGCAGTCCGGATTCTTATGAGGATACCCGGGATTACGGCGAATACGAGGTTCCTGAAGAACCGGTGAAAAGACCCGCGCCTTCAGCGCCTGAGCGCGCCGGAGTGTCCGACGTCATATTTGAGCTTGACGAGGGTGTTGACTTCTCCAGATCCGATAATGCGGGTAAGGATGCCAGCAAAAAATTCAAATCCGATTTCAAAAAACGCTTCGAGCAGGCTCAGAAGAATGCAGAGGCGGGCAGAAACGTTGCTCAAAGCAACCGTCAGACAGATCACGAGTCGGGACGGGCCGATGCGGCAAGCGACGGCTACTCCACGCGTACACGCAGGACAGAGATCGAAAGACCTGCCCCGCAGAGACCGGAGATGTACGTTGAAGAGGAGGATGAACCCGCTCCCGCTCCCGTGCAGGAATACGACGACACTGATGCCTACGAGGCTGAACAGGGCGAATATGAAGATGAAAGCAGTGAAGAGGAGAACACCTCCCGAGAGCCCATGCCGAAGAACAAGAAGCTTATCATGCGTGTGCTTATCTGCATCATCTGCATCTCGCTGGTAGCGGCTGTAGCGGCCCTCGCCGTAAAGCTCCACGGAAACTATGTAGACAGGAATAAACCCGCTCCCACGGCTGACCCCAATGTGACGCCGACGGTCGATCCCGATACCACAGATACGCCCAAGCCCACCGCCACTCCGGCCCCGGCCACCGCTGAGCCCACGGAAGCGCCCACAGAGGTGCCGACAGAAGCTCCGAAGACCGACGCGGAATTGGCTGCAGAGCAGACAAGGATCCTTGCGGAAGTTAAAGCGCTGTTCGACAAGGGCGACTACTACAATTGCTATAAGCTGATCTATGAGACCGAGTGGACCCACATCAACCGTACACAGACCGTTGAAAAGGACGATATGAAGGACAGGTCACTCCTCGGCTTCTCCCACAATTACAAAGATCAGATGTACAAGGCCGTTGCCGCGGAGGATTGGCAGAAAGTGCTTGATTACGCAGAGGCTGTCATCCGGTTCAATCCCGACTGGAGCGAAGGCGCCGCCATTTACTTCCATGCCGGTAAAGCTGCGGAGCTCCTTGGCGATAAGGAAAAGGCAATATCGTATTACAGCATCACGATGAGCAAATACCCGACGTCAGAGGACGCGAAATACGCAGACTACAGATGGTCGCTTTTGAAGCTTAACGGCTAAAAGGATTCACAGAGGTCCCGAAAAACATTTTCAACTGCAAAAGATAAAATTTTTGAGCTTATATTCAAAAAACGGCACTGAAACGGGGAAAAACCAAAAATAACAGTTGACAGTAAATTGTGAAATGTGGTAGAATCGCCGTTGCCCAAATTTTTTGGAGGTGTTTAACTATGCGAGTTAGAATCACAATGGCATGCACAGAGTGCAAAAGCAGAAACTACACAACGATGAAAAATAAGAAAAACAACGCTGACAGACTCGAAATGAACAAGTTCTGCAAGTTCTGCAATAAGCACACTGTTCACAAAGAATCAAAGTAATTACGGGGGTTGTTATGGCATCCGAGAAGAATAAGGAAAAGAAGAGTTTCAAGAATTTCATGATCAAGATTGGCCGCGGAATTGCCAACTTCTTCAAGAATATCGGAATGGAACTCAGAAAAGTTACCTGGCTCGACAGGAAGGATCTTTTTAAGAGCACTCTTTCCGTTCTTGCCGTATGTCTCATTGTCGGAGCTTTGATTTTCGGTATTGACACCCTTCTTCAGTACCTCATAGATTTTGTACGTCCATAAGGGACCGTATGACAGGCTCAGGCAGATTGTTTTCAGTGGAGGTTAGAAATGGCTGTTACCAGAACATTCAATTTCGCTAATGACGACAGTCAGGAGAAGAAGGCTACCGACTCAGAAATGCGTTGGTATGTTGTTCATACCTATTCGACATACGAAAACAAGGTCAAAGACGCACTTGAGAAGAAAATGCAGAACTCCGAGCTCGGAAAGACTCTGGTTAAGGTAGTTGTCCCGTCGGTCGAGGATCACGATGTGAAGACCGGCCAGACCACTGTCCGGAAGGCTTTCCCGGGATACATCGTCGTAAAGATGAAGTATACCAAGGAGACGTGGTACGCGATCAGGAACGCCCCGGGCGTCACCGGCTTTGTAGGCCCTGACCCGATGAATCCGACGCCTCTTACGCCCAAGGAAGTAAGAGCCCTTAATCTTGACGATGACGAGATCACGGATGAAATCTTCATCGACGCATTCAAGATCGGAGACAGGATCAGTGTCACTTCGGGTCCGCTCGCAGGATATCTTGGCACGGTCGAGGCAGTGCTGCCTGAGAAAAAGTGCATAAAAGCGACAGTATCCATGTTCGGCAGAAACATTTCAGCCGAGTTGGAATACATACAGGTCGAGAAGGCAGACGAATGATCGTTTGAACTTCAGCGCCGCCGCGAAGCCATACGGGTGCGGCGTGAGACCGAGCTCATATTTTTTGGGAGGTGGAATTCATGGCAAAGAAAATCGTTGCATTTGTAAAATTACAAATACCAGCAGGAAAAGCCACACCGACTCCACCGGTTGGACCAGCTTTAGGTCAGCATGGCCTGAACATCATGGGATTCTGCAAAGAATTCAATGAGAGAACGAAAGCAGACGCGGGACTTATCATCCCTGTCGTTATCACCGTTTACGCTGATAGAACTTTCTCTTTCGTTACAAAAACTCCGCCGGCAGCAGTGTTGCTTAAGAAAGCTTGCAAAATTGAGCACGGATCCGGCAGACCGAATCGTGACAAGGTTGCAACTATCACGAAGGCAGACGTATTGAAGATCGCCGAGCAGAAGATGCCTGATCTTAACGCTGCTGACGTTGAGGCGGCTGCCAGAATGATCGCGGGAACCGCGAGAAGCATGGGCATAGTCGTTGTTGACTGATCGGGGAGGTAGCGAAAATGTTTAGAGGAAAGAAATATAAAGACGCTCTTAAGGCAATCGATACTTCCAAGCTTTACGAGCCCGGTGAGGCCCTCCAGGCAGTCGTTGATAACGCTAAAGCTAAATTTGACGAGACAGTCGAGCTCCATCTGAGACTCGGTGTTGACTCAAGACAGGCTGATCAGCAGGTCAGAGGCAGCGTGGTCCTTCCTAACGGAACCGGTAAAACAAAGAGAGTTCTCGTTTTCGCAAAAGGCGAGAAGGCTACCGAGGCTGAGCAGGCCGGCGCTGAGTACGTTGGCGGCGAAGAGCTGGTAAACAAGATCAAGAACGAGAACTGGTTCGACTTTGATATCGTTGTTGCCACACCCGACATGATGGGCGTTGTGGGACGTATCGGTAAAGTCCTCGGTCCTAAGGGACTCATGCCTAACCCGAAGTCAGGCACGGTTTCCATGGATGTCAAGAAGGTCATCGCCGAGATCAAAGCCGGTAAAGTCGAGTACAGACTTGACAAGACCAATATCATTCACTGCCCCATCGGTAAGGTTTCCTTCGGCGCAGAGAAACTTGAAGAGAACTTCAGAACTCTCTACGACGCTGTTATCAAAGCGAAACCGGCAGCCGCTAAGGGCCAGTACATCAAGAGCGCAGTCGTGACTTCCACGATGGGCGTTGGCGTTAAGATCAATCCCACCAAGATCTGATCCCATTGACGCAAATTAATTAAACAATTCTGCCAAAGACGCCGGCAGTGCGGTAAAACGCACGGTAAGTCCTGCCGAGGTGATACTGAGAACACATGTGCGCATGTACTTGCGCATTGGTTTGTTCGCCCGGAACCTTCGGTCTGTCTTTAGGCAAATCGAAGGTTTTTGATTTGGAAGGAGGTGCAATCAATAGATGCCAAGTCAGAAAATTTTGGAACAGAAGAAGGCTCTGGTCGCAGACATTAAAAACGATCTTGAGAATTCTAAATCCGCAGTTCTGGTTGAAAGCAGAGGTCTTACCGTTGAGGAAGATACGGCTCTCCGTGTCGCTCTCAGAAAAGAAGGCGTGAAGTTCACAGTTCATAAGAACACTCTCATAACCAAGGCTGTCGAGGGGACTCCGATGGAAGGTTTAACCAAATACCTCCAGGGACCTACCGCTCTCGCAACTGCGTCCGATTACACAGCAGCAGCTAAGATCCTCAGCGAATACGCTAAGAAGTATAAGCCGCTCAACGTAAAAGGCGGTTACTGCGATGGTACGGTGCTGGATCCCGCAGGAGTTGAGAGGCTCGCTAAGATCCCGTCCAGGGAAGGTCTGCTCTCAATGTTGCTCAGCGCCCTTACAGGAAACATCAGAGGATTCGCGGTCGCAGTCAAAGCTGTCGCCGAGAAGAAAGAGCAGAACGCTTAAAAGGCGGTCTCCCGATAAGGCAATATTTTTGCCGAACGTATTTTGATTTAAACGCAGCGGCGAGGCCTCAGGCACAGGGCACGGCGCGAAGTATTGCGGCGATACCGCGAAAATGTAGCCTATCATTAATTGGAGGAAATAAAAAATGTCTGAGAAAATTCAACAGATCATCGATACCATCGATAGCATGACAGTTCTTGAGCTTTACGATCTGGTTAAAGCAATTGAAGAGAAATACGGCGTAACAGCAGCCGCAGCAGTAGCAGTAGCTCCCGCAGGCGCAGCAGAAGCAGCTCCCGCAGCAGAAGAGCAGACCGAATTCACAGTCGTTCTTAAGAACGCCGGCGGAAACAAGATGAACGTTATCAAGGTCGTTAAGGACGCTTGCGGCGTTGCTCTTATGGACGCTAAGAAGCTGGTTGACGGTGCTCCCGCAACTCTCAAAGAGAAAGTATCCAAAGAGGATGCAGACGCTCTTGCAGAGAAACTGAAGGAAGCAGGCGCCGAGGTAGAGATTAAATAATTCGGTCTCTATTGAATATACGACTTAAAAATGCGGAGGCCAAAAGCTTCCGCATTTTTACAATAAAAAACCGCCAAAGCAAGGCGCAGGATCAATGCGGCCGGCTTTGGCGGTTTTGGCGTGAGTCAAAGAAACTATTTTTCGATCCGCAGGATAAATCCCGGGCGGCCCATGGGGAGCACGTCTCCCTTGTCGTAGAAATCGTCGATCCTTTCGTAGGGCACTTTGGAGTCGCAGACCTTGAAGAGAAGCTCGCCGCCGTTCTCCATGCCAATGAGCGAGAGCGGGAATGAGACCTTAACGGTATTGCCGGATATCTCGAGGCTGTTTTTGCCTGCAGGAACGGTGTAGTCAAGGGCGTCGCAGGGCCTTATGGGCGTTCCATCGGGGAGAGGCCTTATGATGCGGGCGACCTCGCAGTCACAGTAGTTTGCGACGAAGTCGTAGCCCGGTTTTTTGCCTGTGGCGATAAAGATGTTAAAGAAGGCACCGCTCTTTTCGGGGATCCTGTCGGCGGTTATCTCAAACGTGATGTCGGAGCCGTTGTGGGAGACGGTGACGCCTTCTATGGAGCAGCGCATGGTGTCGTTCACGTAGTGTTGCTTTTCCGTCCAACCGTAGCAGTCACGTTTGAATGCGCCATCGGAGAAGCCCTTGAAGTCAACTTTCTCGCCGGGAAGAGCGGAAGGAACCGGATCGGAGCCCTTATAACGGCGGACGTAGGAGATCAGGCTCATGAAGTAATTGTCGAAGTAGCCGCCTTTCATCATTTCAATGTCGCGGCTGAATTCATAGTTTGCGCAGTCGACGAACATAAGCGGCCTGTCCGGAGGTCCCTGCCAGCGTCCTGCGATCCACTCGTTCCAGCCCGTCACGAGAACCACCGGCGGGTCTGTCTCAAGGGCACGGTCAAACTGCTCGTTGAAGTTGTAGCATTTGGTGTAGGCATAGGGCTCGGTGTCATTGGCGCCGTTGTGCCATGCTCTACCGCAATTTGTGGTCTCACCGTACATGACGCTGTCGCCAAAGCGGATCTGGGGGTGCTGGGCCACGGAAACGTTGATACTTTCGGGCACGCCGTCCAGGTTTTCAAACACACGCTGGGGTTTTTCGAAGTCCATCCAGGGCCAGCCGCCTTGCTTTGTGGGCTCGTTGGGCCACTGGGCAAGCTTGATGGTGAAGAACGCCTTGGTCTCTTCGTCGCACTCCTCGGGAATGGCGATGATCACGGGCTTGCCGCCCCACATGTACCAGGTCTCTTTGTAAAGGCCTGGCTTGTAAAATTCGTCATATATGCGGCGCACCGTGGCACCCGAGGCGGTATTGGTGTAGAACATGACCTTGGGGATCTTGAAGCCTTCATTGGCGTATTCCCGGAGCACGCGCATAACGATGTGGCAGATGTTTTCGTAAACGACCGCATTGGTGGTGTCGAAGAACAGAAAATCGATGTCCGCCTCCATGATGAGCTTCATGTGACGCCTTACCACCCACTCGTCAGTCATAGAGTAGTAGCCGTAGAAGGGCTCTCCCCAGTAGTGATAATCGCCAACGCGTCCCCACATGGGATCGTCGCCTTTGTAACCCGCGTTCGGGTCAGCATCCGTTATCTTTGAAACGTCGAAAAGCCTCTTGTTCCCCTCGCAGAGCCAGAGAAAATAGAACAGACCAACGGTCTTGTTTTCTCTTCTGGTAGAAACCAATGCCGGCGCCGGGATCGTCTTACCGAGAGCGTCGGTGCCGCCGACGGGCATGTTGCAGTACTTGGACAGGTCCATAAATTACCTCCATTTAGATAAAAACAAATATTTAGAAAGTCTTGAATTCAATGAATTTCGCGTCGCCCTGGGAAAGGAATATTTCAACGGATGATGCGGCACCCATGGCCTCGATCCCTTTGTCGCCCCAGATCGTATATTCGCGGACGCCCTTGAAGTTTACCGTGACGGATCTGGAATTGTCGCGGTTCAGATTTATCACGTAAACCGCTTCGGAGGCGGTGTCTGTGGCGTAGCCGTTTTTTATTAATTATACTACAAAAAGAAAGTGGCGACAAGGTTATTGCATGGCAACTTTCGGAATGGTATAATAAAAAGGTGTTTACCCAACTAAAGTGCGTTGGCGTGAGCACGGACGTTGCCGATAAAACCAATTAGAACCGGCAGATCCGACTGAAAGGGAGGGAATTGGCGTGTATAACAACAAATACGTGAATGAATGGGTCGCCCAGATGGCGCTCATGACGCAACCGAAGGAGATCGTCTGGCTTGACGGTTCCGAGGAAGAAAAAGACAGACTTATAAAAGAAGCCGTGGCTACAGGTGAGATGATCGAGCTCAACCAGGAAAAACTGCCGGGCTGCTACTATCATAGAACCGCAGAGAACGACGTGGCAAGAGTCGAACACTGCACATTTATCTGCACAGAGCACAAAGAGGACGCGGGCCCCAGCAACAACTGGATGGAGAAGAGCTATGCCTACGCAAAACTGGGCACGTATTTCACCGGCTCCATGAAGGGCGAGACGATGTACGTTATTCCGTATATCATGGGCACCCCGGGTTCATCCTTCAGCAAGGTGGGCATCGAGATCACCGACAGCATTTACGTGGTGCTTAATATGAGGATCATGACCAGGATGGGTAAGATCGCTATGGATCAGCTTGGCGATTCCCCCGAGTACATCAAGGGTCTGCACGCAAAAGGCGAGGTCGATCCGGAGAGAAGATTTATATGCCAGTTCCCCGAGGACAATGCGATCTGGTCCTACGGTTCAGCTTACGGCGGCAACGTGCTTCTCGGCAAGAAATGCTTCGCGTTGAGAATCGCAAGCTGGCTCGGAAAGCACGAGGGCTGGATGGCAGAGCACATGCTCATCGTCGGTATTCAGAGCCCCAAGGGCGACATCAAGTATGTCTGCGCCGCATTCCCCAGCGCCTGCGGCAAGACCAATCTTGCAATGATCATCCCCCCGAAGAAATTCAGGGACATGGGCTACAAAGTGTTTACTCTTGGCGATGATATCGCATGGCTTAGAATTGGCGAGGACGGAAGGCTTTACGCTGTCAACCCCGAGGCGGGCTTCTTCGGCGTGGCTCCCGGAACAAGCATGAAATCGAACCCCAACGCGCTCCTGACCTGCAAAGAGGGCACGATATACACCAATGTGGCTATCGACAAGTCCGACAACACCGTATGGTGGGAAGGCATGGGCACACCGGCTCCCGAGGATGCCATCGACTGGAAGGGCAATGACTGGAAACCGGGAATGACAGACGCGGAAGGAAAGCCCGTTAAGGCCGCCCATCCGAATTCAAGATTTACCGCTCCCGCAAGGAACTGTCCCTGCATCGCTCCCAACTGGGAGGATCCGAAGGGCGTGCCGATCTCCGCTATCATATTCGGCGGCAGGCGCGCAAAGGTGGCTCCGCTGGTTTATCAGTCCTTTGACTGGGCTCACGGCGTTTTCGTTGGCTCTTCAATGGCTTCCGAGACTACGGCTGCGGCTTCCGGCGCTGTGGGCGTTGTAAGGCGCGACCCGATGGCCATGAAACCCTTCTGCGGCTACAATATGGGCGACTACTTCGCACATTGGCTTGAGATGGGCAAGAGCATTCCGAATCCTCCGAAGATCTTCAACGTGAACTGGTTCCGCACCGATGACGAAGGTCACTTCATCTGGCCGGGCTTCGGCGACAACTTCAGAGTACTTCTCTGGATACTTGCCCGCTGCGAAGGTAAGGCAGACGCCGTAAAGACAGCCGCAGGTTACGAGCCGATCCCCGAGGATATCGACCTTGAGGAGTCGGGTGTGGACGAGGAGACTTTGAAGGGTCTGCTCAGCCTCGACAAGGCTTCCTGGCAGAAGGAAGTTGAGGAGATCAAGGCACACTATGCTCAGTTCGACAGGCTTCCGAAAGAACTCAGCGAGGAGCTTAAAAAGCTGGAAGAGCGCGTTGCCGCGATGTGATATAACATAACCAATGTACCACGGGCCTCCTGTAAAACAGGCGGCCCTTAATACCATCTAAGTGAGGGCATAATATTGAAGACTTCGACCGAAATCGATTCCATAGTTCTGAGAACAAGTTGGGACAGATCCCTTGAGCTTGTGGCGGAGGCGGGCTTTGACTGCTGGGACTTTTCTCTTTTCAGCATGGGCGTATACGACTGGGGCAAGAACGAGAGAGTGCTGAGAGGAAGTCCCCTGGAAGTGCGGAAAACGGCTCTTCCTTTTGCCGAAAAAATGCGAAAGAAAGGTGAGACTCTCGGTATCCGCTGCAACCAGTCCCACGCACCTTTTCCGGTGTTCTGCGCTCCCATAAGAGAGCTGCTGCCGCTGGCTCTTGAATGCACTGCCGAGGCGGGAGGCGAGATATGCGTGATTCACCCGGACAATTACGCGCCCCCCGAGGAGAACGGGAAAATGTACAGAGAACTTCTCCCTCTCGCAAAGAAACTCGGCGTTAAGATCGCCGCGGAAAACATGTGGAACTGGGACGACGAGAAGATCTGCGCGGCGCCGGCGGCCTGTTCCGACGGTCCGTCGTTTAAGGCCCACCTCGACATAGTAGACGATCCGTTCCTTGTGGCGTGCGTTGACGTTGGTCATGCCGAAATGAAGGGCGTGGGTACCGACGCGCCGAAAATGATAAGAGAGCTGGGGCCAAGGGTCAAGGCTCTTCACCTTCACGACAATGACAAATGGCACGACCTACACCTGCTGCCTTTCAGCCGGGATATCGATTTTGAGGCGGTGGTGAGGGCGCTTAAGGACATTGGTTATGACGGTGTTTTCACGCTGGAATCCTCTCTCAGGGCGGCGATGGAGGACATTGGTTCTTCGGACGCGGCAGAGGGTGTGAAGGCGATGTTCAGGGCCACCAGAAGGCTTGCGGACATGTTTGAGGCCTTGTAAAACGCTTCGGAGATCCTGCCGCTGACTAAATTCAAGTTTACAACGGAGGCGGGATTTGCTAAAATTAAGAAAGATCAAACGGCGGGGCTGTCATAGTTTTTGAGTCTGCTCCGCGTTATTTCATTAGAAAAAAGGGGACAGATAATTATGAGCAAGAAAAACGGTAAAAAATCATTTGCCACAGAATTTAAAGAGTTCGTGATGAGAGGAAACGTCATGGATATGGCCATCGGCGTCATCATCGGCGGCGCTTTCACAGCGATCGTAAATTCTCTCGTAGGGGACATATTGACGCCTATCCTCGGACTTTTCACGAAGGGCATCAACTTCTCCCAGCTGATCATTCCCCTCGGAGACACTTCGGGCATTCAAGGTGAGATCACTCCCGACGCTCTCAACGAGGCAAACATCGGATATATAGCTTACGGTAAATTCATTCAGGCCATCATCACCTTCATAGTGATAGCGCTGGTGGTGTTCCTGATCATCAAGATAATCAAGGCTGTCGACTTTAAGGCAAAGAAAGCCGCCGCAGCCGCCGAAGCGGAAGCTGCCGCAAAGAAGGCCGAAGAGGAGAGACTGGCCGCGGAAGCCGCAGAAGCCGCAAAAGCTCTTATCAAGATCTGCCCGTTCTGCTTATCCGAGATCAACGTTAAAGCTACACGCTGCCCGCACTGCACGTCGCAGCTGGGAGAATAAAGGATCATCCTCCCGCAGCAGCGGAATGTATTGCAAGATTATGTCAAAGGACCGGGCGCAAGCCCGGTTTTTTGGACGGACCGGGGCCCGGTTTCCCGACAAAGCAGGGCCCGGGTTTTAGCTTTTCAACTTTTTTAGTTTTTTTTAATGCTGGGGTTATAATATTATACTATCCGTTTTACGGACATTATCAATAGATGAATTGGTTTATCCGATCTTGAAAGAAGGAGACGCTATGATTGAAGAGAATAAAAGAATCAGATTTTGTATCAACTGCGGAAGCCCGCTGGGAGAGAACGCAAAGTTCTGTGTCAACTGCGGCTGGAAGGTACAGCTTCCCGAAATAAATACTCCTGAGCCGGAAACGAAGCCCGCCCAAGAACCCGTTGTACCGGCTGAACCCGTTGTAAACGTAGAGGAAGAGCCGAAAGCCCCCGTAACAGAGCCTGCAGCTCCCGCTCCGGAGCAGGTACCGCCCGCAGCTCCTTCTCAGGAAGCGCCAAGGGAAAAGGTCAATGCAGGCGCCGGATACTACGGAGTCCCGGTGAACAACACGACAGGCTACGGAAATTCCTTTGAACAGGAACTCAGAAACTACAACAACGTGACCGACAGGTACAGGGACAGAGATTACAGACCTGTAAATCCGAATGCGCAGAAGACTGCAGAGGCTCCGAAAAAGAGGATGCCGGGCTGGGCGATCGCTTTGATCATAGTCGGCGCGGTGATCGCGGTCGTGATAGTGATCAGCATCATTGCCAATTTCTTCCTCGGCGCTCTGAGAGACCTGGGAAAGAATATCGGAAAATATCTGCCCGATCTGAACTATTCCACGGAAGCTCCGGCGGCCACTGCAAAGCCCGGTGATGACGTAAAGGTAGGCGACGAGACCGTACCCTCCGGCAGCAACGTGACCATCAACATAACCGGCGATTCGGAGTCTCTTGCCGCTGCGGTATACGCGAAGGCTTCGGACTCGGTGGTGGGCATATCCATCCTCACAACGTCATCCACCAACCCCTGGGCGGATACCACATATACCGTGGTAGGCCAGGGCTCCGGCGTTGTTTTCAAGTCCGACGGATACATAATAACAAACTGCCACGTGGTCTCCGGCACCCTTGACAAGGACAACAAGCCCCTCGGGAACTACCAGATCAGGGTGTACGTGGATACTTCCCTGTCGACATATTTCGAAGCTGAGATCGTGGGTGTCGACTACACGTCAGACCTTGCGGTCCTTAAGATCAACGCCAAGGGCCTGAAAGCGATTGAATTTGCATCCTCAAGCGAGGTGGCCATTGGCGATCAGGTGTTCTTGATCGGCTGCCCCGGCGGGATCGAGTTCATGCGTTCCATCACCAGCGGTATCGTAGGCGGACTGAACAAAAACTTCCTCACCAGCGACGGATATGCATATGACCTTATTCAGTCCGATGCGGCCATCAACCCCGGGACCAGCGGCGGCGCGATGCTGAACAGCAAGGGACAGCTCATCGGCATCTGCGAGATGAAGATCGTCGACACAGGCTACGAGGGCATGGGCTTTGCCATCTCATCCGATACTGTTAAACAGATCTGCGATGCTCTCATGAAAGACGGTAAAGTCACAAGGCCGGCAGTCGGCATCACCGTGAACACAACCTACGACGTGACGTCGGCAAGCGACGCCGGACTTCCCGCGGGAGCCTGGATCGAAGAAGTGGAAAAGGATTCCCCCGCATGGAAAGCCGGACTGAGATCGGGCATGATCATTACCGAGTTCAACGGCAATGCAGTCTACAATTTTGTATCCCTCCGCGCTGAGATAATGAAGTGCGAGATCGGCGAAGAGGTGGAGATCAAGGCCTACGTGTTCGACTCAAGCGACAAGGCAAACGGACAGTACAAGACCTTCAAGGTAACGCTTCAGAGCCTTGAGGACGAGCACAGAGATTTTAACTGATCTGAAGCGGTTTTGAATTGAATTAAAACAAAGGCCCCGGACGGTTCCGGGGTTTTTTGTTTGACTTCACAAAGATGATGTGATAGAATGAGACCGATTTTAGGATCACACTGAGTGCCGTAAAAACCCGCGGCATTCACACAATATACGACTTTAAAATCAAATAAATACTGAGAGGAGAAAAAGTTTTATGGAGAAACTTGTAATCTCCTTGATTTCCGTGTTTGCAGGCCTTGCCGTCGGATTGATCATTTTATTGATCTATGCTAAGGTAAGATCCCGCAAGAATGCAGAATTGGTTAAGGACGCCTCCGAAAAAGCCCGCAATGAAGGCTATGACGAAGGTGTAATTGACGGATACGAAAAGAGAAAACTCGAAGCCGAAGCGGCCATAAACACCGCCGAGGAGGAGAGCCTGAGAATTGTACAAGCCGCCGTCAGAGAGGGCGAAGTTAAAAAACGCGAATATGTTCTTCAGGCCAAGGATGAGATAAGACAACTACGTTCACTTTTTGAAAAGGAAGTCAGGGAAAATCAACAGGAGGCGCAGCGCAAAGAGCAGCGTCTGACAGCTAAGGAAGAGACCCTCGATAAGAAACTCGATGCATTGGAGCAGAGAGAAGCTGCCGTCAGGGTAAAAGAGACCGAAGCAAACGATAAGATAGCCGAAGCAGAGACTTTTTACGCAAAACAGCGGGAAGCTCTTGAAAAAATATCCGGCCTTTCCTCGGAGCAGGCGAGAGAGATCCTTATGCAGCAGCTCGATACGGAGCTTGTCCATGATAAAGCTGCACGGATCCGTGAATACGAAGCCGATCTTGCCGATGAAAAGAAGGAAATGGCCCGCGAGATCATCGCGACCGCAGTACAGCAGTGCGCTGCGGATTATGTGTCCGATATAACTGTCACAGTCGTTCCGATCCCCAATGAAGAGATGAAGGGAAGGATCATAGGCCGTTCCGGAAGAAACATTAATGCGATAGAGACAGCTACGGGTGTGGATCTTGTGATCGACGATACACCTGAGGCAGTTATTCTTTCCAGCTTTAACCCGGTGAGGCGTGAGGTCGCAAGGATAGCGCTCGAGAAGCTCATTGCCGACGGACGTATCCACCCCGCAAAGATCGAGGAGACTGTTGAAAAAGCCCGCAAGGAGCTGGATGCCACCATAAAGAGAGAGGGCGAGAACGCCACCTTTGAAGCGGGTGTTTTCGGACTCAATCCGGAGATCATCAAACTCCTGGGAAGACTTAAGTACAGAACGAGCTACACCCAGAGCGTGCTCATCCATTCCATTGAAGTGTCGAAGCTTTCCGGTATCATGGCCGCCGAGCTGGGCGTGGACGTGGATCTGGCAAAACGGGCGGGTCTTCTTCACGATATAGGAAAGGCCGTTGATTTCGAGAACGAGGGCACCCATATCGACCTCGGAGCAGAGATCGCCAGGAAGTACAAAGAAAACGACGTTGTCATAAACGCCATCATGTCTCACCACGGCGACGTGGAGCCCACTTCGGTCATTTCGGTGATCGTAGCTGCGGCGGATGCCATTTCAGCCGCAAGGCCCGGCGCGAGAAACGAGCCTCTTGAGTCCTACCTGAAGAGGATCGAAAAGCTTGAGACGATCTGTAACTCCTTCAGCGGCGTAGACGCCTCCAAGACCTTTGCGATCCAGGCGGGCCGTGAAGTAAGAGTAATGGTCAAGCCCGAAGAGATCAGCGACGACGAGATGACGATCCTTTCAAGAGACATAGCGAAGAGGATCGAATCCGAAATGCAGTATCCCGGCCAGATCAAGGTCACTGTCATCAGAGAGACGAGAACGTCGGATACCGCAAAATAAAGAAGCGCAGCAGTGCTTTTTGGACGAAACGCTGGTTAAACTGTTGTTATCCAGCGTTTCACTGTAAATGAAGGGCGATGTCATTGGTTAGTGAACACAAAAAGATAATAGTCCAGAACAGAAACGCCTACCACGAGTACTTTATCGAGGACAAGATCGAGTGCGGCATCGAGTTATACGGCACCGAGGTCAAGTCCATAAGGCAGGGCAACGTGAATCTGAAGCAGGCATATGCGGTCATTGACGGCGGTGAATGCTTCATTTGCGGCATGCACGTAAGCCCATACGAGCACGGGAACATATTCAACAGGGACCCGCTGAGAAAGAAAAGGCTTCTTCTGCATAAAAAGGAGATATTGAAGCTTTTCCAGCAGGTGAAGCAGCAGGGAATGACGCTGGTTCCCCTGGAGGTGTATTTTTCGAAGGGCCGTGTTAAGGTGCTTCTGGGACTCGGAAAGGGCAAGAAGCTTTTCGACAAGCGCGATCAGGCTGCGGAGCGGGATGCGAAGAGAGAGATCGACAGACAGTTGAAACAGAACTGATTTAGTGAGGGTTACCGTAATGAGTGACTGGACGAAAGAAACGATCAAAAATCACGCGAAGGGATTGGCGAGAATCAGTCTTATACATATGCTTGCCGTTGCTTTGGGATGGGCAGCCTATCCGCTGATACTCCTCATCCTTGCGCGGTATATGACTGTGGACCTGCCGGTGGCCATTTATTCGGTGGTGGCATCCCTTGTTTACGCGGCCATGCTCATTTCCCAGGGCAACGAGTACGGGATAATGGACTCAAAACCCTACAACTGGGCGAGGTACAAAGCCAAAGGGTTCGTCCTTGGTGCTGCGGTGGGGGTCATCGTTTTTCTGGCGGAGCTCATACTTATCGCGATCGCGGAGAGACATTTTGTGATAGCCCATCCGAATTTTGACATCGCCAATATCAACAGCTACATAAGGATGCTCCTATACATCCCATTCTTCTGGTTCTACAAGCTGGTATGGGCGGGGGAGGAGATAATACCCAGGGTCACTGTGCTCTCGGCGCTTTTCCCTGTGGGCTTTATTTCACTGTTTACGGGCATTGGTTATTTGTTCGGAACGGCAGGCGTGGTGGTCGATTTCAGACCGAAAAAGAGGAAAAAATGATAGATTTTAAAAATGCCGGTCCCAAAACGGCGGAAATAAAACGGTATCTGCTGCCTGAATGCGATGAAGCCATAAGGAAGCTTGAGGAGGATTTTTACGTGTACCGAAAAAGCCTCGTGACTTTAGAGGACAACGAAGGCGACGTCTTTGAAAGGTGGAAAGTGAGACACTCCGAAAGACTGGACGGGATGACGCCTTACGAGTTTATACGTGATTATACGGGTGATCCCCCGGTCTTTGAAAAGTACGAGAGGATCATACTAAATCTGATCCAGGACAATTACTGCTCCCCGCCGGACAGCGTGTTCGAGGATTTCTTCAGCATTTGCGACAGGCAGGAATGGGCCGAGAAAGTGATCGGGATATGCCTTGACGCTTTTTCTATGAATGACACGGATATTGATGCTCTCGCGATCACGATGATCTACGGGATCTCGGAGCACGTTTCCGGGTTTTCCAATGACCTGTGTAACAGATTTTTCGAGACTGCAAAGGCAGTCCGTCAGAGAGACCCGGAGCTTGCATCGGAACTTGTACAGGTCGGCGTGGATTACTGCAAAAACGGATTCGACGTTGCAGTCGATTTGATCGCTAAAAGGATGCAGGAAGACAAGCCCATGACAGGACCTGTTGCGGAAAAGCTCCTGGCCGTTTTAGCGCTGATGGGCAGGAAGGACGAGAAACTTTACGTCATTTACAGGACTCTGGTAAAGAGAACGGCCCTTCTCGATGAACGGCTCGAATTCTATTTTGACCTGGTCTGCGACTACGGTGACCCCAGGGCCGTGTCCTTCATGCGAACCAAAGGGACCGCTTTAGTGGAAGCATATAAAGCACTGCCCGCAAATGCACCCGGGAAAGATTTCCTTTTCAGGAAAATGATGCGTGCCGATGAGGTCATCAAAACCCTTGGCGGGCAGGGAGTTTTTTAAAAAACATTGCCGCGGCATTCAAAAGAGATCGCCGCGGCTTTTAGCAGATTTTACCTTTTTTGCACGGGTCAGACCGTTATGATCTTGTCTCCGTGCTTTTTTATTATCTCTTTTTGGACTTCATTGGTTTCGTCAAGGTCAGTGATGAGTATGAAATCGTCGTCCCAGCCGGCCACAAGGGAATCGAGATTGTCGCTTTCCACCCCGAATTTTGCGCTGTCGCATATGATCACTGTCTGAGCTGCCACCGACATGGCGTCAAGCTTCCAGTAGTCCTCGTCGTTGCTGTACGTCATGATACCGCCTTCTTCGGTTATTCCGTTGGCGCCGATAAAAGCGACGTCGAGATCTATCCCGTGCCTTTCGCACAGCTTTGAAATGTGATCCCTGTCGTTTTCGTCCAGCTGAACTATGGTGGAGGAGGCGGTGTGGATGAACCCGTCAGGCACGATGAGCTTGAGCTTTTCCACGTCGTCATTACTGTTTGAAAAACCGAGGCTTACGCAGGTGTCCGAAAGCTGCTGCAGAAGCCAGGTGGAGGGTGTGATGACCGTGAGGCTCCTGTGGCCTGAAGTCTTGTATCTCATCCTGTCGCAGATGTAGCTGACCAGCGCCCCTGCCGTGGAACCGGAATCGATATACACGGTTTTATCCCCTTTGGAACCGATGTACGAATAGGCCTTTTTCGCGATGGCTTTTTTCGCGGTCAGGTGGAAGCGGTTGTTCCAGGACACGTGTTCCTCGTCAAGGTAAATGACGTCGCCGTCAAAAACGAACCCCGACAGCAGATTCCGCCTGAAGATCTCGTCTATGATATAACCAAAGTCCCCGGCGGAAATATCTCCCCGTGCCGCGCAGACCTTTTCCGCCAGCTCCGACACGTCAAGCGGGTTGACCTCCCTGTGGGGAAAAGCAACGGTCCTTATTACCTCCGCAAGGTCTGTGAGCCTCTTTTCGTTTTCACGTATGGCATCGACACGTCCCTGGGGGTGAAGTATGAGATCCAGGTTCTCCGCCACGAGACTGAAAAGCATCCTCGTTATCTTCTCCGCCTGGGTCTGTTCCTCGGCTTCCGTGCCGGTGTACACTTCAACGTAGTTTTTATTGCCCAGGTCGAGACTCTGCCATAGGCGGTTGCGGGAGGTACCTTTTATAACGAGAGGAAGGATAAACGTTCTGTTCTCCTTTTTCTCCCTTTCCTTGGCGAGTTCCACTTCCTTCATGACCCAGTCGGAGTCGCCGGCCTTATCGGACACGAGACAAATGAGAAAATCCGCGTCCTCGGTTATCGCCTTCTCGATCTCTGCGGGAAAATTCGAGCCCCATTGGAGCTTTTTCACGTCGACCCAGAATTCAAAAGAGGAGGGGAGCGTCGCGCTGATGTTTCTCACGATTATGTCCCTCAGGAGTTCGTCTTCTCTTTTATAGCTGAAATAGATCAACATATCATTCACCTCATACAGGCGGATCCCCGCGCATCAACAACCGGCGGACACGCCAATGCATCAATCAACAACGTCAAACGTAAGTCTGAAAAGCCTGGCTCCGTCGCCGCTGTAAAAGCTTACGTAGTAGACACCGTCAATGACGAACATGGATTCAGACTCAACTTTTGTGGGCATTTTTACGGTGGTGATGTAATTGCAGTCCCAGTCATAAACGGCAAGGATGTTGTCCGTGGTGCCGCTTGCAGCCTTGGGGCTCATCGGGAAATAGATATAGTCGTCGTCGGAACCCATTCCCTGGGCAGTGTATGGCATCTTTTCCCGGGTGACGGTCTTGGTCACTTTAAGATCCTTGTCGAGCAGCGTCAGATGGTTTCCACCCTGGCTTATTGCAAAGCAGTCGCGGGTGGGGGAGTAGGTGATGGCCCCGGCGCCTTTCTTTATGTTCACAGTCTGCTGGATGACCTCGAGGGTATCCGGGTCAACGGTAGTCAGGATCTTTCCTTCGGAGGAGCCGTGGACAACGTAGATGACGTTCCTTGCCGTGTCAAATGTCATGTCGTTTCCGTGGAACACGTATATGGGCTGGCTCCTTTTTACGAACTCGCCGGTGACAAGGCTGTACTTTTTGATGATAGCCTCGCCGTCAGCGGAGGGCTTCAGTATGAAATACGCATATTCGCCGTCCGAACAGACTCCCTGTCCAACGGTGTATTCGTTATACCATGCGCAATATATTTCGAGCTTGAAGCCTACGGTGAATTTTTTACCTGACCTTATCAGTTCGTTCAGCTTGTAGACCGGCTTCGGAGTAGGCGTGGGTGTGGGCTGCGGTGTGGGAGTCGGAGTGGGCGTGGGCTTCGGCGTGGGTGTGGGCGTCTGCGTGGGGGCAGGCGTGGGAGTGGCCGTAGGTTCGGAAGAGGGGGCCTCTTCCGTTGACTCGCCCGGAGATCCCGCGGGAGTTTCCGTGACGACAGAAGCCGTCTCCTCTGTTGGCTCCGGCGTTACTGTAGCTTCGGGAGCTTCCGTGTCAACGGGCTCATCCGTCGCGTCAGGCTCCTGCGTTACGTCCGGCGTTTCCTCAGGCTTCGGAGTCACGGTCGCTTCGGGAGCAACGGTGCTCCCGGGTGTCGGAGCTGCGGGCACAACTTCGGCGCAGGCCGAAAATGCGAGGATACACGTAAGTATCAAAACCATTGTCAAGATCGTCTTTTTCATTAGGCACCTTCAAAGTAGAAATTGGTTTATATATATCAAAACTTGTGCTCAAAATCAATGTTTTCATGGCGCCCGTTGAATATATAAGCGGTGGTATAGGAAAATGTTTGGCATTTTTTTACCTTGGCGATGTACACTTTACGCACAACAATAAACCGAAAGGCAAGGTGATTACAATGAAATTTAACGTAATACTTAAAGTGATGATCGCAGTGGTCTTAGCAGCGTTGGTTCTCGGAGGATGTGCCGCCTTACGGGAATTGACATACACCGGAAATACGGACGGGAGCGATACCGGTGAGACCGAGATCGTCTATCTGTCATCCGGTTCGGAAGAACCTGCAGAAACTACGACAGAAGAACCTTCCGAGAGCGCGACTGAAGCACCGACGGAAACCGAAGAGGCTGCGGAAACCGAAGAACCTGCGGAAACCGCGACGGAAGAACCTGCTGAAACTACGACAGAAGAACCTTCCGAGAGCGCGACTGAAGCACCGGCAGAAACCGAAGCACCGGCAGAGAATACAACTGCGGAGACCGATGAACATCCTGAGGCCGTTTCCGACACCTCCGTATCCGCAAGCGAGACCTACGGGGATTTCACGATCACGACCGGGGACGGACAGTTCTCAAGATCCGGCAGCATCATTAAGATCACATCTGCGGGCACGTATCAGCTCAGCGGCAGACTGGAGGGCCAGATACTCGTGGAAACGGGAGACGAAGACACCGTGGTGCTTGAGCTCTGCGGGGTAACGATCACATACGGCTCAGATTCTCCGATAAAGATAACGTCTGCCGGGGAAGTTGAGATTTCCGCAAAAGCAGGCACCGAAAACGTTGTTAACGATACGAGATCCGTAAAAACCGTCGACACCGACACCCAGGGAGAGGGCGCCATCTACGCAAAAGCGGACCTCAAGATAAAGGGCACGGGCACGTTGGTGGTGACAGGCTCCTACAACAACGGCATCCACACCACCAAGGATCTGAAGATCCAGAAGCTGAACCTAAAAGTCACCGCTTACAACAACGCCGTTAAAGGCAACGACTCAGTTACTATCAAGAGCGGCACTGTGGTGGCAATATCCACAAACGGCGACGGCATCAAGACCGAGAACACCGACGCCAATAAGAACGGCGAAGTAAGGGGCGACATCACAATTACCGGAGGCGACGTGACGGTCTACGCTGCGGGCGACGGTATCCAGGCGGCTCACAACTTTACCATGGCGGCAGACGAGGAGACGGGCACCGCGGGAACACTTACGATATACACCGGTTCCTACAGCAGTTACACGGCGACATCCGCGTCCACCACGTCCTACAAGGGCATCAAGGTGCAGAACATACTGTCCATCAGCGCAGGCACCGTGAACATAAAGAGCTACGACGACGGTCTCCATGCAGACTACGGCACATCGTTCACGGCCGGCGGCAAGGGTCAGGGCACCATTGAGATCAGCGGCGGCTCGGTTACCATTGGCGTGTACTCACCCGAGGGCAAGACCATGGGCGGCTTCTTCGGACCCGGCGGAGGGCGCAGCGGCTGGGGCGGCCAGCAGACAGTCTCCGGCGCAGACGCGATACACGCGGACTACATGCTGAACATATCGGGCGGAGTGATAAACATCGACAGCTCTTACGAGGGCCTTGAAGCCAATGTGATCAACATCTACGGCGGCGAGATCCACGTCAAGGCCAACGATGACGGCATCAATGCCACAAAAGGCGTGACGACCCCGCAGATCAATATCTCCGGCGGATTTGTGGAGGTGGAGGTCCCGGCAAGCGGCGACACCGACGGCATCGATTCCAACGGCACTTATACCCAGACAGGCGGCATAGTCATAGTTAAAGGACCGAACAACCAGAACATGGCGGCCCTTGAAGCAGACGGCACCAGGAAGATAACGGGCGGCACGCTGATAATCCTCGGTTACGGCAAGGTGACCACGGGAGGCAACGTAAAAACATACAGCGCATCCCTTCACAGCTCCGGCACCCACACCGTCACGATAGGCGGGAAGACGTATACCTTCACAAATTCAAGCTCCTACAGCTCGACAACGGTCCTGAGCGACACTTCGGTGAGCTGATATTCGATGAGCTGATAATAAATAATAAATAAAAATAAAAATACTTGACAAGGGGCCTGATGTTTGATAACATTGGCTTTGGTCAAGGATAGTCGGCAGAAAGAGTGGGAAGCAACACCCGCTCTTTTGTTTTGAAAGCGGACGCTCCCGACTGCAATACTTTACCGAAAGGATCGGATGAAATGGCTGAAGGAAAGACCGCGGCGATCGTACGCGAGGCAGTTTCCGGCATTATCGAGTCCATGGGTTACGAGCTCGTGGATGTGGAATACGTCAAGGAAGGCCCGAACTGGTATCTCAGAATATACATTGATAAGGAGGGCGGCATTTCGATCGATGACTGCGTGGCGGTGAACGATGCGACAGAGCCGGTCATAGATAAGCTCGACCCTATCGAAAACGCCTATATTTTCGAAGTGTCGTCGCCGGGACTTGACAGGCCGATAAAGACAGACAATGATTACAGGAGGGCTCTCGGAAAAGAGATCGAGGTGACGCTTTATGCGCAGCAGTGCGGAGGGAAGCAGCACAAAGGAGTCCTCAAAGGCAAAGAAGACGGCAGGGTGCTCCTTGAAGAAGGGGGCAAGGTCGTGGAACTGGATGAAAAGAATATTGCAGGCGCAAGGCTTGCGATCGACTTCTGACCGGTGAAGACAAAACCTGCCGCGGGGCACGCCCCGGAACGGAACAACACAGTTTAAAACAGTTTTACAGGAAGGAAAATTGAGGAAAAAGAAATGGCAAAAAGAAAAGATAAAAACGCACAGAATTACACTGAGAATTTCTTCAGGGGCGTGGACGCACTGGCAGAAGAGAAAAAGCTGGATCGCGAGAAGGTACTGGACTGCCTCGAAAAGGCTATCGCCCGCGGCTACGAAATGAACGACCAGGAGGCCGCAAGCTACGGCTTCAAGGATCAGAAGGAGTCCAAAAACAAGAACTATGCGGTCGAGATCGACAGGACCACAGGCGAGATCTTCGTAAGCACGGTAAGGACCGTTGTGGACGTGGTGGAGAACCCGGACACCCAGATATCCCTTGAAGAAGCCCGCACGTACGACCCGGAGTTCGTCATTGGCGATGAAATGTACACTGATGTCACACCCACCAGCTTTGAAAAGATGGGCCGCACCACAGCCTCCAAAATAAAGACCCTTTTCATCCAGATGATATCCGATGAAGACCGTATGAACATCGAGGATAAGTGCAAGGACCTCGAGGACGAGATCATCAGCTGCGAGGTTGAGCTGGTGGAAGAGACCCAGTATTTCGACGTTAAGACGAACAAGTACAAGAAGAGAAGAAAAGTTTTCGCCACATACGACAATATCGAGTTCGTGATGAACGAGGGCGACCTTCTCCCCGGCGACAATTTCAAGACCCCGACCCTTTCGGGAAAGAAAGAGACCTTCAAAGCGCTCGTGCTCCCCAGAAAGAAAGAGGACGAGGCAAAGGGCCTTGACAGGGGCAAGAGCAAGAAGAGGGACATCACACCCAAGCTTTCGAGAACAAGCGACAAATTCCTCGAGAGACTCCTTGAGAGCGAAGTCGCTTCCATCAGGGACGGCGTTGTGGAGATCGTAAGCGTGGCAAGAAAGCCCGGCCAGAGATCCAAGGTTGCGGTATACTCCAATGACCCGAACGTTGACGCGGTAAGCGCATGCGTAGGACCCGGCGGACAGATCATCACGGCTGTAAGCGACGAGCTTCGCGGCGAAAAGATCGACGTTATTCTCTGGAGCCCCAACCTTGCCGAGTTCGTTGCAAATGCTCTCAGCCCCGCAAAGGCAAACTACTACCCGATCGTTATCGAGGACGATTACGAGAAAGCCGAAAAAGAGAGAAACGACAAGACCCTCATCAGAGGCAAGGAGAAGATCGGAAAGGTCGCCCGTGTTACGCTTAAGAGCGACCAGCTCACATTGGCGATCGGCGCCAAGGGTATAAACGTTGCTCTGGCGGCCACTCTCTGCAGATGCAGGATCGACATCAAGGGTGACGGAGACGAGGACAGCGAATCCAGGAAGGACCGCGAGTTCCTGAGCGATATGATGAGAAATTCCGACTGATACGAGGGGGTGTTTGGTACGGCAGATAAGAAGATACCTTTAAGGATGTGCCTGGGATGCGGTACCAGACAGCCGAAACGTGAATTGGTCAGGATCGTCAGAGTTCCTGAAGACGGCAGTATCGTAATGGATCTGACCGGCAGACTGAACGGCAGAGGCTGTTACGTCTGCAGAAAGCAGGAATGCATGGATCTGATAATCAAGAAAAAGAAGCTTTCAAGGGCCCTTGAAACTGAGGTGCCCGCGGAGACGACTCAAAGACTGGCAGCCGAGTTTGCGGAGCTGCTTAGTTGAAACGGAGGGTAGACTATTGAGTAGTGTTAACGAAAAAATGACAGTACGGGAACTGGCGAGAAAAATAAACTGGGATATTTCGCGTGTCAAATCAAAACTGAGAGAGATCGGCGTGTTCGTGTTCAGCAACGAGAGCAAGATCGAAACTGAGGACATCGAAAAATTCTATAAGCACATAAGCTTCAGCGTTGAGGACGGCTTTGGCGAGGAAAAGGCCGATGAGGAGTCGAAGGACAACGCCAAGGAGCCTGCAACCGCCACCGTGGTGAAGAAGACAAAGCCCGCGGCGAAGGCGGGAACGTCAAAAACCGGCGATGGCTCCAAAACCAAGGTACAGGCCGACAAAAAAGAAGAAGAGGAAGAGGAGAGCGAACCCGAGCAGAATGCCGCCGAAAGGCCGCGCATCAGAAGGAGAGCCGCCAATCCCGGCGTGAGCGCATCCACCATTGCCGCTGCGGAGAAAAAAAAGGCCGAGAAGGAGAAGCCCGAGACATCACCTGAGACCGAGGCTCAGACAAGACCTGCCGTGGTGAGAAGAAGACCCGCAGGGGCCGGAGAGGCTGTGCCCGTAAATCCCGAAACGGACAAGGCTTCCAAGGATGAAAGCACCGAAAAAGCTCCCGAAAATAAGGACGAGGCTCCGGAAGCAGTAAAGCCGGAGACGAAGACTGCGGAAGGCCGGGGTGAGACCGCTCCCGAAAAGAGCGAGCCCGAAAAGGCTCCCGAGGAGACCAAACCCGAGCCCGAAAAGGCTCCCGAGGAGACCAAACCCGAGCCCGTAAAGGCGCCGGAAGATGCCAAAGAAGACAAGCTACCTGACGAAAAGCCGGCGGATGAGAAAAAGCCCGAAGAAAAAACGGACGCTCCCGCAGAGCCCGAAATCACTATCGTAAGGCCTCCGAGAGTTCAGCCCATAATAAGGCGCGTGCCCCAGGGTTCGACAGTCGGCTCCACGTCAAGGCCCGGCAACCAGAACAGGAGACCGGACAGGCCCAGAGGTTTTGACAAGGACGCAGGCTTCGACAAAGACGCCAAGGACGACAGAAAGCCCTTTGACAAGAGCCAGGGCGACAGACGTCCCCAACAGGGCGGCCAGAGAAACGGCCAGGGCAGACCTTCCCAAAGCCCTGCTCCCAATCAGCCCCTCGTCACCCAGCGCAGGGACAGCGGCAGGGACAAGGATTCCGCCAAGAACGAGAAGCGCAACGAGGGCACAAGGCGCGCAGGCGGCCAGCAGAAGGACCGCAAGTACAACGACGCCAGAAGCTGGATCGGAACAAAAGGCTCCGTTTCGGACGTTGAGAGAGACGATTTCTCGATCAACAACTCCTACGTGGAGAGAGGTCAGGGCAAGAACCCCAAGACAAAGAAGAAAAACCAGATCGATGAGCAGGCAAGGATCGCGGCTCAGAAGCTCACAAACGTGAAGATCCCACCCACGATCACGGTCGGCGCATTTGCTGCGCTCATCAAAAAGACCGCCTCCGAAGTCATAACCAAGCTCTTCAAAGAGGGCATCATGGCTTCCCAGAACCAGGAGATCGATTTTGACACCGCAGCCATCATTGCCGACAGCTACGGTATCACAGCCGAGCCTGAGATCGTCGTAAGCAACGAGGAACTCCTCCTTGAGGATCCCGAGGACAAAGAGCCCGCAGAGGACGCAGTGCCGAGACCGCCTGTCGTCGTCGTAATGGGCCACGTTGACCACGGTAAGACGTCGCTTCTCGACGCCATCAGGAACACAAGCGTGACTGCGGGAGAGGCCGGCGGTATCACACAGCACATCGGTGCTTATACTGTCACGATCAACGACCACAAGATCACGTTCCTCGACACTCCGGGCCACGAAGCTTTCACGGCAATGAGAGCAAGAGGCGCCCAGGTGACGGACGTGGCGATCATCGTTGTCGCCGCTGATGACGGCGTCATGCCCCAGACCATCGAGGCTATAAACCACGCTAAAGCCGCCAACGTGTCGGTAGTCGTGGCAGTCAATAAGATCGATAAAGAAGGCGCAAACATCGATCGCGTAAAGAACGAGATGGCCGAGCAGGGCATCGTATGCGAAGAATGGGGCGGCGACGTTCCTTTCGTACCGGTATCCGCAAAGAAGGGCATCAATATCGACGAGCTTCTTGAAACGGTCATCCTTTCCGCAGACATTCTGGAGCTCAAGGCGAGCCTTTCCAAGCAGTGCAAGGGCACCGTCATCGAGGCCAAACTCGATAAGAACAAGGGTCCTGTAGCAACTCTCCTCGTGCAGAGAGGCACGTTGAGAACCGGCGATGCGATACTCACCGAAACCACATTCGGACACGTGAGACGCATGACCGACGACAAAGGCCGCACCATCAAGGAGGCGGGCCCCTCCACACCTGTTGAGGTCACGGGTCTTCCCGAGGTTCCGGAGGCAGGAAAAGTATTCTACTGCGTCAATAAGGACGAGCACCTGGCAAAGAAGGTGGCGGACGAGAGAATAGCCAAGAACCGTGAGCGGACAATGACCTACTCCAACAAGGTCACCCTCGAAGATCTCTACAGCCAGATCAAGGCGGGCGAGGTCAAGAATCTGGACGTTATAGTCAAAGCGGACGTTAAGGGATCGGCCGAGGCGGTCAAATCCTCGCTGGAATCCATCAGCAACGACGAGGTCCGTGTGAGAGTCATCCATGCGGCAGTCGGCGGCATCAGCGAAAGCGACGTTCTCCTTGGCGAGGCTTCGAATGCGGTCATCATTGGTTTCAACGTGAGACCTGTCGGAAACGCAGGCGAAATGGCAGCCGAGAGACACGTGGACATAAAGCTCTACAAGGTCATTTACGACGCCATAGAAGACGTCAAGGCCGCCATGAAGGGTATGTTGAAGCCTGAATTCAAAGAGACGGTCACAGGCCACGCTGAAATCAGAAGGATATTCAAGATCTCTGGTGTCGGAACCATCGCAGGCTGCTACGTAACCAACGGAAAGGTCCAGAGAAACTCGGACGTTCGCCTTGTAAGAGACGGTATCGTGGTGTTCGAGGGCAAGCTTGCATCTCTCAAGCGTATGAAGGATGACGCCAAGGAAGTCGCCTCGGGTTACGAGTGCGGTATGAGCTTTGAGTCGTTCAACGACGTCAAAGAGGGCGACATCGCGGAGTTTTACGTGATGGAGCAGGTGGAGAGGGACATCTGAGAAACAAGGGGTGCCGCATTTAGTTAGAGCGTGTGCCGGACAAAGTAATAAGTAAGAAGTAAAAGGTAAGAAGTGCGAGACGCGAGCGGTGCCGGACAAAGTAATAAGTAAAAGGTAACAGGTAAAAGGTAAAAGGTAACAGGTAATACGTTAAAAGTACCAAGTAAAAAGTAATGGACAGAACTATAAGAATTGCGGGCGAGATGCAAAGAGCGCTCACAGAGATCATAAACCGCGATATGAAGGATCCGAGAATACCGCCCATCACAAGTGTGACCAGGGTGAAGCTTACGAAGGATCTGCAGTTTGCGAAGGCTTATGTGAGCATCTTTGGTTCGCCTGAAGAAAAGAAACAGGCCGTTGACTGTCTGAACTCCTCGTCGGGTTTTGTCAGATCCATGCTTGGCAAGAGAATGATCATAAGGCAGCTGCCCAAGATCCTTTTCAAGGTGGACGACTCCGTGGACGTGGGGACGGCAATGGACAGGCGTATCAGTGAGATCATTGCCGAGGACAGGAGCAAAGAGCCCGGGGCGGATGATCGGAGTGAGAGTCCGGATGACAGGAATAATTAATCTCTATAAAGAAAAGGGCATGACGTCCCACTCGTGTGTGGCAAAAGTAAGGAAGCTCCTGAAAGTCAAAAAAGCGGGACATCCCGGAACACTTGATCCCGAGGCTACGGGGGTGCTGCCGATAATGGTCGGCGGCGCGACCAGGTGTTCCGACCTTTTTCTTGATATGAGGAAGACCTACAGAGCCGAGGCGACATTTGGCCTTGTCTCCGACACCCAGGATATATGGGGCGAAGTGACAAGAACCAATGGATCCACCGGAGCCGTTTCCGCAGAGACCGTGAGAGAGGCTCTTAAAGCGTTCAAGGGCACGGTGCTTCAGGTGCCGCCCGCCTATTCGGCCTTGAAAAAGGACGGCGTACCCTACTATAAGTTGGCGAGGCGCGGGGAGGTTTTTGAGGCCGAAGCGAGGCCGGTGGTGATATATTCCTGCGAGCTCATTGGTTTCGGAGCAAATGACGGGGGACTGCCTGTTGCGGAAATTGAGGTCTGCTGCGGCAGAGGAACGTACATAAGGACCATAATCAATGATCTGGGAGCTGCTCTCGGCTGCGGCGCGGTGATGTCAAAGCTTGAGAGAACGTCCTACGGTGATTTTACGGCGGAGAATGCTGTGACGTTAAAAGACGTCGAAGAGGCGTCGGCCTTAGGGCAGACCGGATCCATAGTGAGACCTGTGAGAGAGCTCTTCGGGTTCCCCATGCTGGAACTTACGGAGAAGGAACACCTGGCGTATATGCAGGGAAAGACTGTCAGCGTGGCACGGGAGAGGATAGAAGCTTACGGTGAAGCGCCGCAGGATGAAGGCGAAGGCAGGCGGGTGCTGCTCCTTCGGGAGGGCAGGGAGTTTGCGCTTTGCAGGTGCGGCGGCGGAGACGTTGTGAAGCTGGCTCCGGAGAGATATTTCGGACTCGACTAAACGGCAGAACGGAGAATACCGATTCATGAGAATTTACGGAAACGATGCCCCATATGAGACTTACGAAAGGCCGGAAAAAGGGGTGGCATTGGCACTGGGAAACTTTGACGGAGTGCACAAAGGCCACACGGCGCTCATAAACAGACTTGTCTTCGAGGCAAAGAAGCGGGGACTTTCGTCACTGGTCTATACTTTCGAAAAGCATCCTATGAACGTGTTCGGAGGCGGCAAGGCGGTCAGGCTGATCATGACCAATGACCGGAAGGCGGAGATCATGGGAGAACTTGGAGTCGACGGGATCTTCTTCGAAGGCTTTGACCGGGAATACGCGTCAATGGACTGCGAGACCTTTGCAAGAGACATCGTGCGCGGAAAACTTGGCGCGAAAGTCGCTGTGGTGGGCAGTAATTATTCCTTCGGACAGGGCGGATCAGGCACCCCGAAAACTTTGGCAAAATTAGGTAAAAAATACGGCTTCGAGGTCGTGGAGATCGAGCCTGTGGTGATAGACGGGGCGGTGGTCTCCAGCACTCTTCTCCGGGAACTGATCGGGGGAGGGAGAGTCGATGAATATCCGGTCTATGCAGGGCGGCCTTACACTATCCCGGGGAGAGTTCTTCACGGACGGGAAGTGGGGCGGAGCATAGGCTTTCCCACAGCCAACATCGTTCCCAAAAGAGGGTTTGCGATACCTCCGGACGGGGTTTACGCTACAGTGACAAAGATAAGCGGAGCGCTTATAAAAGGCGTGACCAATATCGGCCGGAATCCCACCTTCGGTAACAACCGCCGCAGCGTGGAGACACATCTCTTCGACGTCACCGGAGATTTTTACGGCAGTCTGATAGACGTGACCTTCGTAAAGAAGCTGCGGGACGAGGTAAAGTTTGAATCTGCGGAGGCTCTTTCGAGGCAGATCGGAAAAGACAAAGAAAACGCGGAGGAAGCTCTAAGATAAGAGGTTTATAAAACCATGCTGAAAAGCACAAAATCTCTTGACAAGAAGCGCGGTTTTTCTTAATATTAAATGTGCGGCAAAAATACCGCGCCGCACTTTTGACGACATTTAAGGTTGCACGGCATGAAAGATTTTATCGCTAACGTAAAGAAAACACCTGTTGTTCTCATTTTCGTATCCCTTGTTACAGGAATAGGATGTTTTGCCGTACAGTTTAATCCCTTCACGAAGGAATTTGCTTCTCTTTCGAGGATATTTAAAACAGATTACCCCCAGCTCCTGACATCCATGGCCGAATGGCTGAGAGACAGGGCTACTGATCCCACTCTTCTTGTGACTACCATTGCCATTGCTTTTTTGACGGTACTTGGCGTGTCCCTGATCAGCGGGTTCTTTACATCCGGTTTTTCGTTTGTGCTTTATATCAACACGTATAACAGCATCCACCGGATACCGAAAAAAGTCAAAACGATGGCCCGTTTCAGAGAGGGAATCAATAAACGTTTCTGGAACATGACCGTATACACATTTTTGACAATAATCTCATTCGCACTGATCGTTTTTCTTCTGGCATACATAAATATGCCGATGGCGGTCTCTGTGGGTAAGGTCATTGGCGGGGACACGTCGCAGATACTTCCGATGCTGCTCCTCATCGCGGTCATGCTGGTGGTGACATTTTTTGTGACTGTGTTCTTCTCGATGTATGTTTCATACACCATGCCGAGCATCGTTGCCTTTAAGACAGGCGGAGCGAGAGTCGCGTTCAAGATCGTTAATGCGTATTGCTGGTACCTCATTCCGAGAACTTTGCTTTTCATTGGCTATAATCTGGTCATTGAAATACTGCTGCTTGCGATCGGCTACGGGCTTTCCAGCCCTGCGCTCTCGGGCCTTGTCTTTGTGCTGAATTTCCTGCTGAGAACTGCGGGGATCATGTACTACGTTTATTACGTATTTAAAACTTACATAGAGATGAAAGAAGATATGTTTGACGTCGTCTGAGAAGTCTCTCCGGAAAAAGGGCCGGATGGATGGACTGACGGGGTCAAGCTCTTTTTTTCGTCTCTAAAAATGAAAGGGCGGAATGCCGAATTTTCTACGGATTCCGGGTTATTTACAAAAGAAGAACCGCCAATGTGCGGCGCCACACAAAGGAAAAGGAAAAGGAACCGATCGTGAAAAAGCTTGTTATCAAAGGCGGAAAGCCTCTGTCCGGCGAAGTAAATATAAGCGGAAGTAAGAACGCCGCCGTCGGAATAATTGCTGCAACCATTCTCGCTGACGATATTTGCATATTAGAAAATGTACCCGACGTGTCAGACATTAAGATCCTTCTTGAAGCCCTGACATATCTCGGTGCGTCCTATCAGCGGGACGGCGACAGGGTAAAGATCGACACCAGGGGTGTCTCAAAATGCATTGCCGACAGGGAATCTATCGGTAAAATGCGGGGCTCCAGCTATCTCATGGGCGCTCTCCTCGGCCGTTTCCACAAAGCCCAGGTCTTCCTGCCAGGCGGGTGCAATCTCGGCCCCCGTCCCATCGATCAGCACCTCAAGGGATTCTCCTCCCTCGGCGCCTCCTACTCGGTGGAAATGGGAAAAGTCGACATAAAGGCGGAAAACGGTCTTAAGGGAAACAACGTATACCTTGATATCGTATCCGTGGGAGCTACTATAAACATCATGCTGGCGGCCTGCACGGCGGAGGGCAACACCCTTATCGAGAACTGTGCCATGGAGCCCCACGTGGTGGACGTGGCCAACTTTCTCAACACCTGCGGAGCGAATATCAGAGGCGCCGGAACCAATATCATCAAGATCCAGGGGGCGAAAAAGCTTCACGGATGCGTATATTCGATAATACCGGACCAGATCGAGGCGGGCACGTTCATGGTGGCTGCAGCGGCCACACACGGCGACGTTACCGTGAAGAATATTATCCCGAAGCACCAGGAGGCTCTCACCGCTAAGCTGGAGGAGATGAACATTGGCGTTAAGGAAGGTCCCGACTGGATCAGGATATACGACAAGGGCTCCTTCAGGTCCACAAACATTTCGACGGCCCCTTATCCGGGCTTTCCCACGGACATGCAGCCCCAAATCGTAACGCTTCTTTCCTGCGCGGAGGGCACCAGCAAGGTGACTGAGACCATCTGGAATTCCAGGTTCTCCTACACGTCGGAGCTGAACCGCATGGGAGCAAACATAATGATCTCAGACAAGGTCGCCACCATCGTTGGGTCCAAATCACTGGCGGGCATACCGATGAAAGCGCCTGACCTCAGGGCCGGAGCGGCGTTTGTGATCGCGGGCCTTGCCGCCAAAGGAACCTCCTGCATCTACGGAACTCACTACATAGACAGAGGCTACGATAATTTCGAGAAAAAACTGGCGCAGCTCGGTGCGGATATAACACGAGAAGAAGCCGAGTTTGAAGATATTTAAAAAATAGTTCAGAAAGAAGCCCCTGACAGGCCGGAAAAGCCGGCGCAGGGGTTGTTTTATGAGGAAAACATGAAACTGTGCACACTTGTCAGCGGAAGCAGCGGTAATTCAACATACATTTCCGACGGTACGACTTCTGTCCTTGTGGACGCGGGGGTGCCTGGAAAGAGAATAGAGTGCGAGCTTTCGGCGATAGGTGTGGAGCCGGGAAGCATTGATGCGGTGCTGGTCACCCATGAGCACATTGACCACGTGGCGGGTGTGGGAGTGATCGCGAGGCGGTATCACATACCGGTATACGCTAACAGAAGCACCATGCTGGCCATGACCGCAGCGGGAATACTTGACAGGATCATGCCTGAGGATCTGCTGGTCTTTGAAAACAACACGGATTTTATTTGCGGCACGCTTAGAGTCAGACCCTTTTCGATACCGCACGATGCGGCGGACCCCGTTGGTTACAGATTCACTTCGGGAGGAGTGAGCGTGGCGGTGAGTACCGACATCGGCGGGATCACCCCATGTATCAGAGAGAACACTCTCGGCTGCAGGGCGGTCCTGCTTGAGGCAAATCACGACGTGGTGATGCTGAAAAACGGCCCATACCCTTATCCGCTGAAGAAAAGGATCCTCGGGGAAAACGGACACCTTTCAAACGACAATTCAGCCCTTTTTGCTTGCGAGCTTGCGAAAAGCGGAACCGAAACCATCATCCTCGGCCACCTCAGCAAGGAAAACAACACCCCGGAGCTGGCTCTCGAGACTGTCACGAAGGGTCTTGAAAACGGAGGCCTTCTTCAGAACTGCAGGGTGGTGCTTGCACCGAGATATTATCACGGAGAACCGGTCATATGCTGAAGATCACAATCCTTGCGGTAGGAACCATCAAAGAAAAATATATGCGGGACGCCATCAACGACTACGTGAAGCGCCTTTCCAGAAAATGGAAGGTTTCTTTTACGGAAGTGAAAGAGTGCCAAAGCATTGGCGAGGAGGGCGCGCTGCTTAAAAAGGCGATACCCCAGGGGTCGTTTGTCGTTGCACTCGATCTTAAGGGCAAAATGCTTGATTCGGAAGAGTTTGCGGGATTTATTGACGCCAAAATGACGGAAGGGGTCTCGAACGTGACGTTTGTCATTGGCGGTTCCGACGGCCTTGACAGGTCTGTGCCGGAATGCGCCGATTTTTCGCTCTGTCTTTCGAAAATGACCTTCACCCACCAAATGACAAGGCTCATCCTTCTTGAGCAGATATACAGGGCCATGAAGATCATTAGCGGCGAAAAGTATCACAAATAACGGGGGATTCGGAATGAAAAAAACTGCGGCTTTTATTATCGTTTTAACAATGGCGGTGCTGTTTATCGGCGCTGTGGCGGCGGTAATCGTTCTTCTAGTATTAAATATTAAAGAAGAAAAAAAGCTAAAAAAATCTCCATACGCGATAAAAAATACTTGCAGAAAATCAGGTGAAAAAATATAATACGGGGTTGTGCTTTATCATGCTAAAGCTAAGGCATAAAAAATCGGAATCTAATTCTTTCTGGAGGGTTGAATATGAACGTTAATGAGTATATTGCATCTGTTCTCGAAACAGTTAAAAAGAGAAACCCGGGTGAAGCGGAATTTCACCAGGCAGTTGAGGAAGTTCTTGAAACTCTGAAGCCGGTCATCGAGGCCCATCCCGAGTTCCAGGCTGCAGGCCTCATCGAGCGCCTTGTGGAGCCTGAGAGAATAATCAAGTTCAGAGTTCCGTGGGTCGACGACAACGGAAAAGTCCAGGTAAACAGAGGCTACAGAATTCAGTTTAACGACGCTATCGGCCCCTACAAAGGCGGTATCAGATTCCGCGGCAACGTTACAGAAAGCGTTATCAAGTTCCTCGGCTTTGAGCAGATCTTCAAAAACAGCCTTACGGGACTTCCCATCGGCGGCGGCAAAGGCGGCTCCGACTTCGATCCCAAGGGCAAGAGCGACGCTGAGGTCATGCGTTTCTGCCAGAGCTTTATGACAGAGCTCCACAAGTACATTGGCGCTGACGTGGACGTTCCTGCAGGAGACATTGGTGTTGGCGGAAGAGAGATCGGCTTCATGTTCGGTCAGTACAAGCGCCTCACAAACCTTTATGAGGGTGTTCTCACCGGAAAGGGTCTCACATACGGCGGCTCCCTTGCAAGAACGGAAGCTACAGGCTTCGGTCTCTGCTACTTCACAGATGAAATGCTGAAGGCCAACGGCAAGAGCTTCAAAGACCAGACAGTGGTCATCTCGGGATCCGGAAACGTTGCCATCTACGCTGCGGTAAAGGCTACTGCCCTCGGCGGAAAAGTTGTGGCAATGTCCGACTCAAACGGCTACGTTTACGATAAAAACGGTATCGACATCGCAGCTGTCAAGCAGATCAAGGAGGTCAACCGCGGAAGGATCAAGGATTACCTCGCAGACCATCCGGACGCTGTTTACGGTGACAACTGCAGCGACATCTGGGGCGTAAAGTGCGACATCGCTCTTCCCTGCGCAACCCAGAACGAGATCGACGAAGCATCCGCAAAGAAGCTCATCGCCAATGGTTGCTACTGCGTAAGCGAAGGCGCCAACATGCCTTCAACTCCTGAAGCAATTGCCGCTCTCCAGGGAGCAGGCGTTCTCTTCGGGCCCGCAAAAGCCGCAAACGCAGGCGGGGTTGCGACCTCCGCACTTGAAATGAGCCAGAACTCAATGCGTTACTCCTGGACATTTGAAGAGGTGGATGAGAAGCTCCACGGCATCATGGTCAATATCTTCAAGAACTGCGAGTCCGCAGCCGCTAAGTACGGCATGCCCGGCAACTATGCTGCAGGCGCTAACATTGCAGGCTTCCTGAAGGTCGCCAATGCGATGATGGCACAGGGAATTGTTTGAGGGAGTGCCGCTCAAAGTAATAAGTAAAAGGTAACAGGTAATAAGTAATAGGTGGGCCCACGTCGACCACATTTCATCAAGGAACGATTCTTCACGAAGTGAAGCCAAGTGACGAGATGTAAGGTGCGAGACGGTAGCGGTGCCGGACAAAGTAATAAGTAATAGGTACTAAGTATAAAGCACAAAGCAATACTAATAATGAGAGCCTTTCGAGACCGTTCAGGCGGTTGACAAAGGCTCTTTTTTGAACAGAAAACTTGATAAAACAGGGGAAAAATCAATGTAAGCCAGGGCAATCGCTTAATGCATTAGGATAAAAAAATTTCAAACACTTTCAAACAGTGTTTGATTTTTTTGAGCAAGTATTGTACAATATACAATACTGAATTGGAGGTGTGTTTATGTTTCCGGAATGGGTTGAAAAACAGAAAAGACCAGGTACGACAATAAAAGCAATAGGAAACAATTACTACTTGTATTTTGCTACATCTGCAAGACAACCGGGGAAGAAGTATCCTGTGGCAAAACAGGTATATATAGGCAAAATAACAGAGAATGGAATCGTCAGCGACAGAGTATCTATTAACATTGGCGAAACTAAGGCGTGTAC
>JAFSVU010000014.1 GCA_017444825.1 Clostridia bacterium
ATAGCACTATATATTCTATCACAACAGAAAGATATTGTCAACACTTTTTTTGACAAAATTTGAAACTATTTTTAGGAAAAAATTGAATTTAAGTGGAAATTGTAACTCCTAAACTTTTATCGTGCTATTCCTAAAGACGGGACTGAATCTGATAGAATACGGGTATCAAACTGAAATAAAGGTGTTACATAATTATCATTATGTCTCATTTCACAGCGTAAACAAAAACCTGCTTTTTCACCTAAATCAGCAGGTTTTTTATTGCGTTAGCTTTTACTATTTATCTATTACTTATTACCTGCGCGGCACCCCTCTAACCCAAGCGGCACTCCCTTTATTGGTACTTGGCGCAGCCACCTATTACCTCTTACTTATTACCTGTTACTTTGTGCGGCACTCCCTTTTACCTGCGCCGGCACTTCAAAATAAACCGTCTCATACGGCCTCAGATTATACGTCAGCCTGAACGGCAGGCCGTCGCAGGGCTCAGGTGTTGCCTCTACGGGCGGTGTATCTGCGGAAACTGTTCCGCCGCCGGGCAGTGAGTCGAAGGTGGAGAAGACCCTCTTATACAGGCCGCCCACAGGCGCGCCGAGGGTGTAGTCCTGAAGGTACATTGGCGTGAAGTTGCAGACGGCAATCAGAGCCCCGTTGTAGTTCCAGGGGTTGCGGCGGATGAAGCTCACTGTGGAGCGCATGCGGTCGTCCCGGTTGATCCAGTTGAAGGTATTGGCGTTGGATGAGTCCGAATGCAGGCAGGGGTAGCGGCGGTACACGTCGTTCAGAAGCTTTAGTTCATCCATCACGTCACGGTGCCACACGTCGGAGGCCAGGTTCCACTCGATCTCGGCGCCCTCGTACCACTCGTTGGGCTCGGCAAACTCCTGTCCCATGAAGAGCAGCTTTTTGCCAGGGTGGGCGAACTGGTAGGCGTACAGCGTCTTAAGCGCGCCAAGCCTGTCCCATTCAGCGCCCTGCATCTTGCCGAGAAGCGACTTTTTCAGGTGGACCACCTCGTCATGGGACAAAACCAATATAAAATGCTCGGTGAAAGCGTAATCAACGGTGTGGGTGAGGTCGCCGTGATGGAAGCCGCGGAAGACCGGGTCCTTCTCGAAATACTTCAGCGTGTCGTTCATCCAGCCAAGGTTCCACTTGAATGCAAAACCAATGCCCCCCTCGTCGACAGGCGTTGTTATGCCGGACATCATTGACGAGTCCTCGGCGATGAGGTAGCCCCGGGTCATTTTCGCAACTGTGGCGTTAAGCTGCTTCAAAAAACCAATGCTCTCAAGGTTCTCATCGCCCCCGAGGCGGTTCTTGCGGCCGGTGTAGCGTCCGAAATTCAGGTACAGCATGGATGCAACGGCATCGACCCGGAGGGCGTCAAAATGGAACTCGTTTAGCCAATAACAGGCGCTGGATATGAGGAAGCTTCTCACCTCCGGCTTGCTGTGGTCGAAGGCCTTGGTTCCCCACTCAGGGTACTCCTCCAGCATTGGATCCGCAGGCTCGTAAAGGTTCGTGCCGTCGAATTTTTCAAGGCCGAAGGAGTCCTTAGGGAAGTGGGCGGGCACGAAATCCAGGATGACGCCAATGCCGCACTCATGCATTTTATCGATAAAATAGCGAAGATCGTCGGGGCTTCCGTACCTTGATGTGGGCGAGAAGAAGCCTGTGACCTGGTAGCCCCAGGAGCCGTCGAAGGGGTGCTCGCATATGCCTATCAGCTCCACGTGGGTGAAGCCCATGTAGTTTACGTACTCGGAAAGCTCGTCGGCAAGGCGCCTGTAGTTCAGGAACCCGTCCTCCCCCTCCCGGTAGTCCTTTTTCCAGGAGCCCAGGTGGACCTCGTAGATCGACATTGGTTTGTCCTGGACCGATGTGGGATCGGCGGCCTCCATGTAATCTTCATCCCGCCAGACGTATCCGGACTCCGGGCAGACTACTGAAAGTGCGGAGGGTCTCAGCCTTGTGAACCTTGCCATAGGATCGGCCTTTTTCCGCAGGATGCCGTCGCTTCCCAGCACCTCGTACCTGTATACGGCGTAGTCCCAGAGGTCGGGCACAAACACTGTGAAAACGCCGGATATGCTGCGTTCCATTGGCACGAACCAGGCGGTGTCCTCGTTAAGCTCCACGCCTCTTCCCCCCTGATCGTACCCTGCGGCGATCCTGAGATTCACCAGCTTCGCGTTTGGCGCATAGACCGAGAACCTGACACCCCGTCTCCCGTTCTCCTCCGTTTTGACAGCGCCAAGGCATTTGTACAGTTCGCAATGGGTCCCCTCGTGAAAGAGGTATGCATCGTAATCAGTGAACATCCTTTTCTCTCCGCTTTTCGTATTCGTCGCAATATGGTTTTAGCGTGCAGGCTTCGCAGTCGGGCCTCTGGGCTTTGCAAACCGCCCTTCCGTGGTCCACGAGTCTGTGGCAAAAGTCACCGCTCTCTTCTTCGGGCACGATTTTCCTCAGGTCCGCCTCGATCTTTTCCGGGTCCTTCGTGTCCGTAAGTCCCAGTCTGTTCGTAAGTCTTATGGCATGGGTGTCCACCACGTAGGAAGGCTTCCCGAAGGCATCGCCAAGGACAAGATTCGCGGTCTTTCGTCCCACCCCCGCAAGGGCTGTGAGCTCCTCCATGGTGTCAGGCACCTTTCCGCCGTGCCTTTCAAGGAGCTGGTTGCAGCAGTCTATAATGTTCCGGGCTTTTGCCCTGAAAAACCCTGTGGATTTAATGATCTCCTCAAGCTCGTGAACGTCCGCCTCCGCAAACGCTTTGCAGTCGGGGTAGCGGGCAAAGAGCGCAGGGGTCACCATGTTGACTCTGGCATCCGTGCATTGGGCCGAAAGTCTGGTGCTGATGAGAAGCTGGAGCGGGTCGTCGTAATCAAGAGAGCATGCGGCATCCGGGTAGAGCCTTTTTAGCTCCCCGATGATGGGCATTATTTTCTTTTTCGCATTTTTAGGAACCATCACTAACCGATCCTTTTCCCCGAAACGTCGGCAAACGTGTACACCTGCATCTCAGTTTCTTTTCTGTTGGCCATTGCGTAGTAGGGAATGAACACCGCCTCGAGATCCACTGCCGGGCGTGTGCCGGCTTCGGTGTAAAGCTCCGTGTAAGCCTCCTTATACCGCCTTTTTGCGGAGCATGTTATGGAGGGGACGCCTTTTACCGGGCCGTTTTCCCTGTATTTAAGTGTCTTTGCATCGATCCTGATGTCACGGAGGGGCTCGCCGTTGTCGATGCCTTCAAGGCAGTACACCACGGGGCCTCTCGTCACGGCCACCCTGCCGCAGTCAAACACTGCCTCGGGGCGGGCCTCGATGAGCTTTATCTTCATGGGGAGGTCAAGCTTAAGCACTGCGCCGTCCGTCACCGAGAAATATGCGTAGCCCTGCTCTTTTTTCACAAAGAGCGCCTCCTTAAGGTCAAGGATCTTTATCCCGTCGCTCCAGGAGGGGATCCTCACGGCAAGGGTCGCATTGGCGCCGCTCACCGTTATCTGAAGCTTCCCGTTTTCCGGATATTTAGTTTTCTGTTTTACTTTTATGACGCCGGATCCTGTCCGTATCTTCGTCTCGCTCTCCGCAAACTGGTGGAGATATATCACAGGTGTCTTTTGGCCCGCATCAATCGTGTAAAAATATTCCGCTATCGACGGGATGAACCTCACTATGTTGGGCGGGCAGCAGGAGCACTGGAACACCTCGCTTCTCCGGGTCTGAGGCAGGTGGAGAGATTGGTGATTGATCGAAACGTCCCTTCCCGTCATGAACGGCAGGATCTCGAGGGGGTTCTCGTAAAAGAATGCCTTGCCGTCAAGGGAAAGAGAGGACAAAAAGCCGTTATACATCACCCGCTCGATCACGTCCGCGTATTTCGAATCCACGAACATCAGCTGCATCCTGCCTGCAAACATGGCAAGGGCAATGGCCGCGCAGGTCTCGGTATACGCAAGAAGATTCGGCAGGTCATAGGGCACAGTGAAGGCTTCTCCTCCCGAGGAGGAACCGACGCCGCCGGTGATATACATTTTCTTCCCTATAATATCGTCAAATATGGCAAGGCAGGCCTCTTTCAGCTCATCGTCACCGGTGAGCCTCGCAATGTCCGCCATGCCGCAATAAAGGTAGCCCGCCCTCACAGCGTGGCCCTCGGCAGTGCGCTGCTGCCTTACGGGCAGATGACTTTGGTTATATTGGGGCCGCATCCAGTCCGGATTGCTCTCGGCTTGGGCGCCTCTTTGGTCCACGAAATGTTTGGAAAGCTCCAGCCAGCGCCTGTCCCCGGTGTACTCGAAAAGCTTCACGAGGGCAAGCTCGATCTCCTCGTGGCCCGGCGTTTTAAACCCGGCGTCGCAGTCCGTCACGAACCGTTTTTCGATGTACGCGGCATATTTCAGCATGCAGTCAAGGAACTTCGTCTTCCCGGTGGCCCCGGCATACGCGACCGCCGCCTCGATCAGGTGCCCCGCGCAGTAAAGCTCGTGCTCGTCCCTTGCCGTGAAGCGTCTGTCCCTTGCAAAAAGGGTGTAGTAGATGTTGAAATAGCCGTCCTCCCATTGGTTTCGGGCAACGTTATCGACCACCTCGTCAATGACAGCCTCGAGGGCCGGGTCCCGCTTCTCCCTCAGCGCATATGCGGCGCCTTCGATCCACTTGGCTACGTCCGAGTCCCAGAAATAGTGGGGCCTCCCAGGCATGCCCTCCTTCCAGTCGCAGCGGAAAGCATCGAAACGTCCCGTCTCGCGGAACCTGTCGTAAACAGCGCCAATGGTGACCTTCCTGACCAGATCAAGCTTCTCACGCCAAAAGCCGCCGGTGATCTTTGTTTCGTAAAAATCCACTTTTTCCATGCTTCACCTTCCATTGAGAGCCCGTAAGCCTCAGCCTGCGTAGCCGTAAGTATAGAAATTCCTTCCGATGGGGGCAGAGTCGCCGTTCTTGTAGAAGCTGAATACGTCTCCCACCGTGTTGTTGTCGGCCCATTTGAAGCCTATTTTAGCGTTTCCGCTGATCCCCAGGACGCTCTTCGGCACCGATATCATGAGCATGTCGTTTACCCACCTTACGGATGCATCCCCCGCCTTCATGACAGAATATGTGTCGCTGTCTGCAAGTCTTCCCACCGCTGTCTTCCCGTTTGACGGAGCCTCGTAATTTATCACGTGGGTGGCGCCCTTCCAGCCTTTGGTCAGGTCGGTCGAAATGTAAAGCGTCATCCAGCCCGTTTTCGAGAAATCATTGGCGGAAGGATGGGTGATGTTGTCCTTGGTTTTTACGAAGAAATAGACGTTATTCGAGTCTTCGCACACCTTCATCTCGGTTATGTCGTTACGGTTCGTATTGTCGACTTTCTTCTCGAAGACCGAGTTGGAGCGCTTCTCCGTATCGCCAATGTAATCCTTGTAATACATACCGGTGCTGTTCCACTGAGAGAATCCGCTGTTTACGTCAATGGTGGCGGTCGCACGCCCTCCCGCAGAGTCAAGGCCCTTGTAGCGTCTGATGAAGGAGATCATCTGCATGTAGTAGTTGTCGCCGTATCCCCCTTCCATGGGCTCGATGTCTCGGCTGCAGTTGGGGTCCGCATTGTCCACGAACCTGATGGGTTTTTTACTGTTTTCCACAGGCTGACGCTGAGCTATCCACTCGTTCCAGCCGGTGATGAATATCATTTCGGGGTCGATCTTGAGGGCCCAATCAAACTGCTCTGCAAAGTTGTAGCCGTAGAGGTATGCGTCCGCCCCCTTCTCGTTCTTTCCGTTGTGCCAGCTGCGGGTCCTGTCATTGGAGCCGTACCATGCGGTGTAACTGAAGGTGCAGGTGGCGCTGTGCTGTGCCACGGATACGTTGACCACTTCTTTACGGCCGTTGAGACCGTAAACAGCCTGGTTGGAAAGAAGTCTTCCGAACTCCATCCAGGGGAAGCCGTCGTCTGTCCTGCCGGCATTGGGCCATACGCTGGCCTTGATCCTGAAGAAGTTCTTCGCCTCTGCGGAGAGAGCGCTGTCTGAAGCGACGCCAACGATCATCGGCTTCCCGTCCCAGTAATACCACAGGTTCTTGTATTCGGGGTGAGCCTTGTAGATATCATTATATATGGTGTTGATGGTCTGGCCGGAGCTTGAATTGGTGTAGAAGCACACCTTCGGAACTCTCCAGCCCTGGGATCTGTACTCCTCCAAAATCTTCATGAGATTGAGGGCGTTCGCTGTGTAGGTATAGGCATTGGTGGTGTCAAAGCAGAGGAAATCCACGCCGGCATCCGTCAGCATCTGGACGTGCTTCCTCATGACCCACTTGTCCGAGGAGGGGTAATAACCAAACATCGGCTTGCCCCAGAAATGGAAGGCCTGCTCGCCGCCTCCGCCTGCCGCGATCCACGCGTCCACAGACTTAATGGCATTGGCGTTTGTCGCAATTATAGCGGAATTATCGTGCAGCCTCGTGTAGTGGTAGCCGATCCAGAGGAAATAGAATATGCCAACCTGCCTGTTCTGGCGCAGGGACCGGGTGCCCGTGTAAAGCTGCCTGTCAAGATCGTCAACGCCAATGGAATACGTGTTAACATACGCGCTCTCGTTCTTATAGGTGTCCGTGATGGCCGGTGTCGGGGTAGGCGCCCGGGTGGGAGTCGGCGTGGGCGTAGGGGTAGGAGTGGGAGTCGGCGTGGGCGTGGGACTCGGCGTGGGAGTCGGCGTCTCGGTGGGCTCCTCGGTGGGAGTGGGTGTAGGGGTGGAAGTCGGCGCCTCGGTGGGCTCTTCCGTCACAGCCTCAGTGGGAGTCTCCTCCGGCGCCTCCGTGGGATCCTCCGCGGTCTCAGCCGTAGGCGTAGCCTCTTCAGCGGGCGCCTCAGTCGGTTTTCCCGGCACCGGCTGCTCTTCGATCTCCGCACACGCCACCAGCGAAACGCACAGCGCCGCGATCAAAAGGATCGTCGCAAGCACCTTCAATATGTTGCAGTTTTTGATATCCATACTATCACCTGTCACCTTGCCGTCACTTGTTAACTATTATCTATTACTTCTTACCTATTACCTATTACTTTGTCCGGCACCGCTCAAACTTCAGCGGCACTCCCTTTTACCGATTTCCATAGCAGAACCCCGCCCTGCCTATCGGCGCAGCATCGCCCTGCTTGTAAAAGCTTTCCACATTGTCGCCGCAGTTGTCGGCCCACTTGAAAATGATATTGGCGTTTATAAATATGCCGAGGGTAGACTTTTTGACTCTGAGCATCATCATGTCGTCCTTGACCCTGTAATCCGCCTCGCCTGCATCAGTGAACTCGTAGTCGCCGTCGCCGGGCTTGATCTTTCCTACGTAAAGTTTGCCTTCTTTATCGGGAGTTTTATAGTTGATGCAGTAGTCGTAGCCGCCGCGGCCCTTGCCGTAGGTACCGATAAACAGCCTCATCCAGTCCTCCGAGGGCTCCGTGATGGCCTCCGCAGTTCTCACGAAGAAATACACGTACTGACCGTCCTCGCAGACCTTCATCTCCACAATGTCGTTCCTGCCGCTCTCGTCGATCAGTTCCTTGTTTCCGAAGCCGTACCAGAAGCGGTCCACCGTGTCCTTCTCATAATCCACGTACCTGGCCTCCACGTCGTTCCACTGGGCAAACCCGCCGTCAATGTGAATCGTTTTCCGCACGGCAGACGTGTCGCAGTCAAAGCCCTTGAACTTTCTGATGAAGGATATCATCTGCATGTAGTAGTTGTCGAAGAAGCCGCCCTCCATGGGCTCGAGATCCCGGCTGGCCTCCACGTCACAGCAGTCCACAAACACTATAGGCTGGTCGTAGTTGCCCTCCTGTCTCTGGGCCACCCACTCGTTCCATCCGGTGATGAAAACGATCTCAGGGTCCATCTTAAGGTCCCACTCGTACTGCTCGGCAATGTTATACCCGTATTTATACGCATCCGGGCTTGTGTCCTCTGCGCCGTCATGGTAGCTTCTGGTCCTGTCGTGGCCGCCGTACCAGGCCGTGGCTGAGAACCTTATGGTTTCGTTGTGCTGAGCCGCGGAGACGTTGACTATCTCCCTGCGGCCCTTGAGACCGTATACCGCGTAATCCGAAAGAAGCCTCGCGAACTCCATCCAGGGGAAACCGTCGTCTTTCTTGTCCTCCGTGGGCCATTGGCTTGCTTTGATCCGGAAGAAGCTCCTTGCCTCGTCGCTGAGCCCAAAATCGTACTCGGAACCGACTATGAGAGGCTTGCCGTCCCAATAGAACCAGGTGTCGCTGAACTCCTCATGCTTTGCGTATACCTGCTTATATATCTTGTCCATGGTCTCACCGGACCGCGTGTTCGTATAAAAAACGACCTTCGGCGCCTTGAAACCCGCCTCGTTGTACTCATGGGCAATGGCCATGAAATTAAGGGCATTGCCGGTGTAGGTGACGGCATTTGTGGTGTCGAAAACCACAAAATCCACCCCCGCGTCCGTGAGCATCTGGATGTGCTTCCTGGTGACCCACTTGTCGGATGACACGTAGTAGTCGAAAAGAGGCTTGCCCCAGAAATGATGTGCGCGAACCGCCCCGCCGCCTGAAGCGATCCAGTTCGACTCGGACACCGTCGCGCCGGGCTCCTTCTCTATCACGCTGTTGTCATAAGGGCCGTCCGTCCCGTGCTCGCCCTGCCAGAGGAAGTAGAAAATGCCTACGTATTTTCCCTCCCGGGTATCCGGCGCGTCCTTCGAGGTCACCAGCTTTCTTCCCAGGTCGTCCACAGCAAAAGTCGCCGTTCTGGCTGTCTCCGCAGTGTTCACGTATTCATCGGACATCTCCACCGGCCCCGAATCGCAGCCACCGGCGGCAAAAAGCATGGCAAGAGCCACAGCAAACACAAAAACCAATGCAGCCGCCCTGCCAAAGCGGGCCGGCATCCCATTGCTCTCCGAAACCTTCTTTTCAAATCTCATTGGATATTCTCCGTCTTTCTAATACGGCCCGCCCGGTCCCCGCCTTTCGGGAGGTTTTTGAGGCCATATCTTTTTTGTTTTCGCCAAGTTATTATAACAAATGAAACGAACCCGCGCAAGGAACCGGACGCCAAGTGATCGCCAATGCCGCAGGTTTTTTCAGTTGATATTAATCACAATTAGAGTATAATTGTCTTGAGTATGATAGCAGACCACAAAACTCTTTTTAGACAGCAGGAAAATATTATGAAGCACAAACTGATATCGAAAATTAGCCTTTTCGGGCTGGCTTTGGCGATGATTTTTGCAGTCATGCCGGTCCCTTCAAATGCACGGATCAAGACGTACTCGTCCCTCTGGTCCGGCTATCGGGAGCCCCTCTCCCTGGGCGTCGAAAACACGCTTTTCAACGCTCTTAACATGTATAACACCTTCTGGACGCCTCTTTCGGACGTCTCAGTCTTTGGCACCACAGTGGAAACAAACCGGAAATTCGTGGCCGGTCACACCTACAGAGGCATCCCCTACGGACAGCCGGACAACAACGGATTTTACGTGGGATCAGGCCTTACGATTGTTAAGTATAAGGACGCAGTGGAGGATCCGGAAAATCCTTTCTACACCGAACGGGGCGAGACCCGGGCTTACACGGACCAAAACGGCCGGGTGATGTATTCGCCATACCTTTCGAACGACAGCGGCGGCTTTGTTTCTGCGGCTCTCCACATAGACAGGCGCACTCCGGCGGACATTGGCGCTGACTCAGACCTTTTCCCTGTTATAGGGCAAAAATTGTCTCAGCTAAGGCCCGGCGATCTCCTCAACTCGGTGGAGCTCGATCATGTGATCCTGGTATACGACGTGGTCTATGACCATAAAGGAGGAAAGATCCAAAGCATCGTCACCATCGAGCAGACGCCGGACATAATAGTCATGCGCTCCTTCGGAAAAGGCGGCATCTACGGTTCCCTTTCGGACCTTCAGGACAAGATCTACACGGGGAAATACTACATACACAGATACACCGACTTTGACAATGTGGTTCCGCAGCCTCATGACGATTTTGACACACCGATGATGGTGTATTGCATCTGCGAACCTGTCTCGGTTTTTTCCTGTAACTATAGGGCTGTCGGAAATGCATACGTCTCATTTTCAGAGGATTCATTCAGGCTCGAAGGCTGGGCGATCATTAACCAGTATTGGGCTGGCGAGGTGAAAGGCTTCGAATACCTGATTTACGACAGCTTAGGCACAGAGAAGGAGGAATACACGATTCACAAGCTGAACGCAGAATACTGCGACGACCTCGACGCTCCGGTGTTCGGATTCGATTACATTCCCACCGACTATCGCGGGAAAGTGAACTATTTCAGCGGCAACGTTCCCCTTGACGGCGTCGTGCCGGGCGACCTTATCGACATATACGCGGTAAATGGTAATGGAGAAAAACGCCTGATCGCGACTCTGACAATTAGAGAGAAGCCATCCTCCCAATCTTTTGAAAGCTCTGTAGAATCGATCGAAACGGAGTGCGGCGAAGAAAATGTCAGACGCGCCACTCTGACCAAAGTAGATACATTACCCATAAAGGGTTGGTGCGCTTCGGACGGCCTCATCCGTTTTGAGTTAAAGATCGATGACGGACTCTGGTACCAGCTTTCCCCCGAATTCCGGGAGGACGTGTGGGATCAGACATCGCAGCAGTATTCCAACTGCCGCGACTGCAACGCCTTTAACTGCAGCATAGACTTTTCCTCTCTTCCCGGCAACACCCACAACGTCACGTTGAGGGCGGTCCTTGAGGACGGAGGTACGTTCACGGTGCTTGAGTGCAGCTGCTCTAAAACACCCCCTGCGGTGATCGCATTGGTCATAGCGGGATCCTCAGTGCTTTTGTGCGGCGTTGCAGTAATTGTCTTTTTCATTGTAAAAAGAAAAAAGAAACTGACCCCGGAAACAGGGGAAACAATAACGAACTGAAAGGCATTTTTTATGAACAATGAGTTTAAACCTGTCCTCGGGAGGTACGACCTCGACACGTGGATGGCGCCTGTCTGGAAAGGCACAGAAGTATACAATGAATCGGTAATGTTTGTGGGCATTGGCGATAAGGCCCCCCTCCTCTACCCCGCGGATAAGATCATTTCCGTGCGCTCCTTCGACCTGAAGACCGAGTACGTGGAGGGCAAAGATTACGTTTTAAAAGACGGGAGGCTGGAGCTCACCGAGGGCACGTCCATCACTTACATTCCCGAGGACGTTTATTACTCCGACAACCCGGAATTCCCCTTCCAGGTGAAGGTCATGCGCGACGGTGTGGAGACAAGCATCCGTTTCAGCGAGCTCATCTGCAAATACCAGGTGTTCGTGACGTACACACATAAATGCGGCCGCAAGGTATTCACGCCAAAGAACGAGAGCGAAAAATTCGCAAAACTCCTTAAAAAGCTTGAAAACGGCGAGGACGTCACATTGGTCTTTTATGGCGACAGCATCACCTTCGGCGCATCCGCAACGGACATGCTGGGCCTCGATCCCCACACGCCGATATGGGCGAAAATGTTCACCCATTTTCTTGCGAAGAAATACGGCTACACGGTTAAATACGTGGCGCCGGATCTTCCATCCACCGGTGAGGTGCCTTCCGAGCCGCTGGTTTTCGGAACCAATGGGACCATCACCTACATCAATCCCGCGGTGGGCGGCTGGAGAGTCGTTGACGGCATCGAGAAATTCGATACTTACGTAAAGCCTTTTGTGGAGGAATACGGCTGCGATTTCCTGCTCCTTGCATACGGTATGAACGACGGCGGAAATACGCCTGAGACCGAGAAAGAGCTGCAGCGTCAGCTTATCGACCTTTGCTTCGGCATCGCACCGGACGCGGAGATGCTTCTTCTCGCCACTATGGTGCCCAACAACGAATCGGTCAACGGCTGGTACGCAAATCAGCACCTTTACGAGCCCGTCTTCTATGAGCTTGCGGAGGAGTACACCGCTCTTGGAAAGCACATTGCCGTGGGTCAGATGACCACCATGAGCCTGTCCGTCCTCGAGACCAAGAGGTTCCGGGACTACACCGGAAACAACATCAACCACCCCAACGACTTCATGGCAAGGATCTACGCCCAGGTCGTTTATTCCACCGTCACAGGCGATTGACAAGGTTTACGAAAGGTATTTCACATGAACAGAACCGATTTTCCGAAGGATTTTTTGTGGGGCATCGCGACTTCAGCGGCTCAAATAGAGGGCGGCGCGTTTGAAGGCGGCAAGGGGCTCGAGATCTGGGATGTATTTTCCAGAATTCCCGGCAGAATAGGTAATAACGACACTCCCGACGTGGCCTGCGACTACTATCACAAGTACCCCGAGCAGCTTGAGCTTATGCGGTCCCTTGGTTTTAATTCCCACCGTTTTTCATTCTCCTGGGCAAGGATCTTCCCCGACGGCTTCGGCCGGGTGAATCAGGAGGGCCTTGATTTCTACCGCAGGGCTGTGGACAAGATGCTGGAGCTGGGACTCACGCCAAACGCGACCCTTTACCACTGGGACCTGCCCTTCGAGCTTGAATGCCGTGGCGGCTTTCTTTCGAGAGATATCGTGAAATGGTTCGGCGACTATGCAGAGCTCATTTTCAGAACGTTTAAAGATCAGATCCCTCTCTTCGTGACTTTCAACGAGCCCATTGCGACATACGTGGGTTACGGTCTCGGAGCCTTTGCCCCGGGACGCAAGGGAGAGAAGTTCGGCAGGATCGCCAATCACAATCTGCTCCTGGCCCACGGCGAGGCGGTGAGGCGCTTCAGGGACGTGTGCGGACCTAAGAAAGAATTTGGTTTTGACCACCCGAACATAGGTATTGTCGTGGACGTGTGGCACCATCACCCCGCCCGCAAGGACAACCCCGACGACGTGAGGATCGCGGAGCTGGAAAACGAGAAGACCTACAGGTCCTACATGGCCCCCATATTTAACGGCGGCTACCGTGAGCCCCTGCTTCGCTACATGGAGGAGACCGGTTCCATGCCTGACATTCTCCCCGGAGACATGGAGAGCATCTGCGAGCCCCTGGACTTTTTCGGTCTCAACTGCTACAACCGGGTGGTGGACAGCGCGGATCCTTCGGCAACTAAAGAGGAGATCGAGCACAGAGGCGGAAACTTCATGGACAACGGCCAGGAGTACTACCCGAAGGCGATATACGACGCCCTCTTTAACGTAAAAACCAATTTCACCCGCGACCTGCCCATCTTCATCACCGAGAACGGCACGTTTGGCCTTGGCGAGAAGATCGAGGTCGAGGACGGGAAGCAGGTCATCCACGACCCCACCCGCATTCGCTACTACAAGGGCTTCATCGAGTGGCTGAAAAAGGCTATGGACGAGGGCATCGACGTTAGAGGCTATTTTGCATGGACGCTCCTTGACAATTTCGAGTGGACCGCAGGGTACGGGTACAGGTTCGGGCTTGTGAGGAAAGAGGGAGACTCGTACATCAAAAAGGACAGCGCGTCTTTCTTCGAGGACTTTTTAAAGTAACAGGTAATAGGTAAGAAGTAATAAGTAAAAGGTAATGGTAAACAAGTAAAAAGTGAGGATTTTGGTTATGAAAAAGTATCTGTATATTGTTTTTGCGGCGGTATTGGCCATGGTGCTTCTGCTCGCAGCATGTACGCCCGGTCAGACGGCTGACCCCACAAAGGCCCCCGAGGCTGACGTGACGACCGATGCTCCCGCGGAGGAAGCTACGCCTGAGGTTACGGAAGCTCCCGAAGAGCCCACCGAGGAGCCCACCGAGGCCGCTCCCACCGAGGAACCCACCGCGACTCCGGAGCCAGAGGCCGACAAGTCCATTGAAAAAGGAACCAACGTGGCTCTGACCGCCGAGATCGAGGACGTTTCGTCCACAACAGGCGCTACACACGTGCAGTGGGGCTGGTCCTATGAGTTCATCAACGACGGCATCATCTACCAGGTCGGAGAGGAGCCCAGTCTCGGCTGGACTACCAACGTGGGCGTGAACCCGGACGACCCGGATCAGGAGGAGTGGATCATCTTCTGCCTCGACAAATACACGTCCATCGACAAGGTACGAGTCTGCCCGACCATAAGCGGAGTCTGCTTCCCCGTCGACTTCCACATCGAAGTCTCTCTGGACGGCGAGAACTACGCAACAGTGGCGTCCGTGGAAGGTTGCAACAATGCTAAAACCTCCGATGAGACGCCTGTTGAACTGACATTCGATGCCGTAACAGCAAAATATGTTAAATTTGTGGCGACCAAGCTCCACGACGTGCCCTCCGGCAACGACGGCATCCTGATGCAGATCGGCGAGATCGAAATCATTGCGGCATGACCCGTTAAACAGTCTTCAGCGCCTCGTATATCGCGGCAACGGGAAAGCCCACCACGTTGTTATAATCACCGCTGATCCTGCGGATGTGCTTTGAAAAAGCGCCCTGGATCGCGTATGCTCCTGCCTTGTCACTGTACTCTCCGGTGGCAAGGTATTCTTTTATCTCTTCGTCGGAAATTTCCGCAAAAGTGACCTCCGTCACCTCGCAAAGGCTCCGTTTCTCGACCTTTCCGCCGCGCCTGCTCATGATCACCACGCCCGTGGCCACGATATGGGTCTTCCCGGAAAGCTTTTTCAGCATGGCAAAGCCCTCGTCAATGTCCTTCGGCTTCCCAAGTATCTCCCCGTCTATCGCAACGCAGGTGTCAGCTGTGATGATTATCTCGTCATCGCCAATGCCCCTCGCTTCAAGAGCTCCGTCGGCCTTTTCATTGGCGATCTCCAAGGCGAAGGTCTCCGGGTCCTTCGAGCTGCTTTTTTCCTCTGTATCTACGGAAAAAGTGATGAAGGGCCTGCCCAGGTATTTTATCAGTTCGCGGCGCCTTGGCGAATTGGACGCAAGGCATAACGTTTTTTCCATTTCTGGTCATCTCCGTATAAAAAAGATCCGGGGCATCGCCTTTTAAAGCAGTGTCCCGAACCGAAAAAGATCTTTGTTATCAGTATTTTGCGCCTTTTTCAAGAGCTGCCATCTCGTCCGGTATCATACCGTGCTTCTTTGGCGGCAGTATCTTGTAGAGGGCCTTCTCGAAGTTCTCGCGGGAGACCACATTGGTCACTTCAAAGAGCTTTCCGAGGAGAATGATGCCTGCGAAGGTCGCATTGCCAAGGTCGTAAGCCATCTGTGTGGCCGGGATGGCGTATACCTCCACGTCCTTGCGTTCGGGCATAACGGGAACCAGGGAACTGTCAAGTATCACCACGCCGCCGGGGACCAGATATTTCTCGAATTTTTCCAGAGAAGGCTGGTTCATGACGATGATGGCGGTGGCCTTGTTTACGATAGGTGAGCCCACCTCTTCATCGGCAACGATAACGTTGCAGTTTGCGGTGCCTCCGCGCATCTCCGGTCCGTAAGACGGGAGCCAGGACACGTTCTTGCCCTCTTCGAGGCCTGCCATCGCAATAAATTTACCCATGGACAGGATGCCCTGTCCGCCAAATCCGGCTAAAATGATTTCCTGCATCATGTCACACCTCCAGATCCTTGCCCTTGAAGTTGCCCAGAGGGTAGTGCTCCATCATGTTCTGCTCAAGCCACTCGAGGGATTTCTGAGGATTCATACCCCAGTTGGTGGGGCAGATCGAGAGCACCTCGACAATGGAGAACCCTTTGCCGGCCATCTGCACCTGGAAGGCCTTTTTGATGGCGGCCTTGGCTTTTCTCACGTTGGCCACGTTGTTAACGGCAACTCTCTCGACGAAAGCGGCGCCTTCAAGAGTTGAAAGCATCTCGCATACTCTGATGGGGTAGCCGTGGAGCTCCGGCTTTCTGCCGAAGGGGGTGGTGGTTGTGACCTGGCCCACAAGGGTCGTGGGAGCCATCTGGCCGCTGGTCATACCGTATATCGCATTGTTTACGAAAATGGTGGTGATCTTCTCGCCTCTTGTGGCCGCGTGAACTATCTCAGCGGTTCCGATGGCCGCGAGGTCGCCGTCGCCCTGGTACGTAAAAACCTGTCTGTCGGGGAGTGAGCGGCGAAGTCCCGTAGCAACTGCCGGAGCTCTTCCGTGGGCAGCCTGGACCATGTCGCAGTTGAAATATTCATAGCTGTTGTAGGTGCAGCCGACGCTTGCAACGCCTACCGTGGTGCCTTCTATCCCGAGCTCGTCGAGAACTTCAGCCACAAGGCGGTGGATCAATCCGTGGGTGCATCCGGGGCAGTAATGAAACGGCTTGTCTGTGAGCGCGTGGGGTTTCTTGAAAACTGTTGCCATTTTGCTCGCCTCCTTACTTTTCAGCCGCGATCTTGCGGACCTGATCTAAAATTTCGTTCTGGGAGGGGACGTTGCCGCCTGTTCTTCCGTAGAACCTTACTTCGTTTTTACCGTTGACCGCGAGTTTTACGTCCTCGATCATCTGGCCTGCGCTCATCTCAACGCAGAGGAAGCTCTTGACCTTATCGGCGTATTTTGCGTAGGACTCAGACGGGAACGGCCAGAGCGTGATAGGCCTTATGAGACCGACCTTGATGCCCTCTTTTTCCGCGTCCTTGATGACGTTCTTCACGATCCTGGAGATGGTGCCGTAAGCGGTGACGATTATGTCCGCACCTTCGCAGTTGAATTCCTCAACGCGGGTCTCATTGGCTTTGATCTCCGCATATTTCTTCTGGAGCTTCTGGTTATGAGCCTCGAGAACGTCAGCCTCGATGTAGATGGAGGTGATGGTGTGGTGGGGCCTTTCCAGCTTGCTTCCGCAGGCGGCCCAGGTGGATTTGTCAGCCTTGTAGATCGGCTCCTCGTCTCTGAACGTGACCGCTTCCATCATCTGGCCAAGGTAACCGTCGCCCATAACGACCACAGGATTTCTGTATTTATCGGCAATATTGAACGCCTCGACCACCAGCTCGTACATCTCCTGAACACTGCAGGGAGCAAGTACGGGCAGTCTGTAGTCGCCGTGTCCGCCGCCCTTCACCATCTGGAAATAGTCACACTGGGCCGGAAGTATACCGCCAAGGCCCGGGCCGCATCTTACGATGTCGATGATGACCATGGGAAGCTCCGAACCCGCAGAGTAGGATATGCCCTCCTGTTTAAGAGAGATGCCGGGGCTCGAAGATGACGTCATAGCCCTTACGCCTGCGCTTGCGGCGCCGTATACCATGTTGATGGCCGCCAGCTCGCTCTCAGCCTGAACGAAAGTACCGCCCAGCTGTTCCATTTTCTTTGCCATGTAATGCGCAACCTCGGTCTGAGGCGTGATCGGATAACCAAAGTAGTGCCTGCAGCCTGCTCTTAAGGCCGCCTCGGCGATGACTTCGTTGCCCTTCATAAGAATTCTTTCACCCATGAGTACGCCTCCTTACCTTTCGACGGTTATAACACAGTCGGGGCACATTGTCGCACAAGATGCGCATCCGATGCATTTTTCCATTTCGAGAACACCCGCAGGATGGTAGCCGTTCTTGTTGAGCACGTCCTCGCGGATCACGACGATTTTTTTCGGGCAGGCAACCACACAATGCTTGCAGCCCTTGCACCTGTCAATATCAAAAGTTACTTTAGCCATAGAACCTCCTTGCGCCTCGTGCGCAGAGAAAAGTATTGTACAAATTAGAAATTTTATCACTTCACCGGCCGCGGTTCAATCAGTTTTCGCCGTTTTCCGGGGCCGTTTCCTTTGTCCGCCCTTTTTTTGATTTCGTAACCAATATTATAACCAATGCCGCACCCGCGACTGCAAAAGCAGCGGCCCCTGCGATGATGAAGGGCATTGGCGAGGTCTCTTTCTCCGAAGGTTTTGTCGCAAATCTGAAAACGAACCTTCCTCCCGGCGCCGCGTCACCGTCCGTGTAAAGAGTCAGTATGTCGCCGTCCCCCAGGTTATCGTCGCACCATTTGAACCCGAAATCGAGTGTCTTGCCCGCGTTTCCGAGAAGCTTTCTCGGCACCTCCAGGACCATCTGATCTCCTTGGACCCTGTAGCTTACGGTGCCCACGGTCTCCCAGTTCCAGCCTCCGGTGCTCTTTTCCAGCACCATCGTGTCCTTGGTGGTGCCCTCCCGGCCTATGATGTATTCAAATTCCTCCCAATCCTTGGATGTCCTCGTGGCGGCTCCTGCGTCAATGAGAAGAGTCATCCAGTTGCCGGACTCCTGTGGGGTGATGTCGGATGCAGTCTTTACGTAGAACCAGATATTGTCGCTGTCGTAGGAAACTTTAGCCTGCACAAAGTCGTTCCGGAGGCCCTCCGACACGTAGCGGAGCGTTCCGAAGCCCATATTGTCCCTGGGCAGGGTGTTGTTTGCGTAATGGTTGTATGTGACAAGAGCGGGATCGGACCATTGGTTAAGGTCTCCGTTCATATCAATGGTCTTCGCCTCCGTCTGGTAATCGGGTTCCGACGCCCCTTTGAAGCGCCTTACGTTTTCCACCAGCTGGTAGTAATAGTAATCCTTCAGGTCACCCTTCGTAGGCTCGATGTCGCGGGAGTTCTCGTCGTTGCACTGGTCCGGGAAGGCGTTCTTCACACCGCACCACTCCTCGTAGCGGCCCATGATCCACTCGTTCCAGCCGGTCACGAACACTATCTCGGGATCCTTGGATATGGCGTAGTCCCACTGCTCCTGGAAATTGCGGCCGTAGAGCTTGCTGTTTTTGATGTTCTCGTTTACGGTGATCTTTTCGCCCCGGTAGTAGTAACTGTAGGAGTAGCCCTTCTGTCCCGCGTAGGAGCGTCCCATGTTTTTTCCGCTGTTCATGGCGCTTAAGGACTGAGTCTCGTAGTTCGCGTTCTGGGCAATGCCGACAGTAGTCATCTCCACCGTGCCGTCCTCGTTGTAGTAGCATGCCTGGGGATAGGCGCTGAGCCAGCCCCAGATGTCGTCGGATCCGTCCTGGGCCCAGTAGCTCGCCACCGGATGTCTGAAGGTGAAGAAGGTGAGGAGCTCGAGTTCATTGGCGACGTTTCCGTCAAGCCCCGTGTCCCAGGCCATGATCATCGGCTTTCCGTCGAGGTAGAACCAGAGGTCCTTATAGAGCCCCTCCTTGTAGATCTTCGTGTAGACCTGCCAGAGGGACGAGCGGGTGTTTCCGCTGTAGTCAAACTGGAGCATAAAACCGATCTTGGGGGTGTTGACGCCGTCCTCCCGGGCCTTGGACCAGACCTTCAGCAGGTTCATATACGCATCAGTCCACACCGCGTCGCCGTTGGTGCAGTCAAAGAGCACAAAATCTATCCCCGCGTCCGCCAGCAGCTCCGCATGCTTTCTCAGCACGTAGTCGTCTGACTCGATGTAATAACCAAAGAGAGGCTCGTTCCAGAAATTGGCGCCTCCGGTATTCCAGATCGGGTGGTTGTAGTCGTTCGTCGCCTCCGGGTGCTGCTCGAGTATGTCGTTGATGTTTCTCGGATTGCTCTCGGAACGGTTCCCCATGTGCCAGGTCCAGTAAAACATGCCCACCAGCTTGTCCTTTTTCCCGCCGGTGGTGCCATTCCCCGAAAGAGTCCTCCCGAGTCCGTCCACAGCGCCCCATTTTGTGGAGTCGATGTTAAGAGCGACTATCGGGTCGTCCTCCGTCAGCACCGGTTCCTCAGGGGGCTGATTGTACACCAGATCCTTATTGTAGGAGGTTGTCCCCAGGGGGAACTTGTTCTCCTCCGTCAGCTCGATGGAGCCCGGGAAAGCACCGTACCAGCCTCTTCCTTCGATGTAGCTTCTCACGCCAAGGGGTGCCGGCAGGAACCTTGAGAACATCACCGTTGTCTCCGAGTTGTTCTCAAACTCCACCACGTACTCCCCCGCCTCCAGCACACCTCCGCCGAAGTCACAGGTGACAGCGTAGTCGGAATCAGCTTCCGTCTTCAGGTAAGACAGGCATTTTTGCGTAAAAAGAGGCTCCCCTTCAAGGGACTTTAATATATTGGTGTCCCATTTGAAGACCCGGGCTGTGAACTCGAGGCCCTCGGGAGACACTTCCTCATCTGTGACCTTAAAAAAGTTTATGGTCACGGACTTTGCGGAGAACTTGGTCTTGATCTGGTACTGGAACTTCATGCCCGGTCCCATCTCATCCTCGTCCCTCGACACGTATTTCTCCTCATACCAAAGCGGGTATGAATAGGTCTTCTCCTCCGCCGCGGCAAAAGGGATGCACGCTATAATCATCGCAGCCGCAAGTAAAGCGGCAAACACTCTTTTAAAACGCCCGAGTCCGTTCAATTTCAAGCTCCTCTTTATGTGAAAAATCTTTTCCGCATTTTCCGCGGTAAGCCGCCCATATTATACACCCGAAGCGCCCTCAAAAAAAGCACCAAAAACGTTTAATCCGATTGCCCGGACCGCTCAAAAATGATAAAATCAATGCATCAAAAATCTTGAAAAGGAGGATCTCTCCCTTGAAGTTTTCTTCAAAACCAATGCGGATCGTCTGCCTCTGTCTCGCCGTTATATTGGCGCTGGCAGGCCTGACGTTTTTCCCCGGTGGAGTGACAAAAACAATGGCTGCCGATAGTTATCAATACCTGTGCGACCCCGAGGCAAAGCAGTCCCTTATAAAAACTGCCGGAAATATCTTCGCCGTCCAGTTCAGCGTCAGTCAGGGCGTAAAAGCATTTGAGCTCTACGTCGCAAAGACCGCATCAAGCGGCGATACGGCCGTCACGATAGAGCTTTACCCCTGGCGGGGAAGCTACGGCGAGAGCGCGCGGGAGAAGACACTTGCGTCGAAAAAATTCGAAAAATTCGACATGCAGGTCTGGCTCTCTCTTGAGTGCGATCTGTCCTCAGGCGAATATCTGGCCGTTTTCAGGGACTTCGCGGGAAACGTGCAGCTTCACTTCGACAACACAGTATCCTCTTATGCGAGAACGTACATGAACGCGTCGCAAAGAGACGGCAATATCCGCTCCAGAGTCGTTTTTAAAGACGCGGGAGGCAGCCTTTCGAAGGTTTCGGAAAACGTTGTAAAGCTTGTGAGCTCCCAGGGCACGTGGGTGGCCACCGACGCCCTCGGCCGCACCGTGGACAACGTGTACGGCAAGTCCACCGTCCGTGAGAACAAGACCGTGGGCATCTTTTTCCACACCTGGCATACCAGCCTCACCGCCACGGGCACCAGGAACATAACCGAGATACTTAAGGAACATCCGGAGATCAAAAACGACTACTCCAGCCCTCTCTGGGGGCATGCGGGGACGTACCACTGGAACGAACCCATTTGGGGCTACTACAGAAGCTCCGACGAGTGGGTGCTGAGAAGGCAGGCAGAGCTGCTGGCGGACGCCGGCGTCGACGTGGTATTCTTCGACAATACGAACGGCACCTCTACGTTCGTGGAGGACGTATTGGTTTTGCTGAAGGTCTGGTCCCTGGCGAGAGCCGACGGCGTAAACACGCCAAAGATCTCCTTCATGCTGCCCATGTTTGAATATGGTGACGTGGCGGTGCAGCTCCGGGAACTGTACAAGAGGATATACAAGGACGGGCTCTACAAGGAGCTCTGGTTCTACTGGAAGGGAAAGCCTCTCATGGTGGGCTATCCGGGAAGACTGGACCTTTCAAAAGAAGAGGACAAGGAGATCTACGATTTCTTCAATTACAGGGTGATAAACCACGCCCAGTCTCAGGACCACGTGCAGGTACAGGACGAGGACGGAAATCCTCTCGTTATGGGCGCCATACAGTCTGAGGTCACCGACAGTTTTCAGCTCTGGAACTGGATATCCACCACGCCCCAGCTCATAAACAATAACCCGGACGGGACGCCCGAGGAGGTGGCGGTGGCCATTGCCCACAACTGGTGCGCGGAGACCCATCTCACCGCCATGAACAACGATAAATTCAAGGTCTTCGGCAGGCACTACAGGCCCTCCCTCGAAGATTACGATCCGAGAGAAAACGCGAAGCTTTACGGCGCCTATTTTGAGGAGCAGTGGGAATATGCTCTCGAGGTGGACCCGGAATTTATTTGGGTCACCGGTTGGAACGAGGGTGTTGCAGGCCGTTTCGAGGATTTCTGGGGCGTCGAAAATGCGTTTCCCGACAATTTCAGCGACGAGTTCAGCCGCGACATTGAGCCCTCGAAGGGAGATCTCAAGGACAATTACTACTATCAGCTCTGCAGCTTCATCAGAAAGTATAAGGGAGTGCCCGAGGCGACTGCGGCGGAAAAGCCCGTCACCATCGACATCGAGACAGGGGAAGGCTGGGACAGCATTGATCTCGTATACGAGAGCTACCCCGGTGACACCTTCGACAGGGACTGCAAAGGCTACAAGAACGAGGCCACAAACGAGTACTACGTCTACAAGGACGAGAGCGGCCGGAACGACATAGTTTCCGCCAAGGCCTCCTACGACAGCGACTTCGTGTATTTCAGAGTCGAGACCTCGTCGGACATCACACCCGCAACGGACGACCTCTGGATGAGGCTTCTCATAGACGTGGAATCGGTAAACGGAAAAGCCACCGACCTCCCCTCCTGGGAATCCTTCAATTACATAATAAATCGCGTGAGTCCCGGCACGGCCTCGACCACCGCAGTCGAAAGGTCTACGGGAGGCTGGAACTGGGAAAAGTCAGGCGCCGCCGATTTTAAGGTAAGCGCCAACGTCCTCCAGCTTAAGATTCCCCGCGAAGCCCTGGACATCGACAAGGACGTGCCCTTCGTGATCAATTTCAAGTGGGCCGACAACAACCTCGCAGACGGCAGCGACCCCCTGGAGCTCTACACCCTCGGAGACACAGCCCCGGGAGGCAGGTTTAAATACCAGTTTGCGGCGGGCGAATCTCCCCGCGCGAAAGAAACAAAGAAAGGCTGCGGAAGCGTCTTCGCGGGAGCGGGAGCGGCTGCCGCGGTCATCGGAGCCGGCATTGGTTTATCCCTTAAAAAAGGCAAAAACAAAAGACGCTGAAGAAGGATTGTATTATGGATTTTCTGAAAAAAGCAAATGACCTCATGCCTGTGCTTCGGGAGAAGACCGTAAGGCCCACCTCCGGAATGCCGGAGGCAGATAAACTCATGAGGGAGGGAGACTGTTTTCTTCTTGATTTCGGCTCCCACTTCGTCGGCCATCTCACTCTCCGGCTTGACGTAAAAAGGCCCGGAGACGATGCGGCGGACGCGCCCCTTGCCGTGGAATTCAGGTTTTTCGAGAACCTCTGCGAGGACACCGGGAAGCCCTACACCGGAGGCCTGTCCTCATCCTGGCTCCAGGTAGCAAACCTGCTCGTGGACGACCCGTACGCTCCGATCGTGCTTCCCCGCCGCTACGCCTTCAGGTACGTTAAGATCAGATTTACGACAAACACCAGCTACTCGGTGGTTTACAGGGACTGCTTTGTAAAGGCGGTGACGTCAGGAGACGAGGCTTTGGTCGAACCCCTTCCCGAGGGCACCGATCCGCTGCTCGCAAGGATCGACAAAGCCGGAGTTCTGACTCTCCGGGACTGCATGCAGCAGGTCTTTGAGGACGGCCCCAAGCGGGATCGCAGGCTGTGGCTTGGCGACCTGTATCTTCAGGCGAAGACCAATTATTACACCTTCAAAAACAACGATCTGGTGCTCCGTTGCCTGTACCTTTTCGCGGGGCTGGCACACGAAGACGGTTGTCTTTCATCAGCGGTCTTCCACGAGCCGGTGCTTAAAAAGCAGTCCTGGATCCTCCACGACTACGCACTGTTTTTCATTGGCGTTTTGGCCGACTATTACAGAGCCACAGGCCGCGACGATGTGGTAAAAGAGCTCTGGCCCACAGCCTTAAGGCAGACGGAGATCGCGTATAAAGCTTTTCTCGACGCGGGTCGCAGAGCAAATACGGACCTCTATTTCATAGACTGGTGCCCCGCCCTCGACAAATCCTGCGCAGCTCTCGGCATCATCGTTTCGATGCTGAAAGAAGCTCTGTTTCTGGCGGATATCGCGGGTACTTCCGAAGAGAAGCTTGCGCTTAAGGAGCGCATAGACGGCGTGTCTCCGGCGCTCATTGGTTTGTACGATAAGAGCCTCAGCCTTTTCCGGGGCGTTTCGGGGCAGCTCTCCATCCACTCCCAGATGTGGGCGGTTTTGGCGGGAGTCCTTGACGCCGCAGAGGAGACCAATGTGATGCGCGCGACCCTGAAAACCGCCATGGTGGACCCCGTCACACCTTATGCGATGCACTATTATGCGGAGGCGCTGATAAAGGCGGGTCTTAAGGACGAGGCTTTCTCACTGATCAGGTGTCACTGGGGAGGCATGCTGGAGAGGGGCTGCGACTGCTTCCCGGAGGTATATGTTCCCGGGGACCGGGAGGCCTCGCCCTACGGCGACGTGACCATAAACAGCTTCTGCCACGCCTGGAGCTGCACACCTTCCTATTTCATCAGAAAATATCAGGTCGGATATTGACCGGCGGACGTCCGGATATGTATAATAAGCTCATAGCTATTTGATTGACGGCGTTTGCTTGGCGCCGGTAAAAAAGGAGGATATTTATATGGCATTTTGTACAAAATGCGGGAAGCAGCTACTACCCGCAGCCAATTTTTGTTCCGGATGCGGAGCCAGGATCTCACCGCTTGTAGTCATGCAGTCTCAGGCAGATTCTCAACCACAGACCGCCCCTCAGCCTCAGGCCGCGCCGCAGCCTCAGTTCGTTCCCCAGCCTCAGCCGGTTCAGCAGCCCATTCAGCCCTCACCCGCGGCGGCCCAATACGACAGGGATTTTGCAGGGGTGAAGGTCCGCTACAGATGCCCCTCGGGCCACGTTTTTAACGGTACCCCGGACCAGGAAAAATGCCCCACCTGCCAGGCTCTGCTTGAAAAAGGCGGCTATATCCAGGTGTACAGAATGGGCCATATGGCCGGCGCCGCAGTCGGCATGGGCATTTACGTGGACGAACAACCCTACGGACACCTTGCGAACAAGGAGTCTGTAAGGATCAGCGTCCCCTACGGCGCCCATCAGCTCCACATCACCCACACCACCACGAGAGACTCCACAAGGCCCACGCTGTTCATCAGTTCCAGCACGCCCTACGTCTTCTGCAAGGCACACTTTGCAAGAGGCGGCTTCTTTATCGCCATAGAGGAGTCGGATCCCGCGGATATGCCGAAGCGTTAAACACCGTTTTTTTCGAAATTGTCGCGAAGCATCGCCCTTCTTTCTCAGAGCCCTGCTTCGCTTTTTTTGCTTGAATCTTGCCCTTTGCGGTGGTAAAATCACATTTTTATTGTGACGGCGGTTTCCGTAAAACGCCGGATACCATTGGTTTTGCAAAAGGGGGGACGCGCGTGGAAAAGTTTATCTACGATATGCATACTCACATTTTCCCGCAGAAAATAGCGGAAAAGGCAGTTTCGTCAATCGGAGGGTTCTACGGTATCCCCATGGTTAAAAAAGGCTACTCCGAGGACCTCATCGAATCCGCGTCGGAGATCGGCGTCGAGAAATGTCTGGTCTGCTCCACCGCGACCACACCGCTTCAGGTGACTGCCATCAACAGCTTCGTGGCGGGGGAGACGGAGAGGCATCCGGAGTTCATTGGTTTCGGAACCATGCACCCGGGCTACAGCGATATCGCCGGAGAGGTGGACAGGATAGTGGACATCGGTCTTTCGGGCATCAAGCTGCACCCCGATTTTCAGAAGTTTGCCATTGACGACAGGGAGGCTTATCCTATTTACGAGGCGGCGGAGGGACGGCTTCCGATCCTTTTCCACACGGGGGACAAGCGCTACAGCTACTCGAATCCGGAGAGAGTTTTGAGGATCCTCAAGGACTTTCCGAAGCTCACCTGCATCTGCGCTCACCTCGGCGGCTACAGCGAGTGGGACAGAGTGGTGGCTCTCAAGGGGTACCTGGGACATCCCAACATATATTTTGACACCAGCAGCGCCATCCGTTTCATCGACCCCAAGGATTCGGTCAGGATCATAAGAGCTCACGGCGTCAGCCACGTTTTTTGGGGCACCGATTACCCTATGCAGAAGCACACTGCGGAGCTTGAGGATTTTATGAAGCTCGAGCTCACCGACGAAGAGAGGCACATGATCTTCAGAGACAACGCGGTGAAATTCTTAGATGATGTTAACAAGACCCTCGGAAGGAAATAGAGAAAGGAAACGCCAATGCAATACAAGGACCTCAGCAAAAAAGAACTGATCGCAATACTCAGCGACGAGTACAGGAAATATTACGATTACAAAAATCTCGGTCTCAGCTACGACATGACCCGCGGCAAACCCTGCAGCGCCCAGCTGGAGCTCTCGAACGAAATGGAGAGCCAGAAGCTTCTCAAGGGCTACAGCTCCATCTCAAATCAGGAGGTCAGGAACTACGGCGTCCTGGACGGAATTCCGGAGGCAAAAAAGCTCATGTCTGAGATGCTTGGCGTTGGCACTGACGAGATAGTCGTGGGCGGAAATTCCAGCCTCAACTTAATGTACGACCTTCTTGTAAGGTTCATGCTTTTCGGCACAGGCACCGAAGGGTGCAAGCCCTGGTGCAAAGATGAAAAGATCAAATGGATCTGCCCGGTTCCCGGATACGACCGCCACTTTCTGATCACCGAGAAGCTGGGTTTTGATCTTATAGCCGTGCCTCTTCAGGGAGACGGTCCCGACATGGATATGGTGGAGGAGCTTGTAAAGGACCCGGCGGTCAAGGGCCTCTGGATGATCCCGAAATATTCAAACCCCTCGGGCGAAGTTTATTCCGATGAGAAGATCCGCCGTCTGGCCTCCATGAAAACCGGTGCCGCAGACTTCAGGATCCTCTGCGACGATGCCTACACCGTACATTTCTTAAGAAAAGGCCCCGCAAAGCAGCTCAACATGCTGGAGGCCTGCAAGGAAGCCGGTAACCCCGAGAGAGTCTTCATCTTCGGCTCCACCTCCAAGATCACCTTCCCGGGTTCGGGTATTTCCGCGGTCTGCGGTTCCGAGAAGAACATCAAGTTCCTTCTCTCCTACCTCACGATCCAGACCATCTGCTACGATAAGATAAACCAGCTCCGCCACGCCCGCTTCCTCAAGGACTACAACGGCATCCTTGCCCACATGAAAAAGCACGCCGAGATCCTCTACCCTAAATTTGAGGCCGTGGACAGGATACTCAAAAACGAGCTCATGGACCTGGGCATTCTCAGCTGGACAAAACCCGACGGCGGTTACTTCATCAGCGTCAATACCCTCCCCGGCTGTGCATCGGCAGTTGTGGAAAAAGCCAAGGAGTGCGGCGTGAAGTTCACACCCGCCGGAGCCACGTATCCCTACAAAAAGGACCCCAATGACACCAATATCCGCATCGCGCCCACACTGCCCCCGATCCAGGAGCTGGAGGCGGCCATAAAGATATTCTGCGTGTGCGTGAAGATCTGCTCTATTGAAAAACTTCTTGAAGAATAGTTTAAGGGAGTGCCGCCCTAAGTAATAAGTAACAGGTAAAAGGTAAGAGGTGCTCTGCAAGAAGTGCCGGACTAAGTAACAAGTAAAAGGTAAGAGGTGCTCTGCGAGAAGGAGTGCCGCATCAGGCAATAAGTAAAAAGCCTGAAATTATAGGTGAAAAGCAACGGTTATGAACGACTTCTCCAAGACGAACGCGATGGGTCCCGAGGACTACGCCGAACCCCGCTGTCTGCTCTGTGACGAGCCATACGGCAAGGAGCCCGAGGTGCGCTCCGTTCCCCAGCAGCGCATAATCGAAAAGAACGACGAATATCTCGCAAAAAAAGACTATGCCGGCGCCGAAAGGCATCTGCTCTACTGGCTTGAGGAGGCCCGCCTCGGCAATGACAAACGGGGCATGCTGGTCATCACCAATGAGCTCATTGGCCATTACAGAAAGTGCGGCGAGAAGGAGAAGGCCCTGAAAAACGTGGACTCCGCCCTGGAGCTTCTGGACAAGCTCGGCTTTGAGGACTCCACCAGTGCCGGCACCACCTACGTCAACTGCGCCACCGCCTGCAACGCTTTTTCCGAAAACGAGCGCTCGATTGGGCTGTTCCAAAAGGCCCGCAGGATATACGAAAATACGGAGGGAATTTCGAAAACTCTCCTCGGCGGTCTCTACAACAACATGGGGCTCTGCTTCAAGGCGCTGGGCCGCTATGACGAGGCGCTGGAGGCCTTTGACAAGGCTGACGGCTGCATGGCCAACGTGGAACACGGCGAGCTTGAACGGGCCATAACCTGCCTAAACGTGGCTGACGTGATATCGGCAAGCCGCGGAATGGAGGACGGGGAGTCTGATATCTACGCCCTGCTCGACAAAGCATACGACTATCTCACAAAAACCAATGCCCCCAGGGACGGCTACTACGCCTTCGTTTGCGACAAGTGCGCCCCGGTGTTCGGGTATTACGGATATTTCCTCGCGGAGGATGAGCTTAAGAAAGAAGCCGACAGGATATATGCAGGGAATTGAGCTTTCTCGCAAATATTTCGAGGAATACGGGCGGCCCCTTCTGGAGAAAGATTTCGGCCACCTGCTGCCGTTTATTGCCGTGGGACTGGCGGGAAGCGGGTCGGAGTGCCTTGGCTACGACGACGAGGTTTCACGGGACCACGATTTCGAGCCCGGCTTCTGCATCTTTCTGCCCGGCGAGGAGACCGTGAGCCGCCGCGATGCATTTCTGCTTGAAAAGGCATACGCCAAGCTTCCGAAGGAGTTCATGGGTATCAAAAGAGAGAGGCTCGCACCGGTGGGCGGAGCAAGGCACGGAGTCATAAGAATTTCCGATTTTTTCGAAAAAACAGTAGGTTCAAGGGACGGAAGTCTCACCCTCGGCAAATGGTTTTCGGTCCCGGAGCAGTCGCTCCTTGAGGCCACCTCCGGCGAGATCTTTTTCGACAATTACGGCCTCCTGACCGGCATCCGGGAGTCCCTGAGCTTTTTCCCGAGGGACGTCATGCTGAAAAAACTGGCGGGACGCCTCCTGCTCATGGGCCAGTCGGGCCAGTACAACTATCAGAGGTGCATTGACCACGGGGAGACCGGTGCGGCCCAGCTGGCGGCCTTTGAGTTCGCGGACAGCGCCGTTTCAGCGGCATTTCTCCTTGCGGGCAGATACCGGCCCTATTACAAATGGACCTTCCGGGCACTGAGAGACATTCCCTCCTGCGCCCTTCTCGAACCGATTATCGAGAACATCATAACCACCGGCAATGCGGGCGACGATGCCGCAAGGAAGCGGTCTGAGATCGAGGCTGTGTCGGGGCTTGTGATCAAAAGCCTTAAGGAGCATGGCATTGGCGATGAGAGCAGCACTTCCCTCGAGGCCCAGTCCTATGCGGTGAACGGAGCAATATCCGATTCATCGATCCGCAACCTCCACGTGCTTGCCGCCGTGTAACAGTCACTGACATTTTCTTTAGCGCGCCAAAAAGGCGTGCTTTTTTTATACCCGCAAGCAGTGAACACCCGCGTTTATATTAAAAATAACAGTCGCAAATAATGCTGAAAGATGATATAATTTTTCTGAATTCTTTTATGGAGGATCCCTTATGGCTAAATTTGATGAATCACTTGAGTTTAAACGCAAAAACTCGTGGCAGTACATGAGTGAAGAGCAGAAAAAAGAAGTGTTTGATTTCTGCGAGGACTACAAAAAATTCCTTAACAACAGCAAGACCGAGCGTGAGGCTGTTGACACCGCAGTGGAAATGCTGAGAGCCGACGGTTACCTTTCCCTTGAGGAAGTAAAGGCCAAAAAGATCTCTCCCGACAAGCTTCCCGGCACAAAGCTTTACTACATCCATCACAACAGATGCATTTTTATCGCAAAACTGGGTAAATCTCGCCCGGACGAGGGCTTTAATCTGGTGGGCGCTCACGTGGACTGCCCCAGACTTGACCTCAAGCCCTGGCCCATCATGGAGAAGAACAATTTCCTCTACTTTAAAACTCACTACTACGGCGGAATAAAGATGTATCAGTGGCCCACGATACCGCTCGCACTTCACGGTGTTATCGTAAAGGCTGACGGAACAAAGATCAACTTCCGCATCGGTGAGGACGAGGGGGATCCGAAATTCATGATCTCCGACATTCTTCCCCACCTTGGACACCAGCAGATGAGCAAACCCGCCAATGCATTTATGGATCCCGAGGTCCATCTCAACGTCATCGTCGGTTCAATGCCCGGCTTCATCAACGAGTCAGACCCCGAAGACAAGCCTCTCACTGTTAAGCAGGCGATCCTCACCTATCTGGCGGAGAAATATAACGTCACAGAGCGCGATTTCATCAACGCTGAGCTGGTGATCACCCCTGCAGATAAGGCCGTAGACATCGGTTTTGACAGAGCTATCATTGCCGCATACGGTCACGACGACAGAGTCTGCGCCTTCACCGAGCTTCGCGCTCTCCTCGATATGAAATCGATCCCCACGAAGACGGCTGTGGCATATTTCGCCGACAAGGAAGAGATCGGATCGGTGGGCGTCACAGGCGCGCGGTCCAATTCTCTCGAGCTTTTCGCCATGGAGGTGGCTGATCTTTACGGCTACGACGAGACACTTTTAGCCACAAAGCGCTGTCTCGCAGCCTCCAAGATGCTTTCCGCGGACGTCACCGCAGCCTTCGACCCCTCATATGCAGAGGTCTATGACGAATCCAATGCGGCCTTCATGGGCGGCGGTATTGCCATTGAAAAATACACCGGCAGCGGCGGAAAGGGAGGCACGTCCGATGCTCCCGCAGAGTTTGTGGCCGAGGTCACCGGAATATTCGATTCGCAGAACGTGGCATGGCAGATCAACGAGATGGGTAAGATGAACGCCGGAGGCGGCGGGACCATTGCCCAGTTCATGGCAGACAAGGGCGTCGAAGTCATCGACTGCGGTGTCCCCCTCTTCAGCATGCACGCCCCCCTCGAGATGGCCTCAAAGGCGGACGTTTACTGGGCCTACAAAGGATATCTGGCATTCATAGACAGGTAACTACACAGAACCGGAAGGTACTGTCAAATAAAACCAAAGCGGTCTTGGTCAACCGAACCGCAAGATTGTTAAATTACACAAAAGGAAGGATAAGATTATGAAAAAACTGATTTCAATTCTTTTGATTCTGGCCGTTATGGTTCTCGGAATCGTTGCAGTCTCTGCGGACGACGGCGAAGTTATCACAGTCGGCGCCGAAGAAGAGCGTGAGATCCTTTACCTGGCGGATTTCGAGGATCCGGTACCGAACCCGAACCCCGGTCTTTGGTTTGCATCTGCCGTTCAGGACGGTGGCCAATGGGTCACAACAGTATTTGAAGACGGATACTGCGCTGTTTCGTTCTTTGCAAACAAGCCCTTCAGCACCATCGGAATGCCTTTCTGGGCAGGTGCGAGCACGTTCCCCGGAATCGAGCCCGGAACCATGCAGCTCGCAATCTTCAAGACCGACGCCTCCAAGGCCACCGCTCTTGACTACAATATCGAGGACGCGCTCATAAAAGAAGAAATAACGACCGACCACGACATCCCCGATTTCGAGTGGACATTTGATCAGCTCCCCGGCGGAAGCTACACGTTCAGAGTAATGTTCCCCACCGAAGCAAACGCATACCTGGTTCTCAGCCAGGGTGAGCCTCTGGAAGGCGAGTTTGACATTGATTACGTCAGCGCTCCCGGAGAAGGCTTCCACTGCTACGTTGTGCTTGACGAGGGCGAAGAAGTGACTCCCGAGCCCACACCCGAGCCGACGGCCACACCTGAGCCCACCGACACTCCCGAGCCCACAGCCGAGCCCACCGACGCTCCCGAAACCGGCGATACCGAGGCAACCGAAGCTCCGGCTACGGAAGCTCCCGCGGACAGCAGTAAGACCGAGGAGAAGAAGGGATGCGGAAGCATCATATCCATCTCCGGCCTTTCGGTAGTTGCCCTTGCCGCAGCCGCTTTCGTTCTTAAGAAAAGATCCTGACAAACATCGGAACCCGGGGCATTCAAACGTTCCGGGCTCTCTTAAATATCCCGCATATCGCGGGCACTCTCGGAGGAAATAATGGTAAGAGTTTTAATTAATCCCAAAGCCAACAACGGCGCAGGCAGAGAAACCGGAAAAGAGATCGAAAAGCTGCTTCCGGGCGAGACCTTTGAATACGTTGACGTGACCACCATCGAAAACGCATATGATTACCTCGACACGGTTCCCGAGGACGTCAAAGTTGTTTTCGGAGGCGGAGACGGCACTCTTCAGCACCTTGCGAACGACGTACACAACAGGCCTCTCAAGAGAGACATCTACTTCTATCCCGCAGGCTCCGGAAACGATTTCTGGAAGGACGTGAAGGGAGATTCCAAGGACGAGCTGCTCCTCATCAACCCCTACATTGAGAAGCTCCCCGTTACGATCATTAACGGTAAGGAATACTGCTTCGTTAACAACGTTGGTTTCGGCATCGACGGTTACTGCTGCGAGGAAGGTGACAGACTGCGCGCTATCAGCGATAAGCCTATCAACTACACATCCATTGCGATCAAGGGCCTCCTCTTCAAATTCAAACCGAGAAACGCCAAGGTCACCGTTGACGGCGTGGTCCACGAGTTCAAGAACGCATGGCTCGCACCTGTAATGAACGGCAGATACTACGGCGGCGGCATGAACGTAGCTCCCGATCAGGACAGACTGAACAAAGAGCGCACACTCACATGCGTCGTCCTGCACGACAATATCCCGCTTCACGCTCTCATGATCTTCCCGAAGATCTTCAAGGGCGAGCTCGTGAACGAGAAAAAGCACTGCGTCGTATTCACCGGCAAGGACATCAGAGTCGAATTCGACAAGCCCTGCGCTGTGCAGATCGACGGCGAAACTTTCCTGAACATTTCCTCCACAGAAACTCACGCCTACAGAGACTGACGTGGTGATGTGAATAATCATTTTCCGGGAACCTGCGGCCTGCGGGTTTCCGGATTGTTGTAAAGAAAGGAACGACATGCAAGACAATCTGGTTTCTTTCAAGTGTCCCACCTGCGACACTTCGCTGCTTTTCGACGCAGAGCTTGGTAAATTTCTCTGCCCCGCATGCAGCAACCAATACGAAATAGCCGACATAGAAAAAGCCGGTGCCTCCGCGGAGCCCTCTTTTGACTGGGGCGCCCATATGGCCTCCTACGTCAAGGAAGACCTGACAGGCACTGTAACATATTCCTGCAAATACTGCGGCGCCGACATCGTGACGGAAGCCACCACCAGCGCGACCCATTGCCCATATTGCGACAATGAGATCATAATCAACGAAAAGCTGACCGGTTCCCTGCGCCCAAATTGCATCATTCCCTTTAAATTCGACAAAAAGAACATTGCGGATATGTGGAAGACGCTGCTTAAGAAAAAGCGCCTTCTCCCCAAAAACTTCATCACAGACGCGGTGATCGAAAAAGCACAGGGTATTTACGTGCCCTTCTGGCTCTATGACTGCACAGCTGACGGCCGCATGACCTTCGAGACCACCACCAGAAGATCCTGGTACTCCTCGGGCTACGACTACACCGAGGTCAAGTACTATTACGTCACCGTTGAGGGCGAGGTCGGTTTTAAGAAGGTGCCCGTTGATGCCAGCATAAAGATGGACAACCGTACCATGGACCTCCTTGAGCCCTACGACTACTCCCAGCTGGAGCCTTTTGCGCCGGGATATCTCAGCGGCTTCATGGCAGACAGATACGACGACACACCCGCGGAGTGCGCTCCGAGAGTCAACACGAGAGTCATTGACGGCGTCGCCAATGTGTTCTCAAAAGAGGTTACGGGCTACAATACTTCCCGCCGGGTCAGCGAGGACCTGGGCCTCAAGGACACCGCTGCGGTCTACGCCTTGCTGCCGGTCTACACGATGAAAGCACAGTACAACGGCAAGACTTACGAATATACCATAAACGGTCAGACAGGCAAAATAGTGGGAGACTTCCCCAAGTCCAAGGCCCGCTGGTTCAAGACCTTCGGAATAGTTTCGGGCATCATTGCGGTCGTGCTGATGCTCCTGATGTTCCTGATGCGGTGAAAGGAGGACTGTCATGAAGATTTCAAAGAAGATTTTGACGTTCATCCTGGCGGCATTGGTCATACTTGCTCCGGCATTGCTTCTCATCCCGACCGCAAAAGCTTACGTTGATTTTGAGCCCTTCCACGACTACAATGCGCCGAGAGTCATTGACAATGCAGGCATCCTCTCCGATGAGTTTGAGGAGACCGCCGCGGAGCGCATTGGCGAGATCGGGCAGCGCTACAAAACGGACGTGGTGGTCCTTACGGTGGACGGCTATTCCGCATCCGAGTTCGGCGAAAAGGTCGAGGACTACTACCGTGACATCTACGGGGGCATGGGTTTCGACGACTACCTTGCGGATTATTTTGACTACAAAGGCTACGGGTACGGAAGCACCTACAGCGGCATCATCATGGGCATCAACATGGATCCCGACAACAGGATGTATTGGTTTATCACCACGGGTGACGCCGAGTACGAGTTCGAGGGCCATATCAGCGCCTTGAAGAGCGGAGTTCAGGGGTATCTTGCAAGCGGCCGGTACGACACCGCTGTTGAGTGGTACATTGATTACGTGGAATCCGTGGCAAAACAGGCTGCGGTCAGTCAAAAATACGATTTCGGCAAGGAAACCTTTGTGAACGGGGACTTTGTTTACGACGATGCCGGCATTCTTTCGGACGGGGACACCTCTGCGATACTCCCTCTCTTCAAAGAACTGGAGGCAAAATACGAGTCTGACTTCATCCTTCTCACGGTCAAAAACGGTTTTTCCGCCTCGGATTTCGGCGAAGAAGCCGCTGATTTTTACAGAGAAAGAGGCGTGGACTACAACCTTAACGACTACGCCGCGGACTTCCTGAACTCAAACAGTTTAGGCGGTTACAACAATGACGATACGGATCAGAGCGCGGTGATATTTGCCATAACCAAGGGTCCGGACGGCTTTGAATCCACCTGCTACTCTGCGGGCAAGGCCCGGGACCTTTATTACGGCGAGAAAAACGAGCAGGCTCTCTTTACCGAAACCGCGAAGAGTTCCGCAGAGTGCGTGGCAGGGCTGGTGAGATACGTCAGTTTTTTGGAGACGCCTGAGTATTACGATCCCGATGACGCCGGCGTTTACACTGTCGTAACGCCCGGGGAAAAAGCTTCGGAGCCCGGGTTTATTACCGACAGCGCGAAGGTGTTTGGCAGCGAAGATCTCGAAATTATCCGGGAAAAACTCACCAAGGCAAGCGCCAAGGCCAAGGCAGATCTTATGATCATCACCCTTAACGACTACAACGTGTCCGAGTTCGGTCCCGAGGCGGTCGTCGCATACAACCACGGCTATTATGGTTCGGATTATACTCTTTACGAATATGCATACGATAAGATCAGAAGCCTGGGCTACGGCGGAGAAGACGAGGGAGTCCTTCTGGTAATATATGACGACAACGGCTACCTTGAATGTGCCATCGCAGGCGCAGGTCAAAAAGCCGCGGGTCGAATCCTCGTGGATTACGAGACGCTGAGGGAGAGCATTGGCGGTAAACTGAACTCCTTCTCCGGCAACTCTTTTGTAAAAGCCGCAAACACCTTTATAACCTTCACGAAATGGAAGCTGATCACCGGCCACTACCCGCTCACATTCGGGCACTATTTCTGGTCCATAGCCATTGCGGTTTTCATAGGCGCCATCGTTACTTTGATCCGCACTGCCAATTCGTATAACAAAATGACCGTAACGCCCGCATCGACATACATCGACTCCTCCACGGTGCACATTCGCGATAAAAACCAGGTCTTTGTCCGTTCCTCCGTAACAAGGGTGGTCCACCAGTCATCCTCTGGCGGTTCTTCGGGAGGCGGCGGCCATTCCCACTCCAGCGGTTCCTCGGGCAGGTCCCACGGCGGTGGCGGCGGAAGGTTCTGAACTTTCCCTAAATTTAGCAACATCTGTTTACAACAAGATCCCGCAGGGCCTGCCTCCCGCGGGATCTTGTTGTAGCCTTTATTTGTAGTTTTCAGCTTGAAAGCCAGTCCTTTGCGTTAAAGCTTTAAGTCCGCGACCTCTCTTATGTCGTTTACCGTAAAATCCGGCCCAGCCGCAAGAAGCTTTTCTCTGTCGCCCATGCCGTAGAGGCATCCGCAGGTCTTAACTCCCGCAGCCCTTCCCGCGTCAATGTCAGCCTTTGAGTCGCCCACCATCACGGTCGATGCAGTGTCTGTCCCCGCATCCTCCATGGAGCGGAATATCCCTTCGGGGTCCGGCTTTCTTTTGGTCAGGTTTTCGGGGCAATAGATCGAGTTGAACTTGTCCTTGATCCCGAACCGGTCAAGAGTCTTCACCGCGATCTTAAGAGGCTTATTGGTGAAAAGAGCCGCCAGGTCTCCCCGCTCCCTTATAACGTCCAGGATCTCCGCCAGTCCGTCATAGGGCACTGAAGTGTCGCAGCAGTGAACAAAATATGAGGCCTTGTACTCCTCAAGGATCTTGTCCAAAGGCTCCCCGGGCACGTTCAGCGTGTTCTCGATAAGAAACCTCGCCCCGTAGCCCACGAACTTCAGCACCTCACTTACGCCAAGCGCCTCCAGCCCGTATTTTTCTCTCACCTCGTTAAGCGACACCGCAATGTCGTCGCCGGTATACGAGATCGTCCCGTCAAAATCAAATATGTAAAGCTTTTTCAAAGCCTTTAGTCCTTTCTCAGGTCTCTACGCCCTTAGGCGTTTTCAGCCTCGTTCTTTCTTTTCGCGGCAGCCGTCCCCGACCAGAGCTTTTCGAGATTGTAGAACTCCCTCTCGCTCTGCTGGAACAGGTGCACCACTACGTCAAGAAAATCAATAAGTATCCAGGAGGCGCTGTCGTAGCCTTCGACACCCATTGGCGTCACGCCCTCCTTCTTAAGCTCGGCAATGACCTCATCCGCCATGCCGCGAAGCTGGGTGGTCGACGTACCGCTGGCGATCACAAAATAATCCGTGACGATGGTCTTATCCGCCAATGGGATCACCTCGATATTCTTCGCCTTCCTGTCCTCAAGCACCTTTTTTATCTTTTCTACCATTACATCCGCAACCATTTAAAATCCTCCGTTAACTGTTACTTTCCCCTATATTACCTATAATCTATTACCTTTTACCTATTACTTGAGCGGCACCCCTCGCGCAGCCGCTTTTACTTTTTACCTATTACCTTTTACCTTTTACCTATTACTTGAGCGGCACCCCTCAAACTATTACTTAGGGCGGCACTTCACGCAGGTGCCTTTTACTTCTTACTTATTACTTATTACTTTGTCCGGCACCGCTCTCGCCAAGGCCATATTCCTGGTATAAACCGTCCTGACGTCTATCGGCTCGCCCCTGCTCAGTATCGTCTTTATGGTCTCGTCGCAGGAAAAAGCAATCGCCGGAAGCAGGCCCTCTGTTTCCACAAGATCCCGCACCTTCTCAAAGAACCCGCCGGAGCGGTTCTCCTCGGTGTAGTCCGCTATGAATATGATCTGATCAAGGAGGCTCATGTCTCTGCCCCCGGTCGTGTGCTTTGAAATTGCGCTCAGCACCTCTTCATCGGTCACCCCGTATCTGCTTTTCGCAACCTTGGCGCCGAGGGGGCCGTGCAGCACCCTGTAGCTGAAGCCCGCAGCCGGATCATCGGAAAAGTCCTCCATCCTCATGTCGGCCCAGCGCAGCTGGTCTACAGTCACACCCTTGGCGCAGTCGTGAAGAAGCCCCGCAAGCTTCGCCTTTTCCTTGTCTGCTCCGAATTTTTCTGCGAGGCGTACAGCCTCCTTCGAAACACCCAGACTGTGAACAAACCTTTTTGTCGGAAGAACGGACCTTAGGTCCTCGGTGATCTGCTCCGGCGACATTGGTTTGTCTATGTAGATCTCGTTTTCAATGATATACCGGGCTTCGTCCTGCGGGATAAGTCCGTCGCGAAGCTCCTTCCCGTCTCTGAACGCTGCTCTCAGCTCTGTTGAGGATACCGGCGTGATGGGCTTTTTTAAAACTTCGAAAGAAGCACCTATCGCAGCCAGCGCTTCCTTTGCATTCATGTAAACAATCGGGTGGGTGTCAGCTCTCCCGACCAGTATGAAGGTGCAATAGTCCTTGAGCTTTTCCGCGTCCTTCCACTCCTTTACCCGGGCTGCGGCATCGACGCCAATGATGAAAAACAACTCATCCCCGGGGCACATTGCTTTCATTTCCGCCAATGTGTCGGAGGTATACGTGTAACCGGTTTTTTCGACCTCAACATAACTCACCTCAAGGCCGTCTATACCTTTTATTCCGAGCTCCGCAAGCTTTGCCCTGGTCAGTGCCGGAGTAACTCTGTTTGCGAACCGGTGAGGAGGATTTCCGGAGGGTAGAAAAAGGATCTTGGACAGGCTAAACTGCTCCCTGGCCATGAGAGCGCACTCAATATGCCCAATGTGGACGGGATCGAAGGTACCGCCTAAAATGCCTATTTTTGCCATCTTTTTATCCCCCGGTGATAAAACCGCCTTAACGTCAGTTCCTGAGACTGTGTATCGGGGCGGGTATTCTGCCTCCCCTGTCGATAAACAAACTGCTGTCGGCTTTCCTGACGCTCATTACCGGCGCTTCGCCCAGAAGTCCGCCGAACTCCACCGTGTCGCCCTCTGCCATACCGGGAACGGGGATTATCCTCACCGCAGTGGTCTTGTTGTTAATAACGCCAATGGATATTTCGTCCGCAATTATTGCCGAAAGTGTCGACGCGGGAGTGCTTCCCGGGACAGCTATCATATCAAGTCCCACCGAGCAGACACAGGTCATAGCCTCCAGCTTTTCAAGGGACAGGGAGCCGGACCTTACCGCCGCGATCATTCCCTCGTCTTCGCTCACAGGAATAAACGCTCCACTGAGGCCGCCAACGTGGGAGGATGCCATTACGCCGCCTTTTTTGACTGCGTCGTTAAGAAGCGCAAGAGCCGCCGTTGTGCCGGGCCCTCCGCAGTTGCTGATGCCCATCTCTTCAATAATTCTCGCTACGCTGTCGCCCACCGCAGGGGTCGGGGCGAGGGACAGATCGACTATGCCGAACTCCACGCCCAGCCTTCTGCTGGCTTCCTTGGCCACAAGCTGACCCATCCTGGTGATCTTAAACGCGGTCTTCTTTACGGTCTCAGCCAGAACCGTGAAGTCCTCGCCTCTCACCTTTTCGATGGCGCACTTCACAACGCCGGGGCCGCTGACGCCCACGTTGATCACTGTTTCAGGCTCGCCCACACCGTGGAAAGCGCCGGCCATGAAGGGATTGTCCTCCGGGGCATTGGCGAATACCACCAGTCTTGCGCAGGCGGAACCGCCGGAATCTTTGGTAAGCTCCGCGGCTTTTTTAATGAGGATGCCCATCTCTTTTACTGCGTCCATGTTTATGCCCGCCTTGGTGGTGGCCACGTTGACGCTTGAGCAGACCCTTGTGGTGGCAGCCAGTGCCTCCGGGATGGAAGCGATGAGAGCCTTGTCGGCAGACGTGAACCCTTTATGGACCAGCGCCGAATAACCGCCGATAAAATTCACGTTCACAGCCTTCGCGGCCTCTTCGAGAGTCACCGCAAGCTCGGCGCACTGCTTTGGCGTCGCTCCTCCGCAAATGATCGAAGCGGGTGTGATGGAAATTCTCTTGTTTACTATCGGTATGCCCAGTTCCCTTTCAATGGCCTCGCACTCAGGCACCAGCCTCTCCGCACATCTGCAGATCTTATCGTAGACCGCTTTTTTGGTGGCCTCGAAATCACTTCTTATGCAGTCCAGCAGGCTGATTCCCATCGTAACAGTCCTTATATCGAGGTGCTCGGACTGGATCATGTGTATTGTTTGTCTGATCTCGTCAACTGATATTAGCATTGCTTTCTTCTTTCATTGGTTAAAAAATTATGCGCCGTCCCGTTGGTCATAGGTTCGGCGCAGATTAGCGGGCTGTCCCGGCGCTCATATTTTATGCATCGACTGGAAAATTTCCGCTCTCTGGATCTGGATCACGACGCCAAGCTCTTTTCCCAGCTCATTAAGGTCGTTGTATATCTCATCGAAGGGTTTGGTGGCCTCGTTTATGTCAACCATCGTGACCATCGTGAAAAGTTCTTCCATTATCGTCTGGTTGATGTCCAAAATGTTTACGTTTACCTTTGCAAGGTATGTGCTCACGGCGGCAATGATGCCCACCCTGTCAGCGCCAAGTATTGTTATTACAGCTTTGTTCATTGGTTAATGCCTTCTCTCAACGAGTTTAAAATTGATCTTCTGGTCAATGCAGTTCTTGATGAAACCTTCAAGCGCATCGATACATTTTTTCTCGGGAATGAACTCCGAAACGGATCCGTTGTATGCGGCCCTCGCGTTGAATCTGATCACCAGCTCCTCGACGGATTTGTTCTGGTATTCCGCTGCGTCGGAGTAATACGTGTAGGTTCTGAAAACAACGGTATATCCCGCGGCCTCAGCCACCTTGAGGGTCCTCTCACTGAAATAGTCCGGTCTGTAAAGATACATTCTTTCTGTGGAACCGAACAGATCCTGGTAGGCCTTCTCCACGCCAAGGAGTCCCTGGTAAAACTCTTCCGCGGTCTGCTCCTTAAGCTTTGCCTCGGTCATCTCACCGCCGTCGGCGATCTGGCCTCTGCTGCCTATGATGTGGCCTTCCTCCTTCATCCTGCGGACCAGGTCGGGGTTCTTCTCAATGTACATCTTCGTTACGAAGAACACAGCCTTCACGTCGTATTTCTTGAGGAGGTCCAGCAGCTCGCCGGTATAGCCCGTCTCCCAGTGGAGAACGAACGTCATGTAGTGGTTCCACTCGGTCTCGGATTCCACGGTGTAGAAAACGTAGTCAATGTCTTTGATCTTTTCAAGGACCGTATCAAGTATCACGGCCTTGTTCTGGTTGTTCTCACCCGTGACCCATTTGGTGGAGAAATGGTCGAACGTGTTGTCATATCTTGCAAAACCAAGGTTACTGATGTTCGGGAAAGGAATGCTCGGAAGGGGTGTTTTCGAGGCAGGGTCTTTGGTTCCGGTCTCGATCGGCTCCTCTGTCGCACCGGGCTCCGGAGTCTCCTCCGCCACCGGCTCCGTCTCAAGGGGCTTCATGGTGGGCAGAATATCGACGGCGCTGGAAGGGCTGGGCGTTTCATTCGACTTATCCTTCGGATCGTCGATGAAGCATCCTATGCAAATGATGACAGACGCCACGATGAGCAGTATGAAAATCGTTATAAATTGGCTTTTCTTCACAGCACTCCGTCCTTTCGGGTTGGTTTTGCGAACTCATTTTATCACAAAGAAATATTCGTGGCAAGAATGGCCGGGATGAGAATACTCCTTTTAAGGATCTTTACGGATTTTTACAGATTAACTGCGCCTTTATTCATCATCTCCTGGAGGCTCATCAGGATGCCCAGTTTTGCGTGGGCCCAGGTCAGGCCGCCCTGAAAATAGACCGCGTAAGGCTCCCTTATGGGACCGTCCGCCGAAAGCTCGATGGAGGACCCCTGAATGAAGGCACCCGCAGCCATGACCACCTTATCGTCGTAGCCCGGCATGTCCCAGGGAAGGGGCGTCACGTAGGCATCCACCGGAGCCGCAAGCTGAATTCCCTTGCAGAAAGCCAGCATGGCCTCCTCGCTGCCGAGCTCTATGGACTGTATGATATCGTGGCGTTTTTCCGACGCCTTCGGCACGCAATTGAAACCAAGGGGCTCATAAAGGGCGGCCGCAAATATGGCGCCCTTTTCGGCCGCCGCGGTCACTGTAGGAGCAAGGAAAAAGCCCTGGTAGAGTCTGTCGATTATGCCGAAATTGGCCCCGACTTCGCTTCCCAGGCCCGGCGCGGAAAGCCTGTAGCCGCACCTTTCAACACACTCCTTCGTTCCGCAGATATATCCGCCTGAAGGCGCAAGTCCGCCGCCCGGGTTCTTTATAAGGGACCCCACGGTCATGTCCGCTCCCACGTCCGATGGCTCGATAAGCTCCGTAAACTCGCCGTAGCAGTTGTCCACCATGACCTTGACTCCGGGTTTCAGCTTCTTTACGAAAGCTATCGCCTCACCTATCTCATCCACCGAAAAGCTGGGCCTCATGGAGTAGCCCTTGGATCGCTGGATCGCCACAAGCGCCGTGTCACTGCTTATAGCCCCCGCAATGGCGTCAAAGTCAAAGCGGCCCTCCCGGTTCAGCTCCACCTGGGAATAGTTCACACCCATTTCGGCAAGGGAACAGGGGCTGGGCCTTATGCCTATAACTTCCTGCAGCGTATCGTATGGGGCACCGTTTATGGAAAGAAGCTCCTCGCCGGGCCTCAGGTTTGCTGAAAGAGCAACGGCCAAAGCATGGGTCCCGCATGTGATCTGTGGCCTCACCAATGCCGCCTCCGTGTGGAACGTATCCGAATAGACTTTTTCCAGGGTGTCCCGTCCAAGGTCGTCGTAACCGTAGCCCGTGCTTCCCGCAAAGCAGGCCGCGCTGACCCGGTTTTTGCTCATCGCCAGCAGCACCTTCGCCTGGTTGCGCTCCGCGATCTCATCTATTTCTTTGAATCTCTTTTCAAGCTTCGAAAGGGCAGCCTCTCCGTAAGCGATCACTCTGTCCGATATTCCCAGCTCATTCAGCAGTTTGTTCTTATTATCCGTCATCTTTTTACCAGCACCTATTACTTCTTACCTGTTACTTATTACTTTGGGCGGCACCCCCTTGCGCCAGCCACTCTTACCTATTACCTCTTACTTATTACCTTAGCGGCACCCCTTTAACTATTACCTTGTCCGGCACCGCTCGCGTCTCGCACCTTGCATCTCGTCACTTGGCTTCACTTCGTGAAGAATCGCTCCTCGATGAAACGTGGTCGACGTGGGCCCTTTTTACTTATCGTCATCCAGGAAAAACCTGATCTCAATCTCCCCGTCATCCTCCGGCTCTTCCTCACGGACATCTTCCCGTTCAGCATCTTCCGGAGCATCATCTTCAGGGCTCTGTTCATCTTCCTCATCCGGCTGCTCGCCCGGTGTCACCGTAAGGAGCTCCTCCGTCTCGTCCTCTTCGTCATCTATAGTCTCCTCTTCCGTGGCGGCCCTTCTCTCCTTGATCTTTGCAATCAGAGGCCTGAACAGTTTGGCGGCGTCAATATCGTAAAGCACCAGCCGCGCAAGCTTCGTTTTCTCGTATTTTTCCAGAAGCCAGTATATAAACACCGTGATGCCGTAGGCCACCACCGCAGAGAAAAGTCCCACGGCGCAGCCGCCCAGAACGTCCGTCGGATAGTGGGCCATAAGGTAGTTTCTGGCGGCGCCCATGAGCATTACGTAGGGCACGCCTGCCAGCAGGACCTTTTTGTCCCAGGTGAAAGCCATGGCAAGGACTCCCGCCGCCGCGGCAGTTACGTGGCCCGAGGGGAATGAATACCCGTCCTCGAAGGGCTGGCCTATCGCGATCCACCAGCTTCTGTAATCAAGGCCGGCCACCTCAAAAGGCCTCGGCCTTGCGATAAGGTCCTTGAGGACGATATTGGTTACGAGGGCACCGCAGCACACGGCGCCGAACAGGCATATGCCTATCTTTCTTGTTTTAGCAAAGCACATAAGTATCACGGCAAGGACGAGCATCCAGATGCCCTTCTCCCCGATTAGCGTGATAAACTTGAACAGAGGCGTAAGCGCACCTCCGGTGCTCTCCGCCAGGGAGTGCCAGAATGAAAGAATATTGTGATCAAATCCGTTAAAAAACGAAATCATTGCTTCCTCCCGGTTTACTAAAGTGTTAACGTATCAGTCAAAATACATATTGTCGATAAATTTTTCGCTGAAGTTCTTCGCGTCGTTAAGCGAGAAAGTTTCAAATTTCAAAGCAAGGGCCGATGCCTTTTCGAGAAACGTCGGGTCGTCTCCCGCAGCCGTCGCACCGTAAAGCGATGTGTTTCCGGGCGCTTTGCACTTTCCCTTGAATTCCGGCGGCAGCAGCCCTGTCCTTATCGCGGCGGAAGGATCAATGTGGGTTCCCAGGCCCCCCGCGGTGTAGACAGTCTCAATATCTTTTGCCTCAAGACCCGCCTTTTCGAGAAGTATTTCGACACCTGTCCGGATTGCGGCCTTGGCGAGTTGAAATTCTCTTACGTCCTTTCTGGTAAGAGAAATGCCTGTCTGAACAGGTTTCTCCCCGCCCGGAGTTTTAAGGAAGCCACATATCTCAAGGTCCTCCTCCATAAGACCCGTCTCGTCAATGACCCCTCTTTCGAGAAGCACCGCCACAAGACTCAAAAGTCCCGAGCCGCAGATCCCCACAGGAGCCTTATCGCCAATGGTCCCGATGACAAGCCCTCTCTCCGAGTCCTTCACATCCGAGATCGCACCCTCTATGCCGCCTGTGCCGCAGCTGATATTGGCGCCTTCAAAGCACGGTCCCGCCGCGGAAGAAGTCGCATAATACCTGCCGCCTGACTTTAAGACCATTTCGCCGTTGGTTCCCAGGTCTATGAAAAGCGTGGGTGGAAGATCCGGATCTTCGAGGTAAAGCTCAGCCCCCGCCACCACGTCAGCGCCAATGAAAGCATCCGCAGAAGGAAGGACCGTCACGTTTTCGGCATTGACGCCAATTTCCGCGCCTTTTAACTGCCTCGCTTCTGTAAACGCCGGTGTAAAGGGATAATGGCCCATGCTCTCGGGCGACACTCCCATGAACAGGTGCTGCATCGTGGTGTTTCCTGCAATGTATACGTTCCCGATCTTCAGGCCGGGGTGCTTTTTTCTTCCGGCTTCAAGCATATTGTTTATGCATAGTCTAATGTCGCCTGTCATTCTCTCAAGACCGCCGGGAGTTTTTGAAAACGCGATCCTCGAAATGACGTCGGCGCCGTATTTTTTCTGAGGATTTAGCCCCGCAAAGTGGCCAAGAGTCCTGCCGCAGCACTTCAGCACGGCCTCAACGGTAGTGGTTCCGATATCCACGGCCAGAAATCCGTCGCTGCTTTCAGACTCCCCGCAGGCATCGCAGTTTTCCCCGGAAACATCGACATTTGTACCACCCAGCAGCAGTGTCTCGGGAAAGCCCACGGTGACAGCCCCCTCATTCGGGACAGCGCTCCGGCAAAGCTTCACGGGCATGACTTTCTTAACGCCGTCCGTGACCGTCTCGATGTACCCTGAGCACTTGCCGCATCGGCCGTTTCCGCCGCAGGGAAGATCGATATCAAGGCCCATAAGTCTTAGGGCCTCGGATGCGGTCATACCTCTGTATATATCCGGGACGGCAACTCTTATATAGCCCCCGTCTCTTTCCGCAGATATCTTACCCGCCAATTTTTTTGATCTCCTCGCAATAGTAAACGACCAGCTCGAATTTCGTACCCGGCATCAGCCTGTGGTCCGGGCAGGGTATGAAGCCTCCCAGGGCGGAAAGCCTCTTCATTCTCTCAAGCTCTACGTCAACGGCTTTTTTGTCCTTTCTGAGGGCAGTCTTGTCCATACCTCCCACGCCCAGCACCGCTTTCCCGTAGCGCTTTCTGGCCTTCTCAAACTGGTCACCCCAGGTGCCCACCTCTATGGGGAACATCACGTTGACGCCGTTTTCCACCCAGACCGGCAGCAGCTTTTCCACCACGCCGTCGCAGTCGAGAGATATGATGTCGATGCCGTGGGAGTGGCACAGCTCGGTGCGCTTCCTGTAGTGCTTTGCGCAGAGTTCCTCAAATTTCACGGGACTCAAAAGGGGTCCGCCGTTAAAGCATATATCCTCCCAGTAGTGGGCAAAGTCGAATTTGGCGCCGGTCTCAAGCACCGCCTTCGCCACCTCGTACTGCATGTCCGCGTAGGCGTCCACAATGTCCCCGAATAGCTCCTCGTCCTCGTCGTACATGAGATAGCTCATACCCATGACGGACGTCATGTCCCTGATGCTTCCCATTACGGAACCAAGGTGTATCCCGATGGGCACATTGGTTTTTTCATATATATCTCTGTTGAAATTTCTGAAAAAATCGAAATTGACTCTTTTTTCGATATCTACGGCCATTTTGGGCCTGAAAAGGGTCTCAAAAGCCTCCCTGTCTTTTAGCAGGTAATCGTATTCGGCAGGTATGGAAACAGTGCCGGGGTAGATCTTCTCGATGATGCCGTTGCCGTTTTGGACCGCTTTGGCGCCGTCCGGAAACTCCTTCACGACTTTTCGCTCAAAGGGGGGCAGAAGACCGTTGTAGCCGCAGTAATTGTGCTGCCAGTTGTAGTCCCAGCCTATTATCCTGTCAAGCTCGTTGTCTTTGGGGCCGCCGTCGCAATATCCCTCGAGAATAGACCTGTCGATATATCCCTGATCTGCCCACTCGGAAAGAAGCTCGGGCCAGTAACCGAAATGCACGGCAGGCATCCTGTCGGCACCCCTAAAGTGCAATATGTTGTAGGTCCTCTCACGATTATTCATTTTACGTTCATTTCCTTGAGAGCCTTCTCCGCCACCTCTGCTGCGCTTGCGGCATCCAGCGTATAGTAGTCCGCGCCGATCTCATCCGCAAAAGCCTGTGTCACGGGAGCACCGCCCACCATGACCCTGACCTGATCCCTTATTCCGGCGGCCTTCAGCGCTTCGATAACGTCCCTCTGACCGTTCATTGTCGTGGTAAGAAGGGCCGAGAGGCAGACGATCTGTGCGCCGCTCTCCTTCACCGCTTCCACCACTCTCTCCGGGTCCACATCCGAGCCCAGGTCTATGCATTCGATGCCTCTTCCCTCGATCATCATCTTGACCAGGTTTTTCCCGATGTCATGCATGTCGCCCTTGACTGTGCAGATGACAGCCTTTCCCAGGGGCTCCGCGCCGGCCTTCGCTAATGCAGGCTTCAGCACGCCCATGCCCTTATTCATCGCCCTCGCGGCAACGAGCACCTCAGGCACGAAGACTTCATTGGCTTTGAACCTCTCGCCGATTACATTCATGCCCGCCATAAGTCCCTCGGTAAGTATCGCCTCCGGGTTCTCCCCCTCGGAAAGCGCCTGCTCCACCAGTGCCACAACGTCCTTCGCCTTGCCGCCGATGACCTTCTCGGCAATTTCCTCACAATAGCCCATAACAAATACCCCTCATCATTTCTTTTCCGGATTTTTACGATATAAAACAACAGTAAACCCGACGACCTGGATCACCTCGGCCGACAGTTCCTTCGCAAAGAAATCCGCCACCTCCCGGGGATCCTCCATCGACGTGTCGAGCACCTTTATCTTGATAAGTTCTCTCGCCGTAAGGGCGTCATCCACCTGTGTGATCAGATTCTCTTCTATCCCGTTTTTGCCTATCTGCAGTATCGCCTGCATCTTGTTTGCCTGAGCTCTTAACGCCGCTCTCTCTTTTCCGCGAAGCATACCCGCCTCCAAATTCAATGTCTTTTAACGATCCCCTTTTGTCTCAGGGAGCTTTCATAACAAACCAATGTGGCCGCAAATCCCACGTTAAGCGACTCCACGCTGCCCAGCATCGGTATGATAACAGTGCTTGAAAAAGGCTTTCCACGCCAATCCGGCGTTATGCCCTTGTACTCGTTCCCGCACACCACGGCGATCCTGCCGGAGTAGTCCTCGTCAATGTAATTTTTCGTAGCGGTAAGGTCCGTCACCACAGTCTTGAAACCGTTCTTCTCAAGGAAACCGTAAAGCTCCTCCGCCTCAGCCTCCACGAATGGAACCGTAAAAGCAGCGCCAAGGCTCGACCTTATGAGCCTCGGATGGGTCATCCTGCAGCGCCTGTTAACGTAGATCGCAAATCCGCCCCCGCAGGCGTCAACTGTCCTAAGGATAGCGCCAATGTTCCCCGGCTGCTCAAGGCCGTCAAGCACGACCCCGGTCATGTTCTCACTGAGTTTTATGTCGCTGAGCCTCACCTTGGGAAGTACCGCAATTATAAAACAGTAATCCGCCCCGTCTCTGTCGCTGATCCTTCCGCAGGTCTTTTCCGATATGGCGTAGACTTCCTTTGCGGCCCTCATGACACCCGCGAGCTTCTCCGCGTTCTCTTCGGCCTCTTTCCTCTCCGGGCACACCAGGAACATCCTTATCTCGATATTGTTTTTCAGCAGCATGTCGCAGGCCCAGTCCCCTTCGCAAACGAAAAGTCTGTCCGCATCCGGATCCTCCGCATATTCCTCGGGGAGTTTTTTTGCCAGCACCAGTCTATTGGCAAGTCTGGCCTGGGGACTTCCCGCCCCTACTGCTGTGAGATTTTTGAAAATGTCTGTCATCGGTCGGTCCCCCGGTCAATATTTGTCTTTGCGCAGCCTGTACACGCCAATGGCCGCCGCCACGGGAAGATTGAGCGAATCCACAGTATCCGCGTGCATGATCCTGACGGGCTGTCCCACATTGAGGAAGCTCTCCGGAAGCCCCGCCGCCTCGTTCCCGAGTATCAGCGTCGCAGGTCTTTCCGGGTCCGTTTCCACCGTTTCAATGGGTTTTCCATTCAGCATAAACGGGAAAAACTGCCTCTTACCGTCATTTCTTTCCGCAAGAGACTTTCTGTAGGCATCAAAGGTCTCAAATTCACTGATCCGGAGCCTGAACACCGCGCCCATCGACGCTCGCACAGTTTTCGGGTTATACACATCACAGCATGGTGTTATAAGAGCCAGATCGAATATCTCAAAGGCCGCCATGGTCCTCATTATGGTACCCAGATTTCCCATATCTCCGGGATTCACCAGCACCACGTGGTTCTCGCCGGGCTTCGGAAGCTCAAAGGACTTCTCAAACACCCCCACGGCGTAAACGTTCTCCTTCGGGTAGATCCGTGAGACCGCCTTGTCGTCGACAATAAACGGTATCCCGAGGGCCGCCGCCCGCTCTCTCAGCTTAACAACTCCGCCGTTTTCAAGGGAATTCTTCGTAACGACGATCTTTTTCAGAATCCCGGGCTTCACCTCAGCCAGCTCGCAGGTCGGAAACACACCGCAGGAATAGGAATAACCAATGTCTCTCTTGTACGGCTTAAGAGGCATCCCGTCAGAGGTGCCCTGAGCCTTTATATCCTCGCCTTTGCGATCAAAACTTTTTTCCGTCATTTGAAGTCCTTGAGGCAGGAAGCCCTTCTTATGCTCTAAATGCACGCATTTTTTCGGAAAACACGTGCATTTAAGGCGTCGTTTGCGCACCGGTATTATTTTCCGGTCTATCTTCTTTTAAAAGACCTGCGTCAGGGTTTGAATATCGTCTTGCGGCGCTCAAACTCCTCCTGCTCGATCATCTTTGCGGCCTCGTCGGCAATGCCCTTGGCCCATGTGGCGGCTTCGTCAAGTATCTTCTCGGTGTCCTCGTCCTTGTCCTCAAAAATAGGCTCTATGCAATGGTATCTGCCGAGTATGACCGAATCCTGAAGCTTCTTTGCGAACTTGTCAAGCGCCTTCTGACTGTCTGTCTCACCTGTGGAGAAAAGAGCGATCTTTCTGTCGTAGATCTTGATGACCTCGAACAGAGTATCAAAGACCGGGTTGTATCTGTCAAACCAAACCGGGGTTCCGATAAAAATGAGATCGTAGTCACGAGGGTCATGTTTGAACGGGAAAATACCGGGATGGCGTTTGAATGTTACCTCAAGCCAGAGGCGGAAACGGTCTATGCCGTAGGCATGCCTCTTACTGACGCGGACGATCTTGGACACATCGGCATCCGTTTTCTTCGCTATTGCCTCCGCGACGGCCTCAGTATTACCGTCAAGTGTCGTGTAAAGAACAAGAACTTTCATCTGCCTGACAAATTCTCCTTTCGGGAATTTTTGAATTTCGATACCTTTTGATTTTACAACGAAAACGCCCTCAAGTCAATAATATTACCGACCGCAGGGAGGCCCCGTTTAAGCTCATTTAAACGGTTTTTAGACGATCTCGCCCCCGCAAAAGACCTCATCTTCGTCGTAAAAAACCGCAAACTGTCCCGGTGCCGCAGCTCTCACGGGCTTTTCGAGGACCGCCGTAAGTATCCCGGTCCCGGGGTCATAGGTGACCGACGCGGGTACGGTCTTCTGACCGGATCTGGTCTTTACAAGAAGGCCCTTTTTTTCAAGGGGCGGCGTCTCGCCTTCGTACAGCCAGGGGAAATTCACGTCCCTGACCTTAAGAATCCCGGAGTAGAGCAGCTCGTCACGGCCCATTATGACCGCTCCGTCCTCGGGCCGCTTTCCGATCACGTAGAGGGGTTCCTCACCGAGAGTCATGCCCACGCCCTTCCGCTGGCCTATGGTAAACCTCTCCATGCCCCCGTGGGTGCCAAGCACGCGGCCGTTTACGTCGATAAAGCTTCCGGGCTTTCTGGCCCTGCCCTTCTCATCGTAGTAGCGCTCGATGACTTCCACGTAGTTTCCGTCCGGCACGAAGCAGATGTCCTGGCTGTCCCGCTGGTTTGCATTGTCAACGCCCGCAAGCCTCGCGATCTCCCGGGTCTCGTCCTTTGTTTCGATATCCGCCAGCGGGAAAAGCACGTGTTCCATGATCTTCGGAGCCAGCCCGAAAAGAAAATATGACTGGTCCTTTGCGGCGCTTCCGGCTTTTTTCAGCCTGGGGCGGTCGACATTGGTTATTCTCGCATAGTGGCCCGTGGCAACGTAATCAAAACCAAGGGACCGCGCCTTTTCGTAGAAGAGACCGAATTTAATGTGTTTGTTGCAGACGACACATGGGTTCGGGGTCCTGCCGGCCTCATAGGAAGCGCAGAAAGCGTCCATGACCCGCTCCTTGAACTCCTGCTCCATTTCGAATACAAAAAAATCAATGCCCAGAACTTCAGCGGCTTTTTTCGCCCTTTCCACCTGGGCGTCGCAACCCGGGAGAAGTCTCATTATCGCACCGGCGACCTTAAAACCTCTCTCGAGAAGGAGCTTAACCGCTACCGTGCTGTCCACGCCGCCGCTCATGGCGACGAGGACTTTCCTGCTGCATTGATCTTTTTCTGTCATATATCAGATATCTTCGCTGTTCTCGGGTTCTTGTTCACCGTCTGCAGCGTCTTCTTCACTGCCCTCGGGCCCTTCCGGGACTTCGAGCTCTCCTTCATTGGTTTCGAGTTCCCCGTTCACGCTTTCGGCCTCATTTTCCGCGCCTTCAAGATCCTCTTCGCTCTCGGGAGCAGCCTCGGGCTTGGACGTCTCTTCGTCCGACATTGCGACTGTGGTGAAGCTTACCACAGGGTTATCGGCGGTTGCCTTCATAAGCGTTACGCCGGATGCAACTCTTCCCGTGGTGCTGATATCCCTAACGTGGATCCTGATGACCGTGCCCGTGAGGTTGATGATCATCACGTCTTTATCGTCACCTGCGACCACCAGTCCGCAGAGAGGTCCTGTCTTTTCGGTGACTCTGTAGCTTCTCATACCCTTTCCGCCTCTGCCGTGCTCGCTGAAATCGGACGCGGGCGTGCGCTTACCGAAGCCGTTCTCGGAAATGAACAGCACTTTATCCTCCGGATCTCTCACCACGTCAAAACCAATGACGTAATCGTCTGCGCCGGGTCTTATCGCAATGACGCCGAAGGACGTTCTGCCCACAGCTCTTGCCAGCTCGCCGTCGAATTTAACGGTGAAGCCCTTCTTTGTGCAGACTATGAATTTATCGCCGTCATTGGTCAGTATCGCATTAACGAGTTCGTCTCCCTCGCGAAGATCGACCGCTCTCAGGCCCGACTTTCTCAGGTTCTTGTAAAGATCCAGTCTCGACTTCTTTACGATGCCGTTCTTTGTGCACATTGTGAGGTACTGGGCGTCTTCAAAGGATCTGATGGGTATGATGGTCTGGACTTTTTCCGAGGGCTCGAGCGGGATCAGGTTTACGATCGGCATGCCCTTGGCGGTGCGTCCCGCGTCAGGAATTTCATAGCCCTTAATTCCGAACAGCCGTCCGAAGTTCGTGACGAACATGACCAGATCGTGGGATGAAACAACTATGAGGTGCTGGATGAAATCCTCCTCTTTCGTGGTAAGTCCGAGGACGCCCTTTCCGCCTCTGTTCTGAGCTCTGTAGGTGTCGGAAGGAGTGCGCTTCACGTAGCCGTGCTGTGTAAGGGTGATGGCGATGTCCTTTTCTTCGATGAGGTCCTCAAGAGGTATCTCGTTTTCCGCGTCAAGGATCTTCGTGCGTCTGTCGTCGCCGTACTTTTCCTTGATGGCAATGAGCTCGCTCTTTATAACGTCGAACATCTTAACGTCATCGTCCAGGAGAGACGTGAAATAGGCAATGTCGGCAAGCTTCTGGTTGTATTCCTCCAGTATCTTGTCGCGCTCAAGTCCGGTGAGTCTTCCCAGGCGCAGGTCAACGATATATTGTGCCTGTCTCTCGGTGAAATCGAACCTTTCCATGAGCTTTTCCTTGGCTTCCTGTTCGAGTCTGGAGCTGCGGATTATCCTGATGACCTCCTCGATGTTATCGATGGCGATAAGCGTGCCTTCGAGGACGTGGGCTCTGTCTCTGGCTTTGTCCAGATCGAACTGGGTCCTTCTCGTTACCACGTTCTTCTGGTGGTCGATGTAGTATTTCAGCATCTCCTTCAGGTTTAGCTGTTTGGGCTCGTATTTGCCGTTCTCACCGGGGACCAGCGCCACCATATTCGCACAATATGCCTCCTGGAGAGGAGTATTTGCGTAAAGTTGATTGAGAAGCACGTTCGCATTAACGTGCTGCTTCAGCTCCATGACTATACGAATGCCTTTTTTACTGTATTCGTCTCTGAGGTCCGAGATGCCTTCGATCCTCTTTTCCTTATGGAGGTCGGCTATTCTCTTAACCAATTGGGCGTTATTGACTTTGTACGGCAGCTCCGTGACGACTATTCTCTGCCTTCCGCCGGGCATGTCTTCGATGGCCGCTTCCGCCCTGACTACTATCCTGCCCTTTCCCGTGTGGTAAGCCTCCCTGATGCCCTGCCTGCCGATGATATTCGCAGCAGTGGGGAAATCCGGGCCTTTGATATACTGCATAAGGCCGTCGATGGTGATATCGGGATCGTCTATCATGGCAACAACGCCGTCGATCACCTCGCGAAGATTGTGGGTCGGGATCTCTGTGGCCATACCGACGGCAATACCCGACGAACCGTTCACCAGAAGGTTCGGGAATCTCGAAGGCAGCACCTCAGGCTCCATCTCATGCTCGTCGAAATTGGGTCTGAAATCCACCGTGTTCTTCCTGATGTCGGCCACCATCTCGTTTGCGATCTTCGCCATTCTCGCCTCGGTGTACCTGGAGGCAGCCGGAGGGTCGTTGTCCCTCGAACCGAAGTTTCCGTTTCCGTCCACCAGCACGTATCTCATGGAAAAATCCTGGGCAAGTCTTACCAGTGAATCGTAGATAGCGGCGTCTCCGTGGGGGTGATATTTACCCATAACATAACCAACGGTGGTGGCGCATTTTCTGTAGGAACTGTCCGGTGTAAATCCCTGCTCAAACAGTGAATAAACGATCCTTCTGTGGACAGGCTTCATACCGTCTCTCACATCCGGCAATGCCCGGTCGACAATAACGCTCATCGAGTACTCAATGAACGCCCTCTTCATTTCGGCTTCCACGTCAATGGGTTTAATTTTGTCCTTTATTATCGGGGAATCCTGCACCGTTTCTTCTATTTCGCCGTTGTTGTTTTCGTTAATATCGTCTGCCATTTTTCTTAAAAAATCTCCTTAACTAGTTTGGGTCAGGTACACTTTTATTATATCATTTTTTGCCTCTCTTGTACAGTTTTTTCATCCCCGGTTCAAGGCCGGTTTTAGGCTTTGTCAGGCACAAACCAATGAAATAAAAATAAGGCGGACCGTCTCTTTGGCCCGCCGTGGATGCATTGGTTATTAACCCGTTTTACTCGTTGTTTTGCTCACCCTGATCGGTGTTTTCCGGTTGTTCTTCCTTCTTCTTTCCGAGCTGTCTCACCGCAAAGCCAAAGGCCGCTCCAAGTGCCGCAGTACCGCCGTAAAGGAGCAGGAAAAGCAGCTTCACAGCACCGCCGCCGACACATATAAAGTGGGCAATAACGATGACGAACGCTCCGATAATGATCTCCTGAGTCGCAGGCACGCCCCGGTAAAAAGGTATCGCAAAGGTGGCAAAGGCAGCAAGAGGCAGAAACAGTCCCGCAGAGAAAAGGCTGAAGCCCTCACCCGTTATAATGAGGCCGATAATGAGCACAGTGCCGATGACCGCCACATGCCGAAGAGCCACTTTTCCGTATTTGATTAGTGCAGCTAAAATGGCGGGGCCCAAAGCGCTTACCTCCCGTACCTCCCGGGTAAAAAAAGCCGCGAAGCTGAAATGTCCGCGGCTTGTGACGGCAGAAAAGCTGCCGCTGATCAGTCATCTTTCATTACATTACGTCGAAGAATCCGCCTGCTCTCGGAGGCTCGCTGGGGGTGAACGAGAAGAAGTCGTTGGGATCCGGAACTTCTACCTTAGGAGCGGGTTTTGCCTTGGTTTTGTCCTCGGCCGGTGCCTGAGGTGCATCGACGGAATTAATGAGGTTTACGTTTGAGGGAACCGCAATTAGAACAGCGGTGCTGGACTCAACGGAGATGATCTCGCTGAAGCTGGCGTCGCAGCCCTTGCAGCATCCGCAGAGATAATCGCTGAAGCGGATTCTTGTGTTCTTATCGGGGATCTCGCTGAGGTTGCACACGACAACGATTCCTTTCTTAAGAAGTGACCCGACGAATGAAGCCTCTGAGATCTCCTTCGGTCTAAGTACCTGTACTGTCAAGTTATCCATTGATTTTCCTCCATAGTTGGTGGCGCGTGCAGCTCCGCCGCTGTAGGGTGTGCCCGAGGGTGTGCCTGCCGCCGCTGTCGTATTGAAACCAACAACCGCTTTTGCTCTCACCGCTTCGGCGTTATCGTCCGCTTTTACGGGCTCACTGCCAAATGCCAGTGTTCTGGACTCGTATCTTGTATTGGGGCGTGATCTGAACGTTACGGGCTCTGTGGCGCCGCTGAACGAGAAATCTCTCTCAGCCGAAGCGCTGCCGCGGATCTCTGAGCCGCGGTTTCCGGATGCAGTCACCGGTGATGCGAAAGGAACGCTCTGCGCAGGTTCCGAAGGCCTCGTATTTCCGAATACGACGGAACTGGATGCGGGAACTCTCTCCACTGCCGGTCTTCTCTCGAAGGAAGTGTTCCTTGCAAGTGAGAAATCAACGCTGGAGTTATCCTCGTAGCTGTCGATACCGGTGTATTCGTTCCTGTGGGCGTATATGCTGCCTCTGGATGCTGCCGCAGGCTCCGGTCTTCTCTCACGGGCCTCTACAGGCGCAGGTCTTTGTATTCTCTCGACCTCGCGCGGCTGCGGAGCAGGTCTTCTTGTGCGCTCAGGAATCTCTTTACGCTGCTCTGACATAGAAACAGCGGGCTTATTCTTCTTAACGTCGTCCTCCTCAAAGACCTCGTCCTCCTCCAGAAGAGCATCCTCTTCCAACGGACTGAACACGCCGACTACGTAATCTTTGATCTTGGTTGCGACGTTTTTCGCACCCGCAAAAAACTCACTTGATGAAGCCATCAAATATTCCCCCTCATCTTCTGTAAACTCAAAATTTTTTCTTAGGTATGGCCAATGCGAACTGCTCCGAAAAGCCGGCCCGCCGCGGATAAAATACACACTGTATTTTAATATATTTATACCCGCTTTGCAATACCCAAATAATTCCGATTTACAGATAAAATTTTTGATTTCCCCCTGTTAATTTCACTTGCCGGCATTTCGGGAGGACCCGTCCGCCACGTCCTGTTTCAGATCGTCCACCTTCATGCTGAAAGGTATGCCGTTCTCCGAAACAAGGCGTGAAATACACATACGCAAATACGTCGGCAGGTCGATGCCCAGCTTACTGCAAATAGCTATAGCTTCATCTCTTGACTTTTCATCAGTCCTGAATTGAACCAGGTTGGTGGACAAGAACCAACGCCTCCTCCTTTTGCTTTTGTAGGACAATTATACAATATTGTGTAATCATTTGCAAGCAAATATTTTCATATTTTTTCAGAAATTTGCATATTTCTTCAGTTGTTTTCAATTGATTACACTTTGGCAAGTGTCTCGGCACGCAAAAAAGAGAAGCAGTTTGCCCGCTTCTCTCCATTGGTTATCAAAGTCTGCCCGGCCGCCCGAGGCTTATGCAAATACCGCCGTTCCGATCCTCACCATGGTCGCTCCCTCAAGGACCGCTTCCACGTAGTCGCCGCTCATGCCCATGGAAAGCTCTCCCATTGGAGCATTCGGAAGCCTCATTCCCCGTATACGCTCCTCAAGCTCGCGTGCTTTCGCAAAGATCGTTCTCAGTTCTTTCTCATCCGAACCAATGGGCGCCATTGTCATGACACCGCAAAGCTCCAGATCTTCGACTGCTGTAAACGCCTCAAGGAACCTGTCCACCTCAGCCGCCGGCAGCCCCGTCTTGCTCTCCTCACCCGAAATATTGACCTCAAGAAGGCCCTTGACGGTAAGTCCGTGAGCTCCCGCATATTTTCCGATGGCCTCGGCAAGCTCGATCCTGTCCACGGAATGGATAAGTTCGACCTTTCCCGCGCAGTATTTGATCTTGTTGGTCTGAAGCTGTCCGATAAGATGCCACTTGATATCCCCGGAAAGATCTGCGAGGGCCTGCTGCTTTTCGCGAAGCAGCTGCGTACGGTTCTCCGCAAACTCCCGCTGACCGCACTTTACAGCCTCTCTGACCTCCTGCTCGCCCACCGTCTTAGACACGCAAATGAGCCGCACCGAGCCCTCCGGCCTTCCTGCCTTCATCTCCGCCCTGCGGATGTTCTCGTTTATTCTCTTCAGATTCTCGGAAATATTACCCATGACACCTTTTTACTTATTACCTATTACCTTTTACTTATTACCTTAGCGGCACCCCTGTAACCTAAGGCGGCACTCCCTTGCGCCAGCCACTTTTACCTATTACCTTTTACTTATTACTTTGTTCGGCACCTCTCGCGCAGCGACCTGTCAGGATATCTGCTGCCCGTCATGCACCCTCTTGGAATCCACCACGTAGCACGTTCCTGCCGTGATGGTCGCGATCTTGCTCTGGGGCACGGGCGAGCCGTCCTTGTAGACGATGGTCGCGTCATCGTAGGGCGAGTCAGTGATGATAGCCTTTTCGTTGTCCCAGGCCTTGATGCCTACGTACATGAACTGGACGTAGCCTGCCTTGACCACAGCAAGCCTTGCGGTGGTGTTGTTTTTGTCCCAATCGGAAAGAGCGGTGAGAGGCACGCAGTAGCCGCTGGATTTGCTGACGTCGAAGGTGACGTTCAGAGTCTTTGATTTGAGGCTGTTCTTGAGGCCCCTCATGGTGCTGATCACCACGTATTCGTCGTCCGAGAGGACCTTCTCGCTGACGTTGCCCACGGCCTGGTAGGTCAGGTCGCTGTTTTTGACTGTGAGGAGACCGCTGAGGTTGCTGACCGGCTTGGTTATTTTCAGGATAACGTAGTAGTTCTGGTCGCTTATGACGCTGCAGATCTTCTCCTCGGGCTGGACGTTCTGGTTAAGCTTGCTGTAGACATTGGCGTTTTCGAAGTTCGAGAGAGACGCTATCCGGAGGGTGCCGCTTTGGGCCGCCAGACTCTCGTAGAGCTCGTTTTCGGCATCGTCGTCATCGCTGATATGGAAACTCACCACACCCGCCTTTTCGGACCTCACAGGCACCATTTTCTCGTTAATGACGGTCTCCAGCTCCTCTTTTTCCCGCTTGAGGGTTAGGATGCTGTCATTGCCGTTTTCGGACTCGATGAGGAGTGCATTCCGCTCTGTGATCAATGCGTTTATCGCGTTTTCCACTTCGCCGCAGCCCGTGACTGTGCCTGAAAGTCCCATCTCCGTGAGACGGGCCCGCTCCTCCTTGATCTTTGCGTTGATCTCGGTAAGTTTGATCTCGGTCTCAAGAAGCGTTGACTCGGAAACAAGGCTCACAAGGGCCAGGATCTTTGCATTGACCTGTTTAAGCCTCGCCAGCACGTTCCGGTTCTCTTCCTTTACGATATAACCAACGATACCGCCTGCCTCGACCCGGTCTCCCTCCTCAAGCTCCGACATAAAAATGCCCGTCGCATCGCTGTAGAGGGGTTCTGACTTTCTGGCAAAATAGGCTGTTGCGGCGCCCTGCTCTGTCACCTCGCCAAGGCTGACGTAGCCGAGCTTGAAGGTTCCGAAATCGATGCTGTTGACGATAGAGATGCCTATGATAAGCACCACCGCCACGGCAATGCCGGCCATGACTATATACTTCCCCGCCTTGCTGAGTTTGTCGGAGGGCTTCTTTTTCTTCTTTTTTACGACGGGCTTCTTGGCAGGCTGGGGCGTCGCTTTTTTGGCAGGCTCGTCGTCCTCCGAAGGTACGCTGTAGAGAGGTGAGGGGCTGGGCTGTTTTTCCGCGCGGAAGCCGGCCTCCTCGCCGTATTCGTCAAGGCCGAAATCGACCCCTTCGCCGTCCGCATAATCGTCCGGATCTCCGTAGTTATCGTAAAGGTCCGCGGATCTTCTGTCGTAGCCCCGGGTCTCATCGTAACCTCTTGCTCTCTCCGCGTGGCCCCGGGAGCTGTCGCTGCTGCCCCAAAGACTCTCGCTGTAGTCTCCGGACGACCGTGATCCCCTGCGGAAATCCTCGTCATCCTCTTCGTAATAGCGGCCGTCCTCTTCACCGTCGGACACATAACCTCTGCTGCCGGACTCATCGTAAATGCCGGTGTTTCTTCCGGCGCCCGGAGTTCTCCTTCTTTCGGCCTCGTTTTGTCTGGCTCTTTCGGCGGCAACGGCCTCCCGGTCTTTTTTCGCCTGATTACGGTCTCTTATAACAGCAGTCATGACAAGACGCGGGTCATCGTTATACAATACCCGCTTGTAGAAGGGAACGTTATTTTCTCTGAGCCAGCGCTCATATTCCTCTCTGCTGATGTCTTCCATTGGTTTTTACCTTAATCGATCACTCACTGAAGAAGCCTTTTTCACGGCGCATCGAAATACTCATGACCATGCCAACCGAAATGTAGTTTGCGAGCATAGCGCTGCCTCCCTGGCTCATAAAGGGGAGAGCAAGGCCCGTGATGGGGAGCAGACCCAGGTTCATTGCAATGTTCTGGACAATAACGACGAAAAAGCTGGCGAAGATACCGGCGGCAACGCAGCGCCCGAAGTAGTCCTGGGACCGCATGGATACCGAAAGCATTCGCAAAAGAATGACCGTAAAGAGCACGATGACCGCGACGGCGACTATGAATCCGCCTTCTTCGCACACCACGGAATAGATCATGTCCGTCAGTTTAACGAGGATCTTATTGCTCCTGTTCATGGTCCCTTCGTTGAGACCCTGCCCGTAGACGCCGCCGTTGCCGATAGCTGTGAGAGAGCGGCGCAGCTGAAGCGTGTAGTCGAAATAGAGCTCATTGTCGGGGTCCAGGAAGCCCAGAAGTCTCGTTCTTCTGGTACCGTTCATGTAGAACTTCCACACAAACGGGATGCCCATGGCGCCTGCCACTACAGCTCCTACAAGGTAACGCAACCTGATCTCGCCCACAAAGATAACCACCATGAAGGTGATGATGTAGGTGATGGCCATTCCCAGGTCCTTCTGAAGGAAGACCAGAGCAAGGGGCAGAACAAATCCGAACAGTATGTGGAAGCCGTATTTTAGGGTCATGCCCTCGCGTTTGACCTTCTCCAGGTAGATTGCGATATAGATGACCATCGCCAATTTCATGAGCTCGGAGGGCTGGTACGTCGTAAAACCGAGGTTGAGCCAGCTCCGGCTTCCTCCGGAGTCGATACCGATACCGGGGAGGAAAACCGCCAGCATCAATCCGACATTTATGATAAAGAAGGGTATGTAGACCTTTTTGAAGTTTCTATAGTCGAAAAACGTGAACACGATGCACAGCACTATACCGATGACCAGTCCCAGTATCTGAATGATCATCTGACGCTGGCCGTGGTCCAGGTATTTGTCATACTGTGCGCTGCTGAGGTATACGAGCCCCACAGCGGTAACGGCAAGCACAGCAGAAAGAAGCATGTAGTCAAACTTTCTGAAGTAGTCTACACGCTCGCTGTGTTCTATTGAAACGTTGCTCAAACTGCCGTTCAATCTTCCTGTCTCTCCTCCGGCAAATCTTCTTCTGTCTCGGGCTCGGGCTCAGGCTCTTCAGCCTCAGGCTCGGGCTCGGGCTCTGTCTCAGACTCTTCAGCCTCAGAATCCTCATCCGCCTCTTCAGTTTCAGGATCCGGTTCCTCCGCACCATCCTCCGGCTTCTCCGCCAGTATCGCTGCGGCCCTGGAGAGGGACGATTCCTCTTCCTCCGTGTCCCCGGTCTCCTCTTTCTTAGCCTTCTTCACGCCCACGATGCCCCGCTCGTTTGCGTCCTCTATAACATCTGTAAGCTTCTTGCCTCTCACCTTAGCGTCGATAAAGAGGGCTATTCCCAGCACCACCAGTGCCACAGAAAGCCACTGCGAAACTCTTATGTCAACGCTTCCGATCTTCAGCATAAGGCTGTCTGTTCTCAGCCCCTCGACCAGCGCTCTCTCCGCGCCGTAAACGATCATGTAAAGAGCGGTGATCTCACCGACTTTTTTCTGGAATTTCTTCCTGTATATGACTATGAATACAAACCCCAGGATGCACCAGACCGACTCGTAGAGGAATGTGGGGTGGACGAGCTTGTCCCCCATGGTCTTCGAAATAACGTTTCCGGTCATACCGAAGATGGTATTGGTTTCGGAACCGTAGGCCTCCTGGTTGAAGAAATTGCCCCACCGGCCGATTCCCTGGCCCAGCATTATATAGGGCATTGCGAAATCAAGGAGATGCAGCAGGCTTCTTTTCTTTACCTTGGTCGCAACGACGGCCACTATCACGATGGCTATCACCGCGCCGTATATCGCAAGTCCGCCGTTCCAGATCTTTATGATCTCCCACGGGTTCTTCGAGTAGTAATCCAGCGAAAAGATCACGTAGTAGAGTCTGGCGCCGACGATTGAAATCGGAAGTGCCCAGATAAAGTAATCCATGAGGTCGTTCCGGGATATGCCGTAAGACTCCGCCCGGCGCATGCCGAGAACAAGGCAAAGGACCATGCCAAGGCATATCACGATGCCGTACATGTGGATCGTAAAGGGACCTATCTTGAACGAGCTGATGAGAGGATCGATCTTTATCCCTATATTCGGAAACGAAACGTAATCTCCCGTACCGCCGGCTTCCTGCGCCAGCAGCGCTGTCATTTCAAACATATCATTCTCCTTCTCCTTTGGCGTGTCATAACCAATGCCGCCGGGATCTGAAAAGTGTTTTTATGGGATCATAGCGATTATGATCTTCATGCATTTCACAGCCGCCGCATAGTCCGCGGACAGATAATCGTCGCCGAAAAGACCCGTGGTCCTTGTGTAGCCGCCGGCGTATTCCCCGTTTACGTATGCCCAGGCAGTGGTGTTGTCGCGTTTAAACAGTTCAACCTTGTACACCTTTCCGCTGTTCTCGGTGTATGTGATAGACGCCACGATCTCGCCAATGTCCTCCTGCGCAGGCTCCTCCAGCACAACGTCCTTTATGACCGTATTGGTGTAAAGGGACAGGAGCACCCAGTTGAAGGCCTCGTAGGGGTTTACGGTCTGGATGTCATTGGAAAGGTCGTCGTCCCGGTTGAGCGCGATATCCTCTTCCGTGAGGGGCGTATAGCGGTTGCCGGAGGTGACGAGGGTGATGTCATCATCGTCCACAGCCTCCCTGCCGTCCCAGTAACGGGTGACCACCGGCTCCTCGGTCTCATTGCCGTCCTTGTCGGTCTTCGTGACGGTCTCGTAGGTGTAGGTCATGGTGTGCTTCTCGCCCGCGATGTCGATCTCGATCTTACTGATGTTGTCCGAGTCCTCCATGTAGAGGTATGCGTCGATGTAGTCCATCACGTTGATGGTCTTGTAGACGTAAGAGGTGCTCACCGTGTATATCTCGTAAATGCCGTCCTTGCCGTCGTCCACCAGGCAGTAGTACTTGTCGCCGTCCTCGGTCTTATTTCCGACTTTTATAAAGTAGCGCTCCAGCGCACCGTCCTCGGTTTCCGCGTAGTAGTAATACTCTATGTCCGCGGGGGCAAGGCCGTAATTCACAAATTCCTCCTCCGTAACGTCCGCCACGGCAATGGAATCAAGTGGCAGATCCTTCAGAGAATCGGTGAGTTCGTTCACCTTGGTGTCCTGGGACTTGCGCTCGAGAGGATATTTCACCCTCCACTTCCAGGAATCGTCGCCCTCCTGTATCCCGGTGCATTCCAGTTCCAAAAGCTTGCTGCCCTTCTCGTTGATGACAAAACGCTTGGGGACCGACGTGGTAAGGTATGCGAAAGCTTTCATCTGAATGACGGATTCCTTCTGGAAAAGCAGCCTTCCCACCGAAATGGCGTTGACCTTGTAGACGGTCTTGGAGCCGTCGTCCAGGTAGACGAACCTGTAATTCCTGGAAAACTCGTAGCCGCCGACGTAAAGCGTGATGGTCTGTCCTTCGATGTTGGTGGCCTTGATATAGAGGTCCGAGGTTCCGTCCTCGTTGAAGCCGTAATCCGTCAGGCTCTCCACGTCCTTTATCGCGATGCCGGAGCTTGACGATACCACAGTAGAAACCAATGAGTTCACCGTGCCGGTATTGGCTTCAATGGAGGGATCCGAGGTGCAGGTCCAGACCTTTGTGTTCTTCCCGTCCACCTCGACAATGCTGCGCTCGAGTGTAATGACCGTTCCGTTGACCTTTGACTCAAGGCCGGCAATATAGTCGTACTCAAAGCTTATAAGCTTCACGTATTCCTCCGACGGTGCCTCGGTGGGATCCGCGGAGCTGTTGTTTCCTTTTGTCACAATAAGCACCACAGCCACCGCCACAGACACGATGACGAGGGCGACCAATGCGATGATAGTGGTTTTGTATCTTTTCACTTAAACCTCCTGGTCAGCCACACGGCAAAGCCTGCGCCGAGAATAAGGAGCGGTATTGCGATCATCACTATGATCGTGTGCACTCTCATAGCGTTTTCCGAAATGACCACAGCGGTCTTGACGCCGTTGTTGTAGGCCTTCGCCTGTATGGAGTCGGCCACGTTGGATTTGACCTCAAGGTCCATCCATCTTAAAGCTGCGGATATGGTCTTTTGAGGCGCGTCGCTGCCCAGCATTCCGAGGGCCGCATCCGAATACGTTCCGCTGGAGCCGAAAACGACGATCCTGGACGTGTTAACGCCAATGTCCTTCTTTCCGCTGGCCGCCACCACCGAGATTCCGGAGCGGGAATCGTTCTCATTCTCGATAGCCACCGCTTTTGCGTTTTTGGAGGTCTGGATCAGAGGCTCCGCCTCGGCTGTATCCGTCATATTGTCAAGGTTCAGGGACCTTGTGTACATGATATAGATCTCTGTGGACTCCAGCTTCTCGAAGGCGCCTACGCCCCTGGTCTTCGCTTTGAAGGCCTGTCCCTCGCTGCCGCTGACCGAAACGTCGTCCGTCTCCTCCACCAGCGTCTTCTCAAGGGAAATGCCGTAGCTTACCAGTATCTCGCCGAAATTCTCGAAATCGTTGTATATGATCTTATCCTCGTAGATAGATTTCACGTCCATGAAGAAGAAGGCGCTGTGGCCCGCTTTCAGCCAGCGGTCAAGCTTGTCCCGTGCCTCGCCGGTAAGATCCTGGGTGGGGCCCATAAATATCATGCAGACGGCCTCTTCCGGAATGTCCGCAGTCCTTATGTCGATCTCCTCCACGTCGAAGCCGTTGTTCTCTATGTACTCGAGTATCGAGGAGGAATAGTTCTTCCTCGGCATCTCGCCAAAGCCCGTCGAATAGCAGATGACGGGTATCTCGCCGGTCACCTTGATGATGGCGGATGTGAATTTGGTCTCAGCCTGGATCCCCACCGTCACCTCGTACTGGTAATAGTACTGATACGTCTGGGTCTCCGTCGCATAAAGGTCGGTGGACGTGAGATGTCTGATATTGTCGCCGCACTTTACAATGAAATCGTTCTTCTTGTAGTTGGACGAGGCCTGCTCGCCTACGGTCTTCAGAAGGAACGAGGGATTTCTGTCAAGATCCACGTACTCCACCGACACTCTCGGGTATTTGTCGTAAAGGTCCAGTATCAGCACCTGCTCCGCCCGTTTTCCGGGGCCCGTCTCAGCCTCGCCCTCAACTCTGTCGAAGAGAGCGTAGATGGTGACGTTTGAATCAAGCTCGCTCAGCACCTTTTTGGATATGTCCGTCAATGTGAATATGCCGCCGGTGGTACTGTCTATGTTCGGGATGAACTGGACCACAAGGTTCAGCAGCACGAAGGCCACCACCGCCACCGCCACGAATATGATGAGATTGGTCCTTTTGGCAAGCTTGCGGTGGAATCCGGACTTTTTTGAATTATCGGTCTCCGGGGTCACGTTTGCCGGGGTGGAATCGGTTTCTTTAGACTTTTTCATCAGCTCCACCTCTTTCTTTCGATATTGGTTATGGTTATGAAAAGCACGACCGCGGTGAAGGACAGGTAATAGATGAGGGAGGACACGTTGAACACGCCCGACGAGAAATCGTCATACCTCGATGAGAGGGAAAGCCACACAAGTATCTGTCCGAAAACGCCTTTCACAGTCTGGCCAATGGTCTCTATGAACGTAATGCCTATAAGAATGATGACGCCAAGGACCGCCGCTATAGGCTGGCTGTCGGTAACGGACGACGCAAACGCGCCCACCGAAAGATAGGCAAGTCCAAGAAGGAAAAATGCCACGTAGCCGCCCACTGTCATTGCCAACGGGAAAACGCCGCCGTCGTTTATGTAGAACGTCATTATGATGGGGCAGACCATGGTCTCAACGCACATGCAGGTGAACACCACCACGGAAGCCAGGTACTTTCCCAGTACGATCTTCCACGTAGGGATCGGCGCGGTGCGGAGGAGCACCTCGGTACCGTTCTTTCTGTCCTCTGAGAAAAGCTTCATCGTGATAACGGGGATGAAGAATATGAGGAACGTGGTGAGAGAGCCGAGGGTCATGGTGAACTCGATGCTCTGGTTATACAGGTTGATGTTCCAGAAATACAATCCCGTGAGCACGCCGAAAAAGGCGATTATGCAGTACGCCACAGGGGATTTGAAATAGCTTTGAAGTTCTCTTTTAAAAACAGCTTCCATAAGGCCTCACGCTCCTTCCTGGGCATCCTTGGTTATGATGCTCACAAATTCTTCCTCGAGGCTCTTTTCCACAGCCTTGATCTCGAGAAGCGCGATCCCCGCCTGAGCGGCCGCAAAGAACAGCTCTCTGATGCCTTCCGACCTGGAGTCGGCCGAGATCCTGTAAATAAGGGAGTTTCTCTCGGTCCTGCTGAAGGAGTAGCTCTTTATCCAGGATGAGGATCTCAGTATGTTTTCCGCCGCGCCCTTGTCGCTTGTGTCAAAGGTCAGCACGTATCTCTTTTCGCCGGGGACGCTGGCTGTGAACTCCGAGAGAGCTCCGGCCCTTGCCACTTTTCCGTGGTTTATTATGACCACATCGCTGCACACTGCCGTGACCTCCTGCAGTATATGGGTGCTGAGGATGATCGTCTTCTCCCTGCCGAGGGTGGTTATGATCTTTCTGAACTCTATGACCTGTCCCGGGTCAAGACCCACGGTGGGCTCGTCCAGGATCAGTATGGGCGGTTCACCTACGAGAGCCTGGGCAAATCCGACTCTCTGGCGGTATCCTTTTGAAAGGTTCCTCACCAGCCTGTTCCTGACGTCCACAATGTTCACGATGAACATGATGTCGCTCAGCATGTTCTTGCGCTTGCGCTGGGGGACGCCCTTCAGGTCGCAAATAAAATTCAGGTATTCGGTGACCGTCATTTCGCCGTAAAGAGGCGGCAGCTCGGGAAGATATCCTATCATCTTCCTGGCCTCCAGAGATTTCTCCACCGCGTCAATGCCGTTCACAGTGATGTCTCCGGACGTAGGCGCCATGTACCCCGTGATGATGTTCATCGCGGTGCTCTTTCCTGCGCCGTTCGGTCCCAGAAAACCGAGTATAGACCCCTTATTCACGTCAAACGACACGTCATCGAGAGCGGTGACCCTGCCGTAATTCTTAACAAGATTTCGGATCTCTATCATGTAATTGCTCCTTTTCTCGGGAAATAAACGATCCTGCCGCGGCTCAGTCAAGCTGGACGTACCAGGCATTGTCGCCAAACGGATCGATATCCACTCCCTGGACCACCAGGTTTATAATCTTATACTGCTTGTCCGCAAAATCCATTCCTATGGACAGATACGTTCCCAGCTTGTCGGGCGTGATGCTGTGGTAGACACTCTTCTTCAGCACTTCAAGGGTGCCCTGGACCTTGGATAAGGTCATGTTTTCCTTGGTTATGATCTGGGTCGCCACCTCCGCCAGGAAGTTCGTCTGGTTTATCTTTCTCCAGTCGTCGGAGCCCGTATACGTGTCCTTTCCTGTGCTGTCGAGTCTCTTTCTGTAGCGCACGTAGAAGAGAGTTTCTCTCGCAGTGAGCTTGGATCTGCCCTCGGGTATTGCCAGCTCTCCCTTCTCGGTGTACATGTTCTCGGGGGATGTGACGTAAACGCCGCCCACAACGTCAATGACGTCCATAAATCCGTAGAAATCCACGTATACGTAGTCGTCTATGACCAATCCGGGCAGCAGCGACTCGAGAATATCGACAATGAAATCGATGCCCGAGTTACCGAACTTTCCTCCGGTGTAGTGGATTATATTCTGGCCGATCTGGACCGTGGCGTTGATCTTATGGATACCTGCGACTCTGTAAAGCTTCGCGTCCTTGAGTATCTGGATAACCGTCTCGGAGTGTGGCACGTACGTGTCGCGGGGGATCGAGATGAGCCTGAACTCCTTCGTTTTCTCGTTAATGTTCACTATGAATATGGAGTCGCAGAGGTTCTCCTCAGGGTTGAAGCCGAGAAGCAGCACGTTTCTTGTGCCCTCCTCAAAGGTCAGAGAAGAAGCGTGTACATAGGACGCCTTCGTGATGTCAAAGGCCTTGTCTTCCGAATCCGGAGTGGGAGTGACCTCCTCAGTAACGGTGGGTTCGGGCGTGGCCGCAGGGTCGGGCGTAGGCGTGGCTGTCGAGGGCACCTCTTCGGTGGGCGACGACGTGTTTCCGGGGCTGTAATACGGGTCGTTTTTGTTGATCACGTCGCCCTTGTCGACGGTGGGTTTTCCGCCCTGCTGATCATCCTTCATCGGGTTGTAGAGCACGTTGAGCAGAGGCAGGATCGCGTTGAAATAAATGACCGCAAATATGACGAAAATGACAGAGACCGCGAGGATCACTATCTTATCTTTTTGAATCTTTGTTTTTTTCACCGGCTTTTGAGGCTCCGGAGGCCTGTTGTTATCATCTGAATACATGTCGATCTCCGCTGCCGTCTCTTTCGGGACAGGCAGATCAAATTAGTTTTGTCACCATCTTCCCCTCGCAGCACTGACCTGCGGGGACAGTCACATGCATTTTAAACCAATGTCATTAATTGAAGCTTAAATGCCGCGCAGGCCTTTAAACTTCGCGTGCGCGCAGGCACGGTAATTATATATTTTTTATATAGCGGAGTCAACTGCGAGCCGCTTAGCGAGTTTGATTGACAAGTTTCGGATTTTACCTTAAAATATGGGTTCTAAGCCAGTCGATCAGACCGCGTTTTTGCAGTTTTGCGGAGGAAAAGACATGAAACACATTGGGAAAATAATTGCTGCGCTTATGACCCTGCTGCTGATCCTGTCAGCCTGCAGCCCGCCTGCGGACCCGGCCTCCCCCACGGAAGCACCGGCTGATGCGACTCACGTCACCGCCACCGATGCCCCGGAAGAATATCCGACAGTTTCTCCGTCAGAGAGACCCTCCGCAGCTGCCACAGAGGAGCAGAGCGGGTCACCCACGGCAGGTCCTCAGGAGACACCTTCCGAAAGCACGGAAGGCCAAAGCACAGGCGCTCCGACGCCCACCAAGGCTCCTGACGCCACACCCACCCCTGAACCGGAGCCCACAAACACCCCGGATCCGGGACTCAGCATACCCACCTCTTCCGCGGAGCTTTTCGAATTCGAGCTGCTCTCAAACGGCACCTACAGCATAAAACAAAAAGTGGGGAAGACCCTCCCCGAAGAGCTGGTCCTTCCCATCCGCTACAACGGTAAAAAAGTGACCGAGGTGGCCTCCGAAGGCTTTAAGGGCCGGAACGAAATAAAGAAAGTGACGATACTTGACGACTACGTCTCTCTCGGCGACAGCGCCTTTTACGGGTGCGAGAACCTGGAGACTGTGATCATCGCCGACTCCGTTTTCGACACCGGAAACAAGACGTTTTATGGCTGCAAAAAGCTGTCCTCCGTCGACCTTCCCGGAAAAATCAGCTATATAGGGCTGCAGGCCTTCTACGGCTGCACTTCTCTTGAGGTCATTGAGCTTCCCTCGGGCCTCACCGGAATATGGTACGGGGCTTTTGAAGGCAGCGGCATTGAAGCGATCACCCTCCCGGACGGCGTAAATCTGATCGAAGGCCATGCGTTTTCAGGCTGCGCGGGACTTAAGGAGGTCAACTTTGGGAAATCATCCGTTAAGTTTACGTCCTACCCCTTCCCGGATTCTGAAATAACCAAAGTCACCCTGGACAATATCGGGCAGTTTTGCATCCTTGATATGACAGCGGGCAACTTCCCCCAGTCGGCTGAGTATTACATTGGCGGGAGACCTGCTTCGGAGATCACTGCCGTAGACGTGCCTGAGGGGATCGAAGTACTGAGCTGCAGCCTTGGCGTTTTCACGTCGCTGAAGGAGCTTTCGCTGCCCGCTTCGCTTACCTATATTATCGACACTTCACTTCGCGGCTGCTCCGGAAGCCTTGAGAGCATCACCGTGGCTGAGGGCAACGCTGAATACATGAGCTCCGGCAACTGCCTCATAGCGAAAGGCAACGGGCTGGTCATACTGGGGTGCAAGAACAGCGTGATCCCATCCGTTGCCGCGGCCATAAACTGTTTTGCGTTTGACGGGTGCACGGGCCTTACGATCATTGAGATCCCGGACAGCGTCACTGCGATATACGACTACGCATTCTATAACTGCACCGAGCTTGAGACCGCGGTTATCCCCGATGGTACCGAAGTGGCAGAGAACGCGTTTTACGGCTGCACGAAGCTTCAGGGCTGATGAGCTGCTTTAATTATTGGAGGGTTCCGGGAAATGACTGAGATCCGCATTGGCGACAGACCTGTCTCAAAAATAAAACCTCTGCACGGAGTGGGCCAGCCGCCCATGAGAGGAATAGATACGTCGATGTTTCACTACCTCACGGAAGCGGGCATTCCATTTTCGCGGCTTCACGACGTGGGAGGCTATTTTGCGGGAAATCTTTTCGTGGACATTCCCAACATATTCCGGGATTTCGACAAAGATCCGAAGGACCCTGCAAATTACGATTTCGCGTTTACGGATATATTGGTATCGGGGCTCATTGGGGCGGGTACCGAGCCGTTTTTCAGGCTTGGGGTTACCATCGAAAACTACTGCACGATCAGGGCCTACAGGATATTCCCGCCGGCCGACAGTCTCAAATGGGCAATGATCTGCGAGGGCATCATCCGACACTACACCGAGGGCTGGGCAGACGGGTTCAGGTACAACATACGCTACTGGGAGATCTGGAACGAGCCCGACAACGAGATCGACCCCATGGAAAACCCAATGTGGAGGGGAACCAAGGAACAGTTCTTCGAGCTTTACGACACCGCGGCGACTTATCTCAAGAAGTGCTTTCCTGACCTAAAAATAGGAGGCTACGGAAGCTGCGGCTTTTACGCTCTGTTTAACGCCAATGCTCCCGGGGCCGCAAACGTCGGGGCGAGATACGACTATTTCATGGAGTTTTTCCTCGGCTTTCTGGACCACATCCGTTCCACCGGAGCCCCTCTTGATTTCTTCAGCTGGCACAGCTACGGGTCCATCGAGGGAAACAGGGTCTGCGCTCATTTTGCCAGGGAAACTCTCGACAAGGCAGGCTTTACGGACACCGAAATATTCTGCAATGAGTGGAACCTGGAGATAGGCTCGAAGGGTACCCTTTATCACGCTGCTCTCGTGGCGGCCATGATGATCGCATTCACCGAAGTTCCCCTTGACGGCGCCATGTTTTACGATGCCCAGTGGAGCGTCTCTGATTACGGCGGTCTATTTAACCCTTTGACAAAAAGGCCCTTCCCGGCGTATTATGCATTTGCAATGTTTGACCGGCTCTACAGGCTGGGAGATGCCCTGCCCGTGACCGTTTTCGGCGCGCCCGGACTTTATGCGGCAGCAGCGTCAGGCGGCGATTCCGGCGCTCTTATCATCTCAAACACCGCAGGGAGAGCCTTCAGAAACGTGGCCCTTTCGCTCCCCGTAGAGAGGCCTTTAAAGAGGTGCCGGGAGATATATCTAAATGGTCTCGACGCTGGAATGCGCGACATTGAATTTAAAGGAAACATAGGCAAAAACAAAGTTTTGCTCCTTGAATTTTAAACACTACTACCGGAGGTATTATGGATCTTAAAGGAATCAAGATCAACGTTCTCGGCGACAGCATCACCCAGGGCGTCGGAGCGTCATGTATCGAGAATTGTTTTGTAAACGTGCTGGCAAGAAAGACCGGCGCCACCGTTAACAATTACGGCATCAGCGGCACCAGAATTGCACGCCAGTTTGGCGAACTGCCCGCACCCCATTTCAACACTCCTTACATCGACAGAGTCGACTCCATGGACAAGGATGCCGACGTGGTGCTGGTATTCGGCGGAACCAATGACTTCGGCCACGGCGACGCTCCCTTTGGCGAGTATATGAGCGAGGACGAGTGGACCTTCTGCGGCGGCTTCAATCAGCTTATCAAAAAGCTTGTCACAGCCTTCCCGGATGCGGAGATCGTTGTCCTGACACCTCTCCACAGAGGCTCCGAAAATGTCACTGTAAACGAGATCGGCATTCCCTGTCACCCCCTCCGGGACTACGTGGAAATGGAGAAAAAATACTGCGAGTACTACGGCATACCCGTGCTGGATCTTTGGAGCGTCAGCGGCATTCAGCCCTGCAACGAAGTGCTCAGGGACCGTTTTGCTCCGGACACCCTTCACCCGAACGACAGGGGACACGAGAGGATCGCGGACAGGATCATTGGTTTTTTGAACACATTGAAGTAAATGAATCAGGCGCACAAAAACCAATGCGCCAACCGGAGAAACAGATGACTATAAAACTTAAAGGCGGAAAAAATTTCCGCGACCTAGGAGGCATTAGGACCTCGGACGGAAAAACCGTAAAAAAAGGACTTTTCATAAGAGGCAGCCACCTTTCGAAGCTTACCGATAAGGACGTCGTACGCCTCAGTCTCATCAGGCCCAAAAACGTGATAGACCTCCGCACGGTGGAGGAAGAAGAGGAGAAGCCGGACAGGGACATTCCCGGCTGCGAGCTGGTCAAAAAGCCCCTCTTCAGCTCCGAGACTGCGGGCCTAAGCCGCGGCAAAGGCTCCTCCCTCGAGACCATCGTCAGGAACACTAAGGAAAAAGAGGAGCTTCTCCGGGTCATCCCCGACCTTGCGGCAGTGTACCCTCTGATCGCAAAGACCGAAGAACCCTTAAAGGCCAGCGCCGACGTTCTCCGCATCATCTTCGGGAACGCCCTTTCGGAAAGGGCCACCATATACCACTGCACCGCAGGCAAGGACCGCACCGGCGTCATCACCCTTCTGATCCTTACTGTGCTCGGAGTTCCGTACCGGACCATCATGCGGGATTACCTCCGCACCAACAGGTCCGTCATTGGCGAGTCCACCAAGGTATATCTCTACCTTCTCCTGAAGTCCCGCTCGTTTAAATGCGCTTCAAAACTCAGGGACTGTCTGGTCGCAAGGCGCCGCTACCTGGACTCTTTCGTCAGCGAGATCAACAAAAAATACGGCTCCGTCACGGGCTTCATCACCGACGGGCTGGGTATCGAGCAGGATCTCATCGATCAATTCAGGGAGGCTTCCCTGGCATAACCAAGAGGTGACACTATGATTCTGGCAATTGACATCGGCAACAGCAATATCGTTCTGGGCGTATTCGACGGCGACAAACTTCTGTTTACGTCAAGGATCTCCACTGACATTAGCATGACCTCGGACGAGCTGGCTGTCATGGTCAGCGAAATATTCGACATTCGCGGCATCGACAAGACAAAGATCGACGGCGCCGCCATGTCATCCGTTGTTCCCGCCCTCACCCGGGCGATGGCTCAGGCAGTTGAGCTTCTCTCCGGAAGGCCCCCATTCATAGTGCAGCCGGGCATTAAAACAGGTCTCAACATACGCATCGACAACCCCTCGACGCTGGGAGCAGACCTCCTCACTGACTGCGTTGCCGCCGTATCCCTTTACAGCCGCCCCGTTGTCGTGATCGATATGGGCACCGCCACCACAATGACAGCGGTGGACCGGGGCAAGAACATCCTCGGCGTCGCCATCATGCCAGGCGTCCGCACAGCTCTCAATGCTCTTACAAAGAACACCGCGCAGCTGACCCAGATCTCCATTGAGGCCCCCGAAAAAGCCATCGGCACCAATACCATCGACTCGATGCAGTCAGGCATCGTCTACGGCAATGCGGCCATGCTCGACGGCATGATCGCCAGGTTTGAAAAGGAGCTGGGAGAGGAAGCCTTTGTGGTCATCACCGGCGGCGTCTCCGACGTAATCTCCCGCTACGTCAGCCGCAAGGTCTGCCACAACCCCCACCTTCAGCTTGAAGGCCTCATGATACTGTACAAAAAGAACGTTAAGCGATAACTCTTTTTGCGCTCACCGGCATCAGACTTTAAATTCATTGTTTTTCAAGCATTTTTGCGTTATACTTACCGGGGCCAAAGGCCTCCCGTAAGCATCGGAGACCCGTCCGCGGCAGCTTGTTTACAGCGCGGCAGGACACATTGGTTTTGATGCAGACGGACATTTCTCACATTGCATCCCTTTTCGGGAGCATAAGTAAGGAGCTTTTACCATGAAGAAAAACGTTTTGATCTATTTCGTCACTACAGCGGTTCTCGCGGCTCTCGTCGTGGTTCTGCAGATCGTCGGCGGTATCCCCGTCGGCCCCTTTTCCATCACGCTGACTCTGTTCCCCATCGTTGTCGGTGCGGTCGTTCTCGGCCCCGTCCCCGGACTTGTGCTGGGAGTCGTTTTCGGCGTCATCGTGTCGATCCTTTCGCTCACCGGCAAGGACCCCGGCGGCCAGATGGTCTTCATGGCCAATCCCATTATCGCCTGGATCATGTGCATCCTTAAAGGCGCCCTGGCAGGCTTCGTTCCCGGAGTCGCGTACGGCTTTTTCAAAAAGCACCCGGTGGCGTCCAGCGTCATCACCTATGCGGTGACCGGAGCATTCCTGTTCTTCGGCGGCGTGGGCCTTTCCGCCGGCCTTGCGGACAAAGCAATAGGCCTTCAGATCGGCCTCACCATTCTCACCGCAGTTTTGGCAGGCGGCCTCCTTGTAGGGCTCTACTTCCTTCTCAGGACCGAAAGAGCGCCCTTCTACATCTCCTCCATCCTTGCGCCCGTCTGCAACACCGGCGTCTTCATCATCGGTATGCTGGCCTTCTTCCGTCCTACACTTTCAGCTTGGGCGGGCGGCTCCGACATACTCGTATACACCCTGACGGGGCTCATTGGCGTGAACTTCCTGATCGAGTTCCTGGTAGCCGTCGTCCTCACTCCGGCGCTGGCAGCCATTGCACATTATACAGGGAAGCGGATACCGAGGCTGGAGCTGGCAAAAGTTAAAGGGGATAAGTAAGAGGGGTGCCGCACAAAGTAATAGTTAAAGGGAGTGCCGCTCAAGTAATAAGTAAAAGGTAAGGAGTAAAAGGTGCGCTGCGCGGGAGTGCCGCACAAGTAATAAGTAACAGGTAAAAAGTAAGAAGTTTTAGGTAAAAAACAACGAGAATATCGATATTCGGGAGGAATGAATAATGAAACAATGTCATATTTGCGGAACGGCAAACTCGAACAATGCGAGCTTCTGTGCCAGCTGCGGATCTGCCCTTGGCGGTGACAGCTACGAGAGCGTGACTTATCCTGCCTACAGCGGCAACAGCACATTGACGTCCGAAGAAAGGGAAGTCATCGAAGGAATGAAGAGAAATTTCCGCAGGGAAAAGAAGAGCTTCAAGATCATATCGATCATCGGTATCGTATGCCTGAGCATTTATGCGTGCTTCGTCCTTTTATTCGCTGTTTTGTTTATACTGGCGGGCAATTTGGGTACCTGGTCCACCTCCTCTTCGCTGAATCTCGCCAATCTCTCATCCGTTGATCCAGGCACGGCAGGGACGTATGTTGTCTCACTTGCTATGATCATCTACTGCATCGTTTATCTGGTGATGCTTCTTCCGGGCTTCATCGTCGGCCTTGTTGCTGCGAAAAAGATCGACTATTACCTCACCACCATTGACAATGACATCGAGCCCTCAAGGAAAAGAGCGACTGCTGTCGGAATGATCGTTTTCTCGGCTATATTCAACAACATCGCAATGATATTCGTCATTCTGAATTTCGTATACGCCAGGAGAAACGCCAAGGTGATCGAGAGCATCATCAACAAGCAGCATCTGCAGAATCCCCATTTAGGCTGACGCCAATCGGAACCTGCGGCAGTTAAAAAACAATCAGTAAGCGATAATCAAAGAGCCCGCTGAGAATTATCTGCGAGCTCTTTTTTCGTGCCGTCTGCACCTGATCTTCACTTGGCACCTATTAACTTTTACTTATTACCTTGGGCGGCACTCCCTTGAACTATTACTTATTACCTGGGCGGCACTCCCTTTTGCATTTACTTATTACTTAGGGCGGCACCCCTCAAACTATTACTTCTTACCTGTTACTTATTACTTTGGGCGGCACACCCTTAAACTATTACTTTTTCAGTTCCCTAATGTTCCCTATGTAATGTATCTCCGAAGGAAACTCCTTCTTCAGCTCGTTCCTCTCGATCGCGGCCACCGCCTGCTTGTTTGAAAGGGGCATGTAGCACTTCTTGAAGCCGAGGCGCAGTATCTCGCCAAGACGTTTATCCGCGTGTGTGACTGCCCTTACTTCACCGGTAAGACCTATTTCACCGAAAAATACGCAGTCCGAAGGAACCGGCGCGCCGGTCACAGAGGAGATTATCGCGGCAATGACAGCCAGGTCCGCGGCAGGCTCCTCTATTTTGATGCCGCCGACCACATTGACGTATGCGTCGCAGTTGACGATGCTGAGACCCAGACGTTTCTCAAGCACGGCAATGAGCATGGAAAGGCGGTTGTAGTCAACGCCGGTACTCATTCTGCGGGCGTTGCCCGGATTTGCTCCGCTTATAAGGGCCTGGACTTCCACCAACATCGGTCTCGTGCCCTCAAGCACGCAGGCCACGGCTGATCCGGGAGCATTGACGGGTCTGCCCTCCAGGAAAGCGCCCGATGGATTAGGCACTTCCTTAAGCCCGGTGCCGGTCATCTCAAAGACGCCTATCTCATTGGTTGATCCGAAACGGTTCTTGACGCACCTCATGATGCGGTAGAACATCTGGCGCTCGCCTTCAAAATAGAGGACTGTATCCACCATATGCTCGAGGATCCTCGGCCCTGCTATGGAGCCGTCCTTGGTTACGTGGCCAACAACGAGAGTCGTAATGCCCCGCTGTTTCGAGATCTTCATAAGCGACGCGGTTACCTCCCGGACCTGGGATACCGAACCTGCCGTACCGGGCACGTTTTCGTCACACATCGTCTGAATAGAGTCCACGATCAGTATGTCGGGCTCGATGGTCTTCATCTGTTCGTAGACCTTCGACATGCTTGTTTCGGCAAGAACGTAAAGGTTTTCAGCCTCAACGGAGAGCCTGTCGGCCCGAAGCTTGATCTGTTCTCCGGACTCTTCGCCGGAAACGTAGAGCACCTTGTATTGTTTTCCGAGTGTGCCGGAAAGCATGAGCATCAGTGTAGACTTGCCAATGCCGGGATCGCCGGACACAAGCACGATAGAGCCCCTGACAAGGCCTCCTCCGAGGACCCGGTCCAGCTCCTTGATGCCCGTCATGAAGCGCTCCTTGCCGGTGGCCTCAGCATTCTTCAGAAGTATCGCCTCGCCTCCGCCATCGTCTGCAAAGCCTGCAAGAGCCGCGGACGAAGGGGGTACCTTTTTGCCGGATGCCTTGGGACCTTCCACAGGCGCCTCAACAAAAGTGTTCCACTGTTTGCAGGCGGGGCACTGTCCCACCCAGCCGTTGTTAGACTCATAACCGCACTCTTTGCAAAAGTAGATTCCCTTTGAAATCCTGGCCATCAGATCCTCCTTCACCCGTCACTTTTTACCTATAATTGCCGGCTTTTTACCTATTCCCCATTACCTATTACTTCTTACCTATTACTTCTTACTTATTACTTAGTCCGGCACCCCTTGAACTATTACTTATTACTTGGGCGGCACCCCTCTTAGCTTCAACCTTCCCCACTATCTCTCTGAACAGCCCCGCTGCGTCGTCAACGTTAAATCTTCCGTTGATCTGGCCCAGCGTCTCAGCGATATCCCGGTCGGTCACCGCGATAAACTCGCCCTCACCCTCGCCCGGGTAGAAAAACGCATAGGTCCTGTCATCCTCAATGTCGGCAACGGTGGCCTTGACGAGTGCAAGCCCCCATCTGTCAAGACTTCTCATAGAAGGGCCGCTTTCCGATGGTACGGTGACAAAGCCCAGCACACTGTAGCCGAATTCTCCCACGTAAAGCTCACCGAAGGCGCCCGCATCGTCTGCGGCAGCCTCGCACAGCTTCATGCCGGAGTCCAGCTTGACCTCTTCAATGCTGTCGGGGTCATTGGTTTTTTTGTCCTTGGCGCATATAAATATCGCCGCGTCGTCCTCCCGGCAGAACCTGGCCAGCGCTTTTATATCCTCCGCGGCGCAGTAAGGCGAAATCGTAACCGCATCCGCGTATATCGAGAGTCCCGAGGTGTCGGTGTCGGCGTCAAAGAAGGACCTGCACATGTTCACAACGCCCTCCCCGCCGAAGCAGCCGTCGATTATGACGTAGTAGCCAAGGTCCACCGCCATCTTGGATGAGAAGGAAAGAGCCAGCAGCCCCTGTATGCCGTAGAGAGCAAAGGCCGAATAGTCGAACATGACCGCAGCCGTGTCTTTTTTAAGTGTCGTCAGGCACTTGGCGCAGTAGTCTGCAAGAGGAGACGTGCTGCCCTTGAAGGATGCTTTTGAGCTCTCGCTCAGCATGGAAAGGGTCGGTGAAAACCTGTAAATCACCCTGCTGCCGGTGTCCTGTGCAAGCTTTATAAGTGTATCTGTAGAACTGTCCATGGTACTCCTTTGGTTAGTGTGTAGTTTCCGTGATTTCAGACCTTGAGCTTTGCGATAGTGACGCCAAAGTCCCCCTCGCCGAACTCGCCGACTCTGAACTCCTTGACCCTTTTATCACGCTTCAGCATGTTGTGGATCTCTTTTCTGAGAACGCCTGTGCCCTTGCCGTGGATTATGGTGACGTTTTCAAGCCTTGCGCTTATCGCATCGTCGATATAGCGGTCCGTCATCTTGACCGCCTCTTCCGCGGTAAGTCCCCGAAGGTCGATCTCGGGCCTTATGTTCAGGGCCTTGTCAACGAGGGAGCGGTTCGATACGTTTTTGTTTGGCTTTGATACCTCTTTTTCGTCCGGCATGGCGCCCGCGATCTTGAGGTCTGAGACATGAAGATACATCTTCATGATGCCCGCCTGCACGAACACGTTGCCGGCCTTGTCCTGGGGCTTCAGGACCGATACCTTGCCGTCAATACTGGTGCTGTAAAGGGTCTGGCCCGGAAGAAGGGGCGTGTTCATATCCACCTGCTCTCCCTCCACGGGCTTCCGCGCAGTCTTTTGCTTCTCGCTGTCGGCCTCGTTGCTCATCTTCCCCAGTTCTCTTCCGAGGGCCTCCGCTTCTCTCAGCTTCGCTCTCCCTTCCTCAGACTCCCGAAGAAGCTGTCTCAGCTCCACAAGCATCCTGTCTGACTCTTTCTTTGCGGCTGCCACAAGCTCCGCGGCTTCCTCCCTTGCTTTTTTCACCATTTCCGCCTTCTTTTCGGCGAAAAGTTCTTTTTCCTTTCCCAGCTCTTCGTTAAGCCTCGCAGCCTCGTCCTCCAGCTCCTTGACTCGCCGTTCGCTTTTTTCGATCTCGCCCCTGCGCCTTTCAATGTCGCTCAGCATGTCCTCGAACCGCACGTCTTCGCTTGACAGGAACTCCCCTGCTCTGGTGACGACCGCATTGTCGAGGCCCAGCTTCTTTGATATCGCAAAAGCATTGCTTTTACCGGGCACGCCGATCATAAGCCTGTAGGTGGGACTCAGCGTCTCAACGTCAAACTCGCAGCAGGCGTTTTCAAACCCCTCTGTACTTGCGGTAAAGGCCTTAAGCTCACTGTAGTGGGTGGTGGCAAGGGTGGTGGCTCCGACCTGGTATAGGCTCTCAAGAATAGCCATCGCAAGAGCTGCTCCCTCCGTCGGATCGGTCCCGGCGCCAAGCTCGTCCAGCAGCACAAGTGTACTGTCATCGGCTCCCTTCATGATCTTCACGATATTGCTCATGTGGGCCGAAAAAGTACTGAGACTCTGGGCAATGCTCTGCTCATCGCCAATGTCGGCAAAAACGTTCTCAAACACCGCCAGCTCCGACTTTGATTCGCAAGGCACGAGAAGGCCCGCCTGGCACATAAGGGTGAACAGACCCACCGTCTTTAACGTCACCGTCTTTCCTCCGGTGTTTGGTCCCGTTATGACCAGGGTCTTGAAGTTTTCGCCTATATGTACGGAAATGGGAACCACCTTCCGGGGGTCTATCAGCGGATGTCTGCCCTTTATGATCTTTATCCTGCACTCATTGTTGATCTGAGGCTTGTGGGCCTTCATGGAGAGGCCGAGGGACGCCTTGGCGAATGCAAAATCGATCTCCGCAAGGAGCTTTACGTCCTTTATAATGACGTCGGCCTTTTCGGCGCAGAGAGCGCCAAGCAGCAATGTGATCCTCTCGATCTCCTGCTTTTCCTTGACCCTCAGTTCTCTAATTTTGTTGTTTGAATCGACGACCGACGCAGGTTCGATGAACAGTGTCTGTCCGCTGCCCGACATGTCGTGAACTATGCCCGGAAACTCGCCCCGGAATTCCGCCTTGACCGGTATGCAGTACCTGTCGCCGCGCATGGTGATGACCTCGTCCCTGATGGTTTTTGAATATTTCTGGGAATGGATGAAGTCGTTCAGCTTGTCTCTGATGGACGCCTGCTCGCGGGCGATCTTTCTTCTTATGTCGAAAAGGGTCGGGCTTGCCTCATCGGCCATCTCATCTTCCGAAATGATGCACCGGTATATCTCCGATTCGAGGCGGTAGTCCTCCTCCAGCAGCGCAATTTTGGCCAGGATCAGGTTCGTCTCTTCCCCTTCCCCGCCCTCACGGCAATGGTTGACCGTGCGTCTCGCAGCTTTCAAAACACCCGCGATCGAAAGAAGCTCCTGGAACGAAAGCATGCTTCCGCCCCCTGCTCTCTTGACCGAAGGAACCACGTCCGTGAGTCCCCCAAGAGGCGGCCTGCCTTTTCTCATAATGACAGCCACCGCATCGTCGGTCTCCCTGAGCTTTTCCGACACGACCTCGAAGTCGTTATACGGTTCCAGCTCCCTGCAAAGTTTTCCGGAAAGCTCCGATGAAGTCAGCCCGAGAAGGCGCTCCTTTATGACGTTGAATTCAAGAGTGTTTAAAAGCTTTTGATCCATTGGTTATTGTTTATTATACGTTCAGTATCTCGTTTGCGAGGAGCATGTCTTCGTCCAGATGCTTTGGCGTTTTGAGACCCTCCTCCATATCTACTGCAACGCACTTTTCTCCTTTAAATGCGATAATTTTATTGATCTCACCATGCGTCAGGCACTGGACGGCTTTGACTCCCATAAGGCCTGCGACCACCCTGTCTTTAACAGTCGGTGAACCGCCCCTCTGGATGTGGCCGAGAATTGTGGCTGTGGTCTCGATACCCGTAATATCCTTGACTTTTGCCGCCAGCTCCATGGTGCCGCCAACGCCCTCCGCCACGATGACCACGTAATGGTGCTTGCCTCTGTTCCTGCACTCGATGATCTTCTTCACAACGTCAGACTCAAGGCTGAAAGGCCTCTCGGGGATCAGGCAGACCTCGGCGCCGCCCGCTATGGCACAGTTCATTGCGATGTAACCCGCATTCCTTCCCATGACCTCCACAAAGCTGCAGCGCTCGTGGGATGAGGCAGTGTCCTTGATCTTATCGATGGCGTCCCTCACGGTGTTCATGGCCGTGTCATAACCAATGGTATAGTCCGTGCAGCCGATGTCATTGTCGATGGTTCCGGGTATGCCGATCACAGGCAGCCCCTCTTTGGATATCGCCAATGCGCCGTTAAACGAGCCGTCGCCGCCAATGACCACCAGCGCGTCAAGTCCGAACACTTCAGCCATTTTCTTTCCCTGGACAATGCCCTCATGGGATCTGAAGGTGTGGCACCTGGCCGTCTGGAGTATGGTTCCGCCCCTGTATATGATGTCGGAAACAGACCTGGCGTTCATCTCCTTCATGTCTCCGTCAAGAAGACCCCGGTAGCCCCGTCTGATCCCGTAAACCTCTATTCCGTAATATGTGCACGCACGCACAACGGCCCTTATAGCCGCATTCATTCCCGGCGCATCTCCGCCGGATGTAAGCACGCCGATCCTCTTGATCTGTTTATTGATTTCAGCCATAATTGTCCTTCTTTCCGGGGCTTCCCCCGCCTTGTACTAAACATGTTTCCGGGCCTTTGACCCGACTGTTCCGAAATTTCGGACAGTATATCAAATTATACCATTTCCTCGCAAAAATGTGTATAATCAAATTTTGCGTCTTTCAATCAACTCCTGTTTGTGATACCATTTGAGGGAATCTGATCAACGGAGGTTCTTATGAAAAAAATTATATTGCTTGGAGATTCTATCAGACTTATGGGCTACGGAGCTTTTGTGCCGGAATGCCTTGGCGATGATTACAATGTCTGGCAGCCTGATGACAACTGCCGCTTCGCCTCCTACCTGCAGCGCATGCTTTTTGACTACCGCGAGATCATTGAAGGTGCCGACGCCATTCATTTCAATGCCGGCCACTGGGACCTTTGCAGAATTAATTCCGACGGCGAGACCTTCACACCCATCGACGTTTACAAACAGGAGATCGGGCGCATCGGAAAGCTTCTTCTGGAATTTACGCCGAACGTGATCTTCTCGTTCACCACCCCTGTCCGCCCGGAGAACCCCTACAACACCAATGAAGACATCGAAGCCTTCAACAAGGCCGCAGCAGACGCTTTAAAGCCCCTGGGCATCAGGATCAACGACCTTTACACACCACTGGCCAATGACATCTACGGCTATATCCTCGAGGACAACATCCACCTCAACGAAAAAGCGTCAAAGCTCTGCGCCTCCATCGTCGCGGACGCGATTAAGGACGTGCTGAAATAGTACCTGCAGAGCGGGTTTTCCCCTGCTTTAAGCAAAAAACAAGCTGCTTCAAAAGACGTGCCGATGCATCATCTTTCGAAGCAGCTTGTTTAGTTTTGACGGCTTCCCTTGAAGCCGCTTTTTTATGATCTCTTCAAATATCGATCTCCGGTAGGTCCACCCCGCCCTCGTCCGGGGTTGCGCCGGGTGTCACGTAGGGGGTCTCACCGTTTCCCGTGGCTCCCGCCGGAGTGCCGGAAGGTGTGGGGGTGGCTGAGCCCTGATCTCCTGTGGCGCTCTCAGAGGTCCCGGGTGTGTTCCCGCCGCTTGAAGAAGGATCTTCGGAGCTTCCCGGCCCCGGTGTGACCTCTGCGGCAGGCGAAAAAGAGTCTCCGTTTCCGGTGGTGCCGGATGGGTCCCCGGTGTCTCCCGGACCAGGCGTCCCCACGCTTCCGGGTTCCGGCGTTTCCGAAGGGTCTTTATCGTCCGTGCATCCGCAAAGCGTAACAAGAAGAAGCGCAAGAAGGACTGCGGCAATTATCCTGATATATTTCGTCACCGTTCCGCCCTCCCTTTTTTTCAGTTCTTCGCCATGTTCCTGTCAATGTAATCGCAGGCGGCTATGGCGCATCCGGCGCCGTCGGAGCAGGCGGCGGTCACCTGGCGCACCCTCTTCGTTCTGCAGTCCCCTGCCACAAAGATGCCCTCCGTGGCGGTAAGTCCGTCCTCGCCGGCCACAAGATAGCCCCATTTGTCAGTCTCGGCCACTGCTTTGAAGGGCCCGTTGACAGGCTCAAGCCCGATGGCCGTAAATATGCCGTCCACGTTGAGTGTCTCGATGTCGCCCGTTGCGACCTTTTTAACGTCAAGGCCCGTCAGACGGTCGTCGCCGTTTATCCTGTCCACAACGTAGCCCAGCTTTATCTCCACGTTCGGCGCAGCTTCGAGTATCTCCGCCAGTTTTTTCTCACCTGTCAGGAAATCCAGGTTCTGCACAACAATGACCTTGCGGGACGTCTTTGAGAGCAGCACCGCCTCCTGGAGAGCCGAATTTCCTCCGCCGATCACCGCCACGTCCCTGCCTTCGTAGAAGGCTCCGTCACAGATGGCGCAGAAGGATATGCCGTTTCCGAGGAAGCTGTCCTCCCCGGGGACCTTGAGAAGTCTGTGTCTCACGCCCACCGCGATGATGACGGTCTTGCCCTCGTAGCTTGAAAAGTCGGTGACGACCTTTTTAATGCCTCCCTCGAGGACCTCGATGCCCAGCACCTCCTCCATGGCAAATTCGGCGCCCTGCTCACCTGCCTGCTCGACCATATTCTGGGCAAGCTCGCTGCCCGATATGCTTACAAAGCCCGGGTAGTTTTCGATCTTTGGCGAGAAAGTCATCTGCCCGCCGAAATTCTCTTTCTCTATCACGAGAACAGTCTTCCCGAGCCTCAGCCCGTAGATGGCTGCCGTAAGACCCGCCGGGCCTCCGCCGATAACTATAATGTCGTACATAAAACCAGTCTCCTAATGTCTGTTTACGCTATCCGATCCTTTTGGTTACCGGATCTTTAAATGAGAAGAGCCGACCGCTTGGTTATTACGGCCGGTTCTCCGTTCTAAGGCTTAGCCTTGTCCTTAATATCTTACAGTCTTACTTTCCTGATGTAATCCCTGACGCCTGCAACGCCCACGTATTTATCGTCGCCAACGATGAGTGTAGGCGCGGATCTCAGTCCCAGGCTGGTCGCAAGCTCTCTCTCCTCCTCAACGTAATGCTTTTCGAAAGCAATCCCGTTCTCGTTCAGCATCTTTGTGGCGGCAGCGCAGTTCGGGCAGGATTTTGTGGCGAACATGATCACCTTATCCTTCGGAAGAGCGCCTGTGATCGGAGCGGCTTTTTCCTCTGCGGGAGCTTCCGGTTTCACTTCGGTCTTGACCTCGGCCTTGACCTCTTTTTGGGCTTCCGGAGCCTTCTTTGCAGCCTTCTCTTCATCCGTCTTTTTCTCGCCGACGTAGATGTTCGGATATCTGTCGTATTCCGGAGAGTTCACGTCGTAAACCTTGCGGTCCTTGAATTCCTGGGCCTTTCCGTCGTTGAAGTTCTGTACAGGTCTGTAGTAACCGGTGATACGGCTGTAGACCTCTGTAGGCTTTCCGCACTCGGGGCAAACGTATTTCTCGCCAACGATGTAGCCGTGAGTCTTACATACGGAATATGTCGGGGAGAGTGTGTAGTAAGGAAGCTTGTAGTTCTCGGCGATCTTCCTGACCAGATTTGCGGCTGCCTGCCAGTCAGGCAGCTTCTCTCCGAGGAATGCGTGGAAAACGGTTCCTGAGGTGTAAAGCGTCTGGAGCTCGTCCTGAATATCGAGGGCAGAGTAAATATCCTCTGTGTAGCCGACGGGCAGGTGCGAGCTGTTCGTGTAGTAAGGTGTGCCGCAGTTGTTACTGCTGGCGGTGATGATGTCGGGGTATCTTGCAACATCATGCTTTGCGAATCTGTACGCCGTGGACTCTGCCGGTGTGGCCTCCAGGTTGTAAAGATCGCCGTACTGCTCCTGGTAGTCGGAAAGGCGCTCTCTCATGTGGTTGAGGACCTCTTTCGAGAACTGCTGGGTCCTGGGATCCGTCATGTCTGCCTTTATCCAGCGGGCATTGAGTCCCGCCTCGTTCATACCCACGAGACCGATGGTGGAGAAGTGGTTGTCAAAGCTGCCCAGATATCTCTTCGTGTAGGGGTAGAGGCCTTCGTTGAGAAGCTTCGTGATGACAGTTCTCTTAACGTGGAGCGAGCGTGCCGCAAGATCCATAAGCCTGTCGAGCCTTGCGTAGAATTCGCCTTCGTTTGCGGAAAGATATGCGATCCTCGGCATGTTGATCGTAACTACGCCAATGCTTCCCGTGCTTTCACCGGAGCCGAAGAATCCACCGGATTTTTTCCGGAGCTCACGGAGGTCGAGACGCAGTCTGCAGCACATGGACCTAACGTCGGATGGCTCCATGTCGCTGTTGATGTAGTTCGAGAAGTAGGGGGTGCCGTACTTGCTGGTCATCTCGAAGAGAAGCTTGTTGTTCTCCGTCGGAGACCAGTCGAAATCTTTGGTGATGGAATATGTGGGGATAGGATACTGGAAGCCGCGGCCATTGGCGTCGCCCTCGATCATGATCTCGATGAAGGCTTTGTTAACGATATCCATTTCCTTCTGTACGTCCTTGTACTTGAAGTCCATTTCCTTACCGCCGACTATACAGTTCTGCTCCGCAAGGTCTGCCGGAACGACCCAGTCAAGGGTGATATTGCTGAACGGCGCCTGTGTGCCCCAGCGCGAAGGGGTGTTGACACCGAATATGAATGACTCGAGGCATTTCTTTACACCGTCAAAATCAAGCTTATCGGTCCTGACGAACGGAGCAAGGTATGTGTCGAATGAGGAGAACGCCTGAGCGCCGGCCCACTCATTCTGCATGATGCCGAGGAAGTTTACCATCTGGTTGCAGAGGGTGGCCAGGTGTTTCGCCGGAGCGGATGTGATCTTTCCGGGAACGCCGCCGAGGCCCTCTTTAATGAGCTGCTTAAGGGACCAGCCTGCGCAGTAACCTGTGAGCATGGAGAGGTCGTGAAGGTGGAGATCCGCATTTCTGTGAGCGTCTGCGATCTCTTTGTCATATACCTCAGACAGCCAGTAGTTGGCAGTGATGGCGCCGGAGTTGCTCAGAATGAGTCCGCCCACCGAATAGGTGACCGTGGCGTTTTCTTTGACACGCCAGTCGTTGATCTTAAGATAATCGTCAATGATCGTCTTATAGTCGACAAGCGTAGTCTTAACGTTTCTCAATTTCTCATGCTGGCGGCGATAAAGAATGAACGCTTTAGCAACGTCAGTATATCCTGCCTGAATGAGCACAGACTCAACGCTGTCCTGTATATCTTCAACTGCGATCAGATCGTCCTTTATCTTCGGTACAAAATCCGCTGTGACCTTCAGCGCGAGAAAATCGATTATGCTGGAGTTAGTGTTCGTCTCACACGCCTCAAAGGCAGACGTGATGGCGTTCGTGATCTTTGAAATGTCAAAATCTACGATCTTATTGTTCCTTTTTCTTACTCTATACATATTCTTTTTCCCCCCTGTATTATCGAGTCGCAAGAGATTATACCATGTGCCTCCGAGCCCTGTCAATAGCCAATTACTACATTTTGTGAAAAAATCTCATTTTTTCCGTTTTGACCACAACATATAGTTTTTTTGAGAAAATCGGGTAAAACTCACAATATACCCCCAAAAACGATCCCGCAGGCCGACCCAACATATAGTTTTCTGGGCTTACAGACCCCTTACGGAAGCCCCCGGGATCACCTTCCGGACTGCCTCCAGGATGTCTCTTGCCTCCTCGGGAGTGAAGGCCTCAAGATCCCCACCGCCGCCGGTCCTCTTGGCGAGTACGTCACCGGAATCAACGTACATCTGAAGGAAATACCTGCTGCCGGGGCCGATCTCATTGCATATTTTAAGGATGTCTTCCTTTGTGTGTATGCCCTTCACGATGGTGGTCCTGAACTCGTGCTCCGTGCCCGACTCCTGTATATACTTGATAGTCTTTCTGAAGGGTTCGAAATCGAGCCCCGGGACCCCTGCAGCCTCGCCGTATTTTTCAGGGCACTGCTTGATGTCCATTGCGATGTAGTCAACGATCCCCTTGTCCAGAAGGGCCTTCACCCTTTCCGGGAGGAAGCCATTGGTGTCGAGCTTGACCGCAAAGCCCTTCGCTTTGACCTTCGCTATGAACTCGCCAATGTCCTTCTGCAGCATAGGTTCACCGCCCGTTATCGCAACACCGTCAAGCAGCCCTTTTCTCCTGTCGAGAAGCGAGAAGACCTCATCCTCCGGGACCATAGCCTCTTCGTCGAAGGTGTAGTCCCCGTTCGCGGTTGCCGTGTCGCCAAGCACCAGGCCGGCATTGTGGCAGAATGGGCACCTGAGGTTGCAGCCGCACGTAAACACAGTCGCCGCGGTCCTCCCCGGAAAGTCCAGCAATGTTAATTTCTGAAGCGCTCTTATTTTCATAATTCTCCTCAACCAATGACCTCACGAAATGCCCGCAAACTTGACCGCCGCGTCAAGCACCTCGCCTATCTTATCCCTCGATATCACATCCGCGTGACTGTCGTAATGGGTCCTCTCCCTGTTTATCAGTACCAGCCTGTCTCCGCTGTAAAACTGCACGTAGGAGCCCGCAGGGTATACAGTGAGTGAGGTGCCGCCGATTATGAGCATATCCGCCCGTTTAATGGCCTCCATCGCCGCGTCGGCCACGTCCCAGTCGAGGGCCTCCTCGTAAAGCGTGACGTAGGGCTTTATGATCCCGCCGCATTTGTCGCATTTCGGAATGCCCTTGGCGTTTTTACCGTCGCCGAAGATCTCGTCCACCGTGTAGTCCGCCTTGCAGTTCACGCAGAAATATCTCGAGGTGGTGCCATGGAGCTCAAACACCTTCCGGCTTCCCGCCATCTGGTGCAGCCCGTCAATGTTCTGCGTCACCACGCCGGTCAGCTTCCCCGCTTTTTCCAGCTTCGCCAATGCATAATGGGCCTTGTTCGGCCTCACATTGCCGCCAATGAAATACTTGCGGTAAAAATCGTAAAACGTGTCAGTGTGGCTGAAGAAGAAGGAGTGGGAAAGGATCGTCTCCGGCGACACGCCGTACTCCTTGACGGTGTTGTAGAGGCCGTCCTCGCTCCTGTAGTCCTTGACGCCGCTCTCCGTGGAAACGCCGGCGCCCCCGAAAAACACTATCCTCGATGAAGCCTTGATCATCTCCCCGATCTTATCCGCATTTTCAGGCATTTTTTCATAACCGAAAACATCACTCATACCTTTCACCTGTTACCTCTTACCTATTACCTTGGGCGGCACCCCTTCCGCAGGCGCCTTTTACCTATTACCTTTTACTTATTACTTAAAGCGGCACTCCCTTCGCGCAGCGCCTTTTACTTATTACTTAGCTATGTCATCTGTTACGGTCACGCCCGCCAGCATCTCCGGCCCTCCGGCAGTTACGGTGACCGTCTTTTCGGCCACATTGCCGGACGAATCCCTGGCCGATATCTTAAGCTCAAAGGTTCCCGTATTCAGGCGGCCCAGGCCGTCAAGAGCACCCTCCTGCCACTCGTATTCCACGTTCACGACCCTGATATCGTCCGTTACTGTACCCCTTATCTGTGGGATAGTGCCGGCCACAGCCTTGAAATTGTCCGTTTTGAAGGTTATGTCGGGCGGAACCTTGTCCTCAGGCACCACCTCTGCATTGATCCTGATCTCCGACGTATTTCCGAAGCCGTCGGCCGAGTATACTATGAGGGCTGCCTTGGTGCCGATTGCGGGATAGCCGTCTTCCTCAAGGACCGTCCCGTCCTCCCATTTGAACTTTACGGGAGTGTTGCGCTGCTCGATGTAGTCGTAGGCGGACACGTCCAGTATGATCTCGGAGCCCTTCGGAAGCTTGATGGAATCCTCGTCGTTGTAGGTGATATCGGGCCCTTTTCTGTCGTTGTAATCCCGGTTAATGGTGATCGAATCGATGTAGAAGGCGCCCTTGCCCCCGTGACGTCTCACAAACACCTCGAAAGCCTCAAGAAAACCGTCCTCGTCGGCAATGCACATGAGGGCATTGTCGCTGTTTTTCACGTTCTTCGCCTGTGTCGTTATGTTCGTGCCGTCGGGGTAGATGGACAGCGCCGTCCACTTGTCGGTCTTACTGCTCACGTCGTACCGGGTCACCCACGTATCGGTAAGTTTCGGATAAGGGATCCTTATTTCAGGATAATGGGTATCGCCCTCCGTTATGTCCTCCGGGGTGGATTCGACGTAAAACCTGATAACTATGGACCTTATGGAGTATACATTTATACCGCAGCCTGTGAAATCGAAGGTGGCGCCAATGCTCTCCCCCTCGCCAAGGGACAAAACGTGGCCCTTATAGCCCTCCGGCACGCCCGCCTCCGCGGCCTCATCTGCGGTCAGGACCTTAAGCTTCGAAGCAGGATAAAAGGAAACGCCCTTTATGGACTTCACTATTTCACAGGGGCCGAATTCTCCGTCGTAAGGAAGCTCCTCCCCCTCCGCAAGGACCTGTATGTTTCCGAAGACCAAACCTGCGGCGATCAGAATGGCAAGCACCACCGCGGCAGCCTTTAATGTATTTGGTTTTGATAAAGCTTTGATCATTCTTTTCATGGCTTCAGCTCTCCAGTATGTTTTCTCTTATCGCTTCGATCTCATCCGCGGTGACTCCGATATCCATGAGGAATTTTTCCAGATTCTGCAGCCTAGTCCCGTCCGCGTATTCATCGAACCACTTGAGAGTTGCGGTGATGTTGCCCCAAGTGGCACTGGGCTTGGCGCCGTCCGCATAAGCAATGCTTGAGTAAAACGAGGTTATATAATCCTTCTTTATCTGCTCCTCGTCCACTCCCACCAGGAGCTGGAGGATCAGAGCAAGGGTTCCCGTTCTGTCGCGGCCTATCGCGCAGTGGAAATATATCGGGTAGTTGTCGGGGTCCGCAAAGACTTTGATCTCCTTGGCAAGTCCCGGCTGGTATTCCGGCAGATCCATGCCCATGGAGTTGTAAACGTAGCACGGGGCCTTGCAGCTCACCACGTTGACACTCTTTCGCATTACGGAGATCTCGGTGCCCTCACGAAGGTCTATCTCGGTCTTTATACCCAGTTTTTCGAGGAAATCGATCTTGCCCTGCTTCGTTATGCCGTCAATGTTTCCGCCTCTGTATATGATCCCCTGTTTGATCCGCTTGCCGTTAGAAGCGATCTTTCCTCCCAGGTCTCTGGTGTTCGATACGCCGTCAATGGTGACGGTCCTGATAAAGTCCTCGGTCTTAAAGCTGAAAACAATTGACGCCACAGCTTCATCGCCCTTGATCGCAAACACCCTGTAGTAATAGGTTTTACCGCAGAACAGTTCCTCAGCCTCCACGTAGTCGCTGTCGGTTACAAAGTACTGCACGCCCTCGCTGCCCGCGATCTCTATCTCTTTACCCAGCGACAGACCAACGATATAGTAGTCTGCGTCCACATCTGCGGTCCAGCTTATCTTCACCGGCGCAGGGTAGTACAGATCTTTTCCGTCGCACACGGTGTCCGCAACTTCGATCCCCTTGTAATCCGCAAAAAACGATCTCAACGGCTCCGAAAGGATAGCCACCGCCTGACCGCTTGAGGGGGTCGCATTGATCAGTTCGCCACTCTCCTTCTTCGGGGCACATCCGAAAGTGACCAGAAAAAGAACAAACGCCATAAAAGCAGCGGCGGTCCCGGTCAGTTTTTCTAACACAACTCTTTTCATAATCGATCTCCCGTAAAAGATATCATTGGTTATTCACCCGCCCGCCGAAATGTGGTATAATCAGGTCAGAACAAAACCAAGGAGGAATATCATGCTCACCGAAAATCAGTTGCTTGAAAAGATCCGCACACTTCTTCCCGGTTCCGAAGTATATGATTTTATGCCCGGAGAATTCACGGCCATGGTCTTCCGCGACAGGGATTACCCCGACGGCGACGACGTCTGTAAGATGTTCATCCGCTGCGCCGCCAGCTTCAACATCAAAGCCAAAGGCAGGGATCTGTTCTGCGTCCTTTCGCAAAATGACGAGGTCTACTCGCTGATACCTCTCTCGGAATCCGCGGGCATCCTTTACTCCAAACACGCCGAGCAGCTTTTCTGATCAAGCTCCTAAAAATCCGCCCGGGAACACCTGTATCACTTTCCCGTCCCTATAATGAGCTCCAGCGCATTGCCTGCGTCGATCTCTCCGTTCTTCGAGCTCATGTCAAGCTCCGAGATCATGTCTATCATATTGGCAATGGTGGCCCTGTCGTAGAGCCCGCACTGCCTTAAGTACTTTTTCACCTGCCACTCTTTTATGCCGGTCTTTTCCGCGATCTCAAGTGCCGACAGCCTCTGGTCCGCAAGACATCTCACGTCGTAAAGCGCCTGGTAGTGTCTCGAGACCGACACCAATATATACTGCGGCGCCACCTTCTCCTTCAGCATGGCATCGAGATACTTCATGGCCTTGTCAAAATTCTTCTCCACCACCGCATCTGTAAAGTCATACATCTTAGCGTCCGTGGAAAGCGGCGATTCCTTCAGCACCAGTTCCTCGTCAATGACTCCCTCCGGCACAAGCAGAGCGAGCCTGTCCACCTCGTTGTACAGACCGAAAAGCTCCGGTCCCAGGCCTTCGTAAAGAAGCCTTATAGCCTCAGACGTGATGCCCGCGCCGTTCAAATTGGCTCTTTTCACAAGGGAGCCGGTGACCTCGGAAAGAGATCTAAGTGAACAGTCATATACCGCTCCGCACTCCTCGAAAAGTTTGAAGAGCACATTATTTTTTTCCGCTTCGTTTTCGATAAAAATGGCAAAGCAGTCCTCTTCCAGAGTTCTCAGAAACTCGAACTCCTCTGCGGCAGATTTGGATATGGTCTTGAAATAGCCGCTGTTTTTTATGACCGCCACCGTGGTCTCCGCAAAGAGGAATGAGGAATCAAGCTCGGCCCTCAGGTCGTCCGCGGCAAGCTTTCCGTCAAAATGTTTAACGGATTCCCTGTCGACGCCTATCTTTTTTATCACCAGACCCGAAAAGTATGACTTGAGAAACTCATCCTGCCCGTAAAACAGGTAGACATTTTTGAGTGGATCCTTCTCTATGTGCGCCTTCATCGAAGATGCGCTTAAAACAGGCTCTGTCTTTTTCGCCATAATAACGTAAACTCCCGGCCAAAGGGACTCACTCCCGCGACCACACGGATTGCCCCGTCACGGTCAGTCCGGAATATCGCCTTATCATCGATCCCCAGGTCCTTTAATGTTTCAAGTACAAGCTTTGACGGATGTCCGTAGCTGTTCCCGTACCCTACGCTTATGATAACATATTTCGGAGAGATCTCCCACAAGAATTTTTCGTTTCCGGAGGTTTTTGACCCGTGGTGAGGCAGGCAGAAGACATTGGTTTTTCCAAGCTCGCCCCGCTCAAGAAGCTCCCCCAGTTCCCCGTCCTCGGCGTCCCCCGGAAGCACGATATTCCCCCATTTTCCCCGGAGAGTGACCACGAGAGACCCGTCGTTCAGATTTTCCTTATCGCCAATGGGCTCCGCCAGATCCATCACAGTATATTTCCCTAATTGTACGGACATTTCGCCATCCACCGGAAGCGCGTTCACCCCGAAGCACGCACCAAGCTCATTGCAGTATTTGTCGTACGCGTTGTCCGGCACGAACACCCGCTCCGGCCCGTATTCCGAAAGCACCCTCGCCAGCCCTCCGTAATGGTCGGAATGGCCGTGGGAAATGACGATAAAGTCAAGCTTGAACACCCCCTCCCTTTTAAGAAGCGCCGGAATATCCGTATTCCCCGTGCCCGTGTCAACAAGCCCCGTCACACCGTCCACCGTTCTCACAAGCGCCGCGCTCCCCTGGCCCACGTCGAAAAAAAGCACCTCCGCACGGGTCATGCCAAAGCATAAAAGGGACAGGACGCCGACAAGGCAGGCCGACACGGGAAGTATTTTGCCTTTTCTTCCCCTCACCAGCCAGAGCAGGACCGCATAGTAGATCACGCAAAACACGATACCCGGGGCACCGCATTCGGTCTTGAAAAACCAGTTGTCCCCGCCGGATATACCGTCTGCCGCCCTCTGAAGCCCGTAAGAAAGGCTCACCATGGTCCGCGCCGCCCCGTCAAGAGACATCCACGAAAAAAGCTTATCCACGGCATACACTCCGTAGCCTCCCAGAGTCAGCAGACATGCAACGTGTGAAGCCGGGGCCGAAAGCAGCATGCCGCAGGGCGAAAACGACCCGAACCTGCTCATCATCACAGGAAGAAGTCCCGTGTTCACGGCAATGCCGGGAAGAAATATACCCGTGATCCTGTTTTTGCACAGCTTCGTTTTTTTGAGTGCCGGCAGTATCTCCGCAATAGCCAATACCGCCCCGTACGAAAGTATGAAGCCTGTCCCGAAAACACTGTAAGGATTTGCCAAAAGCGTTATCAGGCCCGCGATCCCCAATGTGTTTTTTATGTTCGGCGGCCTCCTCAGCACAGAGGCAACGGCGCCGCATATAAACATTATTGCGGCTCTCGTCACGGTACAGGACCCGCCTGCGGCAAACCACAGGAACACCACCGGTATTATCAGCAGCAGTTTCCTTTTGTCTTCTTTTATCGCCGTCCTCCCAAGAAGCGCCGCAAAGGGCACCGTGAAGAACGACACGTGGGCCCCCGACACCGCGATGAGATGGGAAAAACCCGCTGTCGTAAGATTGCCCCTCGCCTCCGTATCAAGGGCCCCTGTCTCGCCTGTCATGACCGCCTTTATAAGCGCCGAAAAATCCCCGGTGAAATACTTGTCAAGGCTCTTCGATATGTCCTCCCGGACCCTTGACGAATAATAGCCGGGCGACCTTAAAATCTTTCTCTCCGCGCCGTTGCCGTCAGAAAATGCCGCAAAAAGGAATCCCTCCTTCACATCCTCCGGCACATTAAGGTCGCCGTCTCCGGCGTATGCAAGGCAGTCTATCCTATGAGATCTCAGGTATCTGCAGTAATCGAACTCGTGAAAATTGCCCGCCGTCCCCGGGACCTGCACCTTGAGCTCATTGGCAATGCACACCCCCGCTTTGAGGGCCGCCAGCCGCTCTTTGTAATACATGTAGTCGCCCTTGATCAGTATCCGGTACCTCCTGCCCTCCCCGTCCTTTGCGGAAAAGATAAAGTCCTTTTCCCCGTTCCATGGCTCCCTGTAAACTTCCCCGTACAGCCCCTTCAGTGTAAAATTTTCCTTGTGCACGAAGCTCCGGTCCAGATATATCCCGCAAAACACATAACACATCAGGGCACAGACAACCATGACCCACAAAAACGGCTCCGTTCTGATCCGTCTCAGCACGCGCCTGACAAACACCCCGCTCACCTCCGTAAAGCGCGGCTTCTTTTCAAACATAATTGACCATCAGCAGACCGATTCTACACCCTTCAAATATTTCCCGCAAGAGGTGGAAATAATTTTTTTCGAAGCATCCGAAGGGCCCGAAAGCATTAGGAAAAAGCCCGAAAACCGCCCGAAAAACCGTTCCACCCATCTTAAAAAAGTTGTTGACAAATATCGCGAAAGTGATATACTTGCTTAGCGGTCTTCCCAAGATCGATTTTTGCGGGTGTTGTTCAATGGTAGAACGTCAGCCTTCCAAGCTGAACACGAGGGTTCTATTCCCTTCACCCGCTCCATTGAGGGACTGCAACAATGCAGTCCTTTTTTCTTGTAAGCAATACATCGTATTCCTATGCAGCACTTCTGCTTTGCTTTTCCTTTTTAGCAAACGGGCTGTGATCAATTTAAGTCACAGCCCGCATTTTTATATATTGCATACTATTTTACTGTATGGATCAGCAGTGATCACTCACGCCATCGTACTGAGGGAATATTTCTTTCCGCTAAGATCTGAAGCGATTCTCAGAATTTCAGATACTATTTCATAAATTCGCTTTGCCTTTGGCATCATGTCGAATTCCGGTACCGCTGAAGCAAGATTGCGGTAACTGAAAAAAAGGTCTTTCCCCCTATTAAATATCCGAAGATCTATTGAGTTTGTGCTTTCTTCTGCCACTTCTATCTCCGGTTCCTCGATGTTTTCCGAGAGGATAGGATCGCTGCACATATCCGTGATTCTGCAGACACCATCTGCGGAATAGATATTGTTTAATGATCCTTCGTTAGCATCTGCTCCAAAAAGAAGATTCCTCACATCTATCTCGACATTACATTCTTCTGCATCGCTTAATGTGATCCTGACAACCTGGAATGTCTTTGAACCGGTAACGGTCACCTGTACGACCGGATCACCCTGCAACTTTCTTTCGGACACGACTTAATCATCCTCCAATATATATATTTCAGGATAACGTCATGATTTGGACCCGTCAGCGAGCTCGCGGAGTAAGCAGAAACCGCATCCACCGACAATATTACCAAGCGTGATCATCACTAGCCTCAGAACAGCGCTCACAGACCAAGCCCCA
>JAFSVU010000015.1 GCA_017444825.1 Clostridia bacterium
CGTCGTAAGTGTATTCCTCTCCGTAAAACAAATAGTCAACACTTACGTTGAAATAGTTCGCAATCAGCGGTAAAGTCAATGTATCGGGTTGACAAGTATTTGTTTCCCACTTTGAAACAGCTTGCGAAGATACATTGAGTGAAGCAGCTAATTGCTCTTGAGTGATCCCGGCTTTCTTCCTCAAATCGGCTATATTTTTTGAAATGTTTATGTCTTTCATAATCCAACCTCTGTTATTATGATTTGCATTCGATCGACTGTATTCTTATCTTATCATACGCAAAACATAAAACCAACAACTCAAAACGATATGTGTGAAACTATCAGTTGGGAAAAGCTCTTATACTCTCTTGTCAGTTGTAAATTTGCCGCGCAGTTATCGGTTATTAAAAAGCGCGCAGTCATCGGTTATTAAAAAGCGCACTTACTCGCCACCGCAGGCGGTGATACTGTGCTGAAAAAGAAAATCGAGTATCCATAACTGAAGTCCGTTATGAATACTCGATATGGTGCGGATAGCAGGACTTGAACCTGTATGGAGTCGCCCCCACACGGACCTGATGGTAGCGTCTCCTTGGTGAAAAAGCGACATAGGAAGCCATCAAAGCCACTAATACTTTTCCATATCAGTCCATTATTACTCCTCAAGAACGATATATCTTCCATTAACAAGCACCGAATGATATTTTTTGTAGAACGATAGTCCTGGCATCGATGAAAAATCTCCAAAATATCTATTCATACACAAGATCACTGACTGCAAAGGAAGTTTCAATTCATTACCATGTTCATTTTTGCATCTATGCCACCATTTCCAACGCAGCTCATTTGGGCATGATTCGAGATTTTGAGAGATACCAATATTCACATAGTAATCATCCTTCGACCAAGAAGAGCCTTGAACATGAATGCACAAGTAATAATCTCCCTGAGCTTTGTACCAGTATGACTTTGATTTGGAATAATCGTGTTTTTTAAGGTAAGAGTCTATTTTTTGGATAAATACAATTCTACTATTATTTTGGTCTGACATATGTTATCAACTCCCCAGTCCATCCTTCGCCAAGAATAGACAAATATCTGTTTAACTGGCTAATTCCTCTACTGACAGCTGCTGGATTATTTGGCTTTAATTCATACAATGACCGATTTTTACTTACCCTAAACTTATCGCTGATTTGTTCTCCTAATCAAATGGATCCCGACAGTCTGGGCTGGTACGGAAAAGTATTAGTGGTACTTCTAATCCTTATGCATACAAAATCCACTGAAATGATACTTCATCTTGAACTCTCAGTCAACCTTGAATTCTTTCTCAATCAATCAAAAAAGCAACAGCCCCGGGACGTTAATCTCGAGGCTGCTTAGTGGTGCGGATAGCAGGACTTGAACCTGTATGGAGTCGCCCCCACACGGACCTGAACCGTGCGCGTCTGCCAATTCCGCCATATCCGCATTGGCAACTCGTTTTCAGACGAGCGGGGTTATGGTACTCCTTTTTCTCGCCGTTGTCAAGCTTTATTTGATCCGGGGCGGTAACAAGGTCAACGACAATAAGGCCGAAATACCCCGGCCTCCGTTGTCCGCCTGCATTTTCTTCCGCAAGCTTGCGTTTAAATTTCCAAAATGTCCGCGGTCCCGCGGGAGCCATTGGCGCTTTTTAGTTGTGATATCTGTCATACAGAATTTCACCGCAAAGACTCAGCTTTTCGCGGAGCGTCAATGCCGTGTCGCTGACGTATTCATCTGCCCACGAGTAAACCTCTTCGGGAATTTTGCCTTCGGTAAGAAGCTTGCCCTCCAGCGTACTTATGAGTATACGGCTGCCTTCGAGATAATTGTTTAGCTTTTCCGCGAAAGAGACCATCGAGTCCACCGGCAATGGATCTTTGCCGTTTCGGTCAAAGCTTACGGACATACCGTCTGCCGCGTAAAACCCTTCAGTCTCCGAATAGGCGTAGAGCACGAAGGTGTAGTTGGAGATGCCCTGGTTGGTGTAGGGACAGTATTGGAGTATGCAATACTTGCCGTCAACGGTACAGAGGCTGAAGCTGTTCCATTGTGGATGGTAGCAGCTGAGCGACAGATCAAGTGTCTTTTCACCCGCCCCAGTGGCTTTCAGAATGAAGACCGGCAGGGAGTCTTCGGTGTCCATCTGCACGATTTCAACATTTTCTGTCTTGCCGTCGCCGTTAAAGTCTTCCGACAGCTGCTTCAGCGTTTTGTATCGGCGGTGTATACTGTCCTCGATGAGCTTGGCGTTTTCGGAATCGAGCCTGTGGGCAAATTGCCACGGGTTGATGATATGCTCGAAGTCTCCGGCGGTGCTTGACGTGCAGAACAGATATTCCTGCCCTATTGCCACTGTGCAGTCATCGTCACCGCCAACGCAGATCACCGGCGCCGACCCGTCGGCTGCAAGGCCTGAAGCTATGAGCAACTCTGCCTGCTCGGTTTCATTGTATCCCTTGAGGCCGCCGATCTTGCATATCTTTGTCTCTTCCGAGACCGTCCCCTTTCGCCTTTCTCCTACGGTCACCGTGTAGACCGTATGGAGCATGGCGGACGCAGTTCCTTCTTCCGCGGGATCTACCGTTTTCCCTGTTTTAAGGTCAATAACGGCAAAAGAGATATCCGAAACAACGCCGGTGAAAATATTGGTCGAGGCGTCGATTATCTCCTCCGCGGTTTTGTATACAGGCCAGTCTGCGTTCACAACGTTGTACAGATAGCCTTCTGACTCCTTTGAGTCGCCGTCCTCAGTCGAAAGATCCTTCGGATAATCTCCGGGGTCCACAGGGTGTTTGCCGCCAAGGAACCGGATGCCGAGAACCGCGGCGACCGACGCGATCACAAGAACCGCGGCAAGGGAGACCGCCAGCACTTTTACCCGCGCCGCAGTCTTTTCCTCCTTCGCCTTCTTTTTTTCTATCATTTCACCGTATTCCGGACTGTTGACGATGGAGGACATAGTCTTCCTGAATTCACCGTTTTCCATTTTTGTGCTCCTTCAGAAACTGCCTGAGTTTTCTTCTGAGTCTCGAAAGTCTCATCCTGACCGCAGGCTCTGTCATGTTAAGCTCGTTGGCGATAGTCTTGACCGTTTTCATAAACGAGTACCGTCCCGTGAAGATCACGTTGTCCTTCGAATTCTGTTTCGACAGAAAATCCCGCAGCGCAGTCTCGAGCTCATGAGCCTCCCTGTTTTCCGAAGAGACATCAGATGCCATTTCTTCTATTTCGGCATCGATGATCCCGAGCTCCGCATGCGAGGCGTAGGCGTACCCTTTATCGCCAATGATATCGCTTTCAGCTACTCCGAAGAGCTTCGCCATTCCGGAAACAGAGCAGCCGTCAGGCACACGGGTGCCTGCCTCCCACATTGCCACGAGGGACCGGGACACGAAAAGGCGGTCCGCAAGATCCTGCTGTGTCAGGCCGTTATCATTTCTCAGTTTGGCGATGATCTCTTGAGTATCCTTCATTCTTTATCCCGTTGTCAAAAGCAATGCCGACAGTGCCGCAAAAGTATGACCGGTCACTTTTGCCCTTTCATTCTATCACAACCAAGGACGTATGTCTGTCACAAAAGGTAACAGGTCCAAGTTCCCTGAAACCGCGGGACGAAAGGCCTCATGCCGGGTCAAACCCCTTGCAATACTTCCGCGCGGTTCAGAAAAGCTTCAAGCCGTTTTCTCAGCTTGAGAAGCTTTATATGCAGATAAAAATCGAGAAAAAAAGCGTCGATAGCCATAAAAATCCGAAGGCAATGGCATCGAATGAGATTGGCTGGATTGATGAAAAAACAACCCCGAAGCATTGAATTTCGAGGTTGCTTCATGTTGCGGAACCGCCGCCTTGAACCTGTATGGAGTCGCCCCCACACGGACCTGATGGTAGCGTGACCTTGGTGAAAAATGTGTGCCAGCGAATATCTTTCCTGCGCATTATCCACTAATACTATTCCGTACCAGTCCACTATTTAGGATAAATCAAAACTTGTATAACCCAATTCAATTATTGCCCTTTCCAAGTCAAGAAATAATCTTACAGCGGATTGCCTTTTAAACAAATGCCATAACAGATTATCTCTCAAGACCACCTTAATTTTGGGTTTAGAATAAAAAATAAATGATAGACTTGTAATGTCCCTAGTAGCCACGCACAAAGAATTAGTTTTATTCTCAATAGAGTAGTTTTGAGCGCATTCTTTTAGAGAAATTAAAAGCTTTTTATTTTTGGAATGAAGAATTATACAGTCATTATTAATTTCAAATGAACGAGGACTAAATACATTAATCATTTGAAGATGTGCCTCCTTTTTATTGTGTAAGAAAAACATTAATTATTTCATAGCCAAGCGCTCTTAATGCAGCTATTCTATGATGACCATCTGCGATTTGATACAACCCTTCTCCTATTTCTGAAACAAAAATTTTCCCGTATCCATCTTGAGGGATAGATTTGATATAATTTTCTATGACACCTTCTGCTGGTCCAACAGTGACAAAATCGTCTGATGGATTGTTAACTATTCTATCAAGTTTTACTTTAGTTGGCACTATACCTGATTTTTGCAACAATTTTCTAATCTCGAATATAGCTGCACCGATTATAGCACCGCCTGCTGTAGCGACAACTGTACCGCTGTTTCCTTTCTCATTAAACTCCTCTACTGAATTCGAAGTGGAAGCAGCTGACAAAACCGCCATGCCATAAACAGCGGCCGAGCCTATAAACGCTCCAGCTGCAATAGTTGACGCTGTTGTAACACCAGCAATTCCAGAGGCAACTAAACCAACAGTAGTTGCTGCTGCAGCAAATCCTCCACAAGTAATAACAGTCGCAGCAGCACAAGCCACAACAATAGCCGCGCCTATAGCCCAATGCCACCATGCTTTTCCGCTAGGATCAATATGGTTTACCGGATCATTCCCGCAATAACAGAACAGGTTCGTTCCAAGCGGTCCGTCCTGCAGATTCAGTTGCGAATCTGGATTTATGAATCTTCCCATTACAGGATCATAATATCTGCTCTGCAGATAATAAAAGCCGGTCTCTTTATCGTAATAATAGCCGCGGTATCTGATAGGATTGATGTAACCTATGCTCGTTGTGTCATTCGTGATGTCATTGCCGCTGCCATCTTTAATCGATACGACAGAGCCCCATGTATCGTAGGTATAAACAGCAACGACCGCGCCTGAACTGTTAATTATGTGAGTTACATCCCCCTGAATATTTCTCACATATCTGTAATGCGATGTCCCCGATCCGTTCTGATAATATGAAAACCCGCATACGCGTCCCGCTCCGTCGAAATCATAGACGATCTCATAAGAGCCGTCCGTTGCCCACTCTGATCTAAGTCTGTTGCCGATCCAACAGTACTTAATAGTTGTCAAATTTAGAGTATTGGAAATGTGGGATTTTTGCGTTCTGAGACCGTCAGCGTCATACACGTAATTGTACGGAAATGTGACTCCGTAGCCTTTGGCTGAAGCAAGTCTGTTCCCCTGCGTCCATGTTAGATCTCTTAGGAAATATTTTGTCGGATTGTATATCGCATCATAGCCGAAATATGTAGAAGTTCCGTAATATGTGGTCAAAAGATCGCTGTACGAGTTCAAATACCCGCTGACAGCAAAGGCAACATGCTGAACGCTTGACTCGAGATTTTGTGTTAACACGGTCGGGCTGTACGGAAATGTAATCTTTGCGGTTCTGTTTCCTCGATTATCGTAGTAGTATTTGATCGTGTATCCGTTCCCGCTATTCAGCTTTTTGTTGTCTTCACGAATGAGCTGCCCCAATGAATCGTATTCAAAGTTGTGGGTTTGAACACCTTTTTCCGAAATCGTCTTGATCTTTCCGTTTTCATAATAGGTGTATGTCAAAGTCGGTACGGATGATATTGAACATGTTTCCGAGGAAACAAGAGCAGTCTCATTCGAAACGCTATAGAAATGATCATTGTACAAGACGCTGCTTGTTTTTGTAAGATACGTATATGATTTGGTTAACGGAGTGCTTGAATTGCCGTAACTCGATGATGTGATCCTTCCGAAATTATCGAATGTAATAACCTTTTTCGCAAAAGTACCGGTCCCGGTTATTGTCTTATTGCCTTCGTCAACTGTTGTTATCGACCTGTACTCCAATCCTGTAAAAGCTGTTGTAAAACGTTCGTATTCCGTATTCGTGCCCGTAGAGTAATGATAGGTCACTTCATTGCCGTCGCTCGAAAGGATATATACAAGTTTTCCTTCCTGATCGTAACTGTATTCTTTTGTGACAGTACCGGCGGAATTCGACCGGTCGATATATTTAACAACGTTCCCTTTCTGGTCATAAAACCATGCGAAAGTCGCATTGTCCACAGTTGCGTTTGCCGAAAAAGCTATGAATTTAAGATTTCCCTGAGCATCGTAACTGTAATACTTTGTCTGACCGTTTCCATAATCCAGCCTTGTCAATAAACCGTATACTCCGTATGTGTAGGAGGCCATGTTTCGAAGCAGGCTTGCATTGCTGTCTAAAATGGAAAATGAAGTCTTTTTACCCTCATTGTTTCTATCAAAACAATAGGAAATAGTATCTCCGGTGACACTTATGCTGTCCGCGGAATAGCTCATTCCGAACGAAGCAGTTCCGACGGTTTCCGAAGACAAGCGTCCGTATGAATCGTACGTGTAGTAAGTGACCGTTCCGTCTCCGTCAGTAACAGACAGGAGATCCTGCGTTGTCAAAGAATAGGAATATGTGATATATCTTCCCGAATCGTCTGTTTCCTTTTCAAGCAAAGATCCGTCAGACGAATAAATAAAGAACCGGTGAGATGTCTCATTGCCGTTTGTATCCACTTCTATTTCGGTTACGCTTCCGTGCGAGTTATACGCATAATACGTTTGCGTGCAAATGTCAGAGCTACCTGCGGCGCTCGGAACGAACAATTCGGTGACTGACGTGATCTGTGTCGGAATCAGACTGTTGTACTCATATGTTACCGTTGTCTCGTTGTTTCTTCGATCATTTGAAACCGTTTCGGTAAGCAGTGAAGGGATATACGGATCATACGAGTATTCGGTCCATATGCCCGAAAAAGTCCTCTCTTTTTCAATTCGCCCTAACAGATCATAATAGTATAAACTTCTGTCCGAATAGTCGCCTATCTTGTTAACATATTCCACCGTAACACCGCCGAACAGAACGTCGGTATAGTTGTAGTCATTTACGAGACTGACGGTGACGTAGCCCGAATAGCTTTCTACGGGGATTATTACACTAAAAAACTGCCAGTCCTTCGTCGCAGAAGAAAACAGGAATTCTTCATCCGGGACATTTCCGTTGCCAAAATGCAGAACTATTCCGAATCTTCCTGTGGTGACAGCTTTGCCTTTACCGAATCCGCTGACAACAAGATACGCTCCGGAATATACGGGTGTAGACAGCACCTGGCTGACACTCCTCGTTTGACCTATGTTTCCCGGAACCGATATACTTCTGATACGTTCGTTTGTGACAACGGTCGGAGTAAACGATCCGCTCACTGTCCATGCGGATAACCCGTTATAGAACCCGCTGTCGGAGATCTGATTTGCCGGTCTTGAATTTGCACCCTCAGTGAGCGAAACAAGGTCGAAATATAGATTGCCGCTGAGATTTTTGACGCCAATGAGTATGTATATGCTCCCTGCCGTTGCCGAATCCGGTATTTCAAATGTGTACTGGGCAGTCGCGTCGAGATCATAATTGAGACAAGGAGAAAGCAATCTTACGTTCGAAGTAGAAGCAGTGTTGTACATTATCCCAAGGACAACTCCTCCGAATCCGTTTAATGATGCAACATCTACATCGGCAGACAGAGTGTATGTTTTCCCGGGCACTGCGGCCGACACCGGATACTTTGCGTAGACTTCCGAAGACTGACTCGACGAATACAGTCTGAAACAATCACTTCCGTGTTTTGACGATAAAAAATGACCGCTGGTATCCGCGGAATAAAGACCTCCTGACCCGGACACGGAATACAAAACCCACGAACTGGTTTTTTCCGAGAAATCTTTTACAAGATTGCTGTCGACCATCAAAGACGAAGTCTTACCGGTAACGAGATGCATATTCGACAGATCTTCGCCGTCATATTCACTCCCGGAAACGTTTCCGTAGCTGTCAAATACCGAGGATGTCCGTCCGTTTCTGTCAAAATATATGTACTCTGTCCAGATAGCGTCAATGGACAGAAAACCATACCTGTAACCATATTCGGTATGGTCTCCATACGTGATATATGCTATCTCACTCATACCATAAACGCCTTCGTCGTCTGCAGCGTATTTAATGATATATGATACCCGGTTTATTCCGTTAGTTGCGCCCGAGGTGTATCCAAACTGAACATATTGTCTGTCATAGGTCTCGGCAGATGTTTTTCTGTACCCGAATCGGGATATGGTTCCGTTTGTGTTGTATGCAAATGTGCTACTTTCCCCAGAAGATGTGTTTATTGCTGTAAGATAATTGCCGGTATATGAGAAAGAAATACCGCGCAGAGGACAATCCGCGTTTTCGACTGTCGTAAGTCGCGAGCCGCTATAGACAAAATCGATCTCCAAACCGCTTCCGTCAAAAACACAATTAATTTGAGAAGATGATCCTGAATAACAGATTATATAGCTATCACCGTATTCATTTTCGAATTCGCAAAGATAACCGTAAGAATTGAAATATGCCTTACTTCCATCGCTGAATTCGATCATCCTTGCTGCCGGATCGTAGAGATCGAACGGATTTTCTTCGGAGAAATAAAAATAGCCCGACCCGGGGACAAAGTAGTGTTTTGCTCCGGTTCCGTCTGTAAGGACATAATAGGTGTATGTGTCGTCGTTGATATCCGTGACTGTCTCTGCCTTCATCGTCTGCATTATCGAAGGTCTCCAGCCTGTTCCGTAATATGTATCCGTCGCCGTGCCGATAAATGAAGAATTAAACACCAGATCAACGGACACAGGCAATATCTCACCTTTAGTGGAAATCCCCGGATGAATGAATGTCAAATCACCATTTATGTCTTTGATACATGCCGTTCCTGAACCGTCAATGGAAATTCTGTGAGTGGACTGATATGAATTAAGTCCTGAGTGATCCGCATAAGTAATTTGAAGTGCAGTAAGGACACTATGTGCAAAAGACGGCATTGTTCCGTAAAGGCATTCCGCTCCAAACATGAATCCATTGTTTGCGCCTGAAAAAGTGTGGCGCATTACATTGGTGATATCAAGATCAAAATAGATATTTGCATAAGGTAGGAAAATATACTGGTTCCTGCAGGAATCCGTCAGTCCCTCAAAAGCGGAAGGAACCGAAGGCAGTGTTCCTCCCGCCAGGACTGCCTGTGGAGACCACGTATCACTGATCATTTCAGACCGAAACGCATAGGTGCCGGTGTAAGTGACCGGGGATGAATTATTGACACTAAATGATGCTACTGCATGCGTGATAACTGCACTGTCGGGAATTCCGTTTAAAATACAGTCATCAAATTTGATGTAAGAAACCGTGTTTGCGCCCACTGCGATCGTATTCCACCGCGTTGAGCCGTTGACATATACTGCCTCATAAGCGTAATCATCATCCGGATACGAAATGCTGATCGTAGGATCGATTTTGACGGGAAATTCCCTGTTCTCATCATTTATCCACTCTGCATCGGCAATGACAGTGATAAGATAACCGTTTTCGGTTTCAACAAGAGTGAGAAAGACTTGATCCGAACATTCGTCCTTGGCGTCTTTCATATACTCTGCGGTCAATTTGTAAACTGCGTTTCCGGATTCATCATATATGAAAACACAGTTGTCTTTTAGCAAAGCACTGCTGTTATTTACTGAAAGAATAAACGGGTATACGTACTGTTCGAAACCGCCCTCGTTTACGACAATATTTTCTTTTATCTCATAGGGCTTTATCGAATATTCAAGAGAAGCGGAAGGAGAAGTGTCAGAACCTGAAAACAAATTATTGTAAACAACAGTCCCGTTCTCACAGGGGTTTTCGGTCAGCAGTTCATCATCGGTGTGAGTAGCCGATTCATACCGTGCCTCAGAAGGTTCTGCTAAAGAAGTAACGGGAGTAAGAGAAAGAGATACACCGTTGTAATCAAGATCAATTAGTTCATTGGCGTCTTCCGAAGAAGCAGCAAACGAGAGTGTATAGGGAGCATCGGTAGTTGAAAGTCGTCCCTCCTGCTCGTGAAGAGTAAGGTTGATCTTCTTCCATACTCCCTCACCGGTTTTGTAATTGACCGGGCTGCCGAACACTAAACGTGTATGGTTACCGTTTCTAAGAGCATAATCTCTCGTAAAAGCACTGTTAAGATCCGGTTTCTGATAGCTGACATCGGAGCGTTTGTAGGGATCAATGTTCTCGACAGTCGCAGGTTGCCCGAGTTTTTCCAGCGCAAGCTGTTCATATTCCGATAATTTGTCAGGATATGATATCTCACCGGGTACAGGATCACCTTCGGGCGTTTCAGGATATTTGGGCAATGCGGTATAGTCAGGATCAAGAAGCGTTGCGGGTGATTCTTCAGCATAAACATTTGAAAAGATCCTTGTCGGTATCAACGTGGCAAATATTGCCAAAACAAGGACAATCGCAACAGTTTTGATACCTATGCTGAAATGCCTAATGTTGTTATCCATTATTAACACTCCGAAATGAGCCGATGCATACGATGCATACTTTCTTTTTATGCTTTGATTATACATCGTTTCCGACGGTCAAATCAATTGATTTTAAGCAGTTCATCGTAAGAGCAAGCGTCGCCTTTGGCTTGCCGATAAAGCGCAAGACCTTCGGCAAATGAACGGGCGGAAGCCCTGACCCACTTGCAAAAAACAATACAACCCCGAGAAAACGGTGATTCCCGAGGTTGTTTAATGGTGCGCGGCCGCCGCCTTGAACCTGTATGGAGTCGCCCCCACACGGACCTGATACCTAAGCGCGTCTGCCAATTCCGCCATATCCGCATTGGCAATTCGTTTAAAACGAGCGGGGTCACTGTACTCTTTTTGTCATACCCTTGTCAAGCACTGTTTGATTCGCGGCCGCCCCTCGGGGGAGAGGCGGCGCATTTTTTACTCAAACTTCCATTTGTCTTTTTCGTTGATCGTCACCCTGATCCTGTCTGTCAGGCTGAACGCTCCTGTGCGTGGGTTCCTGATGTACGCGCTCTCCGCCGTAAACGTTCCCTCCACAGCGCCGCGTATCACGTAGGATACCGAGATCTCAAAGCCGTATTCGGGGCAGTCCTGTCTGAACCAGTTATTCTCGTTTTCGTAGATGCGGTTGTGCAGCGAGACGCCTCCCGTCATATTCTGGCCGCTGCTGTTATAAATGTAAGCGTATGCCGCCACCGTTCCGGACTCATACCGGGAGGAGGAGCTCGAGTCGATCGAGAGGAATCTGGCACCCGACGGTATCAGATCATAGAGTTCAAAGTACTCGTTTACTCTGGTCGATCTTCCGCTGATTCGGAGAGTCACCAGGCAGTTGCCGTGGGAGTCATTGGTCATTGCCTTGGTTATCGAGACACGGCCGTCAGACTTTTGTCCGTCCAAAAGGGCCTCCTCCATGGTTCCCCTGTAATACACTCCCACCTTTGTGTCTCCTGGCAGACTCGTCTTCAACGAGTCAAGCTCCTGCTTTGAAAGAGTCAACGTAAAACTGCATCCCGGTTCGATCTTTACCGTCTCGGACGATTCGCCGATAGTATAGGTAAATTCGAGAGCATCAGCGGCTTCCCGGGGCAGGAAATGCTTGATATACGCGGCAAGTGCTATTCTGTCAGACACCGAATTCGTTCTGTTTTCGGAAAGCCAAAGCGCCAGCTTCGCGGCATCTTCCCGGTCGATCCTTGCGGCGCTCATGAGGGCAAGGCAGGACAGCTGAACAGTCGTGTCAAAATCACCGGCTTCGAACTTCAGCGAGCCGTATTCGCTGTCTTCAACGCCAATTTCAGACTTTACAAGAGCATAGACGTCATGTGCCGCGGGGTAGTCGCCGCAGACGGCAAAACCAAGTGCCAGCAGGAGCTTCGCCTCCGGAGAGTAGTTGCCCGCTTTGTCTGCGATCACGTAAAGTGTATCCAGAACGGGTTCTCCCAGCGCCGCCAGTGACACGACATTCGAGATCAGTTTCTCGGGCGACTCCTGATCGGTCGAGTTGACCGACGTACTGCAGGCTGATGCTATGTAATTCAAGGTTTGAGTGTCAAACGGCAGCCCGAGAGTCAGTACCAGAGCAGTCAGTTCGGGATCCGGCTCCGAATAGGGGAATACCCGGAACTGTCCGTCCGAAGCCGAGAAGTTGTCCTTCGTCAGCCTCATGAGCCTTTCCTGCTCCTGATCCGCCTTGATTCCGTAGAGGGCTTCCCTTGCCGCGGCTGCCGCGTAAAGACCCGCATATTCATCGGTCCTGCCGCTTCCCCTGTCGTTTGACAGCAGGCTTGTTATCCTTTCGTAGAAAGCGTAGGACGGCGTTCTGTTCGCAAACACAACTTTAACGGGATAGTACACAGGCGTGATGGTCTTGAGTTCGGAAACAGCCAATGATCTTCCCACATCCGCGGCAACGGCACTCGTCACGAGGGTGAAGTCCGTTGTCGCAGCATCTTTGTTTTCTCCGCATTCCGCGTACACGGTCACGTGGTACTGTCCCGGCTCCGACAGCTCGAATTTCAGCCAGCACCTCTCCTTTGAGTCTGCGCTGCCCGACGTTCTTCCTTTTTCATTGCCGAGAGCATCCGTAAGCACCGCGGTGTAGTTGACCGTTCCCGTAGCTTCCGATCCGTAGGATCTTGCGCTGAGGGATATTGTATCGCCAACGATATACTGCTCGCATATTCCTACATTTACGAAGAAAGGCAGGGTGCAGATCACGTCCGAGACCGATGCGCCGATCTTCAGCTTTCCGTTTTCGGAGCCCGTGCCGCAAAGCGCATATGTCGAGATCCTCCATGAAGTGATGTTGTCGGGGACGGTGAAGACCAGTGTCCCGCAGCCGTCACTGTCGAGTTCCACCACGTCATAGACCGGATTGTCCGCGAAATACTTTCTTATATACCAGTCCGAGCTGCCGATGCCGCCGTCGCTGAGCCCTTCTGATTCGGGAGCCGCGCCCGGCCTTTCATCTGATAACGACAGAGAGTTATCGGAACCGCCCTTTGAGCTCTTGGAGCCATTACTGTATGAAAGATCTCCGTAATCAACGTCCGAGTTTGTAAATGCCGGTTTAAACCTTGCGTTCATGAGAAACGTCGCTGCGCTCGACCGCTGTTTCGAGAAAATGCTCAAGGGCTCTATCTCCTGATCGCCGAGGGCAAAGCAGGCTTCATCGACGATGCTGACCACAGCAACTCCGCCTCCTGCTCCGGGCACCTGAATCTTAATAATGGCTTTGTCCCCGGGCTTGTACGTATCCGAAGACGGGGTGATCACGGGTTTCAGCGTCGCATTGGCGGTGTCGTACCTGATCTCTTCGCCGGGTATCAGATACTCTCCGGTGGAGGAGTCGAAGACCACGGCGTAGAGATATCCGTCCGCTATCATACTGTCGGTAAACGAAAACCGTACTTTTGACCCGTATTCCACCCCATAGATCCCGTTTGATCTTATAACAAACAGCGCTTTCCTCTTCTCCGGCGCAGTCCAGATCTCCGCCTCCACAGTGTCGCTTACCGAGTAGGTTTCGTCATTGAACAGGATCTCGGCCGTCAGGGATTGGTTGCTGCCGGAATAACCGGTGCCCGTCTTGCCCGCGGTACCGTTTAACGTATAGGTGTAAGTGTTGTTGCTCGTGTCATCGTAGAATGACACTTCGTAGGTGTAATATCCCTCAAACCCGCTGACCTCAAGGAGCGGGAACTCCGCAACACCGTTGACAAAGGACTTGACGTCGCTTTCGACCTGACTCTTGCGTACCTCGCAGGTATAATATTTAACGTTTTTCTTGGTGTATGAGTCGTACCTGGTCTTTTCGGTCCTCACTATGACGTTCTTCCAGAGCGTATAGGAAAGCGCATTTGCGGCTGACAGAGGCTCGCCAACGGTATTCTCCGGGAACACACGCCAAAGCATGTCCTCCGGGGTCTTAAGGCCCGAAGTATCCCTCCGGTTCAAGGTGACGACAGCATTGGTTTTGTCCTGCCTCGTTGCCACGCAATAGTCGGAATGGAAATAGGGCACGCTATCCTGAACATACAGGTACTGCGTCTCGAAATTTGTGAGCTCGGCCGCAAAATACAGCGTGACCGGGTTCGTTCCCCTGACCTCCCGATCGGTAAGATTCCGGGATTTATATACGATCTTCGCCTCGCCTTTTTCATCGGTCCTGACCGTCTGATGAGCATCGCCAAAGTAAGACAGCATGCAGTAAAACTCAAGGCCCTCCGCGGGGGTTCCGTCAAAGAACGATGCCGTAAGAGTCACTGTTATCTGTTCGCCTCTGCGGTAGAAAAGCTTGTCGAAGCTTATCGAGGCTGTGTACTGGGGCTTTTGTTCCTCTGTGATCCTGAAGGTGCCTGAAGTCAGGATGCGCCCGCTTTCATCGCTGAATTTCAGCTGATAATAGCCCTGGGAGCAGCGGGAATACGTGAACGATCCCCGGAAAAATCCGTTCTTGTCCACTTCCACCCTGGTCTTCAGCGTCGAAAGACCGGTCTCCAGATAAAGATGGTCGGGAACCGTTCCACCGAAGGAAGGCGTGATATATCCGCTGAAGTTGATGGTGTCGTCGGAAAAATAGACTTCTCTGTCGGTATAGACGTAGCTGAGATAGTAGTCGTATGTGTCTTCGGGTCTCACCGCTGCGCAGACGACGATCCCGTCCGAGCCTTTTTCAGCAATGATCACGGCGGAATAAGCTTCGCTGCTGTCAAACTCGGCGATTCCCGATGCGTCTGTTTTTACTTTCTGCTGCTTGCCGACAATTTCAGCGTTCCACCCTTCATTCCTGCTGAGCAGGCTCACCGTCACGTCGGCACCTTCCACAGGGCCTTCGGCATTGGCTATGCTGTTGATCCAGATGATGGACTTGCCGTTTGACGATACGGTGTACGGACGGAGATTGGACACCTGGATGATGACCGACTTTGTGTCCTTGAGGGTCTTTCCGAATCCGTAAGAAACGGAAGCTGTGATCTTTGCGACGTAAACACCCTTGGCAAGACCTGTGCCGAGATCCAGATAACAGTTTGTCGTATACCTGTCTTTTTCCGTTTGAGGGGTAAAGGTCCCTACCTTGGTCAGCCCGGAAAGATCGGGTCCGGAGCCGGTATCGTCCCCCGCCCGTGTCTCGAAGTCGATTATCGTGTCGGCGGCCTCCTTTGCGGATCCGAAGGAATACAGATCGCAGGTGACGTTCGGGGTCTCGGTTATACTGGTGTATACAGTAAACCTCATGACTGCGTCCGACCTTGGCGAGAAGATGTTGTCCCATCCGTCGTTGGATGTCGTCAGTATCCGTATAAACTCTCTGGAGTCTGAGCCGAGTGCGCTTTCGTAGGCTTTTGTGCAGGTTCTGAAGGTCGCCGTTTTACCGCTCTCCAAAGTCCTGCCCGATATGCCCTTTATCCCACTGTTTACGGTGACGGTATATACGGTGTTGTACAAGAGCTTCGATGACGGGCGGAACAGCACGGTCCTTCCGTTCGGATAAACGGAAAACTCGCCCTTGACCTCAGGCGACACCGTGAAATACTTCATGCCCGGTTCGGAGACGACGGCCTCGGAAAAAGTCACCTCTATGCCCGTGTCCACAGGCACGTTCAGCGTCTTGTCTCCGGGGAACATCGAAGTGACCACCATATCGTTCTGAGTCTGGAATGCATACGACGCGGCGGGATTCTCCGGATCGCCGAGGGTCAGTCTATATATCTGCCCCGGCACCAGTTTACCCGACGAGGGGACGATCCTGAATTTATTTGAAGACAGCCTGGTAACGGAAGTCGCGATGGCCGGCGTCATCGTCAGATAATTCGCAAGGGTCTCCACGTCGGTCTCCCCTGAAGTCTCGACAATAAACGCGCCGTCAACGGGTATCACGCCTGAGCTGACCCCGTCCGCGGTGATCTTAACGCTTGAAAGCTCCGAGGGAAGCACCGGGCTCTTGCCCGAATAGTCTCCGCCCGTAAAAACAATTGGCTCGGGATCGGGGAAACCACTCCCTCCCGTATTTCTGCAGCCGCTGAGCAGGCCTCCCATGGGGAGCGCCGAAACAAGCATCACAGCGGCAATGATAATAGAGATAACACGTTTTTTCATTAAAACCGGCCCCCTTCTCGGTAACTTTGCCTACATTGTAGCACATAGCGGCCTGTTTTTGCTGTTACAATTCTTGTCACATATTTTTTAAGACGGTTTTCAGCTTTATGTTATGCCTTGAAATGCCGCATTTCCGTGGGGTAAAATATACGTAAAATATACCAGGAAATTTTGCGGTGTGCCCGCGGACCCGCTGTCCCGGAGCACTATTCACAACAGGAGCATAAAAATGAAAAGATCTTCGCTATTGATTTTGGGTGTTTTGGCGATCGCATTGGTTTGTACGGTCTCGGGCTGCAGAACGTCGCCCGGAAAAGTCGATCTCGATCCCTATGCGGTGTACAAGGAGGAAGTGACCGAGTACAAGGACAAATACACCGGCGCCAATGCGGAAACGGTTTATGCCGCAAGGGACCTTGCCAATGGCGTCAACGTCTATTACCTGAACGGCGAGCGGAACGGCATACGGGTGGCCAACGGGCACCTGCAGCTAAACTACAATACCGGCAGCGCAAACGGAGCGAAGCAGATCTCATCGATCACCGACCCTTCCGGCAAGGTCTACGTGGAGAACACGGGGGATGCTTTCATAGAGCTTTCGGACGGCGCCCTTTACTCGACAGCGGAGGGCATTGAATCGCCGGAGCTTAATTCCTACAGGCACGGCAGTTACTACTACGATACCCACATCATAAACAACGGCTTCGGGCGCATCAGCGAGGTGTCCGACATTTACGAGATGCCCATCGTCACCCCCGACATGACCAATATGGTCTCCGGCATCACCGTCAGCGGCGGCGTTCTTTCCTTCATGATCGACGACCCGGAGGACCCCTACGTGGGCTGGACCGGCCTTGACGTCAACGCGGACAAATACACAGCCCTCCGCATAACGATGAAAAATAAAGCCTCCATGCTCTGCGAGGTATATGCCGCGGCGGGCAGCTTCGGTTCCATCAACAGCGACCAGAGGACATCCTTCGCCCTCTCCCCCGACGGGGAAGAGCACACCTACACCGTCCTGCTGGAGCGGATCATGGGCTACAAGGGCACCCTGAAGCAGCTGCGCATTGATTTTGACAACGCAAAAGGCGACGCCATAGAGATATCGAAGATCGAATTCCTCGAGAAGGACACCTCCCGCCCGGACGCCCTGGTGGACAGAGCCTTCAGCGTATACACCGATAAGATAAATTCCATCGACAGATTCGTTGTGACCGGAAAAACGGAAGACGTGGCGGCGATAGGCCTTCTGACCAACGTCCCCAAGGACCGGGTGGAAAAGCTCATCGTGAAGGACAAAAACGGCACCCACAACTCCCTTGACGGGATCGATTGGGACAGCGCAGAGTGCATTGGTTTCGATATCAAAGACACCGGAATTTTCGGATATATTTTGCTCACCGGAAAATACTGCGGCACCCTCTCGGTATACGAGGAAGGCGATAACTACGTGATCAGACAACAGTACGAGCCTGAGGACGGTGTCCTTCGCAAAAAGATCTTTTACGAGGTGGGGCGGCGCATCTACACCGACGGTCAGCACGACTTTGACGGTCTTCTCAGGGAGACCTCCTTTGAGCGCAATCCTCTCGAAAACGTCACCGTGACGGGCGATCCTTCCCTCGGGCGGTTCCTCGGCTACGATCCCCTCGGCGGCTACTACAAGTTTTCCATCAAAGAGCTGGGCGGCTTCCACGACGCTTACTACAACAGGCCCGACGACCACACCTCTCTGCCCATCAGCTTCACCGGCGATGATTCAGGCAGGATCGTATACGTGTGCACGGCTTCGGGCGGCGGCTCTCTTGAGTGCGCGGCTCTGCTGGATGACACCAATGTGATGCTTCCCGTGGAAATGGAGGTCTGCAAAAACTTCGGCGGCGACGACAATCCATCCACATTCTACCCGGAGGACACCCCCTTCAGCGAGACATTCTTCCCCCTTGCAGTCGAGGCAGGCAAAGAGACTAAGGTCACCGTCCTCAACATGTTCCAGAATTGGGGCCTATACCCGTTAAAGCAGATCTCCTCGATCCGCTTCTTCACCACCTACTACCACCTGTCGACGGGCTCCACCGAAACCAATTGCATCGCCCCGGCATTCGTGTACGGCAAGGACTTCTGGACCATCCCGGACTTCCGTCCCATGTCCGCGCCCCTCTGGGCAAGCCAGCCCCAGCACACCAGCGGAGGCTGCCCCAGGGTACTCCAGTTCACATCCTCCGACAAGGGCTTCTCGGGCCTCGAGTTCACCACCAAGTACCTGGACAGCACCGGCCCGATCTACGCCGACGTCCGCATGAACTATCTTTCCGACGACGGACGCATTGCCGCCGCCTACCGGCACGTTGAGATGCCCCAGACCGACGAAAGCCGCGCCTACTACGACATCGAATTCACCGTCCTCGAGGACGTGCCCATCGAGAATTTCAAAAACGACTTCACCATCTTCAGCATGGACGGCCGCTTCATATTCTACGAAAACCTTGGTTATCTCGACGAAAACAACAAGCCCGCCGTTGCAAAAACCAATGCCTCCGGCGACAAAGTGTACTATAAGCTGGGCAGTCAGTGCCCCTACATATCCATTTTTGACTGCGACTCCACCGACTACACCAATATGGCCATTGCCGTTGCAAGCAGCGACATCACCATTGGCGGCAGAAAATACACCGGCTCCTTCCTGGCCTCCGACTACGCCTCATGGAGCCTCAACCGCACAGGCCTCACTCTCGACCTCGGCAAGGTCACCCTCCGGGCAGGCGATAAGATCAAGCTCCGGGTCATCATCTTCCCCTTCGGCTCTCAGGATCTCAAGGGCGACGACCGTGTCCGCCTGGTCCGCGAAAACACCTGCCTGAACCCCGTGATCGCCACCTCAGAGACCGACACAGTCCTTTCCGATGATCTTCTTCCCAAGGTCATGAGCAATGACGGCCGCACCTGCGAATTCACGATCTCCGGCGGAGCCCCCAACGTGCCTGCCCTCAACGAGGCGTATTACCGCACCTGCGACTATAACGTTGCCGTCCGCGCCTACGGCTTCTCCTCCTTCGGCGTCCCCGAGATATACGAGAAGGTAAACGGCGAGTGGGTGCCCTATCAGGTGGCATCCGCCAATGGCTACGACGGCTACGCCTGCTACACCGACGACGACAATTCCTTCTCCTACGCCTTCATCGTCACCATGAACGATGCGACGCCAAGGACATTCAAAATAGTCGCCGGATAATCACGTCTCGCACATTGCATCTCGTCACTTGGCTTCACTTCGTGAAGAATCGTTCCTCGATGAAATGTGGTCGACGTGGGCCCCTATTACTTCTTACCTGTTACTTATTACTTTTCGGCTGCATTTCTGACAATATGTTTGATAGGGCATAGCCGCGGGAGAAAAAAATAAGACGTTCTTAAGATCTTGGCAGGTTCAGATCAGACACACTTTAACTTCCCGCTGGGTGATCTCAAAAGGCGTGCGGCCGTTGACCGCCTGCCGGCAGATATCCAGCGTTTTTTGCATTTTTACGACCGTTTTGCAGAGCAGATCGTTGACGACGGGGTCGTTGCCGTCGACCGTGAGAGTGAACGCGTCCTTTTCGATCCTGAGTTCCCGCACAGCCCTGTGCATTTTGTGGTGAAGCAGCTGCAAGTCATTCGAAATGGATCCCAGGTCGTAGAGAAGTACGGGGCTACGCTCGGCAGTCACGTCAATTTCATCCGCCAGGCGTACGAGCGACGCAAGATAGGGCAGACATACCTTTTCACCGTCGGGCATAGCCATAGCCGCAGGGTAGCTGTTTTCATCCATAAGATCTGTTTTTCTGTGGCCCCTGGAGATCTGAAAGACGGCGTCCAGGTGGGCTTTACTTGGAAACTCGAACAGTTCCGCGTATTTCCGGACGAACAATCCGGAGTACTCGTTGTGGAAGTCGCGTATCTGTTCAGACATCGACGCGCCGGGATGTTTCTCAAAATAATCGCCAAAGTCGATCTGCCGCGAGAAAGCCTCAAAGTCTTTTTCGGTGATTCCCATGCCTGTGTCGTGAAAATAACACCCCAGCAGCAATACGTAAAGCTCGTTCCTGTTGAGACGGCTCAGCTGGTCGCCGATCAGCTTGTTGCAGAACTGTATCACGGTTATGGTATGGAGCTCGGTGTGATCGGTGTATTCGGGGAATATGAGTTTATAGTTTGAAAGGATGCGCTGAAGCGCGAAAACACAGTCGGTAAATCTCTTGTGAAGGCCGCCGTCAAGTTCGCGGAGCCTGTATTCGAGAGCAAAGCTGTTTGAATCGTCCAACACTGTTTTTTCACCCGCCTTAACGACTGATCTTCCCGCGGGAGTGTAGCAGAAAGAAGCCTTATTGTCAATGCGGGAACCCTTCTCGCAGAGCACCTTTTACTTATTACCTGAGCGGCACTCCTTCACGCAGTGACCTCTTACCTTTTACCTCTTACCTTGGCGCCTGTTACTTCTTACCTGTTACTTATTACTTTGGGCGGCACCCCTTAAACAGTCCTTTTCCACCCTTCCGGCAGCGACACCCTGACCTCAAGCTCTCCGCCCCTGTCGACCCACGACACCGCAATGAGCCCTTCCGGGGTCATGACCGAGCCCCTTGCCCAGCGGAGCCCGCAGGGATGAGGGTCGATCTTTACGGTCTTGGTGCGTGCATCCGGGATGCCGATGCCCAGGATATCGCGTAGGAGCTGGACCGCCGCAAAGGACGTGAACCCGTGGCAATAGCTGGTGCACCTGATGTCGGGGTTTTCCCAGAGGGTGCCCGGGCCCTCGCGGAGCTGGGCGCCGTAGAAAGTGTTCAGCTCACGGAAAAGAGTGTCGTATTCGCCCAGCTTTGCCAGCATGTCGAACCTGTACTGGAGTCCGATAAAGAGGCCCGCACGGCCCACCCTCGGATGGGGGTTGAACTCCGGGCAGGGACCCATGGCCCTCACTATGTTGAACAGCGTGAGGGGGGCATTGGTTTTATCTATTATGCCGGACCAGACCGTAAGGTAGGCGCAGCTTTCCGTGAACCGCTCCTTGGGCACAAGCCTGCCGTCCGCAATGTTAAACGCGTCGGGGATGAAGGCCGGGCCCTTGCCGGGCGTGCCGCCCCGGAGGATCGCTTCCCTGAGTATCAGGCACATATTATCGCCAAGCTCCTTCCAGTCATCGCGGCCGTAAAGCTCACCTAAGTTCCTCATCATTTTTGAGGCGAGGGCATTGGCGGCGGTCGAGACAGGTGTCAAATATTCGCCCTCGTTTGAAAGTGACCAGTCGATAAAGCACCAAGGCAGGTTCTCCAGGAGACCCGTGGGGCCTATAAGCGTTTTGAAGCCGTCGACGAAGGCCTCTATCCTTTGGCGGTGTTTTTCGGCAAATTCAATGTCATTGGTTTCTTTTGCGTACTCGCAGAGCTCCAGCATGAGCCAGAAGGACCAGGTGGTGATGCCGGCGCACTCACTAAAGCTGCTCTTGTTTGAGGGGTAGCACTCCGGGAAGAAGCCCCGCCACATCATTGACGCGTCGGTCAGAAGGAAGTTTTCGATGAAGTCCCGCTCGACCTTGTGTCCGCCCGGGATCATTCTTTCAGCGCGGCCGGTCCAGTAAGAGTCGCAGAGCCAGCCTCCACGTTCGCGCTCGGGGCAGTCCATAAATATGTCGAGGGTGTTGAGCCTGAAGGTCAGGGCCGCCGCTTCGAAGAGACGGTTGACGTTGTCGTCGCTTGTAAGGAAACCGCAGGTTCGAGTTTCCGGCGTGGTGTACTGCCTCACGGCCAGCTTCAGCAGCTTTGCGGATGCGCAGCCACGGAAAATAACCTTGAAATAGCGGCCGATCATGGGCTCCATTGACGTGAAGGATATCCTGCCGCCCTGAACACGGATCCTGGTGACGGGATTGGCGCCGCCTGAGATCTCGTCCTTTCCGCAGTAGACGTACTGCGACTCGAGATGGATGATATCAACCGTGCAGGGGTCCGAAGTCTCGAGAGTGACGTCGATAAACCCCACCTCCTGGGTGCCCAGGTCGTATTCGAAATAAAATGATGCGGGCTCGCCGTCTTCAGCGGAGAAAGAAGCCGCGCCATTTTCGGTAAACGAGAACCTGTCGCCGGGTCTCAGGGGCTGTTCCACCGTTCTGACGTAGTCGCGAAGAGGCCTTTCGGCGAGGTCCTTGTAAAAACCAATGGACCGCTCGAACCAGTTGTCCTCAAAAGGCACGTTGTCGTCGATCTCCGCCCTTCCCGCGGTGACAAAACGGGTGATCTTTTTCCGTTTAAGCGTCGGAAGAGGCGACCCCCTGCCTATGAGAACAGATCCGTCAGGGACAGCCGCGACCTTATCTGCGCAAAGAGACCTGTCTGTCCGCCAGGCTGTGTATGCATCGTCAAGGTCGTATATCTCGGTCATGGCCCTGCAGTGTGATATCCGCTCGGCGTACTGCACCCGCTGGGTGAGCCTGATACCCGCGAAGGTCGCAGGCGAGGAAAGCACCTCTTTTTCTCCGGATATTATTGCGGCACGGAGAAGCCCCGGTCCCAGGACGGTGTCATTGGCGTATCCGCCGAAAGGATTCCCATAGGACGTGACCTCGAAAGCAAACACGTTCGGGCCCTCTTTGACATACTTTGTCACGTCGATATCGTCAATGCGCAAATATCCCGATGCGGCCCTCGCAGGTCCGTGAGCACAGAGGCGGCCGTTTACGTAAAGCCGGTAGAAGCTGCGGGCGGCGACGAGCACATTGGTTTTGGGGTGTGGAAGCGCAAGATCCTCCTTCGCAAGGGTCAGTTCGCATATAAAGCCTGCCTGCACATTGGTGTCGTTTTCAAGTCCCTCAAGGAATATCGACTGCGCGTTTTCCAGTATTTTTACGTTATTTTTCACTTAGTTTCCTCCGTAAACCGATAATTCGTAGATCGAGCACCAGCCTGCAGTCTCAGGGACGGATACCCTTATGAACCTTGCATTCGCTTTTATGTCGATCCTGTCGAGATCCCAATCCAGCATGTCCGTTTCAAGAACCGTTGTCCAGGTGACCCCGGAAGGTATGTTTTTCGTGCCGGGTTTGCCCTTCTCCTCAGGGTCGTCGGCGGATATCTCAACTTTGTAACTGTATGCCGAATTTGACTCCCAGAGTATGGTGATGTCGCTGACGTTTCTGACCTCGCCAAGGTCAACCACCACCCATTTTTCGCCGGAAGTGCCCGCCGCGCTCCAGCGGGTCGTTTTCTCGCCGTCCACCATGTTCTTCGATACGTGGCCGCCTTCGACGCCGTTGCAGTAGGTGTCGCAATCCTTGGCAATATTCGTCCTCGTCTCCTCGTATGGTGCGATCTGCCCGGGTTCGATAACGTCAACGTCCTTGCCCGGATTCAGCTTCTCTTCGACCTGCCTTGTGGTCTTTGTCTCCGTGACCGCCACTTTTGAAGACGCTCTCACGTCGGAAGACGACGCAGCGGCCATAAACTCATATTCTCCGGAAATTACCTTCCAGGACATGTCGGAGGTAAAGAAGGACTCCAGCTCGTAATTTGTGACTATGGCGCTTATCGTCGCGCGCTCCCCGGGCTTCAGCGTCGCAGTTTTATCGAAACCGCAAAGCTCTTTTTTAAGGCTCAGCAGTTCCTCCGAATCCGGCTTTGTCACGTAGAACTGCACCACCTCACGGCCCTCTCTGTCGCCTGTGTTTTTAACTGTTACGCTGAGGGTGCAGCTGCCGTCGGCATTGGCGTGTGCGGTGAAATCCGAGTATTCGAACCTGGTATACGTAAAGCCGTGGCCGAAGGGATAGGCCACGTTTACCCCGAATTTTTCGTAAAATCTGTAGCCGACGTAAACGTCGTCCCTGTACCGGGTCACGGATCCGGTGCCGGGGAAATCGTAATAGTACGGCGTGCTTTCATAGGTCTCCGGCCAGGTGCAGGTAAGTTTTCCCGACGGTGCGGTCTTTCCGGAAATGATATTCGCAAGAGCGGTGCCGAAGGACTCCCCGGGGTAGCCTGTCCAGAGGATCGCGTCAACGCTGTCCCTCCAGGAGACTGTCTCCACCGGATCTCCGGTATTTAAGAGAACGATTACTTTTTTCCCTTTTTCATGGAAAACTTCGGACACCCTCCCGATCATTGCTTTTTCGTTCTCGTCCAGCAGGAAGCCGCCCTCGCCCGATGGATTGTCTTCACCTTCGGAGGATCTTCTTGAGATTGCGATCACCGCCGCCTCGCAGGTCTCGGCCCAGTTCGGAGCCTCTTCGTCAAATTCCTTGCGGATCTTGTTGGAGTATGCAAACCACAGGGCCGCCTTGGTTTCGATGAAATATCCCGCTTCCAGAAGCCCCGTCTCGATGCTCTTGCTGCATGACGTAGAGACCCCTCCGGAGCCGGCCCCGCCGTAAACGGGATCATACGCGGCCATGCCTATAAGCGCAAGTTTTGACTGTTCTTTAACGGGGAGCGCATTTCCTTCGTTTTTCAGAAGCACCATTCCACTCTCCGCGGCCTCAAGGGCAGCCTCACGGCTCTTTTCAAAATCGGGCTCTTCGGACGTTCTCTTTTTGCCTCCCAGCATCTTCTCATAAGCCTTCGACCGCGCAACCACCGAGAGTATCCTTTTGCAGCACTCGATGCATTCAGCCTTCGTTTCCGTCGACGTCTTCATGGCTGCAAGTATTTCGCTGTACTGGTCTGCAGTGCCCGGTTCGGTGAGGTCGTTTCCGGCATTCACCTTATCTGTCACGGCCCCGCCGGAGCCCCAGTCGGACATTACAAGGCCTCTAAAGCCAAACTCGTTTCGCAGCACGTTCAGCAGCGGCCTGTTCACCGATGTATAAGTGCCGTTCAGTCTGTTGTAGGAAGACATTATGGTGAGCGGATCCGCTTTTCTCACAAGATAGCCAAAGCCCCTGAGATATATCTCCCGGACGGCTCTCTCGTTGATCCTGGCGGAGACTACTCCTCTGGCTGACTCTTGATTGTTTGCGGCATAGTGTTTTCCGGAAACGCCAATGCCCTCCGACTGTACGCCCGAGGCGTAAGCCGCCGCCGCTATTCCCGTAAGGTAGGGGTCTTCCGAATAGTATTCGAAGTTTCTTCCGCCCAGCACCACTCTCTGGATGTTCATGCCGGGTCCCAGAATGACGTCCGCACCCATGGCGTCACAGTCGCGGCCGATAGCCTTTCCCACGTTGTATATATTCTGGCGGTCCCATGAGGAGGCAATGTTCGCACCGCAGGGATACCAGACGGTAGGTGTCGCAAGCCGCACGCCCTGAGGACCGTCCGCCAATGAAACAAGAGGTATCCCAAGCCTTGCTATCGGCGTTGTCGCTCCCGCAGAGCCGGGGACCGGATTTTCGCCGTAATAACCCACCACCAGCGAGGCCATTTCTTCGTCGGTCATTTCCTCAAGCACCTTGCCGATGCCCATCTCCGTTAAGAGCACCACTCCGTCCCTTATGAGCAACGTGCTTTCACCCACGGTCCCGGACGTTTTGTCCCTCACGGATATCGTTACCATGCGGGTCTTTCCGTCCGCCGCAGCGCCATTCTCGACGTGAAAACTGTGGCCCTTTGCGGGGATCTCGATATTTTCGGTCTTTTTACCCTGCAGCTTTGTCTTGCCCGTATAGCAGATCACATCGCCCGCGTCCCTGTACTCCGCCTCTTCAAGAAGCTCGGTCTTTAAGGTAACGGTCGCATTGGTTATTTTATCGTTCGTAATGTCCACCGCCAGCGTCACGTCGTCCGAATCCACGGTAAACATTGCCAGGCTCAGCTCGATTTCCGATCTCTTTACCGAATCCACTTCGATCTTCTCCTCATACTTTTCGTCAATTTTCTTATTCCCGCAACCGCCGAGGACCGCCCCGCAAAGAACGGCCGCAAGCGTCAATGAAACCACCGCAGCAAGTCCTAAATTTTTCAACATGGCGTCCCTCCGGATCGGCAATAAAAGTCACTTCATTATACCATTTTACAGATTATATTCAATCTGTTGACATGTTCCGCAGGTGTGATATAATGAGTCCTAATTTGCGATGGATTCGCAAATTCGCCAATGTCATGCATGGCCAAAACCAGTATTCCCGTTCCGAAAGGACTTAAAAATGAGCACATATGCCACAAAACAACGAAAAATATTGACGGACTACCTTGAGGCCCATCCGGATACGATGGTCACCGCCGACGAGATCGGAGACGCCCTCGAGAGCTTCGGCATCAGCAGGAGCGCCATCTACCGCAACCTGGCGGAGCTGGAGTCGGAGGGCAGGATAAGGCGGTCTGTGCGCGAGGGAACCAGGAAGGTGTTCTTCCAGTACGTGGACGCGGAGCATTGCCGCGGAGAGCTTCACCTTTCCTGCAAAAAATGCGGAAGAACGATCCATATGGACCACGAGGCTGCGGAGGCGCTGGTGGCCGACATAGCCGGGAAGCAGGCCTTTGAGATCGACAAGGCGGAGACAGTGCTGTTCGGGGTCTGCGGGGACTGCCGGAATAAATAGAAGCGGTGCCGGACAAAGTAATAGTTAAAGGGAGTGCCGCTCAAGTAGTAAGTAAAAGGTAAGAAGTAAGAGTTACCAGGTAGGAAGTAATAGGTGCGATGAAATGGAATTGATTTCGTGTGTAAATCTCTCGGTGGGTTACGAGGGACGGAGGCTGGTTTCCGGGATAAGCTTCAGGGTGTGCGAGGGGGATTACCTCTGCATTCTCGGGCCCAACGGGGCAGGCAAAACAACTTTGATGAAGACCATACTGGGGCTTCTGCCGCCGGTAGCGGGGCTGGTGTCCTATGGCGACGGGTTCAGCGCAAGGCAGATCGGGTATTTGCCCCAGCAGAGCCTTGTGCAGCGTGACTTTCCCGCCTCGGTCAGGGAGATAGTTCTCTCGGGCTGCACCGGAAGGATGGGCTTCAGGATATTTTACGGAAAAGAAGAGAAAAAGAGAGCTGACTCGGCAATGAACGCCCTCGGCATAGCATCTCTCAAAGACCGGTGCTACAGGGAGCTGTCGGGCGGTCAGCAGCAGAGAGTCCTCATCGCCAGGGCCCTTTGCGCCACCGAAAAGGTGATCCTTCTGGACGAGCCTGCGGCGGGTCTTGACCCCCAGGCCACGGACGAGCTTTATAAGACATTGGCGGCGCTGAACCGGGAACAGGGGACGGCCATCATCATGATCTCCCACGACATCGGGGCGGCCAAGAGGTACGCCTCCCACGTGCTTTACGTCGGGGACAATCCCTTCTTCGGGAGCGCGGCGGAGTATGCGGCGCTTGAGTCATTGTCGGCGGGACCGGGACTTCAGACGGCGGGGTCTGCTTCCTCTGCACACAAGGGGGTGAAGCGGAATGCGTGACATACTGGCTCTTCTTGCGGATTTTTTCTCCTACCCATTCGTCATTTATGCGCTGATCTGCGAGACATTGGTGTCGCTGTGCGCATCGCTGCTGGGGACCACATTGGTTTTAAAGAGGTTCTCGTTCATCGGGGACGGTCTCTCCCACGTGGCCTTCGGGGCGCTTGCCATTGCCACCGTTCTCAAAGTCACATCCAGCCTGCCTGTGGTGCTCCCTATAACCGCCGTGTGCGCGATACTGCTTCTGAGGCTCGGCCAAAATACCAAGGTCAAGGGGGACGCCGCCATCGCGATGATCTCCGTTACGGCCCTCGCCTTCGGGTATCTGCTTCTCAACAAGTTTCCCGCGACGAATAACATTGCCGGGGACGTGTGCTCGGCCCTTTTCGGATCGACTCTCATCATAACCCTTTCGCCCGCAGATGTAATAATCTCGCTGGTGATGTGCGCGGTTACGGTCGCGTTTTTCGTGGTGTTTTACAACAGAATTTTCGCTGTGACCTTCGACGAGAACTTTGCCGCCGCCACAGGAACCAATGTGAAACTCATCAATACCGCCATGGCTGTCATCATTGCCGTGGTCATAGTGCTTGCCATGAATCTCGTGGGGTCGCTGCTGATCTCCGCATTGGTGGTGTTTCCCGCCCTCTCGGCAATGCGTGTGTGCAAAAGCTTCAGGGGCGTCACCCTCTGCTCCGCGGGTATTGCCGTCTCCACATCGGTCTTCGGCATACTGCTTTCCATCGTGATCGACACTCCCGTCGGCGCCACCATCGTCGGGGTGCAGGCATTGGTGTTTGCGGTCTTCTTCGTCATCGGGAAGCTCGCAAAAAGATAGACACTTGTTTATTATTTAAAAATATCGTAGAATATTTGTGATTTTCGTATTTTGAGGTTCCGGTTTGCCGGCAGTGAGGAAAAGGATGAGCATGAATATTTCGACGCCAATACCCGAAGAAGCTCCGCAGACTGTCAAAGTAACTGCCATCGAGCTCACCGAGAGAAATACCGAAAAGAACAGATTTTCGTGCATCAGGCTGGCCTTCGACGCCTGGCTCACAAGAACGGGGGCGCTTACCTCGAGAGTGACCTACACCAGAAGGTATGACCTCGACGCCGAATTCGATTCCGTAAGCAACTATTTCCAAATCTCGGATACGGTGGTGAGCGGGTGCAGAAATTTTATTGAAAAATACCGGCTGCTCGAAGATTTTCCGGCGAAGAAGCCGGGGAAAAAGCCGGGCACGTATTCGGAGATAAAAGTGTTCTCCGGTAGAAAAGTCGTTTCGCGGGTGTTCAAAAAAGGGCCCGTTTCACAGGATGCCCCCGGCGGAACGGTGGATGAGATGTTTGTCGAGCTGTCCCGTCTTCTTCAGAGAAGCCTGGGGTGACGCAATCAAAAGCAGTTTCTTAAAAGCGATTTTACAATTGTTTTTACGTCCCGTCAGTTGATTACTGTTACACGAAAAACGGGACGCGATAAGGAGGTTAAAAATGTTGAAAAACCGCAGATTTTTTTTGTACTTGATCTTTGCAGTGATGGTTCTCGCCATGCTGGCGGGGTGCGTTCCTGCCGAACCGGCAGACCCGAAGCCCACTGAGAATGCAGCAACCGACACAAGCGCTCCCGAGGACGGCACCGGTTCTCCCGATGCAACACCCGGTGAAGATGCAACCGCGGCTCCCACTCTTGCCCCCGGCGAGACGGCCACTCCCACTCCGGCACCGACCGATACACCTACGCCGGAACCCACGGACACGCCGACCCCCACACCCACACCCACTCCGGAGCCTACCGATACGCCTACGCCAGAGCCCACAGATACTCCGACTCCCACGCCGACCGCGACTCCTACCGCTGAAGCTACGCCTACACCGACGCCCACTCCGGCACCTCAGGGCGCAACGTCAGCGTTTCAGTTCCCCGCAAGCAACACGACCTATGACAACAACTTTGCGAAGGAAGTTATAAAGCTTAACAACTCCCAGGCAAAGGCCGACACAAAGGCCGCTCTTGAGGCCATTGGTTTCAACGTCCTGCCCAGGAACCAATACAACTACGAGAAGGCGGCAGACGACAAGTCCCACACGTCCGCGTTCACCATCGGAACTGCGAAGGTGAGTTATAACGGCGCCGTTCGCGACGCGGCCATCGTAGTCATCAGAGGAACCTCAGGCGGCGAGTGGTATTCGAACTTTGATTTTGTTCCTTCCCACGATAACAACGCACAGTACGCCGAGAACTTCCTGGCTGCTTCCCAGCAGATCATCTCGAAGCTCACGTCGGCCATTTCTTACATGGACAACCCGCTGGTGCTCTTCACGGGCCACAGCCGCGGTGCCGCCTGCGCAGATCTTTGCGGCCTGCTCTACAACAACTCCGTAGGTGCTGCAAGCTGCTTCGTTTACTCATTTGCAACGCCGACCTGTATCCGAAGTGAGGCTGTAAACCAAAACTCAGCAAATATCTTTAATATCATCAATAAAGCTGACTTTGTCACCTGGTTACCTCCCGCCGAGCTTGGTTTCTTCAGGCCGGGGACAGACATTTTGCTCCCTGATACGAACAATCTCGTGCCTACGCTGACCAATATTTACTCGCCTATCAAGGGCCTTCTCACGGGAATGACTATTCAGCAATATTATGAGGAAAAACACTCACTCACAGGTCCAGGACTTGATCCGGTTAACGGCAAGTCAGTAAACGAAGTGTTTACCGGTGTCGCTCTCGCTGCTGCAGGAACCGGTAATATAAACTCTGTTCTCGGCACTCTTAGCGAAATTGACTCAAAATCGGATCTCTATCCGATTTCCACCTTTGCGGTGAGAGCTATGATGAACTATAACAAGCTGACCAAGATACAGCAGCAGCACGAGGTGGCGACCTACACGCAGCTCCTCGCGGCATATAACGGATAATACATTGCTCAAAAGCTGACACAAAGGCGCGGGTCACGGATCGGCTGCCGGGGAAGCCGCCTGGTTTCCGCCGAAGGCCAAAGGTGATTCGCGCCGAGTGTTTTAACAGCGTTTAATAACGTCAAACAAAACAATACGAAAGGCATTCGCTCATGAGCCCGGAAAAAGAAAACCAGTACTCAAAGTATTTTACGTTGAGCTTTGACGATGGCATCACCCAGGACCTCCGCATGATCGGGATCCTGAAAAAATACGGCGTGTCCTGCACGTTCAACCTCAACACCGGCCTCTTTGGCGCCAATTGGACCTGGGTCGCAGACGCAGTCGGAAAGCCCGGCCTCTCCCACCTCCGCTTTACAGAGGAGGAGATCCGCACAGGCATATACGACGGCTTTGACGTGGAAGTTCACACACTCTGCCACCCTTCCCTCGCGGGAAACTACGGGGACAACAAGGAGCAGATAATCAGGGAGGTCGCGGAAGACGCCAAAAACATCGAGGCGCTCACAGGCATCGCTCCGGTGGGCATGGCCTACCCCGGCGGCAGGGAGTGCGACACCTCGCCCTTCATTATAAAGACCATCGTGGAGAACACGCCCGTCAGGTTCGCAAGGCTTGCCGTCTCCCAGGAGCACCCCGAGGAGTTTCCTCTCCCGGACTGTTTCATGAAATGGTACCCGTCCCTGCACGTTAACGACGTGGCAAAGTGGCGGGAGCTGGGGGCGAAGTTCATTGGCGCCAAACCCAAGGAAAGAGACCTTCTTTTCTACGTCTGGGGACACAGCTACGACCTTGACAGCGCGGATACCTGGAATGAGTTTGAGGAGCTGGTTAAAATGATGGCCGAAGCACCGGACGTTAAATTCGTGACCAATGCCGAATTCTACCACATATTCAAAGACCGGATACCGCCGGTTAATTTCTGATACAAAGGTGACCGAAATGAAGTTTAAAAGATTTTTTGTTTTCATTCTTATCCCGGTGATACTCATTGGCGTCCTGTTTTCCGGATGCACAAACGACCCGGGTGCAAAGCCGACCTCTGCTCCCACTGCGGAGCCTACCCCCACCCCCACGGAGGCGCCTCCCACGCCGGAACCCACGCCCCGTCCGCCCATGAAATATTTCACCATGAGCTTCGACGATGGCATCACCCAGGACGAGAGGATAATCGAGATCCTGAAAAAATACAACATGCCCTGCACGTTTAACATAAACACCGGGCTCTACGGCGTTCGCTGGGACTGGGTCGCTGAGGCTGTGGGAAAGCCGGGGCTCCTTCACCAGAGATTTACAAAGGCTCAGATGGAGTCGGGAATCTACGACGGGTTTGACGTGGAGGTCCACACACTGAACCATCCGTCACTGGCGGGAAACTACGGAAACGACAAGAGCTCCATCATCAGAGAGGTGGGCGACGACGCGAAGAACATCGAAGCTCTCACAGGCGTTCAGCCCTGCGGCATGGCATACCCGGGCGGACTTGAAAGCGACACCTCCGACTACGTCATCAAAACCATACTTGAAAACACACCGGTGAGGTTCGCGAGACTTGCCGTAAGCCACAAAAAGGCTTCGCAGTTCCTCCTCCCCGAGTACTGGATGATGTGGTATCCGACCTGCAACATTTGCAACATCGCCACCGCCAAGCTTTTCCTCAAGAAATTCATCAAGGCTGAGGTCACCGACCGCGACCTGCTCTTCTACGGCTGGGGCCACGGCTACGAGCTGGACCAGACAGATTCCTGGGATGAATTCGAGGAACTGATCAAGATGATCTCCGAGGCTGACGACATCGTGTGCGTAACCAATGCCGAATTTTACAACATATTCAAGGACCGGATCCCTTCGTGGAAAGACGACTGAAAAAAACTGATTCGAAATAGAAAGGCTGAAAAGTGAAAGCAGGAACAAGATTCGCAGCGGTAATTGTTTTTATCCTGGCGGCCGCACTTACCATGTCCGGCTGCATTGGCGTTTTTGTGGATCCGCCGGAGCACACCGTCGCCCCGCCGCCCGCAAACACTGAAGGCGCAGAGGAGACTGCACCCGCTGAGAAAACTGCGCAGGGCAACGACCCGTCAGAAACACCTGACTCCGAAACGTCGGCGACGCCGGGAGGAGCTTCCGCAACTGCCGGAAATGCGACCGAAGGCGCTACCGGAGCGACCTCCGGTATAGGCGGAGAAAACACCCCGGACACGGAGACCGCCTCGCAGGATCCCGGCCAGTCGCCATCTCCCAAGGAGGGCGAGGATACGGCATCCCCTGCCCAAAGCGCAGATCCCACTGCGGGGAACCCCGGCACAAGCCCCTCCCCCACGGCCACAGCTTCATCGGGAGCGACGAACACCGCGACACCTACGCCCACACCCACACCAACTCCTACGCCGACACCCGTATCCTACACGGCCTATGAGCCCGGTTACGGTTCGACTCCGGTCAGGATAAACAAGTCGGCCACGCCCCAATATCACTACTTATCAAAGCTCACGGATTCAAGACAGATCAGCTTCTACCACAATCTGGAGGCCATGGCCGCGGAGTTCGGCAACGTCATCCACCCGAACACGAACATCACCCCTAACGATGCGTTCCTGGTCTACAAGCTTTTCATGCTGGACCACCCCGAGGTGTTCTGGCTGGGTCAGACCATCAGCGGCGAGACCGAGGGCGACGTACTCACAACGATATCCATCGAGAGGACCTACACCGTCGACCAGGCAAGGTCGATGATGGCCGAGATCGACGCGGTGGCGGCCCAGGTCATAGCTTCGATACCAAGCAATTCCATTGATTTCGACGCGGAGCTGGCAATATTCAAGTGGCTCGCCGCCAATATCAGCTACGTGGACGACGGGCGCGACTGCTATACTCTTTACGGGGCATTGGTCAAGAAGGCCTGCGTGTGCGAGGGCTACGCCGAAGCTTTCCAGTATCTTTGCGGAAAAGTAGGTATTTTCGCCACGTCTGTCTCAGGCAGTGCGAACAACGGCAGAACCACTGCGGCTCACAAATGGAATCTTGCTCTCATTGGCGGCAAGTGGTACCAGGTGGAACCCACATGGGCAAACCTGTCCACAAACCACTACGTGCTCTATTTCAACAACAACGCGTATATCACGCCCACCCACTTTGTCGATTCCGAATTTGCCGGATTCCTGCCGGATCTGACAGCGACGGACGCGGACTACCTCCATTACTACGGTCTCTGCGTCGATCCCTCGGCGCCTGATGACGGGACGTTCTCCCTGAAGAACGTGCTCCAGAGGGCCCTTGTGCATTTTAAAGGATCTCTCACGAATGAAAGATCCTACAACATCGGTTTTATTTACGCGCCAAGCGCCTCCGCTGCGTCAAGCGCCTCCTCCACCATAAAGAGCAAGCCCCAGTGGGTGAGGGACGTGGCCGCCTCGGCATCCCTTGGCGACGGTTACACCTACGACATTTACGATTCGAGTGTCGATACGAACCTGTTCGTAACCTTCTCGTTCCACAGATAACAGGCATGCCCGGGTTTCGGAATTCGGGCCCGTGGTTTATTCAAACTTCGGCTTCTTTTATGACGTTATCGGTCCCGTTTAAGACCGCCTCCAGGAGGTTTCCCCGGCTGTCGTATACCAGCTTCAGCGTAAAGAAGTTGCAGCCGTTTTCGATCCTGCGGAGAAATATGCGGTCCCCGGCCCAGAGGTCGAGGCCGTAAAGCTCCGTCTTGGGCACCCACTCGAGCACGCCCTCATCGCAATCCGAAAGCGTCCCCTCAAAATCAAAGCTCTTAAAGAGGAACATCTGCTCCGTCTCGGCCCCCTCGCAAACGAAGGTGACCACGGAAAGAAGCTTCGGATCCTTAAGGACCAGGCCCGTCTCCTCAAGAGCCTCCCGGCGCACGCAGTCCTCCGGCGACTCATCGTCAAGGAACCCGCCTCCCACGCCGATCCACTTGTCTTTATTTATATCTTTTTCCTTCTTAACGCGGTGCATCATCAGATAGCACCCGTCTTTTTCTATGTAGCAAAGGGTCGAATTTCTCATAAAGATCTCCTTGCGGGCCGTGGCTTTTCCGCGGGGCAGCGGTTTTTCAGCGCCGGGCACCGTCTTAAAACGCTGAACGCAGAATACCATTTTTGCGCCTGTTTTTCAATTTGAGTTTTTCCTTCCCCGGTTGTATAATTTCTCCCGCAAAGCCGCAAAAGCGGATCAAAATTTCGGAGGTCCTATGCCATACCGGGTCGTACTCAAAAAAAACGAAGAAAAACGGATCTATCAGGGGCATCCCTGGGTATACGCCAATGAAGTCCTCGAGATAACAGGGGAAGGCAAAAACGGCGACCTGGCGGAGGTATTCACCTGCGAAGGCGCTTTTGTGGGAAAAGGCTACGTCAACCACCTTTCCAAGATACTTGTGAGGATATTCATCCGGGACGACAGCGTTCCCGACATTGGTTATTACGTGAAAAAGATCACCGCCTCGGACGAGCGCAGGCGGAGGCTTGGTTATACTGCGGAAGGCGGCTACAGGGCGGTTTTCGGCGAGAGCGACGGCATTCCGGGACTCATTGTGGACAGATACGGTGACCTGCTCTGCGTTCAGCTGCTGACCCTGGGCATCGACAAACACCGGGACGTCATCGTTGAGGCACTGAAAAAAGTGTACAGCCCCCGGGGGATATACGCGAGAAACGACGCGGCGGTGCGGGAGAAGGAAGGTCTCAAACTGACCAAGGAGCCCCTCTTCGGAGAGTTCAGCCCCGTTACAACTATCACCGAGAACGGCCTCAAAATGCGTGTGGACCTGGAAAACGGCCAGAAGACAGGCTATTTCCTTGACCAGAAGGAGAACCGGCTGGCGATAAGGCGCTACGCAAAAGGCTCCGTGCTCGACTGTTTTTCCAACGTGGGTGGCTTTTCCGTCAATGCGGCTTTCGCGGGAGCGGAGGACGTGACGGCTGTGGACATTTCCCGGAGAGCCCTTGACGAGGTGAACCTCAACGCGGAGTTGAACGGCCTTGGCGATAAAGTCGGCACCCTTTGCGGCGACGTTTTCGACGTTCTCAGAAATTACCGTAAAGAAGGCAGATCCTTCGATCTTGTGATCCTGGACCCGCCCGCTTTCTGCAAGAGCAGGGAGGATGTGAAAAACGCTCTTCGGGGCTACAGAGACATCAATGCCGCAGGGCTGAGGCTCGTAAAGGCCGGCGGATACCTTGTGACTTCGTCCTGCTCCCATTTTGTTTCCTTCGACATGTTCGAGAACATGCTTCGCGAGGCTGCGGCAATGACCGGAAGACCGGTGAGAGTCGTTGAGACCAGGACCCAGGCTCCTGACCACGGAGCCCTTCTTGCGGGAGACGAGAGCACCTACCTCAAGTTTTTCGTGCTGGCGGTGGATTGACGCCAATTTCAGGTAAAATGAGCAAAAGACCGGGACAGACCATAAAAGAACGCTTTGCCTCCATAGGGAAGCCTTACTTCGCATTCCTTCGCATGGACACCTGCATCCTTGCGATCGTGGCATTGCTGTCAATATTTATCAACTCGTTCATTCTCAGGGCGGCGGACGGTGCCGGAAACGGCGTCGACACGGCCCTCATTTACAATATGGTCACCTACGGGTCCCAGCCCTTTTTCATGGTGTTCGCGGTGCTGGTAGTGAGGAAGGTGTCCCCCGGGCACTCGCAGCGCATTGGTTTTTTGTTCTTCGCGCTCCTCTTTTTATTCATCATTATCACGGGGGAGAAGGCCGCTACGGATTATTTCATCGTGCCCGCGCTCTTAAGATCCGCCGGGGCAGGCTTTTACTACGTCACCTACAGTTTTCAGATCATTGAATATACTACGGACGAGAACCGGGACGCGGCGTCGGGCATCAGCGGCACCATCAGCTCGGTGATCGCATTGCTGTTTCCTTTTCTGGCGGGGCTGTTTTTGTCCTCCTTTGAGGGAAGCTTCACGGGCTACCGCATATTCTTCGGCTTCCTGCTGGGAATAACCCTTCTCGCCTTCATATTCAGCCTCAAGCTGACGCCCCTTTCAAAGGTGATCGACAAATGCGACAAAAAAACACATCTTGCCGGCGCTTTCAAGGGCCTCATGAAGGAAAAGGCGGGCAGGTCAATTCTGCTCATGACCTTCTTTAAAGGCGTGCGCTCCGGCGCCATGGCTTTCTTCATCGAGCTGCTCATATTCAACGCCATCAAGGACGAGGCGATAGTGGGCTTAAATTCCACCACCGGAAAGATCGCAGCCATAGTCGGGGCGATCCTCTACGGATTTATCGTGACTCCCCGCAGGAGGGCCAAGTCCGTGGCAGTCGCCTCTTCGCTTATCATTGCCGCTGCGGTCGTGCTTTTCTTCAGGGCAGACTGGATATTCCTCATCATTTTCAGCGTTTTTAACAGCGGCCTCAACATATTCATCACAGACCCTGAGCTGACGCTTTATTTCACGGTCATCGATTCCATTGGCGAGCTCAAGGGAAAAGCGGGAGAGGTGCACACGGTGAACGAGGTGTTCCTGGCATCCGGGGAGGTCATCGGCATCGGTCTTACACTGGCCGCAAACCTGCTGTTTCCGGGGAACAGTATCGCCGCAACGGCAGCAGTCATCCTTCTCACCGGGTCCCAGTTTTTCTGCGCAGGGCTCATATCAAAAATAACCAAAGCGCTCGCCTCCGACTCAAGCTCATCGCCCTCCTCAGAGGCCTGAGACTCATGTATGGCAGGCCTGAGCCGGGGTCCGAGCTCAATTGACTTTTCGGCCCTCCGGGCCTATAATTATCGGGCAGACAAACGAATAAAAACAGGTCATTTTTCAAAAAAAGAGGTTTTTCACATGCTGGAGATCAGACAGATATCTATAGACGGTCAGGATCTGTATTCACCCGTTATCACAGACAACCCCGCGCCGGTTTTCCGCTGGAAGCTGGCTTCTGACGCGGAGAGCGATTCCCAGCGCGCGTATAAGGTGCTGGTGACTGACGGCTCCAAAGTCTACTGGGATTCGGGTCTGGTAAAGACCGGGGACCAGTTCGCGGTGTATAAAGGCGATCCGCTGCCGGAGCTGGAGCAGCTGTCCGCAGAGCTTTTCGTGTATTCAACGTCCGGCGGGTATGCCTGGGACGAGTGCAGCTTTTCCTGCTATCTTTCGGGACTTAAGAGCCCCTGGATCACATCCGGCAATACGATCCCCCGCAGGGTCGTGAGATTCGTAAAGGACATTGCCGTGGACCAGTCAAAAGAGGTGGCCTCGGCGTTTGTAATATATTGCGGTCTTGGTTATTGCAGCCTGTTTGTGAACAGAGAACGGACCAACCCCGACATCGAGCTGGACCCCGCCTTCTCGGACTACTCAAAGACCGCCTATTTCGTGATCGACGACATATATGAAAAGGCCACGGGCAGCAAGGTTCTGAAGCTGGCTTTTGAGGTGGCGGACGGCTGGAGATGCTTTGACAGCCCCTTCCTGAAATCAATGGGCGTCAGAGAGCCCTCCTTTGCAGGACCCAACGTTCTCTCCGCCAGGATCATCATAAAGTATTCCGACGGAACGGTCTCCGAGACCGAAACGGGGCCCGACTGGCAGTGGACCTACTCCAACACGGTCACATCCAGCATATACGACGGCACCGTTTTCGACGCGGGACTCACCCGCTTTACCAGAAAGCCGGTGAAGCTCGCCAATGCCCCCTGCGACAACGTTCGCCTCATGACCATACCGCCTGTGATGCGCCGTGAAAAATATGCGCCGGTCGACATATTCAGAGCGGAAAACGGGGATTATATCGTAGATTTCGGGAAAAACATTGCCGGCGTCATCCAGCTGGAGATACCCGACGAGCAGGAGCCCGGCAGCGTCATTACCATTGGTTATGCGGAGGAGCTTTCGGAGGACGGAACCATATTCACCGACACCTTGAGAAGCGCCAAGGCCACCGATCAGTACATCTGCGGCGAGCCTGCGGGCATGCCCGTGTTCTGGACCCCGTCTTACACTTACCACGGCTTCCGCTACATTTCGGTGAAAGGCTACGCCAGCCCTCTCTCCGAAACCAACGTCCTCGCCATCGCCCTCTACACCGCCCTTGCGGAAACAGGCGATTTTTACTGCGGCAGCCCCGTCCTCAACGCCATCCACGAGGCCTGCGTTGCCACCGAAAGGTCGAACATACACTCCATATTGACTGACTGCCCCCAGCGTGACGAGCGCATGGGCTGGATGAACGATGCCACCGTAAGGTTCGGCGCGTTCCCGTACAATTTTGACATTTCCCGCATTTTCCCGAAAATAGTGCAGGACATCAGGGACGTTCAGACCCCCGACGGCGCCATCACGTGCACCGCCCCCTTCCTCATCGGAGGACGGCCTGCGGATCCGGTCTGCTCCTCGTATCTCGTGGCGGGCTACGAATACTATATGCAGAGCGGCGACCGGGATTTCCTCAAAAGAACGTTTGACGGTTTCGCGGCCTGGGAGGAATGTCTCCTCGCACACTCCGAAAACTATATCGTAACCTATTCCTACTACGGAGACTGGGCAGGGCCTAAGGATGCCTGCATGAGCCCCGAGGACGCCCGTTCAAAGGTGACCCCCGGAGAGTTTATGTCGACGGGCTTCTCATATTACAACTGTAAGCTGCTGTCCTTCTTTGCGGAGGAGACCGGAAACAAAAAAGCCGCCGCGGAATACGCCGAAAAGGCCGCGAAGATAAGAGCCGCATTCCTGAAAAAATGGTTCGATAAGGACTCTTTGACTGTCGCGGGAAACTCCCAGGGTGCTTTTGCCTTCGCCCTCTATCTCGGCATACTTCCCGAAGAATGCGAGGCGGCCGCGGCGGAAAAGCTCTGCGCCACCGTGAGAGAAAACGGCCACAAGATCACTACCGGAAACATCACCACCAGGTACCTTCTCGAGGTCCTCACCAGGTTCGGCTACGTGGACGACGTGTATAAGATCATGACCTCCGAGACGTACCCGGGCTACGGCTACATGCTTCAGAACGAGGCCACCACCATCTGGGAGCGCTTCGAGCTCAAGAAGGACCCCTCCATGAACTCCCACAACCACCCAATGTTCGGCGCCTGTGACATATGGTTCTACAAATATCTGCTGGGTATCTCGCCCCTGACTCCGGGGTGGAAAAAATGCGCCGTCACCCCCTACCTTCCGACAGACCTTCTCTCGGCAAGGGGCTCCCTCGACACGCCCTTCGGAAAACTTTACGTAAGATGGTCCAAGCGCTACGGCAAGAGACTTCTGATGATAACCGTGCCCTTCGGCATGGAGTGCGAAGTAAACTTTGAAGGAATCAAAAAAACTGTAACGGGAAGCTGCGTATTAGAGGTTTGACTCAATTTCAAACGCCAATGCCTCCCCCGTCACGGGATGAGAAAATGAAAGCTTTACGGCGCAAAGACCGAGCTCAGACGAGCCGTCTCTTGCGCCGTATTTTTTGTCGCCGCAAAGAGGAAACCCCCTTGACGCAAACTGGACCCTTATCTGGTGAGTCCTGCCGGTGATAAGTCTGATCCGAAGGAGCGAGGTATCTTCCCGCTCCTCTTTTACGTTATAAACAAGCCTCGCCTCCCGGACGCCCTTTCTCATCCTGTCTACCACGTAGACCTTGTTCTTTGAGCTGTCCTTGAAAAGAAGGTCGCAAAGCTCCCGCCCGCCTTCATCGCAGCCGGGATGTCCGTTCACGAGGGCCTCGTATTCCTTAACAAGCCTGCCGTTTGCGGCATCTTCGGAAAGAGCCGCTGCCGCCCTCTTCGACCGGGCAAATACCATCAGGCCCCTTGTGCCCGTGTCAAGACGGTGTACGGGAAAAATGTCCGTATTTTCGCTTTTTTCGGAAAAATATCTTGACAAGGCAGACGGCAGCGAAGGGACATTTCCGTCCCCGCAAGCCTCGGAGATGACCCCCGCAGGTTTTACCGCAACGACTACGTCCCTGTCCTCATATATTATCTCAAGCACAAAAGCTTCAGCCAAGACTTCTCTCCTCCGCCGCGGCGTTAAACATATCGATTATCTTTTCGTAGAGATCACCGTCGAGGGCATTGGTCCAAAGCCCCCTGTCAAGGTGCTCCCTCATGTATTCCGACCTTTCCGAGGCCGTCGGCGACGTCTCATTGAACCACACCTCAAAGGCTTTGTTGAACTCCTCCACGTAATCCAGGGCCTCATCCGAAAAATCCACGTAGTTGTGACCTCTGTCGTCAAACTTTACAAAAGCAAATCTTCCGTCGCCCGAAAACTCCTCTTCCAGCTTCCCGAGCCCCGCGCCAATGGGAACCGTTTCATCATCCGAGCTGTGCGCCACAAGCACCCTGCAGGAGGACTTTTTCAGCCCCGCTATAGCCCCCTCGGTGGCACTGAGGCCGAATTTGATCTTCTCAAAAAGCTTCACATAGGGAAGAAGCAAAAGGCTTACGGGTCCTGCCTTTTCCATTCCCTCCCGGACTATCATATCCGAGCTGTCGCAAAACCCCGAAAGCACCGCCACCGCAGCTACGTCATCCCGCAGGTTCAGCACATTTAAGACGGAAAAGCCTCCCATACTGTGGCCGAAAAGCATGACCGGAAGATCCTTCAGCCTCCCGTCCTCCTTCACGTAACCAATGGCCGCATCAAGGTCAAGTGTATACTGGGGAATGCCCTCCGTGCCGCTGCCCTCAGAAAGATCGTTTCCCGCGGCGTCAAACATGAAAACGTAATACCCGTTCCTGGCGAACATATATGCGGAGTCCATGTACTGGTTCGCGCCGCCTCCTCCGAAGCCGTGGCATACGACCACCACGCCTTTGGGCATATCCGCCTCGTCTACGCTGTAAAGATACCCCTGAAGGCTTCTGCCGCAGCTTTTAAAAGTTAAACGTTCCTCCTTCAGTCCCTCAAACTCGGACACGTCGTAGCGCAGATAGTCCGCAGTCTCAAACCGCCCCGTAAAAACAGCCGAATACACGATCCCGGACACGCAAAAAGGCACCGCAGTCAGCAGCAGCACCGCCGCTACGGCAATGAGAACGATCCTCCGTATTATTGTCTTTTTCGGGATTTGGCGGCTTTTCATATTGGTCAATGTGACGGTTTATTTAAATATCCAGGCCAGGACCTCCTGAATGTATTTGTCCCAGAAGCCCCAGTCGTGGGTCCCTTCGGACTCCATGTACGTAAAATCGTAATCGAATTTCCCGATCTCCTCCTTGAGCCGCTGACATTCGCCGTAGAGGGCGTCACTGTAACCAATGGCCATGAACATTCTGGGCTTCACCGCATCATTTGCCTTCATTTTTACGAGCTTGAACAGGTCGTCCGTCTCCTTCACGACTCTCTCGGGGCCGAAAACAGGCTCAAAAAAGCCCTGGTCCACCCATGCCTTTATGTCGGTAAGAGGCGAAAGCCCCGCGCAGGCGGCGAATCTGTCGCTTTCCCGGAGGCCTATTTTAAGCGCGCCGTAGCCGCCCATCGAGAGTCCCGCAACGAAATTGTCCTCTCTTTTCGACGAAACGTTGAACGTGTCCTGGATCCTGGCGGGAAGCTCCTTGGCTACGTAGGTGTAAAAATCCGAGCCGTAGCGCATATCGGTGTAAAAACTTTTCTCGCCAAAGGGCATGACCACGGCAATACCGTACTGATCTGCATAACGCTCTATGGAGGTCCTGCGCATCCAGATGGTGTGATCGTCGCTGAGCCCGTGAAGCAGATAAAGGCATTTAAACTTGCCCTGAGCCACCTCGCCTCCTGCGTCGCCGATCCTGCCGGCAGTCCCCCGCTGAGGGATCAAAACATTGGCCTCGGTGTGCATACCCAAGGCCTCGCTGAAAAAATCAATTTTGCAAAAAATCATTCCGCCACCTCCGTACCGGTTTGCCTGTATTATATTCTTTCGGGTGTCTCTTTTCAATTGCGGAAGGAGTGCAAAAATGGTAGAATAAAAACCTGACCGGCACAAAGCGGTAAACATATAAATATAAATAAAAGGAAGTTCAGGCAATATGAAAAAGGGTTTTTGTTTGGTTCTGACTGTATTGATCATTGCGGTGCTTGCGGGCTGCACCCCGAAGTATCTGCCGCAGATCTGCGGTATTACGGGCACGGAAAGCTCTATGACCGCGGAGGTTGAGTTCGACAGATGGATCTCGGTCCCGCTGATCCTTGAGACCCAGGAGAAAACGAAAACCGTTGATTTTGACGGAAACACCTATGAGTGCGCTTATAAGGAGTCTTCGTATATGCGCTTCACCCCCTCTCTCAAACACACCTACAACGCGGAGACGGGAGAGGAATTCGGCATCGATTCGGCAGGGAAGCTGATCTATTTCGTAAGCCCGGAGACTCTTGTAAAGCCCGAGGAGCCCATTGCAGAGGATGCCGCCATCGCAAAGGCCAAAGAGACCATAAAAGCCCACTACCCGGACATCGATCTTTCGGCGTATAAAGAGTCTATCTATTTCTCGGAGGCCGACGGCTCATACTCGTTTTCATACATCAAGTATCTTGGCGAGCAGATAACCTTCGACCACTTTGAGATGAGGATCTCGGGGACGGGCAAGGTCGTGATTTTCGCGGCGTATCTCATTGGCAAGGTCCGGACAGAGATGGCAGACACGATAAATCTTCAGAACGTCAAAAAGAGGCTTTACGCAAAGTGCGACGCCCTCACCTCAAAATCAAAAAAGAGTTACGATAAGGTCTATTACGACGACTATTCCTACATTCTGACCGTGGACGAGGACGGAAACCCGGCTATGGTCGTGCTCACCACGATGGTTTTTCAGAACACCTTCGACCAGCTGGCGTCGACCCACGAGGTGGATATTCAGTTCTACTTCACCGGCGAAGGGGTGAAATAAAGCCCTGCGATGCACTCGCCAATGTTTGACACATAATTATGACTGAGCTTTCAAAAAAACTGTTTGTCAGGATAGCGGGATTGCTCCTTGCCGTGATGCTTTTTGCGGCGGTCACCCCCTTCCGTTCTTATGCGGCCGAAGTGCCCTCAAGAAAGCAGGTTGAAGCGTCCGGTCTTCCGGTTCTTGACATCACCCTTGACGGGTACGGCGAGGACGACATCCACCGCAGCGCCTGGCAGCCGGCGTACTGCAGACTGGACATGAACGGGGAGGTGCTGGAGACCGGGGCACAGATCAAAGGCCGAGGGAATTACACCTGGGCGCAGGAAAAAAGGCCCTATGCGATAAAGCTCGACGTTAAGCAGAAGTGGTTCGGTTTCAGCGGCGCCAGAGACTGGGTGCTCCTTGCAGATTACACCGACGAGACCCATCTCAGGAACTATTTTGCGTTCACATTGGCGTCCGGTTTCAGGTTTTCTTTCACGCCGAAGGTTCAGCACGCCCACGTCTATATCAACGGGGAATACAAGGGCCTCTACCTCATCGCAGAGAAGGTGGAGATCGACGCTAAGAGGGTCGACATTGACGTGACAAGGGGCGACCTCCTTCTGGAGTTGGACAATAACTACGGATACAGCGAGCCGGAGCAGATATCAACGCCAATGGGGAACCTTCTTGTGGTGAAGGATCCGGACTCCGAGGAATACCGCAGGAAGGCAGAAGAGGCAGGCTCAAAGCTGTCCTTTGCCGCCGCCAAGCGCTTCGTCAAAAAATGCATATCCGCGTTTGAGAACGGGCTCCTTGAAAACGCGCCCCTTGATGAGCTTGGCAATTACATCGATCTTACGTCCCTCGTGGACTGGTATATTTTCAACGAGATCATGAAGAACGATGACTCGGTGTTCAATTCCAGCATATACCTCTACAGCCGCTTTGACGATAAGCTCTATATGGGGCCTGTCTGGGACTACGACATTTCGCTGGCGGGAATAGACCGCTACACGAACCTTAACCCCACGGGACTTCAGTATCTCGACAACCCCTGGGAGCGGCAGGGAAACTGGTTTTTGTATCTTTTAAACAGAGACGACTTCGTTAGCATGGTCAAGGCCCGCTGGACGGAGCTCTACGGCAGCACTCTTTTTTCGGACAGCCTGAAAAAGCTCAACGACACCGCAAGTGCCATCAGAAAGGACGTGTCCTACGATTATGCGCTCTACGACAACCGGGGCGTATTCGTTAACATGGCGGACTATAGCGAAGCCTGCAATTATCTCATGAATTATATAACGGAGCGCATCACCTGGCTGAACTCCGAATGGGGAGACGGATCATCGGGAGAGCTTCATTACGAAACGCCAAAGCCTGAGGAGACCCAAGAGCCTGAACCCACACCCGGTGAACCCGAAATCACGGAAGCTCCAAAGAACCAAACGCCGGGCCCCGAAGTCACAGCCGAGCCCTTCCCTCAAAACGAAGACGCCCCCACGTGGCCTGCGCTCATCATCGCCTCCGTTGTTTCGTTTGCCTTAGGCGCAGGAGCGGCTGTTCTCGTAATGATCATCGTTAAAAAACAGCGCACAAAGAAAGAAAACAGTCCGGAGGACAAAGCATGACAGGATCATTCAGCGGCCTTCCGCTCACGGAAAAAATATATGAAACAGAGGGCCTCACCCTCACCTTTGACGCCAACGTCCTTTCCTGCGAGCCCTATAATGGCGGCTTCGGCGTCGTACTTGACAGGACAGCGTTCTTTCCGGGAGGCGGCGGTCAGGAATTCGACACAGGCTCCATAGGAAAAGCCTCAGTGACGCTCGTTGAGGATATCGACGGGGTCGTGGTCCACGTGACCGACGGGCCCATTGGCGTGGGAGAGGCCGTGACCTGCCGGGTGGAAGAAAAAGAGCGTATGCGAAGGATGGAGCACCACACCGCAGAGCACATATTCTCGGGAACGGTGCACAAGTATTTCGGGCTTGAGAACGTGGGATTTCACCTGGGCTCCGAATTCGTGACGATAGATACGAGCGGGCCCCTTACGCCGGAGCAGCTGGCCGAGGCCGAAAGGCTCGCAAACGAAGCGGTGAGGAAGAACGACAGGATCGAGATCCTTTTCCCCACCGAGGAGGAGCTTAAAGACATCGAGTACAGAAGCAAAAAGGAGCTCTCCGGAAAGATCAGGATCGTAAAAATAGGCGAAACAGACACCTGCGCCTGCTGCGCGCCCCACCTTGAAAGGACGGGGCAGGTGGGCGCCATAACCATCATCTCGGCAATGCCCTACAAAGGCGGAATGAGACTCTCCATGCTGGCGGGAGATGAGGCGATAAAGGAGCTTCGCAGGCGCCAGAACTCCCTCAAAGCCTGCGGCGAGATGCTGTCCGTAAAGCCTAACGAGGTCCCGGAGGCGCTTAGAAAGGTCCTTGAAGGCCGCGAGGAAGCCGCCAGGGAAAAAATCGCACTCATAACAGAGCTCTGCGAGATGAAGCTGAAGGAAGACAAAGATCAGGGCAGGGACTTCAGCCTCCTCGTTTATGAAAAAGCGGATCAGCGGATCGCAAACCGTCTGGGCGACACATACATGAAGGGCGTGCTCTTCTTCCTGGCCATCACGGGCGGAGAAGGTTCATTAAGATACATAATGAAGTCAGAAAAGCTGGACCTTCGCGCCGCTGCCCCCGTTGTAAACGGGATCTTGAAAGGCCGGGGCGGCGGAAAAAGCGGCGAGATCAGCGGCTCCTGCGGCGTCACCCTTTCAGACATTGAAGCCTGCGCTTCCGAATTATACGAAAAGCTGAAACCTTGAGGGGCTTCAGCTTTTCGTGTTTGTAATTACATTGGCGATGTTATATCAGTTCGCGTCCTCCGGAGTCTTCTCCGTCTCCACTCTTATGGTCGTTCCGTCGCTGTAGAAAACAACTGTTCCGTGGATGTCATTGCGGTAGACCTCAGCCCCGGTGTTCTCAAGCCTTTTTATAGTCGATTTGTCGGGGTAACCGAGCTTGTTCTCCGTTCCCACCTGAACACAGATGTAGCTGGGAGCGACCGCCTCCAGGAATTTCTTTATGTTTCCCGCCGAACTTGCGTGGTGGTCCGCCTTGAACACGTCAGCCTTCAGGTCTACGCCTTCAGCTTTCAGAAGCTGGGACTCAACGGGCTGCTGGGAATCGCCCAGGAGCAGGAATGTCTTTTCGCCGTAAGTGAACTTAATCCCGATGGAGTTGTTGTTAAGGTTCGATTTGTCTTCTTTAAGAGGAGTCATGATCCGGAAGGAACCGCCGCCAAGGGTATACACCGCCCCAAGCTCCGGATTCACAGGCTGAATGCCTTTCTCTTCAATGATCGCCAACAGGTTCTTGTAGGGCTCCTCGGTGCAGAGCTGCTCCACGTTTATGAACATGGTCTCGAAGGGGAAGGCCTCGATTATCTCAGGCATGCCGCCCACGTGGTCTGCGTGTCCGTGGGTAACCATCAGGTATTTCAACTTTTCGACGCCTTTACTCTTAACGTAATTGACCATTGTCTCGCCGCGGCCTACATTGCCGGAATCTATGATCATGGCCTCGCCGTCACAAATGATAAGCATGCCGTCGCCGGTCCCGATATCGATGAAGTGGAGCTCAAAGCCCTTCGGCTCAGGTGTGGGCTCGGGAGTGGGCTCTTCCGTGGGCTCAGCTGTGACCGGTTCCTCCGTGGGTTCCGTTTTTCCCGGTTCGTTTGAAACGCAGCCCGCCGCAAACGCGAGGAACATCAAAACAGCCGTTATCAGTGTTGCGATCCTGAGATATTTTTTCATTTCATAACCTCCGCCCGGACATTCCCCCGGGTCTTTTGTTGAAATCACGTGCCCCCATTATACACTCTTCTCTAAAATGAGTCAAAAGTATCCCTTGCCGCTTCTCCGTATTTTGTGCTATCATTCACTGTACTATAAAGAGGCGAACGGACACTTGCCAATGACTCCCGAAGAAATTCTTAACCAAATGACTCCGGAGGAAAAAGTCCTCCTGGTTACGGGCACGAAGTTTATGTACACAAACTCCCTGCCCCGTCTTTCTGTGCCCTCCCTCCGTTTTTCCGACGGCCCCCACGGCCTCAGGGTCCAGAAAAGACCCGATCAGCCGGAAAACGGCGTGGCGGGAGACCTGCCCGCCACTGCATTCCCCACGGCGGTGACAGTGGCGTCCTCCTGGGATCCGGAAAACGCCCGCCTTGTGGGCGACGCCATCGCAAAGGAAGCCCTTTACTACGGCATCAACGTGGTCCTGGGTCCCGGCGCCAACATAAAGAGGAACCCCCGCTGCGGCAGGAATTTCGAGTATTTTTCCGAGGACCCGCTACTTTCGGGAAAAATGGCGGCTGCGGAGATACGGGGTCTGGAAGAAAATAACGTTGGCGCGTGCGTTAAGCATTTTGCCATGAACAATGCCGAAAATTTCCGGTTTATAGGCGATTCCATCGTGGATAAGCGGGCTGCCCGGGAGATATATCTCAAGTCTTTTGAAATTGCCGTGAAGGAGGGCAGGCCCCGCACGGTCATGAGCGCATATAACAAAGTCGACGGCCGGTTCTGTGCGGAAAACAGCTGGCTTCTTCGTGACGTTCTCAGAAAAGAGTGGGGCTTTGACGGCATCGTGATGACCGACTGGGGCGGAATCTCCGACAAGGTGGAGGCGATAAAAGCCGGCAACGACATCGATATGCCGGGTGATGCGGTCATATGCCGCAGGCACCTTTACGACGCGGTGAAAAACGGAGCTCTCAGCGAGGATATCCTCGACGGGGCTGTCCTCAGGATACTTAAGACCATCGGTTCATTTGAAAACACTGTCCCCGCGGAGGATCCATGCTTCAAGGACCACAACGCCCTTGCGGCGGATATTGCCGCGGACTCTGCGGTGCTTCTTAAAAACAGCGGCGCCCTGCCCCTTGAAAAAGGAAAGCCTTTGATGGTGGTGGGGGACCTTTTCAGGAACATGCGCTACCAGGGCTCCGGAAGCTCCATGATAACGCCCGCCTTTCTCGTCACACCGGAGGATGCGTTTAAGGCAAAGGGCATTGGTTATGACTTTGCGCCGGGGTATAACGAGTACGAGGAAAACCCGAACGAGGACGACATCGCCTTTGCGCTTAAGAAAGCGGAGCCTTACGAGAGGGTGCTGGTCTTTGCAGGGCTCACAGACTACGTTGAAGGTGAGGCGGGAGACCGGGAGCATCTTCTCCTGCCGGAAAACCAATTGGCGATGATCGCGGCACTTATCAATGCGGGGAAAAAGATAGACCTTGTGCTTTTCTGCGGCTCACCGGTGGAGCTTCCATTCATCGAAAGCATCGACTCCCTTCTACTGATGTACCTTCCGGGGCAAAGCGGCGGTGAAGCGGTGTGCAGGCTGCTCTTTGGCGATGTGTCACCCTGCGGGCGTCTTGCGGAGACTTGGCCGCTAAGCTATGAAGACGTCCCCTATGCATTCGATTATTCCAGCTCAGGTATCGAGGTTTACAAGGAAAGCATATTCGTGGGCTACAGGTACTATTCCACCTTCGGAAAAAAGACCCTGTTCCCATTCGGCTACGGCCTCTCCTACTCGAAGTTCAGGTATGATAACATTGGTTTGTCCGAAAAAGAAGGCAAATTGTGCGTGTCCTGCGAGGTGAGCAACATTGGCGATTGCGGCGCAAAAGAAGTGGTGGAAATTTACGTCTCCGGGCCCTCCTCAGACGTTTTCAAGCCCCTTCGGGAACTCAAAGCATTCGCCAAGGTGTTTATCGCCCCGGGGGAGACCGTGACTGTCGCAAAGGAGATCCCCCTTGATGATCTCAAATTTTTTGACCCTGCGGAGGACCGCTTCGTACTTGAGGGCGGCACATACAGGGTGGAGATCTGCCAGGACTCCGAGACCCCTCTACTTTCGGCGCCCATCGACATAAAAGGGGAGACTTACAGGTCCCCCTACAACGAAAAAGCCCACGAAGTGTACGGCCGAGGCATCTTCCGGCACGTCTCCGATGAGCTTTATGAAGAAATATTCGGCATCAAGCTGCCCGAGCCCCCGCCGACCCTGCCTCTTACCATCGAGAGCAGGCTGTGCGATTTCAGGAAAACGTTTTTCGGGCGTATGATCGTCCGGTGCGCCATGATCTACTTGAACGGAGAGATCAAAAAGGCCCGCAGAACGAAGGATCCGGCGGAACGGAGCAGCAGGCTCAAGGGCGCCCTTTTCATCCGCATGATGTTTGAAACAAATTCTCTCCGCTCCCTCTCCATGTCCTCATCGGGGAAGCTCCCGCTTAACGCGGCGGAGGGCATTGTCCATATCGCCAACGGCCACATATTTAAAGGCCTTCGCGAAATATTCAGAAAGATCAAAGACCCGTCCCGGTGATTTTTACCTTCTTAACACGCCAATGGCGGTCCACCTGATTTTATCACTTTGGCGACGGTTTTGTAACCCTGGAATCTGCAACTTACCACCGTTTTTCTACCACTTACCTTCGCGGGATTGACAATCCCCTGCGAGTCTTTTACAATCATCCTGCAGGCAGCCGAAAACCTGCCCCGCAAACTGATAACGGAGGTGCAAAAAAGTGGAAGACGCGACCGGAAACGGAACGACAAAGAGAATAAAGATCGAAGTCGATCCCGAAGGGCCCGAGGAAGTGATCATCCGCTGCAAAAAGCTTACCCCCGACATTCTTAAACTGCAGGAACTGCTTGAGACAGGGACCGCCGAAAGGACCGTTCGTAAACTGGCGCTTAACATTGGCGATGAAGAGCATCTCATCGAGCTTCGCAAAATACTGTTCTTTGAGAGCACCGGCGGGAGCATCGCGGCCCACACCGACAAGAGGATCTACTACTCCGATCTGAAGCTCTACGAGCTGGAGGAGATCCTGCCGAAAAGCTTTATGCGTGTCTCAAAAACGTGCATCCTTAACCTGGAAGCCGTAAGCTGGCTCAAAAGGGAATTGACGGGCCTCTGCCGCGTGGGCTTTGGCGTGTCACCGAAACAGGTCTACATCTCAAGAATGTACTACAAACCGTTCCGCGAAAAACTTGAAGAAATGAGGATGATCCTAAAATGAAAAAGAACAGTGCAATAATCTTTGGAATACTTGTTTTGATCGCAGGCGTAGGCCTTCTGTTATACGCATTCATGCCGGGCCTGGCGGTGTTCACCATACCGCTCTGGAAATGGTTCCTGGCTGCCGCCATTGTCTATTGGCTCGTCAAAAAGATCATATTCAGCAAAACTCTCGCAAACCGCCTCAGCGTTTTTATCCCCCTGGGCCTCGCCTTCATACTCTTTGAATCTGAGATCGGCAATGCCATTGGCAAGGGTCCCGATTTCGTGAACAACTGGTATATTATCCTGGCGGCTGCGCTCCTTGACGGCGCTGTCTGGCTCATTTTCCGGCCAAAAATGAAGAAATTCTTTTCGGGAAGCGACTGCGGCGGCAGCAAGACCATAACCTACGGCACCGGGGACTCAAACGGCGATCCTGTAAAGTTTAAGCTGGGCGAACACGTCTACTACATCGACGCATCGGCACAAACCAATGCCGACCTCATCAACCAGCTGGGCGAGCTGAACGTTTACTATCAAAACACCGACACCGGCGACACGGAGACACCGCTCCACCTGAACCTTGTAAACCAGATGGGCGAAACGAGAGTACACATTCCCCGCAGCTGGCACGTAGACCTCAGCACAGACGTGTCAATGGGTGAAGTGCATTGCCGTCAGGAAGCCGAAGTCACCACGCGCACCATATACGTTCGGGTGAAAAACACCATGGGCGAGGTCAGCATTGTTTCGGACGACTAAATTTGTGAAGCAGCAGCGCGCCTGCCATGAAGCCAACGAAAATGAAAGTTCACGTGAACACCGTCACCGGGTAAAGCTTGGGCTCTTTCGTAGGTTTGGGCGACTCGCTCTGATCGCAGGCCGCAAAAATGAAAATGCACGCCAATATCGCCAATACAGCCATCATCTTGATTATAGTTTTCTTCATGTAGGGCCATCTCCAATTCATGGTATTTAGACTTTTCAGTGACTACAGATAGATAAAATAAGGGGAGAATTGTCAAGTGTTTTTGCGGCAGGCAGGTTTGGCCCGAGGTGTGAGTTTGTTTGGTGCCAGTTTGGCACCTTATTGCAGTATTTCTCGTGCCATTTTGGCATTAAAGCAGTTGATTTTATGGTGCCAAAACTGTACAATATTGGCGAGGTGATAAAAATGTCTGTACGACAGCTACGCGAATCAAAAGGATTGACGCAGATTCAATGCGCTGAATACCTGCAGATCCCCATCCGGACATACAGGCGATATGAATCCGACGAGAACAAGATCAACCGGATCAAATATCAGTACATTATCGATCGACTTAATGCATACGGCCTGATTGATGAAACACACGGAAAGCTGACGATTGACCGGATCAAGGAAGTCTGCAGCCAAATTTTTCCTTCATATTCAGTGGAGTATTGTTTCCTGTTCGGTTCCTACGCCAAGGGGACAGCGACGGAGACCAGCGACGTTGACCTGCTTGTTTCCGTACCGGTCAACGGGCTGAAGTTTTTTGAATTGATAGAGCTGCTTCGTGAAAACCTGAAGAAAAAAGTGGATCTTCTGGATGTGGCACAGCTAAACAACAATCCAACGCTGGTGCAGGAAATACTAAGAGATGGGGTCAAAATATATGGATAGCGCAAAGAATGATGAATACTATGTTGAAAAGATAAAATCCGACTTGAAGTTTGTGATCGATCACACTGCCGGAAAATCGAGAGAAAAAATCGAATCCGACGAGCTACTCGTTGATTCTATCATGTTCCGTATTATTCAAATTTCAGAGAATAACGGAAACCTCACAGAGGATTTCAAAGCCGCACACACCAATGTCCCTTGGATTGCCATCAAGGGCATGCGCAACAAAATCGTACACAATTACGGTCATGTTGACTTTGCCATTGTATACGACACAGTTATTCGCGGAATACCTGAGATGCTAAAACAACTAGAAACACTGTCTGATTGAGTGAAACCCTGTGTGTAAGGGATGGCCGTTCCGGTCATTTTGCAACTACATAGAATTTAATATATAACATAATCAAAACAAGAAACACATTGCTCAAAACAACTATAATCGGGGTAAGCAGCATTGGCTTGACCTTTTTAGCGCTGGCCTTTTGATTCCTTCTAAAACCGTCAAGTCTAAACAATACCGAGGAAAACAGCGCCGAATTCGCAACAATCAGTATACATATGTATCCCAAAATCGACCACTTATCTTCAGGAACGATCAGCAAATAATAAATCAATGCCATAGCGGGAACAGAAAAATAGACACCCCATTTTGCTATGAATTTATTATACTTTGCATTCCTGTCATTGCGTTTTCTGGTTTTTTCATCTTCGTTATTCCAATTGGAACTTGCTTCATCCTCAACGCCGTTTAAATAATTGTTGAATACCGAACCGCTCAGAAGTTCATTTACAGCGTCCTCAAAATACGTCCGTCTGTATGGATAAAACGATTGGACGTGTCCCAACTGCATGTGCAGACCATCGTCTAGTTTCGCTTTTTCGTTCAAAAAAACAACTATGCATCTTTTATTTTTACTCTGTGCAAAAGTAACCTCTCCCTTGCTGAGGCTTGACTCAACAAAATCTTTTGAAATGAAAAAAATAACGAGTGCGCTGTTCTTCAGTCGTTCAGCCTTAACCGCCACTGTTTCAGACGTCGGCTCACCTTCAGTCTCGTCGAACCAATTATTGATCAGGCGCTCATTCATGGCTTGAGCGTATTTTCTTATCACATCTATATCTTTTGAATTAAAGCTCAGATAAACATATCTCTCGGCACTTAACGCTTCCGCCTGTTCGTTTTCCATCATACTCCTCCGTGGTCCATCCTGTTCTTTCAGCCTTATACTGCAAGCTTGATCATAAAAAGAATTCCCGTTATTAAAGCTATCGCTATAGTCATAATGATAAGCGCAGCCATAATTGATTTTGTCAAGGTATACCCTTTTTTCGTTCTTCTCAGGAATCTATCAGTGTAATAAAATATGCCTGCGCCAAGCAGCGGGTATCCGGGTATTGCCAAAATCCAATAGAGAGGCCCCCAGTCACCTCTGAAAATCCTGAAATACTCGGCAGCTAAGATCGGAACTAAGCTCGGTACAATTCCAAACCTCATTAAGTACTTTAAAAATTTTGGTTTTATGGTCAGATCCTGTGTGGTGTCTGCGTAATCAAAACTGCCGTCAGTACAGTCACTGAGCGCCTCGATCTTGCAAATACGTTCTACAATGTGATCCGGGTCGCTGTCCTGCCACGCTAGGATAGTGTTTTCCTCTCTTTGATCAAGTTCAATATCATCCGGAATGACTACATCCTCTTCAAGAAATACATTGACCGTCTCCACTCCGTAACCAATGCTCTCCACAACCTCGCGCTTGCAGTTGTGAGATTTTACATACTCTTTTGTGATGAAGAATATCGCCGCAGCGCACCTTTTTATGTGCACTCCAATTCTGGCAGGCCATTCGGTTCCAACCTCGATCCCTGCATCGAACCAGATCCTGAATCCCTTTTCCTGCAGCTTCGAAAGTATCTGCAACACAATATCCGTGTCCCGGTGACTGTAACTGATAAACACGAACGGTTCGTTGCCTCTATAAACACTGATATTCTGCCCTGCCATTTTAAAGCTTCCTTTGATCCATGCTAACCGGTATCACCGCTATTATTGTAATGCGAAACACTCACTCTTTCCGCTTTTTTTCAGCAATAAACGTAATGAATACAACTCCGGCGCAAAGCACCGCCAGAGCCTGCCACAGCAGAACACCTGCTCTGTCCCCGGTGGGCGGGTTAGAGGCACGGACAGTGAGGGTGACTATGTTGCTTGAGTGAAGTATAGCATATGCCGGAGCGGCTGACAACATTGGCTTTTTTATTTATTTAACGTAGATGGAAAACCGTTTGGTAATGTGATATAATATTCCCCGATCAATAAAGAATGAACAACTGCGGGATGATGCACTGCTCGCGTGTGAATGCGGGATGCGTCACTTTAACTTGAGGAGGCTTGAGGATGGATCCCACAGAGAGGTTTTGTTTTGATAAAAAGACGCAAGAGATCCTGGAACACCTGACGATCCCTTTTGCGGTCTATCAATACATCGATAACCGTATCGTTACAATTGCGCTCTCCCGGGGGTTCTGCGACGAATTCGGATTTAAAAAGCTCGAGGACGCCTACGCGGTCATGGACAATGACATGTACCGGGCCACCCATCCGGATGACAAGACCCGTGTGGCTGACGCATCGTACCGGTTCGCCGCCTTTGACGTTCCCTACGACATCGTTTACCGCACCCGCACGCTGAAGGACCCGGACTATATCATCCTTCACGCTTACGGCAGGAGCCTCTACCCGAAACCGGGGGTGCGCCTCTGCCTGACCTGGTATGCCCACGAGGGCCATTTTTCAGAGGAACAGGGGACTTATGAGAGCGTTCTTAACCAGACACTGAGCCGCTTCCTTACGGAGGAGAGCAGGTATCTCGGCACGTATTACGACTACATGACCGGCCTTCCCAATATGGCCTATTTCTACGAGCTTGCCGAAGCAGGCTGTAAAAAGATGCAGGAGCAGAATATCGATTCCGCGATCCTCTTCTTCGACCTTACGGGGTTTAAACGCTTCAACCGGAAATACGGCTTTGAGGAAGGAAACCGTCTGATCCGTGCCGTCGCGGCTATATTGGCCAGACATTTCAGCAACGAAAACTGTGCCCGTTTCGCTCAGGACCAGTTCGCCGCATTTGCCCCGGAAGAGGGCCTGAAGGAGCGCCTTGACGCGGTGATCGCGGAGTGTGCCGACGCCAATGACGGAAAAACGCTTCCTCTTCGAATAGGCGTCTACCCGAACCGGATCGAGCCGGTGCAGATCGGCACCGCCTGTGACCGTGCCAAGCTGGCGGGAAATATACGGAGAAAACTCAACGTATCCCACTACTCATATTTCGACACGGAAAGGATGGCCGAAGAGAAAAACCGCCAGGAGATCATCGATAATCTTGACAAGGCTATCGAGGAGGAATGGATACAGGTGTATTACCAGCCCATAGTCCGCACCACCAACGGCAAGGTCTGCAGCCTTGAGGCCCTGGCCCGCTGGAACGATCCCGTGCGGGGACTGCTGCCGCCTTCGGCTTTTATTCCGGTCCTGGAGGAGTCCATGCTCATTCACAAGCTGGATATGTGCGTGGTCCGTCAGGTTCTGAAAACTCTGAAAACCAATGAGGCCGCAGGAAATCAGAACCTGCCCGTCTCGATCAATTTTTCCAGGGCGGACTTTGACGCCTGCGACCTGGTGGAGGAGATCAGCAGGCTGGTGGATGAGGCACAGGTCAACAGAAGACTTATCAACATAGAGATCACGGAAAGCCTGGTGGGCAGCGACTTCAATTATATGAAGGATCAGATCGAGCGTTTCCGGGCCCACGGTTTTCAGGTATGGATGGACGATTTCGGCAGCGGGTATTCCTCTCTGGATGTCCTTCAAAGCATTAAGTTCGACCTGATCAAGTTCGACATGGGCTTTATGCGGCGGCTTGATGAGGGGAACGCCGGAAAGATCATCCTTCAGGAGATGATGAAAATGGCCACTGCTCTCGGGATCGATACGATCTGCGAGGGCGTGGAGACAGCGAGCCAGGTCCGTTTCCTTCAGGAGATCGCCTGCTCAAAGCTTCAGGGATACTATTTCATGAAGCCGGTGCCCCTTGAGCAGATACTGGAAAAGTATAGTGTGGAAATAAAGGACGGCTTCGAAGACCCGAACCAGTCCGCTTATTATGACGTTCTGGGATCCGTTAACCTCTATGATCTTTCATTCATTGCGACCCGGGACAAAGACGTCATAAAGAACACCTTCGACACTGTGCCCATTGGCGTTATTGAATTCAACGGCAAGGGCGACAAAGTAAAGTACGTACGCACCAATCACTCCTTCCGCGTGTTTATGAGGCGCACTTTCGGATTTGATCTTATCGATCCCGAAAAAGAGTATACCTTCCCGAAGGAGGGGCCGGGCTCTTCATTTGCGAAAGCAGTCGAGCAGTGCAGGAACAACGGCAGCAGGGCTTTTGTGGATGAGATGCTGGAGAACGGCTCTATCGTGCGCTCTTTTGTGAGGTTGATCGCAGGGAACCGGGTCACAGGTGCGGAAGCGGTCGCTGTTGCGGTACTTTACGTCACGGATCCTGATGAAAGCACCACTTATGCGGACATAGCCATGGCGCTTGCGGCCGACTACTACAATCTGTTTGTGATCGATATGGATACAAACGACTATACGGAGTACTCTTCCCGGGTAGGAAACGAGGAGTTGTCAACTGTGCGCCAGGGCAGAGATTTCTTCGAATCCGCCAAGCGAGACACGCTGACACGAATCTATGAAGCCGACCGCGAGCCCTTCCTGAAGCTGTTCACAAAGGAAAACGTCATCGCCGATCTGGACACTCAGGGGGTCTTTACGACCACGTACCGGCTTATAGACACCGGAACGCCCGTATACGTTAACATGAAGGTCACGAGGCTCCGGGGCGGCAACCGCATCATCCTGGGTGTAAGCGTCATTGATTCTCACATGAAACAGAAGGAGGAATATGAGGCGCTGCAAAGAGAGCGTGAGACATTGGTTAGAGTTATGGCCCTCTCCGACGGGTATCTCTCCCTGTTCACGGTCGACCCAAAGACGGAAAAATACGTGGAATACAGTTCCACGGAGGATTTTGACAGCCTTGGCGTGGATAAGAGCGGCGACGATTTCTTCTCTAAGTCTCAGGCGGACGCAGCCATATGTTTCCACAAGGAGGATATCAAAAGATTTCAGGAGCAGTTCACAAAGGAGAACGTTCTGCAGGTGATCAGAGAGAAGGGGAAATTCAGCATCGACTACCGCCTCATGATAAGGGGCGAACCCAGACCGGTCACCCTGAAAGCGGCTCTGTTCAAAGACAAAAACGAGGACAAGCTGGTCGTGGGGGTAAGAGCCTGGAAGGACAGCCGTAAACCCGACGAAAGAAACAGGACCTGGTCATAAGAGGAAAACTCATATACAAAAAACAATGCGGCATTATATAACATGCCTGAGCCTAAAAGACGCTATAGGAAGGTAAAAATGTATCAGAAGAAAAAAACGCACACTGCCACACGGATCACATTGCTGTTTCTCTCTGTTTTGACAGTATTGACAATGGCAGCCATCGCTGGACCGGTTCCCTCCGTTGCACAGGAGACCGGCGAGACTATTCGTGTCGGCTGGCACGAAGAACCGTATTTCATTACAGACGAGTACGGACGGCGCTCGGGCTACTCCTACGAGTATCAGTGCAAGCTGGCCGCTTATACAGGCTGGAACTATGAGTACGTGAAAGGCACCTGGTCCGAGCTTCTTCAGATGCTTAAAGACGGCGAGATCGACATGATGAGCAACGTCTCCTATTCGGAAGCGCGCACAAAAGACATGCTGTTTTCGTCAATGGCCATGGGTACGGAGTCATATTATATCTTTGTCTCCCCCGAGAATACGGAGATCACCACCGACGATTATTCCTCTCTGGAAGGGAAAAAAGTGGGCGTCACAAGGGGCTCCATACAAGGCGATCTCTTTAAAAAATGGGCCAAGATGCATAACATCACCGTGCTGCTTTACGAGATGTCCATCCCCGAGGAGGAGGCTCGAAAACTGATAGGCTCGAAGCTTGATGCTTTTGTCACGGTCGACGTGTACGGCGACTCGAATACCGCCGTCCCCCTCTGCAAGATCGGCTCCTCCGATTACTATTTTGCCGTAAGTAAAAACAGACCCGATCTGCTGCCGGTCCTCGATGCCGCCATGAACAGCATTCAGGATGAGAACAAGTATTACAACGAGCAGCTGTCTGCAAAATATCTCGACAACCTTGACGCCGAACATTATCTCACCGCAAAAGAAAAGCAGTGGCTTTTGGAGCACGGGACCATTCGCGTTGGCTACCAGGACAATTACCTGGCATTCTGCGCCTCGGATCCCGAAACGGGAGAACTGACCGGCGCTCTTAAGACCTATCTGGAATACGCCGCCGACGCCCTCAAAAACGCGCACATCTCCTTTAAAGCGATCGCATATCCTACAGCCTCCGCCGCGATAGCGGCGATGAAAAACGGAGAGGTGGACTGTGTCTTCCCCGCCAATCTGACTGATTACGCCAGTGAGGAGATCAACGTCGTGACGACGACGCCATTGATGCGTACGGAAATGGACGCCGTAGTAAAAGCCTCTGAAAAGAAGGAGTTTATCGTAAAAGAGGACGTTACCGTCGCAGTTAACGAGGGCAACACAAACTACGACATGTGGCTGTCCGACAATTTCCCGACCTGGGCCCGTACATACTACGAAGACACCTCTGCCTGTCTGGAGGCGGTTGCCGCCGGTAAAGCGGACTGCGTAATCATCAGCAGCTACCGTTACAGCAATATTTCAAAGCAGTGCGAAAAGCTTCATCTGTCGTCAGTCTACACAGGCGTAGACATGGATTACAGCTTTGCCCTTCGCAAGGGCGATACGATGCTCTACACCATTATAACCAAGGTCAACAACGCAGTGCCCGGCGCTCTGATCCACACGGCCCTGACCTACTATTCCACAGAGGACGTTAAGACCACCTTTGCCGATTTTATCAAGGACAACCTGTTTATCGTGCTTACAATCATTGCCGCGATACTGGTCGTGATCCTTTTGCTTCTGCTTCACAGTATCCGGGCGGAAAGAAAGCTGCTCAAGGAGGAGCGCCTGGTCAAGTCTCTTAACAAACGTGTTTTCGTTGACCCTCTCACATCCGTGCGTAACAAAGGTGCTTTTTATGACTACATAGAGTCTCTCCAGGAGCGGATCAATCAGGAGGAAAAGTTCGACTTTGCCATTGGCGTTTTCGACTGCAATAACCTTAAACAGATCAACGACCGTTACGGCCACGACAGAGGCGACGAATACATTAAGGGCACAAGCCGGCTGATCTGCCAGACTTTCCAGCACAGTCCCGTTTTCAGGATCGGAGGCGACGAGTTTGCAGTCATTCTGGAGAATGACGATTTCAAAAAACGGGATGAGATCGTGCAAAAATTTGAAGAAAGGCAGCATGAGACCTGCGCCTCGGAAGAGAACCCGTGGGACCAGGTTCAGGTGGCAATGGGACTTGCAGTTTACGACCCGAACCACGACCGTACCGTGAACGAAACGGCCCGCCGCGCAGACAAGATCATGTACGAGAACAAGCGACTCGGGAAAGCAATACATTAAAGATCATAACCAATGCCGAAGGCCGCGTCAGAGGTTCACCCAATGACGCGGCCTTTTCTTTGTGTGCCGGGCACGGCACACTGAACCAAAATGCCGGCTGATTTTTACGTTCAGCCGGCATTATATCATTGTTGCCCGTTTCAATCTTTTTTCTTCCTGAAAGACATCGAAAGCATCGCGGCAGCGCCGGTTGCGATGACCGCGATTGTCGATAAGGCGGTCCCGCCGCAGCCTTTTTTGTTCCCGGAAGGAGCGTCCGTCGGGTCTTCGTTCGTATTCTCTGCCGTAGGCTGCTCCGTAGCTTCTGCCGTGGCTGCAGGCTCCTCAGTGGGGTCCTCAGCAGGAGGCTCGGTCGGGTCGGGCGAGGATGAGGGTTCCTCTGTTTCGGAGACCTCACTTGTCTCCAAGAGCTCGCCGTACTCGATAAAGATGTCGTCGAACAGGACCTCGCTTCCCGTGCCCTCGAGGTCGAAACGCAGAGCGCTGATACCGCTGAAGGTCTCCGGGTAAAGCGACATGCTGTCCTGCAGCATCTTGCCGTCAAGGAAGATCACGTAGTTCTGCGTATCCATAAAGAAAGCAGCTCCGATGGTGACCGTTTTATCCTTTTCAAACGTGCCGACATGCTGGCGGGCGGCGTTCATCACCGTTATCTTGCCGTCCTGACCGGGTTCGAGCCTGATCACCATGCCGCCCCTGTCCGTGCTGTCGGTGGAGGTTTCCCCCTCGGTTCTGTTTGTGACGCAGAGGTCAAAGCACCCCGCAAGGTCCTTAACTTTTACCGTAAAATAGACAAAAACATCTGCTTCTGTATCAAGGGGCGGAATGATCATCCAGAATCTCATGTCCAGAAAATCCTTGGCGGCAAGAGCCACGCCGTCGAAGTCCCCGTCGGAATCCGTGGGCATCACGTAAGAGAAAGAATTGACGAAGGGAGTTCCGGAGGATTTCAGGAACGGAAGCTCGCTGTTGTAGGAGAAAATCTCCGACTCCTGGTTCGGCTGCTCATATTCGCTTTGCGCAAGCACGTTCTCGAAATCATCATAGAAGCAGTAGTCCTCACTCCTGAATCTGTACGTTTTACCGGTCTGTTCCGAAGCCTGTCCCATTGGCGTCGCAGCGAGTCTGATATCGTCAAAATATATCTCGTTGACGTGGGAGCTGCCCTTCTGCGAGCGCGAAATGTCGTTCTCCTCAGCCCAGTCGTGGCAGTCAAATCTGATGGCCGTGACGTTCGTCATTTTCCCGATGTACTTGAAATCGCCAATGCGCTCACCGTTGACAAAAATAACGAATTCGTCGCTGCACTTCGTAAAAACAGCCTCTACGGTGTACTCGGTGTCCGGATGAAGGTCGTCCGTCACCACAAGCGTTCCGCCCTCTGGGTTCACAACGTAGAGCACATCCTTTCCGGTCGCGTCGTCGGTCCCCGATGAGAAAATGTTCCTGACCCCTCCGCCGTAGTCCTCAACGTGGGTGGACTCCGGAATGCCTGCCAGGAGCACGGAAAAGCCGTAATTTCCCAGCGTTTTGTACATAAACTTAAATGAGAAAGATATCTTGGAGCCATCGCCAAGAGACCCGAGACCGAGCCCCGTTATACGCATGTCGGCCACTCCGCCGTCGTAACGCATGAATCTCAGCGACTTCGTTCCGCCGATCCTGTTTGCACTTACGAGCGCGCCGCTCCTTTCACCGTCTCCGATGAACTCGCTGAAGCCTGCGGGCTTGTTTCCTTTGGCGTCGTTGAAAACGAACTCCTCTGTCTCGCCTGCAGATGCCTCAAACCCTTCAAAGTTTTGGGAGTAGAACGTTTTCTCCTCCGCTCCGTCTCCTTCCGCAAAAGCGCCGAAGCCGGAAAAAGAAAAAGCCGTCAGAATGGCGATAAGAATAGCCGCAAAAGCGGAAAAGCTTTTCTTCATGATAAAAATCTCTCCTTTTTTATAAAGCACGCCCCGAGTCGGGGATGCACTGCTGAAAGTCTTCGTTTATCATACCAAAATTATCAGCCGTTTTCAATTACTTCGTGTTTGCAGGCTCCCGGGGTACGGGCCACGCCAATGTAACCCCTTGACGCATTTATCAAAAACGCATATAATGTGTGTGGGCAAATCGGCAGTAAATCAAAAAAACTGCCGAAATACCAGAAGGCAGGGTACGCATGGCAGATACATCGGTTATTTTGAACAGAATTGGCAATAGGCGTCCTTTTGCACGTTATGACCTGCAGAAGGTCATGACAGAATGCGGTTATCAAACCAATGGAAGCATCACAAACCACATGATCACAAGAATGCTTTCTGCAGGAGAGATCGTAAAGATCGGGCGTAACAAATACTGCGTATCGGATTCCCTGAAGGCATATCGCTTTTCACACTCTGAACTTGCGGTCTCATTGGCAAATGAGATCATTGGCGCTCATCCGTATCTGGATTTTCGCATATTTGAACTTATTCAACTTAACGAGTTTGTTAATCACCAGATAGCGCAAAACATAGTCTTTGTGTCTGTGGAAGCTCCGCTGGAGGAAGATGTTTTTAATACCCTTTGGGAAAAGCATAAAGGCTCGGTTCTGATCAAGCCGGATGCTGACGAGCTGTTCCGTTACATGAATGATGAAATGATCGTGATAGCTAAGCTTCCGACCGAAAGTCCGAAAGGGATAAATGTTTTCTGGGATACACGGATAGAGAAATGGCTTGTAGACATTGCTGTCGATAAACTTATCAGTAAAGTCGTTTATTCGGGAGAGTACCCGGCCATATATCAGGATGCGTTCGCCAAGTACGCCATTGACAAAAACACTATGTTCAGATATGCAAAGCGAAAAGGTGCATCAAACAAGTATATGGATTTTCTTGTGAACGACGCCGGGATAAATCGGGAGGACCTCAACATATGATAATCAGGGAAAACTTTGGCGAAGAGCACATCCGGGAATTGCAAGGCAAAAGCAGGATGGATCCACAGCTTATAGAGCGTGCTTTGTATGCTCTGGGGTTGCTGGAGGCATTGGCGCAAACAGGCATGAGTTTTATTTTTAAGGGCGGAAGTTGCCTGATGCTCCTGCTCCCGCATATTATGCGATTGTCCACAGATATTGATATTATTGTTCGTCCCGGAACAGATGTTAAAGACTATATCAAAAAGGCTGCTGAAATCTTTCCGTTCGTTTCCTTTGAGGAACAGGTACGTGTCGGAAAGAACAAAATCGAAAAAAGACACTTCAAATTTACATATTATTCTCCGGTCAGACACGGTACGTTTTATATCCTGCTTGACATTCTTTACGAAGAGGATCATTATGCGGCTCTGGTTGAGAAAGAGATTCAAAATGAGTTGCTGCTTACAGAAGGTGCCAACCTTTCCGTCAGTGTTCCGTCTATAGATTGTATCCTTGGCGACAAGTTTACTGCGTTTGCGCCTTACACTACCGGAATTCCGCTGCGAGCCAAAAAGGATCTTGAAGTAATGAAACAGTTTTACGACATCGGAACTCTGATCGATGGACACAGAAACTTCAGAAATGTGATGGAAACATATAAAGAAATCGTTCTGTCTGAAATCAGTTATCGTGGACTAAATATCACTGCCAGGGACGTGCTTGAGGATACGATATCTGCTGCCATAGTGATCGCTTCCCGCGGCAAGGTTGGAAAAGAAGACTACCCGCTTTATGTTGAAGGAATACGGAGTCTCGGAACCCATGTGTTTGGAGAGCGTTTCTCCGGTGAAATTGCTTCTTACCGGGCGGCTAACCTGATCTACATGGCAGCTTGCCTGATGACAGAGACGCCGTATGGATCTGTAAGCAGTTATGAAGAATACGCCAATGAGCCGCTGACGCAGGCGGATCTGAGAGTGCTTTCAAAAATGAGAAAAGCTCAGCCCATACAGTATGCATATCTGGTAAAAGCTGACAGACTGCTAAGCGAATTCCGAGAGTAATGGCCTCAATATTCAAGGATTTTCATTGATATATTGGTGTTGTCTTCCGTTTGGAACAGAAATTGTCTGAACGTATTTTTGCCATCATTTCAAAGCATGTAATGATTCGTTAAGGGGTTATCGAGGGATTATCAGGAGGTTATAAAGTCTTTTCCCGAGGTCAAGGCAGCTCTATTTCCGAGATCTCAATACGGGTTTTGTACACTTCTTCCATCCACCCGTCATGGTAAACAAAATCATACACGTCAAAGGAATCGCCGTTTATCGCAAATCTGTACATATCAGTTTCGGCGTCCGGGTCATTCGGAAAGATCTCTGAGTCGCGCCACACCTTTTCCATGGACGGGAGCGCATAGATCACGGTTTCCGAACTTCGGATGCCCTGATGGCCGTAGTAATACTCAACGGCAAGGTATTGCTTTTCATCGCGCTCAATGATCTTGTGTGGCCAAGCTGTCCCTTTAAAAAGCGGAGTGCCCGAGAAGACGTCGGACGTCAAAGCATAGTTTTCATCAAACACGCCAAATCTGAACTCCCCTTTTTCTCCGGTCGTCTGAATAAAAGCGCAAACGTTAAAATCGTCGCTCTGATAAATAATGGTTTTGCCGGTCACCGCAGGGTAGTAGGCGTAAAACCACTCCTCCGGAACGAAGAATATCTCACCGTCGTTGTAAAGCGGATAGCAAAGCGGCCTGCTGTCCTTGCATTCCGGGTAAAGCTGCCTGTACACCGAAATGATGCGGCTTTGTTCTTCCGTGGGTTCGGTCACGGCATATTCCTCAGCCTCCCGAACTTTATTCGCGGAAATCTTTGGCGTCGCGTCGGGGCCTTCCCCGGAGGGATCATCCAAGCTTTCATCAGCGCCAATACCCTCAGTTTCCTCAACCTTAGGCGTGCTTTCGTTTACGTCAGATCCGGAAACATCTGTCCTGCCGTAAGAGCTGCAGGCGGAGATCAGCAGCAAAACACAGACAAGCAATACAGACAGGACCGGGATATTTACAAAAGACGAATACTTATTCATATCGTCAGGCTCCTTTCTCGGTTTCTAAACAGGCAGGATCTTCGAGCAGATCCTCAATCGCACATCCAAGTACCCGGGATATTTTATACAATGTCTGGGCCTGTGCATAAGAAAAATATGAATCGTCTGCACGGTATCCGACAACAACATCATACCCGGAAGTATTAATTAAGGTTTTCGTATCCGACAAGTGTCTCAAACAAAGTGTTTGCGTAGAGGCGGGCCCAGAAATCGTTCGGGTGGTTGATGTTGTTGCCCGAAAAGTCTTCAAATTTGATGTGTTCCAGCACTGACGCGGTCATCGAGGTGATCCCGCAAACGGCGCAGGGCACGCCCTCGTCCCGCAGCTTTTCGGAAAGTTCCACTAAGTAAGGCTCCTGCAGCGCGTCGTTCCCGGCCCAGTTGGAGCCCGGGCGGTTGAGCAGCGTTGATATGATAATAATGCCGCTGTCAGGGGCAATTTCGCGGACCTTGCCAATGATCTTCTCGTCGTTTTCCGCGGTCTTTTCCGGTGAAAGGCTTCCGTCGTTGCCGCCGAGGTCAACTACGAACAGATCGCAGCCGAACTTTTCGATAAAGGTTTTTGCGTGTTTGTCGAAATTGTTCACACCGTCACTTGTTGTCCAGCCGCCAACGCTGTTGTTGATGTAGGTTATCGTCCCTCTGTCGCCGGCAACGTAATCCTTTTTTGGCATTGGTCCCGTGCCGGGCAGCTTTGATTTCTCGTAATGGACCGTATATCCGAAAATGTCCGCCAGCGCATTTGTGACCAGCAGCGCATATGAATACTGGTTCGGGGCATAGCCGTACGCAAACGACGAGGCTGCGCCGTACGTGCAGCTGTCACCGTAAAACACGATCGTCACGTCTTCTCCGGCCTCCAGCTTGCCGTAAAGCTTATCGTAAATGCCGGCAAAGCATTTTTGTTTGTAGCCGTTCCAGGTGTCGGAATGGGTGTATTCCACGTTCACCTGATAGTTGGTCATCACCGTGCCTTCGCCCCAGTAGACCGGCTTTTTCACGCCGTCAACCTCCACCATCAGCGTGCCGTCACCGGCATAGTATTTTTTGCTTGTAATGCAGGGGATCTTGCTGTTTTCGGTTATCCTGAGCTTGCCGTCGACAACCTCATAATCCTGCCCCTCAACGTACGTCTTTTTGCCGCTGTAGGACTTGACGGAGATGACGCTGTCAATCTTATACAGGAGCTCTTTCGTGTCTCCCTTGTCAATAAACATCACTGTCTCGTTTTTCACGTAATTGCCGGAAAACACGTTCTGCAGCTCCCAGGTAAGGTCTTCTGCCTTGTAGTTTAATGGTCGGTAGCCGGTCGTATCCTGCGGCGTTGCCTCCGCCGGTGCATCGGTGGTCGTACCCGGGTTTGGACTCGTGCTTGGGCTTAGGCTTGGATCTGTGTTTGTATTTGTATTGGAGTTGCACGAAGTGAGTCCTAACGCTGTTGCCAGGACAATAAGGAGTGCGATTGCTTTAGCTAAATATCTCATAATATTACCCTCCGACCGTAAGATCGATTTTTTCTGACTACGATTCTACCAGACGATAAACAAGACTTCAAGTTGGGATTCCGCACTTTAAAAACTCCGATTCAAATCTAATGTTGTAAACTTTCATTTTTCCCACACCATCCGCACATTCCAAACTACGCCAATTGAATAACAACTCTCGATATACCGGAATCTACATCCACAAATTCATATTTGTATAAATCTCCTTCATGGGACTACGAAACACTTCCTTAATTCTTTGCTTTGCCATTTTAATCCTTTTGGACTTGCCAAGAGACTCCGGATGTTCAAGAATAATGTCGTTTATCACTTGTTCAACCTCTGCCCCTCCACAGGTTTCACCGCACAAAGCTAAATAAAAGTTGATCCGGTTACGCAGCTTTTCATTTGAATACCATATTTTTTTGAAATCCTCCGGAGAGATCTTCCCTGCCAGAAAATCGAATACCTGTTGCATGATAATCCTCCTTACGTGTCAGAGATCTTACAACATTTCGCAAAGGTGTAACGTCTGTGTAATAATGAGGAAAGTACGTTCCTTTACCGGTGTATTGTCGGCTAACGGGAAAAAGAATGATGCATAAGCACGCATTAAATAATTGTAGCTGCTTAACATCTTAACGCACTGCTCATGTGATGAAGCTTTGCAAAAAACGGTTAATCATTCTCCTTCCATGACACTAATAAGTCGCCGGTTGTTGAACTTCTCACTTCAAATATTGTTGATAAAAGCTCTTCTTTTTTTCCGTTTTTGGTTAGATAGATTTTTGTTTTCTGTAAATCTCTAAGCCTAAATAGTACAGCGTCAACGTTGTGGCTGTCATTAATTATTTGCATTTCAATTTTAGGCCGCATCAATAATGTAATGTCACCACACTTTGAGATCATTACACGAGCTATTCTCTTTCCGATGCAAAGGTCAATTAAATTGCTAAGGGTACAAGATAAAAGCGATTTCTCGATACCTCTTTGGCTTTGGTATTCTTCAACCGAAAACTCATGACCACATCTATCTAAGAACATATCATCAAAACTAAGAATTGATTTCCCGTTTTGTAAAACTCGAATATTAGATTCAATATCCAGACGATACTCTTTTCCTGATTTGTTAATGCACAGTTCAAACCGAGCCGGAACTATTCCATAACCTCTTTCAAAAGAAACAGATACCACGCAGGAGGATTTAATGTATTTTGATAGCGTTGATCTCACGTCACTAATCATACTTAAGCTTCACTTTCCGGACTATCAAGGTAGAATTCGTGCTTTCTCCAAAAAAGATGCTTACACAACCGTCTCATATGGTACTTCATTTTTCTCTTATTATCAATCTAAAACAAAAGCATTCCAATAACATTTCAAAACATTCCACCAACATTTTAATTTGGAGTAATGTCACTGTAATGTTGATAATAAATTCACTTTTCCATGCCTGTTTCAATGACGAAGCATATTAATTATTGACTCGTTATTTGACTGTACCGGGTTTTTGATATCATGAACACTTGAGGTTCATTCGGTTCATTTTCAACATCTTCAATTTCGTGCTTATTAGCGGAATCATTATCAGTTCGGCAAGCCCGAATTTATATCATCTTTTTCTTTGCCGACCAGTTCCTTTTTGTGCATCAGATGGATTCCGATGTGCCCGATCCCTAAAACGACACCCGCGGCAAAGAGAAACGGATTCTTTCCGTAAACAGCCAGCAGCAGAACCGCAATAACAGGGAGCGTTGCACCGGCCACCGGAACGCCTGCATAACTGCTGTAAAAGTCTTTCATAGTCTTTTCGCTCCTAAAATAGCGGATCCAATATAATTCGTATAGGATCATACAACCTAACGCAGCGACAAGCCAAATAAGCCAAACAGAAAGACCTTGCGGATTGAAGTCGCTGAAAACCAATACCAGACAGGAAACGGCAACTTCACCTGCTCTTTCCAAAATCAGCAATACTTTGTTTTCTTTCCTTGCATATTGGTCATAGTCTTTCGGTTTGTTCTTTGTCCAGAAGAAATTCGGAATAAATAGCATTAAAAGAAAAATCAATCCGATGTAAGAAAAACCAAAATGCAACACTTTCACCTCCGTTCATTCAGCAAGAAGTGAATAATATTCTCGACCATATAGCCGTTGTCGTCCCGATATGGAAGTCCGGTATCACCGGTAATAATGATCCTCTCGAAAGAATCGGGAATATGGCTCAACGACTCTCTTTCCTGTTTTCTCTTCACCTCGTCATGGTAAGAGTATGCAGATTGAATATAGTACCGGTCATACCCCTTGTTGGCAACGAAATCTACCTCGAGCTGTTTTTTTATTCCGTGACCGAGTTTGTTATGAGCATTTATTTCAACAACGCCAACGTCGACCTGATATCCACGCGCAATAAGTTCGTTGAAAATAATGTTCTCCATGATGTGTGTCGGTTCTACCTGACGAAAATCAATTCTGGCATTTCGTAGACCTATATCACTAAAATAATACTTCGCCGGAGTGGAAATATATTTTTTTCCTTTGACGTCATATCTTCTTGCACGGCTGATCATAAACGCATCAATAAAATAGTCAATGTAATTGTTGACCGTATTGGGACTTACCTTTGCATGATTGACTGTTTTAAATGTGTCTGACAGTTTTTGCGCATTTGTTAACGTGCCTATGCCGGACGCAAGGATATCAAACAGTTCGTCAAATTCCTTTGGATTCTTGATTCTGTGTCTCTGTTTCAAATCCGATAAATAGATCTTATTGCAGACCTCTTTCAGATAAGAGATCTTCTTTTCGTCGTTTTTCATCAATGCAACAACGGGAAGACCACCAAACCGCATATACTCATCCAGCCGGTCCCGTTTATCCCCGCCCAATTCCTCATAGTACTCTTTAAATGTCAGCGGATATACACGGATCTCATCGCTTCTTCCTCTGAATTCCGTAATTATATCGCTTGAAAGAAATTTAGAATTGCTGCCGATGACATACGTATCCGCATTCTTAATGTGAAGCATGCTGTTGAGGACATCTTCAAATTCGTTAACATATTGGATTTCATCAAGAAGAATAAAATACTTGTTATCGTCAACGATCCTCTCTTTAATATCTTTATACAACGCATTTTTTTCACGAAGATGGATGTTATCCATGTCGTCAAGCGCTATTTTGATAATATGATCTTCCGGAACGCCAATCTCTTTTAGGTAACGATCAAAAAGCGTAAAAAGAAGATAAGACTTTCCCGACCTGCGAATCCCTGTAATGACTTTGATAAGAGGACTGTCCATCCCGCTTATCAGCTGTTGCAAATACCTTTCCCGCTTAAATTCCATTTCATGTCTCCATATGATAATTGCGCTATTGCGCATTTTTCTTACGCAAATATTATAAGACCGGTTCGTGGCCTTGTCAATGTTTTACGTAGGATTTTTGCGCAAATGCTAGAAAAAAATATGCTTTTTCATTTTTGACCGCTTTTAACAAACCGGAATCGGTGCAAAGCGGCATCAACAGTAGTGTTTTTTCGGCAAAAAAGATATAATACCCTTGAAGGAAGACCTCTTGTATAATGGTTCTGTCCGGTTCCAAGCCGGTCACGCGGAAGGAAAGGTTCTTATGCAGTTCGAGATCAAAGAATGCGGCAGCGATCAATTCTGTCGCGACGCTGTCAACGTTTTGTTCAGCTTCAGAAGTATCATAAAAAAACATGATCAAAGGATAATTGATTGGTTCAGAAGAACAAGGACCAATCTCATTATAAGTCTTATACTGCTGGGCTTGTTCGTTCTAAGCTTCTGCGTCGGAGGCTACAAGATTTTGATCAATGTATTGGCGTTTACGTTGCTGGTCATTACCACGCTTTTCAATCTGTTCGTGTTTATATCGGTGCGCCGCGTTTACAAAGATCTTAACTCAGACTCCCGGCGCGGGGTTCTGGAACTTGACGAGAGCGGGATAGAGTTCCGTACAGAAGACGGAAACGTCAAAAGAAACTCGTGGACTGACGTCGCAGTCGTCAGAATCCACGGGGATTGCATGGCTTTTATCCCGTCATCAACGAAGAAGACTGTTTTTTTAGTCCATAAACGTTTAAAAGACGATATATCCGGATGGCTTAAAGAAAACCGGCCGGAGATCGAGATCATATGACGCTTCATAAAGACCCTTCATTGTTATTTCTTAACGCCTTTTTCGCCTCATTAAAAAGTCTTAAAAATGAACCAAAAGCAAAAGAATCCAACAGAATAAGCACGATTGCAGGCAACAATAACGACTTAATACCTCCAAAGATAAGAAAGAGCATTAGAATAGCAAGCGAGAGTCCCAACAGGAGTAATATGTTTGAACGCAATAGAATACAAAATGAACGGAAAGCTTCGTCTGAAATGGACTCAATTATAAACTCATCATGTTTTTCACAGTCAACATTTGAGGTAATTGAAACCTTTACATGTTTATGTTGGTAAGCAACCTTAACGCTGCACGATGACGAGTC
>JAFSVU010000001.1 GCA_017444825.1 Clostridia bacterium
TCGCCGTTGGCAAGTTTAACGTATACCCAGATGGTGTTCTCGCCTCTGAGGTTAGATACGTCGATATCCATGGTGAATCTGGAAGCCTTCGGGCCGCCGCCTTGCGTGGGATCAAGAACCTGAGGCTCTGTAGCAGCTTTGTACTCGCCGTAAACTATGGCTCCGCCGTTGATCTGATATCCGAACTTATCGATATCCTGATTTGCGTTTCCGTACCAGCCGTGAAGTGTAACAGTGTTAATGTCGCCCTTTGTTCCGTCGATGTTCTTCTTAGCGGCGATAATTGCGGAGTTTCCGTTAGCTATCTCGGTGCCGTTAACAAGGATCTGGTCGAAGGAGAGTTTATCGCCTGCATCTTTGCTGAAATCACGATAGTTTGCAGGTGTATCATTTCCCACGATCGTGAGCGGGCAGGTCTTAATTACAAGCTCCGAACCGCCGACGAATTTACCGACGAGTTCAAACGTGTGTTGTCCTGCGGCCAGATCTCCGATTCCGAGGAGTTCCATCATATCCGCATCCGTACCGAATCCGGATCTGGTGAAATCGTCTGCATCGTAGTCAACTATCCAGGGAAGAAGAGAGGGATCTAAGGTCTTGATCTCTTTTCTGTCCCTGTAGTTGTCCTGACATTCATAGGCAACGCCGTCAACTCTGTAGATAAGTTTATCAACACTTGCGTCACTGTCAACAAACCAGCCCAGTACGTATACCTTGTCGCCCTTGTTGATCGTGATGGATTGAGCTAAAGCAAGCCCGTCTGTTCCCGGCTGGCCGACGCCGAATTTATATTCACCGTTGTTGTATTTGTTCTCGTTTACGTATATGCCGTCGATCGCACATTGATTCGCAGCAAACGAACCTATGCAAAGAGCAATCGTCAAAACGGCGAGAACCGCAAAGAATAATGCTTTTTTCATTACAAAACCTCCATATATTGTTGACCGTTTCCTTTGAACGGCAATTATCTGCGCTTATGATAACACTCCTGCGTCGGAAATTCAAGTCAGTTCTTCATCGGTTTTCCACGGGTTGCTCTCTTGCCGCAGTCCAGCTTATCTACGTTGTATTCTTTTTCGTCGAAGACAAACGAACCGTTTTCGTCCGTTTCGCATGCGTATATGACCTTGTCGCCCCTGTTCAGCTTGATACCCGTGACGCCGACCGAGTTTTTCTTGAGCATGCTTATGCTGGCTTCGTCAAAGGCCACGATAAAGCCGCCCTCGGTGATAAGAACGATGTTTCCCTTGCCTGAAAGAGGTATGACGGCCGCGACGGTATCGCCCTCCTGCAGCTTCGTGGCATCAGTTGTACGTCTCGACGAATCAAATTCCGAGACCTGGACCTTCTTAACGTTTCCGCCGGCAGTTGCGAAGAGGAGCCTGTCCTTGGGTTTGAAGTCCGAAGCAACGCAGACGTGGTTTTCCTTCGTAGTGAGCGCACTGACCTGCTCGAGAGGCACGCCCTTGTCGTTGTAGCGGCCCATGGGAACGTCCTTGGCTTTGATCTGGTGGCACTTGCCCTCCTCCGTAAACACGTAGAGGCGGCCTGTGTTCATGACCTCCAGCACGTGGCGGTAGTCCTTGGTTACGTTCTCGCTGTTGCGCTCCATGGTGGCCTGGTCGATGAGCTTTATGTAGCCGAATCTATTGACGAGAGCGTAGACCTTTTCTTCCTTTATTTCGGGCTTTTTCAGCACCACGGCTTCGGTGTCCACGATCTGCGTTTTTCTGGGTACGGCGTACTTTTCCTTTATCTCAGCCAGGTCCTGTTTGAGCTTCTTATTGAGTCTGGTCTTGCTTGAAAGATAACCGGTGTAGGCGTCTATGTTCTTGCGGCAGGTCTCCAGTTCCTTTACGACCACGTTGAGCTCCAAACCAATGAGCTTCTGCATCTTCATCTCAAGGATAGCGTCCGCCTGGATCTCGGTAAAGTGGAGCTTTGATGCGATCTTTTTGCACGCGGCGGTCCTGAACTTAATGCCTTCGGTGGCGCCCTTCATCATGCAGGCCTTGGCCTGGGCGACGGTGTTCGATCCCCGCAGTATCTCGATGATCGTGTCGATCACGTCCACCGCGGCAATAAGACCTTCCCGTATCTCCGCAGCCCTCTTCTCCCTGGCAAGCAGAGTCGTATACTTTTTAATTTGAGAATCCCTGTAGAATTCAACGAACTCCCGGAGTATCCTGTCGAGAGGCATCTGTGACGGCAATCCCTTTGACAGCAGCATGGCGTTGTAGGGATAAGTATCCTCAAGAGCGGCCTTTTTGTAGAGCATATTGATGTTCTGCTCCACGTCAGCGTCCTTGCGCAGTTCGATGATGATGCGGATGCCTTCCTTGCCGGAAAGGTTTTTAATGTCGACAACGTCGGGCATCGCCTTGGTTTGTACCAGCTTCGCCACATTATCCATAAAGGTGTTGATGGAGCCTATCATTGTAAAGGGTATCTCTGAGATGACCAGGTTTATTCTGCCCCGCTCGCCCTTCTCGGCTTTGACCTTTCCACGGACCCTGATCTTTCCGCTGCCCGTTTTGTATATTTCCGGAAGCTCGCTCTTGTTAACGATGATGCCGCCGGTGGCAAAGTCCGGACCCTTGATGTAGTTCATGAGCTCGTCGGTGGTGAGTCCCGGATCGTCCAGCAGCGCGGAAGTGGCGTCGACCACCTCGCCAAGGTTGTGAGTGGGCATCTTTGAGGTCATACCCACGGCAATGCCGTCCGTGCCGCTGATGAGTATATTCGGAATGACCGCCGGAAGCACCGTCGGCTCTTTTTCTTTATTGTCGAAATTGGGAACGAAATCCACGATCTCCTTATCGAGGTCCGAAAGAAGCATATCCTCGGAAATTTTCGACAGTCTGCACTCTGTGTAACGTGACGCCGCGGCCCCGTCTCCCTCCACCGAACCGTAGTTTCCGTGTCCGTCCACAAGCGGGTGGTTGAAGTACCAGTCCTTTGCCATGTGCACCATGGCGTCATATATCGAGGCGTCGCCGTGGGGGTGGTATTTGCCCATGGTCTCGCCAACGACTCTCGCGGATTTTTTATAATCGCCGCTTGAGGAGAGGCCCAGCTGCTTCATTGCCCAGAGTATCCTTCTCTGAACAGGCTTCAGTCCGTCCCTCACATCCGGTATCGCCCTGTCCGTGATAACGCTCACCGCATAGTCCATGAATGAAGATGACATTTCGTCGGAATAATCGGCGCGGATGATTTCCTCTATTATCTCTTCCTCGACAACAGTTTTCTTTTTAGCCATTTTCACTCACCTCCTCAGACGTCAACGTTCGCCTTGTCGGCGTTCTCTTCGATATACTGCCTTCTCGGGGCCACAGTCTCGCCCATGAGGATCGAAGTTATGTTGGTCGCATCGACCACGTCGTCTATACTGATCTGCTTCAGCTTTCTCGTGGCGGGATTCATGGTGGTCTCCCACAGCTGCTCCGCATCCATCTCGCCAAGACCTTTGTAACGCTGGATGTCAAAATTGTTTCCGTGGGTCTTGCGGTAGTCGGCAAGGGCCTTGTCGTCGTAGATATACTCCATCTTCCCTCTCTTCGGCTTCACCCTGTAAAGAGGCGGCATTGCCCTGTATACGTTTCCGGCGTAAATGAGCTCCGGCATGAACTTGAAGAAGAACGTGAGGAGCAGAGCGGAGATGTGTCCGCCGTCCACGTCGGCATCGGCGGCAATGATGATCTTTGAATACTTGAGCTTTGAGATGTCGAAATCGTTTCCGTAGCCCTGCATAAAGCCGCAGCCGAGGGCCGCCACTATGGCCTTGATCTCTTCATTGACCAGTATCCTGTCCACGGTCTGCTTTTCGACGTTGAGGATCTTTCCGCGTATGGGCAGTATCGCCTGGTATCTTCTGTCGCGGCCGGTCTTCGCTGTTCCTCCGGCCGAATTTCCCTCAACGATGAATATCTCGCATTTTGACGGGTCGCTCGACTCCTGCCTGGCAAGCTTTCCGTTGCCCTCGAAGGCAAATTTCTTGTCGCCGAGATTGGTCCTTATCTTTTCCTCCTCCTTGCGGGTCTTGACCGAAAGCTCTGCTCTGGCGATGATCTTCTTCAGCGTCTCCAGGTTTCTGTCAAAGTAGTGCTGGAGACTCGTATTCATTACGGCAGTTATAACGTTCTGCACGTCGGTATTGTCGAGTTTGGTCTTGGTCTGTCCCTCGAACCTTGGTGCGGGGTGGCTCACGGAAATAACTGCGATCATTCCGTTTCTTGTGTCGTTGCCGGTGAATCCGGCGTCCTTGGGCTTGAGATTTCCCAGGTCGCGGGCGTATTGGTTAATGACCTTCGCAAAACCGGCCTTGAAGCCGTTAACGTGGTTTCCACCCTCCATCGTGTTTATGTTGTTACAGAAGCTCACGATCTGGTCGCCGAAGGTCTGCATAAAGCAAAAAGCAATGTTGACCGTGATGCCGTCCCTGCAGCCCGAGATAGCCACAGTCTCCGTGATCCTCTTGATCTCCGGATTCGACGACGCCAATGAATCAACATACCCCGCAATGCCCTCCGGCTCGCTGAACACCTCAGGTTTCTTTCCGTCGCGGGCGTTTGTGAAGGTTATGGTGAGTGTCGGATTCAGGTATGCAGTCTCCTTAAGCCTGCTTCTGATGGCGTCCGCCTTGAATGTGACCGTTTCGAATATGGTGGGGTCAGGCCAGAAGGTTACCTTGGTTCCTGTGGCCCTGGTGGTTCCGGTCACCGGAAGCAGCTCGCCCTCTTTTATATCCACAACGGGATTTCCCCGCTCGTACTCGTCGTAATGGATCTTTCCGTCCCTGCTGACCTCGATGATCATTCTTTGGGACAGGGCATTGACGACAGACGAGCCCACACCGTGGAGGCCGCCCGCCGTTTTATAGTTCGTATTGTCGAATTTTCCGCCCGCGTGCAGCGTGGTCATGATGACACGCTCAGCAGGCCAGCCTTTTTCATGCAGGTCGACAGGTATGCCACGGCCGTTATCCGTGACCGTAGCCGACCCGTCCTTGTTAAGTGACACGGTGATCTTATCGCAGCAGCCTGCAAGATGCTCGTCCACCGAGTTATCCAGTATCTCATAAAGCAAATGGTTCAGACCCTTTACCGACGTCGATCCGACGTACATACCGGGCCTCTGTCTGACGGGCTCGAGCCCTTCCAGAACCGAAATGTTGCTTGCATTATATGCCATTAAATCTATACTCCTTCTTTAGTACTGAGCCGCGCCTCACGCAGCCGCTTTTTACCTTTAACTTCTTACTTTCTTACCTCTTACTTATTACCTGTGCGGCACCCCTCAAACCATTACTTATTACCTGGGGCGGCACCCCTCAAACCTTTACTTATTACCTGGGCGGCACTCCCTCAAACCATTACTTATTACCTGGGGCGGCACCCCTCAAACCTTTACTTATTACCTGGGCGGCACTCCCTCAAACTATTACTTATTACCTGTGCGGCACCCCTCAAACCTTTACTTATTACCTGAGCGGCACTCCCTCAAACCTTTACTTATTACCTGTGCGGCACCCCTCAAACTTTTACTTATTACCTGAGCGGCACTCCCTCAAACTATTACTTATTACCTGTGCGGCACCCCCTCAAACTATTACTTATTACCTGTGCGGCACTCCTTCTCGCAGAGCACCTCTTACCTTTTACCTGTTACTTATTACTTGAGCGGCACCCCTCAAACCTTTACTTATTACCTGTGCGGCACTCCCTTTTACCTGTCAGAACCCCAATTCTTCCCCAACCAGTATGACCTTGATCCTTCCGTCCTTCGACAGCCTCGTAACAACGATCTGGTCGCATATGCAATCCGGCGAGCAGCAGTCCTCGCATTTTCCCGTGACTGTACAAGGGGTCCTGCGCTCAAGCCTCACCGTGTTGATCGGTGCGGCGACGTTTCTCGCCCTGTCGATCGCCTCTTCCCTGGTCTTAACGAGCTTGTTCATGCCCGCCACAACGATTACGTTTTCGGGGCCGAAGCAAAGGAACGCGACCCGGTTGCCCGTGCCGTCAACGTTAACGAGTTCGCCGTCGAGGGTGATCGCATTGGTTCCCATGAGGAAAAAGTCGCAGGTGGTTATCCTGCCGTAGATATTCTTGTATGCCTCGCTTTTCCGGTCCCTGCCGGCCTCCATACGGTCAATCACATCGTAGTTTCCGGTCTTCACCGCATCGATCAGACCAATGTCCGTACAAGTCATCGAGCCGCCCCACGCAACACTCGACCCTTCAGGCATAAGAGACAGCGCCAGCTTTTTGGCCTCCTCCGCATTCTCGGCGTAGTAACCCTTCATGTGCCTCTTTTCAAGGTTCTTGATCACCGTTTCGGCTGCGTTTCTGTAATACTTTTTGCGGGCTTCCTGAGTGTTCATAACGGCTCCTTTCAAAACAATACTTTGTGTGTCTTACGAAAAAGTGCACCGTATATTGTACCATTTTGGGGCGCCTGAATCAATACCGAACCAATGAAGCGCTCCCGGCGGAGCAGGAGTTTCCGGGTTAAAAAATCTGAATTAAAACAGGGTTTTGTATTTAAAGTTTCATCAAAAACAATAGTTTCACCGAATTGGTGAAAGCTCCATTTTCGGTGAAACTATATTTGACAGCACTAAATCATTTTGAAGAAAGGATGGGAGAAGATGCGACCGGTTCCGGTTACTTTTTCTTTGCCTTCTTGGCCTCCTCCAAGGCCTTCTTTCTCGGGGCGATATCCTTTTCGCTTATCTCGCCTGCCTTGTCGAGAGCGATCTTCGTCATCAACGGACCCGCCAGCTCATAGATCAGCACCGCAAAAAGCGATATATTTCTCACTACCATTCCTGAGGGGCCGAGGGACATTGCCGTAAGTGACATGCCGAGAGCGACGCCCGCCTGGGGCAGCAGCGTTATGCCGAGATATTTTTGGACCGTGGGTTCGCACTTCATCATCTTTGAGGACACGCCGGAGCCAAGGATCTTTCCGAAAGATCTAGCCAGTATGAAGACGACACCAATGACGACCACTTTCCAGCTGCCGAACACTGCGATGTCAAGCCCTGCGCCGCTGAGAACAAAGAAAAGCACCATGAGTGGGCCTGTCCAGCGGTCCAGCCTGTCCATAAGTTCCTCGGAAAAATCGCAAAGGTTGCAAAAAACCGTTCCCAGCACCATGCAGACCAGCAGCGACGAAAAGCCCACCGTCACAGGTCCTATCTTGAATTCAAGCATGGACAGCGCAACGGCAAGGAACGTGAAGCAGACGGAGATCGAAAGCCTCTTGCTTCTGGAGTGGAAGAACCTCTCCGTGAAGTGGAAAAGCCAGCCGAGGACGCCGCCCAAAAGCAGCGAGACGACCACCTCCACTAAGGGGTTTACTATGACGGAGAAAACGTCCACCGTGCCGTGCTCGAGTGCCTTGGCGATGCCGAAGGACACCGCGAACAGGACCAGACCCACCACGTCGTCAAGGGCGACCACCGGAAGGAGCATTGAGGTGACAGGGCCGGAGGACTTATACTGTTTGACGATCATGAGCGTCGCCGCAGGAGCCGTTGCCGATGCCACAGCGCCGAGGGTTATGGCTGCGGAAAGAGGCAATACGTCCGGGATCACAAAATGGAGGCCTATCATCGCGGCGTCCACCAGCAAAGTAGCCATGAGAGCCTGGAAGATCGCCACGACCACCGCTTTTTTACCTGTCTTTTTGAGGTCTGAGATGCGGAATTCATTGCCCATTGCAAGAGCGATGAAGCCGAGGGCCACCTCTGAAATTATCGAAAAGGAGCTGACATTTTCGGCCGACGTAAAACCGAGGCCGGGTATTCCGAGCCTTCCGAGACAGAAAGGCCCTATAAGTATGCCCGCCACCAGATAAGCCGTGACGGCAGGCAGATTCCATATCTTTGTAACTCTTGAGAGGCCGAGGCCCGCAAGAAGCGCGATCGAAAGCGACAGCAGTATCTCCATAGTCAAACCACCCTCCGCGGAAACGTTGCCGTTTGTCATCAAAATGTCCATAACCAGGGACTTTCCGGGCTGTTTCACGGAACGCCTGATTATACTTCAATTAATTATTTTGTCAAGGGAGCAGAGCCGAAATAAACAATGGCTTTTTTTTATATTATATGCTAAACTTTCACACGATCGGAGGTGAGGTCATGCCCCAGCGGTTTGCCATCGGCCAGGATTCCCACGCATTCGAAAAGGATCCCGCCCTGCAGTACTCAAAACCCCTGATTTTGGGGGGAACGGTTTTTGAAGGTCAGCCATGTCTTTCGGCGAACAGCGACGGAGACGTGGTGCTCCACGCATTGACCAATGCCGTCTCCGGCATCACCTGCATCAACATACTCGGAGGCCTGGCCGACGAGATGTGCGGAAAAGGCATCACGGACTCTTCCGAGTACCTTCAGGCCGCTCTCCGCGACCTTGACCGTTTGGGCGGGAGGATCACTGCCGTTTCAATTTCCATCGAGGCAAAAAAGCCGAAGCTTTTTGCCCGCATCCCCGAGATGAGGGAGCATATCGGCGCGCTCATAGGCATAGACCCCGGAAGGTGCGGCATAACCGCCACCAGCGGCGAAGGTCTCACCGCCTTCGGAAAAGGCGAGGGAATAGCGGTCTTTGCTGCGGTGACCGTCGATTTTGATGATTAAAGAGGCTGCCCTGCGGGTTTTATTGGCGTGACTGCGCGGGTTTTATTGGCGTAACTGAAAGGTGAGTAAATGACAGGTTTTTTCGGCGATATGAAAAAAATACTGACTGACCTGCGCGTCTCTGTCCCGGTCATTGTGACCTCTCTTCTTTCGTTCGGATGGCAACTCATTAGGTTCAACATCGGCATCGATGATCTGGTCAGGGACCGGTATCTCGGGGGCGGACTTTTCTCTCAGGGCAGGTTCAGTTCCCCCATAGTCAGTTACTCCTTCGGCTTCTTCAAGGCCTTTCCCTTCTTTGAACCGTTCCTCGGCGTTCTGTTTCTCACTGCCGCGGCGTTTCTTCTGATCTGTCTTTTTCAAAAGGCTTCAAAAGGCGTTTTTTCCCGGGGCGTGCTCACGTTCTTCGCATGCATCTTCGTATCATACCCCCTGACCAATGAGCTCTTCGTGTACAAAGGCTCCGATCTTTACCTTGGCGTCGGGTACTTTCTGGCGGCGCTCTCACTTGTCATTGTTTCGGGAATTTTCCGAAAAGACGGCGTTCCCGGGGAGACGGATGCTAAAAGATCGCAGGTCGAGAGCATCTGCCTGCGGCTTTTGTTTTCGACGCTAATCTGGATCTTTCTTGTTTCGCTCTACGAGGCTCTGGCGGCGGTATATCTGGTGCTTGTCAGTCTCTATCTCTTTACGGAGGTCATGACGGGCGAAAAACGGGCAGGGAAGGAAACCGGGGACAAAAACCCCGGTTATATCAGAAAATATTTTGTGTTTCTTGCCCCCGCGGTCCTCGGCATAGTGCTTGAGTATCTTCTGGGGCTTCTCTTGACGAGCATAATAAAGCCTGCCGTTACGATCCCGGCGGGCAGCGGCATATACATTCCCGAGACCTTCTCGGCGGAATACTTCGTCAACATGTTTTACCAGATGTTCAGGAAGCTGTTCCTTGCCGGCCTCTGGTATTACCCTGTTGCGCTGTTTGCAGTCTCGGTGCTCATCGCCCTTGTCGTTTTCACCGTCACGGGCATTTCAAAAAGGCGGGCATCCGTCATACTGTTTGCTCTCGGCACGTTCGCGGGCCTTTTCGGTCTCGGCATCCTCACAGGCGGCTCCGTCAAATACAGGACCTGCCTCAGCTTTGCCCCCTTCGTGGCTTTTTGCGTAACGCTCCTCATCTACTACTCCGTCCGGGGTCTCAGGGAGAACAGGGGCCTTCATATCGCGATACAGGTCTGCGCCGCAGTCATCATTTTGACGCAGGTGGTGAGCATAAATCTGTGTTTTTACAACAATGACCTTCGCTGGCAGGAGGAAAAAGCGGTCCTCACGGACTGCGGAGAGGCGCTTAAGGATTTCGGCGACAAACCGGTGATATTCATTGGCGAGTACACGCTCTCCGACAATATACTGTCCCGGAAATACGTGACCGCAGACGACCCTCTGTACAAGGCCGTGAAAAAAGCGGCGAACGGAATCGGTTTTGACCTTGAAACCAATGACCTTAGCGACAGGTACGTGCTGGCCACCTGCCAGAGCGATTTCGGGTCTGTTATATCCTGGGGAATTCACGACAGGTACGGCTGCAATGAGGAGCTGCACCGGGTGTTTAATTACATTGGTTATGAATTCACCCCCGGCACTTTGAAAAGATACGATGAACTGACATCGAGCATTGAGTCATTTCCGGCCTTCAACGAGACCGGTATCGTGACGGAGCTTGATGACTGCGTCGTCGTGAGATTTAAATAAATTATTTCAGATGCCCGATTGATGGAGGGGCTGAGAAAAGGAGAAATGTTATGGAAAAATTGAAACTTGGTGTGATAGGTGTTGGCGCAAGGGGCGGTTATCTCGTTGACCTGTTCCTTACTATGGACAACGTTCTCGTGACCGCTGTATGCGACGTGTGCGGGGACAGAGTCGAGGATAACGTGGGCAAGGTTGAGAAGGCCTGCGGGCAGAAGCCCTTCGGCACGACGGACTACAGGGAGATAGCGGCGAAAAAGGCATGCGACGCGGTGGTCATTTCCACAGGCTGGGAGGATCACGTGCCGATCTCCATTTGCTTTATGGAAGCGGGCATACCTGTCGGTCTTGAGGTCGGCGGCGCCTACTCCGTGGATGACTGCTTTAAACTCGTCAAGTGCTACGAAAAGACACGCACACCGTTCATGTTCCTTGAGAATTGCTGCTACGGCAGGACAGAGCTCATGGTCCTCAACATGGTACAGCAGGGCGTCCTCGGCGACATAGTTCACGCCGGCGGCGGCTACATGCACGACCTGCGCACCGAGGTCCTCTTCGGCAGGGAAAACAGGCACTACAGGCTGAACAATTACATAAACCGCAACTGCCACAACTACCCAACCCACGATCTGGGGCCCATTGGCGTCGTTCTGGACTTCAATTACGGAAACAGGCCGGTCTACCTGACGTCTATCTCCAGCAAGGCCGCGGGACTGAACGCCTACGCGAAGGAGCACCCCGAGGTGAACCCCGAGTTCAAGGATCTCGCGTTCAAGCAGGGAGACGTGGTCGTAACCAATATCATGTGCGCAAACGGGGCAACGGTGACCCTTAAGCTGGACACCACCCTACCCCGCCCGTACTCAAGAGGCTTCACCATCCAGGGAACAAAGGGAATGTACCAGGAGGACGGAAACTACGTCTTCATCGACGGCAAGTACCCCGAGGAGCTTCACTGGAACTGGAGTCCGGAGTGGAACAATGCGACCAAGTACGCGGAGGAATACGATCACCCCATCTGGAAGCGCTTCCTGAACGAGGGTGTGCGCGGCGGCCACGGCGGCATGGACTACCTCATCTACAATGAGTTCTTCGAGGACGTGCTGAAGGGTAAGCCCTTCCCGCTGGACGTATACGACGCTGCCATTCTCATGGCCATCACTCCCCTGTCCGAAACATCCATCGCAAACGGCTCGGCACCCGTCGAGATCCCGGATTTCACAGGCGGCGCGTGGAAGACAAAGAAGGGCTCTGCGGAGAGGTTCGCTTAAAAGCTAAAGCCCCTCACGTTTGACTTATCCTGACCAAAGTATTATACTTTCCGGAAGCTCCGGGGCTTAAAAGACATGAAAAAGATAGCTGTTCTCGGCGCCGGCGGCTTTGCCGGCCGAAGCCTAACCGAATATTTTTCCCGTGCCGGCAAGGACCTTCAGGTCTTCCCTGTCACGAGAAAGCAGGTCGATCTTCTTGACAGGGAAGCCGCCGGCGCCTACATAAAAGCCCTCAGACCGGACGCGGTCATAAACTGCGCCGCCGCGGGGGGCTCCCGGAAAAACGGCTACAATGACGGAGCGGAGACAGCGGATGTGAACTTCGCCCTCTTCGACAACGTTGAAGCCGCCCTGGAAGAGCTTCCGGACACCGTCCACATCATATTCGGCAGCGGCGCTCAGTACGACAAATCAAGGCCCCTGGTGAAAGTCAGAGAGGATGACATTGGTTCGTCTGTGCCGAAGGATCCCTACGGGCTGGGAAAGCTGAGGATCGCAAAGGCTGTGGCCGCACGCGGCAGGGACAAAACCTTTATGCCCGTAATATTCGGCCTCTTCGGGCCTTACGAGGACTACACCTACAAGTTCATCTCCAACGCCTGCGTGAAGGTCCTCACCGGCATGGATATCGTTATCAACCGGAACGTGAGGTTTGACTATCTTTACATCGACGACTTCTGCGGGATCATCGAAAAGCTCATGGAAGTGATCGAAAAGACGGGCACGCTGCCGAGAAAGATATTCAACCTGACGCCGACAGAATCCGTCACAATAGCGGAGCTGGCGGAGATGGTGAAGCGGGTCTCCGGAAAGAGCCCCGAAATAAAGATTCTGAATGAAGGCCTTGGCCCCGAATACACCGGCGACAATGCATTTCTTATGGAGAACATTGGTTATGATTACCGCTTCCTCACCTATCCCGAGGCGGTCACGAGACTCTACGGAAGTCTCGAAGCCATGCTCCCATCTCTCGACACCGAAAGTGTCAGGGCGGACGCGGCCCTGAAATTCTGCGCCAATAAATCGTCAGATACAAAATGACGGAGGTTTTATGAAAAAAATATCGGTAGTGATCCCGTGTTACAATGAGATCGAAAACGTGGAAGCCATATCGAGCGCTGTCATAAACATTTTTGAAAACGATGAGACTCTGAAAAAGTATGAGTTTGACATAATTTTCATTGACAACTGCTCCGTGGACGGCACGAGAGCGAAGCTTGAGGAACTCTGCGAAGGCGAGAAGCGTATCAAAGCTATCTTCAACGTCAGAAATTTCGGCCAGTTTAACTCACCTTACTACGGAATGCTTCAGGCAAAGTGCGACGCATTGGTTTTGATCTGCGCCGACTTCCAGGACCCGGTTGAAATGATCCCCAAATTCGTGAAAGAATGGGAGAACGGGTATAAGATCGTATGCGGCATCAAGACCCACAGCAAAGAGAGCAAGATCCTCTACGGGCTCCGCTCCATCTACTACAAACTCATCAAAAAATTCTCAAGGATCGAGCAGATCGAGCACTTCACGGGCTTCGGTCTTTACGACAATGAGTTTCTGGACATTCTGAGGCGCCTCGACGATCCAACCCCCTTCCTGCGCGGTATAGTGGCTGAATACGGCTATAAGCGCAAAGACGTCACGTATACCCAGGAGAAGCGCCGCGCCGGCAAGACACACAATAACTGGGTAAGCCTCCTTGACGCAGCCATGCTGAGCGTCACCTGCTACACCAAGGCCGGTGTCAGGCTCGCGTTCTGCCTTGGTTTCGCCCTCTCTCTGTTCAACATATTTCTGGCCCTGGTCTACCTGATCGTGGCCGCTTTCGTTCCGGTCCTCTGGTCCCTCTGGGTCATTCCGATCCTCATCGCAATATTCCTGGTGGGCTCCGTGCTGATGTTCTTCACCGGATTTGTAGGCGAATACGTGGTATCGGTAAGCAAGCGCGTGACCAACAGGCCTCTCGTCGTGGAAGAGAAACGTATAAACTGGGATTGACGTCCATCCCCGCAGGTCTGTCCCCTCAGAACTTAAAAATTGTTTCGGAAGGAGCCTCCGTAAAATGAAAAAAACACGCAAAAGGATCACAGAAGACAGATTTTACAATGCGCTCACAGCTCTCATGGAACGCAAGTCATACGAAGATATAACGATCTCGGCCATATCTGACGAGGCGGGCATTTCGAGAATGACATTTTACCGCAATTTCAAAAGCAAGGACGATATACTGGTATCCCATCTGAATTCCGTTATTGAGGATATCAAAAAAAATTTCATGGCAGGAAGCGACCTGTCGGAGAAAAACTTTTGGTATGAGATGATCCGTGCCAGCCGCTCGGACCCCTTAAATGAGCACCTTATGGCTGCGGGCCTCTTCGAGAAAACGATCACCAGCCAGCTGGATTTCATTTTGAGCGTATACCGGGACTACTTCGGACTCGATCTGACCGATCAAGACTCCGTGGTTTTCGTGTACAGAAAACTTGGCGCCGTATTCGGCTGCCTGTTCTATGCGGCGCTGCACAAAGGCTTTTCCATGGAGATACTGACAAAACACCTCGACACGGTCATCGGGGAGAAAAACAATTAGGACCGCTTGGGACTCCGGGAACCGTTCAGACTTCCATCAAAAGGAATTTTTTCTTTTTTCTTTTACCGTTTACTTTAACGAAGGCCGCAAACTCTGCGGTCTTTTTAAAACCGAATTTTGTGTAAACTTTGACAGCTCTCCCGTTTTCCTCCGCAACCGCAAGCCTTACTCCGTCGTCCGGAAATTCCTCAAGAGCAAAATTGACGGCAATGCCCGTGAGCCTGAGCCCCAGCCCTTCCCCCAGACCGCAGAGCTCCGGTTTGAGACCGATGGCGATGTCTGTGGCATCACTTTCTCCGTAAAGCTCCCTTGAAGTCTTTGAAAGCACCTGCGCCGCGGGACCTATTGCCACAAAGCCGGCCGGTTTTGAAACACAGGCCTTGCTGTTCCTGTCAAATCCATCGGAGAAATACACGGGAAAATGAAACCCGTTCATCACCTGCGAAACTTCCTCCTCGCTGCCGTCAAGATCGTACATAGAATACTCCCCGCCGTACTGCCACGAGGCGATCTCTCTTGCCGCGGATTCGGTCATTTCGGTGAGTATGAGGCCGTCGCTTTCGATTATCTCAAAACTGTCGTCGTACATTGGTTGTAAAAGTGTAAAAAAACGGTCCCGCTTTCGAAAACAGATCCGGCGGGGCCGCTAAGTATTATTTTACTGTTTATCTCACCTTGATGGAGCGGACGCGAATAACACCCTCCACCGCTGCGATCTTATCCAGGATATTCTGAGATACCGGTGAGTCCGTATCTATCACAGTGTAGGCCATGTCTTTCTTGGACTGGTTCGAGAGGTGCTCGATGTTGAGCTTCTCTGCGCCGAGGATCGATGTGATGTGGGAGATCATGTTCGGCACGTTCTCGTGGATTATGCAAACTCTCACAGCGCAGTCGGGCATAGGCTCAACGTTGGGCAGATTTACGCTGTTTTTGATCACGCCGTACTCAATGTAATCCTTGAGCTCTCTTGCGGCCATCAGCGCGCAGTTGACTTCAGACTCGGGAGTCGAAGCGCCGAGGTGAGGGATCGAAACGGTGTTGGTCATCTCCAGAACCTCAGGGGACGGGAAGTCGGTGACGTATTTCGCTATTTTTCCGGAAAGCAGAGCAGTCTCCAGATCGTCATAGTTTACGATCTCACCCCTTGCGAGGTTGAGAAGTCTGACGCCGTCCTTCATTTTTGAGAACACGTCGGCGTTGAAGGAGCCTTTTGTGGCATTGTTCAGCGGAACGTGGATGGTGATGTAGTCGCTGACCGCGCAGATCTCATCCATTGAATCGGCCCTGCGGATCTTTCTTGAAAGATGCCATGCGGCATCCACGGAGAGGTAGGGGTCGTAGCCGTAGACTTCCATGCCCAGGTCATGGGCAACGTTGGCCACCATGACTCCGATGGCACCGAGACCTACAACGCCAAGGGTCTTTCCGGAGATCTCCGGTCCCTCAAAGCGGGACTTGCCTTTTTCCACCAGCTTTGCGCACTCGCTGTCGCCGGCAAGGGATTTTGCCCATGCGATACCGCCGGCAATGTCTCTTGAAGCCAGGAAGAGAGCCGCGATGGTGAGCTCTTTAACTGCGTTCGCATTGGCGCCGGGGCTGTTGAAAACCACGATGCCTTTTTTCGAGCAGAGCTCCACCGGAATGTTGTTCACGCCTGCGCCCGCTCTTGCGATGGCCAGCAGATTGTCTTCAAACTCCATTTCATGAAGGCTGGCGGATCTTACCATAATGCCGTCAGGCGATGCAATGTCCTCAGACACGTCATACCCTGCTGCCGGAAACACACCTGTGCCTTCGGGAGCGATCTTGTTCATCAGCTTGATCTGATACTTCATAGCGCCACCTCATAATTCTTCATGAACTCTACGAGCTTCTCAACGCCCTCGACAGGCATTGCATTGTAGATGGATGCTCTCATACCGCCGACACTTCTGTGACCCTTGAGGTTCACAAAGCCCGCTGCAGAGGCCGCTTTAACAAACGCCTTGTCCAGTTCTTCGTTTCCCGTAATAAAAGGAATATTCATATATGATCTGTCCGCGCCGTAAACGGTAGGCTTGAAGACCTTGGAGGAGTCAAGGTAGTCGTACATGATCTTTGCCTTCTTATGGTTGATCTCTTCCATTGCCTCGATGCCGCCGATGTCGTTCTTCAGCCACTCGAGTACGAGTTTGCACATGTAGATAGCGAACGTTGGCGGTGTGTTGTACATTGAGCCGTTCTTTTCGTGGATCTCGTAGTTAAACATGGTGGGGGTGATGTCCCTTGCCTTGCCAATGAGATCCTTGCGGACGATAACGACCGTAAGTCCCGCAGGTCCCATATTCTTCTGGGCGCCGGCGAAGATCAGGCCGTACTTTGTAACGTCGATCTTTTCGGAGAGGATGCAGGAGGACATATCCGTAACGAGGGGAACATTGCCGCTGTCAGGGATCTCCGAGAATCTGGTTCCGTAGATCGTGTTGTTTGAGCAGTAGTAGAAGTAATCCGCGTTGGGATTAAACGTTTTCTTGTCAAGCTTCGGGATATAGCTGAATGTCTTGTCCTTGCTGGAACCTACGACATTTACTTCGCAATACTTGGAAGCTTCCTGCTGTGCCTTCGTAGCCCATTGGCCCGTGAGGACAATATCAATCTGTCCGCTGCCGTTAGCAAGGTTCAGCGGTATCATTGCGAACTGGGAAGATGCGCCGCCCTGCAAAAAGAGCACCGCATAATCATCCGGTATCGTCAGCACCTCGCGCAGAAGCGCCTCTGTTTCATCGATGATCGACTGGTAGACCGGAGATCTATGGCTCATCTCCATAACGGACATACCGGCGTCCCCATAGTTAACTAATTCGGCCTGCGCCTTCCTAAGTACGCTTTCGGCAATAACCGACGGCCCCGCGGAAAAATTGAATACACGTTCCATAACAGTCCCTCCTCCCAAACTTTTTATATCGGGATAAATCTGTCATTATAACCTTGTAAAAAGGGGATGTCAAACAGAAAAATGAGTTGGTCCGGGCCCGGGCCGGGAGTCGGTTGAAGGGTTTCCTGCGCCTGTCCGCACCTTTTTCTCCGCCCGGCCTCAAAAAAGTTACAAAACCAATGATTTTATAAACTTTGTTGTACTCTCACCCTAAATATTGTAAAATTACACAATCACCATAACGGAGGATCTTATGGACGAATCTTTAAAACGCTTTGATATGTCGATCCCACCCAGGCACACAAAATGGTATCTCAAGGGCCTCATCTCTCTTCTGATCCTACCGGATCTCATCAAACACAAGAACAAACTCACAAAGATCGGCATGGAAGGCATAAAGCCGCCCTACCTCCTTCTTTGCAACCATAACGCATTCATGGATTTCAAAGTCGCCACCAAAGCGATCTCCCCCTACAGCGCAAATTACGTAGTCGCCATTGACGGATTTATAGGCCGTGAGGGGCTTCTCCGTGACGTGGGCTGCATCTGCAAGCGCAAATTCACGAACGACATCACCCTCATCCGCCAGCTGAAAACGACCATTGAGCACGGCGACGTGGCCATCATATACCCGGAGGCCCGCTATTCCCTTTGCGGCACTACCGCAGTTCTTCCTTCATCCCTTGGCAAGCTCTGCAAGCTCCTTGGCGTGCCTGTAGTATCGCTCATCTGCCACGGTCACCACGTGAACTCCCCCTTTTGGAACCTTCACGACCGTGGAATCAAGCCGACTGAGGCCGAAATGACGCTCCTCTATACGCCGGAGCAGCTCAAGGACACCCCTGCCGAAGAGATCAACCGCCGCCTGGTCGAAGCGTTCATCTATGACGACTTTGCCTGGCAAAAAGCCCGGGGCATAAAAACCTCCTACAAAAAACACGCAGAAGGCCTTCACAAGGTCCTCTACCGCTGTCCTCACTGCAACACAGACTTCAGCATGAAGTCGTCCGGCATGCAGCTTTCCTGCTCCGCCTGCGGTAAGACCTGGACCCTCTCTCCCCTTAGCGAGCTTTCCGGCGACGATGGCGTCACCGAGTTCTCCCACATCCCCGACTGGTACGAATGGGAGCGGGATTGCGTATGCGAGGAGGTCCTTAACGGCACATACTCAACGGGTCTCCTTGAAGTCCACATCGACACGCTTCCCAATGCGAAAAAATTCCTCCACTTAGGCCAAGGCACCATGATCCACGACATGGATGGCTTCAAGGTCACAGGAACCGACACCGAAGGCAAGCCCTTCGAGCTTATCAAAACCCCCGCCAGCCTCTACTCCTGCCACATCGAGTACGAGTACCTCGGCAAGTTCGGCGACTGCGTCGACCTCAACACCCTCACCGACACGCTGTACATCTACCCCCACGGCGAAAACTTCTCCGTAACCAAGATGGCCCTCGCCACAGAGGAGCTCTACAACGCGGTCATGGGGCAAGTGAAGAATAACATTCCGGGGATTGCTTAAGCCGCTTAGGTTAAAGGGAGTGCCGCGTACAGTCAAAGCGGTGCCGGACAAAGTAATAAGTAACAGTTTGAGGGGTGCCGCTAAGGTAATAAGTAAAAGACAATATGTAATGACCTCCAGATTTGTAGTTTCGTGGATTTACCTGTATACTACAA
>JAFSVU010000016.1 GCA_017444825.1 Clostridia bacterium
AACTTGATAAGTTGAAGAGTCGAAAACTGATTAAAAAGTAACTGATAAATGTGCCGAGAGCGGGGAGGAAAAACATCCGTCCCCGCTCTCAAAATATATGTTTTAGCACTAGTTTTAACCTTGAACTCCTAAAGTCAGGTTGTATACGAATTTTCATTTTTTGTCAATACAATCAGCTTAATCTTTTTTTCTTAATAATGCTTGCATTTATGCCGCTTATCGTTGCTTATCGTCATCTTTTTAATACTCATCGTAACAATCAATGAAGTTATAAATAGAAATAACCGCCTGCTTCTGTTTTAGGCGGTTATTTCTTAATCGAAGCCAGAGCAACCATCATGGGTGGTCACTCGTCATTATTGTCCTTGAAATCTTTCTTTCTGTAAATAAATATAATGCTTTATAGCGTCTGCTCAAATGTAAGTTACTTGATAATAAGCTTGTATAGCTTATGGCTGCCACAACCGTAGTATAAATTACCGTTATAATATGAAATGAATTCAGGTTCGGATTTATATGCATCCAATCTATCAACACCAATGTATACCAGTTCCTTCTTTAAATCAGGGTCTATTACACGAATTCCCGGGGCCCCGGACAGCCCTTCGAGAGAATAGATCAATCCGTTTGCGATAGTAACGCCTTGCATTTTGTTCATGTAAGTAGTTGTCCAACTGTCGAGAACGTCCGCATAGTAGAGATAATAAACGTTACCTTCTGAATTTGAAGCAGTGGGATCGGGAAGGTTAAACTTAAACCATTTCGTCACATTGTTGTGTATATCCATTACGTATACGTACAATAAATCATTCTGCTCGTCAATTACAAAGTTTCCGTAAGGCCTTTCGTCGTTGTTTTGTTGCTGGCTTGGCTGAGGCCATTTGTCGGAGTCATTAATAAAACTAATCTTAATTATTTGAACTAAAGTACTTGTGCTGTTTAAATCGGTTTCATAAACACAGCATTCTCCCATTCTTTTATCAGTACTGTTTGCATAGGAATTATAAATGTTTGAGTAGATATAATGCTGTGACCCGACAGTCCTTAGGTGAACTGAATTGCCGTGAACCTTATTGGTTGACCAGGTATCGTAAGCAATGCTTCCTGAGAGTGTACCATCACTTAAGCTGACGATCTTAACAGTATTGTCTCCAGAGTTGCTAACGTAGACTTTTTCGTCATATATGAATCCGTCTTGACTTGAATCAGGGAAAAAGCTATCTCCATGAACTTCTTCAAGGTTAAAATACCCGTAGACTTGATCTTCTGCTCCGCTAATAACAGAACTGACCTTGCTAACTTTTGAATTATTATACGTTGTTTCAGGCATATAGCTGATTCGAATAACATCTTCAAGTATGATATCGTCTACACTTTGATAATTGGTTGAATCAGCGTTTGTGTGTCTAAACTGCATTCCGTAGTAACCATCTTCCAATATTTGAAGAGCTGCTCCATTGTTTTTCCACTCATTTTTTCCGCCAACAAAGAAACTATCGCTTACAGAAGCGCTTCCTGTGTTTTCAGAACTGTCGCTTGTGGTGTTTACTATATTGAAATCACAACCATCGCCAACTATTTGAATTACGGTTCCTCTAAGGAAGCGATAGTTCTTCTTAGTGGAAAGTCTGTAGTAGGCTGTACGTTTAGCTGTACCTGCAAATTTCGCTCCCCATCTCATTTCCGGATCGACTTCAGCATAAACAGTAGCGTATTTGACATATTTGTTTTCACCAACAGACCTGTAAAAGACAGCCTCTGCCATTCCATAGTGTTTGATAGTATCGTTAGCGTTATTCAGCACCAACGTTCCGCCTATCGTACGTATCATGACGTCATCCTTGGCGGACTCACCACCGACATACTTGACCGTGATAGCGCTCGCCTTTTTGCCTGCATCAAACCCTACACTGACTTCAAACGTAGAGACCCCGGAGCCAATCCAGTAAATAGAATAGGTTTGAGTTGATGGCATCGACGAATAGATTTTCCATAGGCGGTAGTCTCCTGCATCAAGTGCCCCGGAAACTTCTGCGGCGTATTTAACTGTATTGGCGTCAAGGTAACAGAACACGTCGTGGACCTGGTCCCAGAGGATATTGTCTTCTGCAGTTGCCCGGATCCTTGCGATGCTGTAGCCTGCTGCCTCGACTGCGGTGAGTGCGTCTGACATGGTGTTGTGTGTACTGCCCGACAGAATCTGGTTGAGCGTTGTCACAAGTTCCAGCGCAGCTTCCTCGCCAACGAAAGGCTCCAGAGCCACATTTCCTGTGTTGGTGGTGTCACTGGCGCCGTAGGCATTAGTTATTTCGCCGCCGTTATTGTCGAGAACGACCAGATCGCCGTCAAACGAAACAACTGTTATTACGCTACCGCCTTCTTCGATCACGACGTGGCCGCTGTTGGCGTTGATGCGGGTCACATTGCCGAACTCATGGTACGAGTTATTGCCTGCATCGTAAATGGTTACGATCCCTGCGCTGTCATAGTGCTTGACAGTGTCGCAGGTAGTTGTGTCGTTAAAAACGGTAACGTTGAGCGCCGTGCTGTCGGAATTGGTCCGGAGAAGAACATCCTCCTTGGCCGGTGACACACCTGTGTAAGTTACAGATGCAATGCCATCAGCCTTGCCGACGTCAAAGCCAACGTTAACCTCAAAATCAGTCTCGCCGGTCCCGTTCCAGTAGATTGAAAAAGTCTGCTGATCAGGCATTTTGTCATAGATCTTCCAAAGAAGGTGAGAAGGGCTCGTGCCCCATGTCAGCGGGTTTTCGGCAATACTTTCCGGCACGTACTCAAGCATATCACCGTTCAGGTAGCAGAATGCGTCGTTCTGCTGGTCCCAAAGGATCTCATTGCCGTCGACAGACGGAGCAATGTTGTCCGCCTTATAACCAATGCTCTCAACCGCGGCAATCGCCTCGCTCATGTTGCGGTGATTCCGGTTGTTGCTTGAGGCCCTGTCTGCAACGAGAGCCGTGTTAAGATTTCTGATGAGCTGGGTGTCTTTAGAGATGTTCGCATTCCTGATGACCCGTGCAAATGTGGGAATCAGTACGGCGGCCAGAATCGCGACAACTGCAAGAACGATAACCAGCTCGACTATTGTAAAAGCTTTGTTGTTTTTCATTGTTCCTCCGATGAAACGGTAAAAATTAGGATGTTTTTCTTTTCAATAATGCGTTATCATTTGGTTAATCTTTTACATATACAATCGACTGAGATCCTGTTGATTTGTCCATGCTTATCTTAAAGTAAAGGATTGGACTTGAATCGGTGATAAAATCTGTCAGATCAATTTCATATGTATAGAAACCGCCAATCGCAGTAACATTTTTATCAATTTTAGATGTGTTGTTTAGTGTTATGTATTTGATTTTGCTGACAGAGTTGTTATCTACCTCAGTCGCAATAGCCAAACGATCATTATTTCTGTCTAATGCTGATTTTGTCTTTAAGTAATAAATGTATATCGGTTGGTTGTTTGCGTCATATTGAACAGGGATAAAACCTGTTGAATAATCACTTGAATTTGGAGTACTTCTCTGTTTTTCCCAGGAGCCATTTCTTAGATCTTCTGTGATGTAATAATACTGTCTCCAAACAGATTTGCCGCTATCATCTGGATAGTACAGCTCATTTACGTTTTCTCCTTTTACGGCAAACTGGACCAGATCAACTACCGGCATTTCGTTCAATCCTGCACTTGCAACAAGTTTCCCGTCTTTAAAAGCAGAAATATTAATTTTCCCGGGTTTTCCTCTGTACATAGACGAACCTAATTCGTACGGGTCTTCATTGAAATAATAGAATCCGTCAGCAACAGTTATTGAATTAGAATATTCGACAATATCATTATCATTTGTAGAAAAGCTAATTGATTCAGATGGAGCATTCACGTTGTTTGCCGTGAGCCACTTGTTGTCAACAAAGTTCAAGTTCTTGATTTGTGTGGTATACTTGTTGGTTGTTTCAAAGACTGAAGCATCAATCTTTTCCGAAACGGTCAATACTTTGGTTGAACCACCGTTCGCGGCATAAGTCTTTATAGTGACGAGGTAATAATCAACAGAACGTGTTGCTTTAGTTATTTCGAGGGTCCCGTTTGTTTTTTGAACCAATGACATTGTTTGATCTGGCTGCAGTTTTACAAAATGACTACTTGAATCATAGTTTTCTCCAGGCATGGTTGGATATGTATGTGTTAATAGCCTGGTTCCTGACCATAACTGACTTTGACCTTTTGTTTGCTGCATACCAATAATGTTAACATTATCAATATTTAACTCTGCGATTTGATCGTTAGTCAAACCAAGCGTTTTAACATAAGAGATGCCATCAATGTTAATCTGCTTTATCATTTGAACATTCGAAGACATAAAATGATTATATGGCCTATACTCTCCGTTTATTGGATCGCTCTTTGTCCAGATAATTGTACCTTCGTTACGACAATTGATTATATTTAGTACAATGTTTGAGTCGGGGCCGCCATACTCATGCCCTTGTTTTGCAGCGTTTGCAATAAATAACGTGGCATCTCCCGCTACCAGATACCCCTTATTGTTACAATTGTTGAAGGTAAAAATGCACTCGTGTGAATTAGGAACATTGTAACCGACGAAAATGGCGATGTTATTGCTTTCTGTTCCTTCAGAAGTTATTTCTCCATAAAAATCGCAATCTTTGAAGGAGATACCGTCTCCATAGCTGTAAATGACATACGCACCATAATTGTTTTCGGCAAATATCAATCCATAGACATCGACATTATCAAATGTTGGTATCGATGATGTCTGGGCGGTTTTCCTCACTACAACACCGTGATTAGTGAATTCAACATCAAGATTTTTAATGGTTCCGCTTAACTCACTTATAATTTGAACCGGAATATCTTTATCGGAATCATACAAATCCGGCAATACTAACCTATGTCCTGCGCCATCTAATGATCCGCTAAGTTCTTCGATCAAATAATACGATGTCCCGTTCGAATCAGTTGTATTGCTAAAATCAGCTTCGACGATTGGTATGTTTGCAACTATTCTGAAATGCTTGTCGGTAAGGTCCCCGGTTATATTCTTAAACTGCGATCCCTTCGAGATAAGGTACGGGTTGTTGACCGTTCCGGTACCGCCTGCAAAGAGCGCATTTGAACCGTATGTGTTTGCAATCGATGCGTATGTGTCCTTGGGGTAAACGTCGATATTTGGCGCGTCGACATCGTAACCGCCTGCTGTGGGGACGTTTGCGATCTGGATCGCTGCGGTTTTGGAATCGGAATTGGCGATGCTGTCGGTTCCTTTAACGAAGGTTGCATTGTCGTCAGCGGAGGAAGTAATCGGATCCGTACCGCTTATTGTCCCCAATAATGTGCCATCCGGGACCTTGGCTTTGGAGGTTACGATCTGCTCCTCAACGCCTGACTTGTAAAGATAAATGTAGTCGTAATTGCCCGCCGTGTAGCCGGAACCGGTTGTAACCACGTCTTCCTCGACTTTAAGGACAAGCATGCCTCCTCCGGGTATGCTGACGGCGGTTCTGTCAAGGGCGGGGAGGAGAGCGCCGACTGCTGCGGCCACGATGATCTCTGCAAAGGACTGTTCGTCAGGGTTGCAGATAAGGAACAGGTTCACGATGCCTGCCGGAACCGTGGTACCGTCTGCCAGCGTAACTGTGCCTGCTTCGTTGACGACGCGGCCTGTCCTGATCTGTGCCTGAAGCACATAACCAAACTCATGGTAAGATGCGGTGCCGACTGCAATGACATCCAGGAATATAGCTACGCCGTAGTGGTGAACTGTAAACTTCGGGGCATCGATCTCAAGAAGCCCGTCGGTGGTGCGGATCACGACCGGGGGAACGTAAGCGGAGGTATTGGTGTCGGGTGCTCCGCTGTTTTTAAATGCCACTTTCACAATAGAATCGGTGTCACCCGTGTCGACGCCTGCATTGGTTTCGATCTCAGTCACACCATCGGGCACTGTCACCAGGTAGCAGGACCAGCCCATTCCATCTGTGCCGCAGCTCAGGGTGGATTTTCCGTTTTCATCGGGTGCGGTGAAAGCTGTTGAAACGTTTTTTTCATTGATTATGCGCCAATATGCGCAGGACGTCGTGTCGAGCTCGATCTCATGCTGACTCTCGGGAATGTAGCTGACACTTCCGCCGTCTCTGCTGTCGAAGTAGCAGAAAACTTCGTTGACGCTGTCGTAAAGGATCTCGTTGCCCACGCAGGACGCATTGATCTTGCTTACGTCGTAACCGAAGCCAAACGCAGCCTTGAGGGCATCGTGAAGAGTGGGGTGGGATTTGTGGTCGGCCGCAAGTGCGGTGTTGAGATTTCTGATAAGCTGGTTGTCGCTGCTGACCTGGGCTGTGCGTATGATGGACGCAAACGTGGGTATCAGGACAGCGGCAAGTATGCCAATAATGGCTAGCACAATAATGAGCTCTACGACGGTAAAGCCCTTTTTATTCTTAAAATGCATAGTTATCCTCCGTAAGATACAATAATTGCATAACATAAACAGCGTTTGAGCATAGAGTTAGGGCTAAACGCATTGGTTACAGTTTTTGTTATTCTTACGAGGGAATTTAATTCAGATAGTGCTCGATGAGTTTGTATTTGTACCTGTGACTGGGCTCGGAGGCCGTAAACGATTCCGCAGTGAATAAAGGTTTTACGGTTCGGGTATCCGCCTGGGATTTTGAACTGACGAGCTCGACCAGGTTCAAAAAGATGGATATGGTGGCGATGACTGAGGCAAGTATCGCAAAAAGAGACACGATCACCGAGACGATGGTCACAGACTTCATAAAGAAGAAGGGCGCCGTGATGATCGATGAAAGCAGATATTCAAAGGATTTTTTGAACACCTCGTCAGGGAAGATGCGGCCCGACATTAGAAGCATCCCATTTCCGCCGAAATAGAAGGGAATGTAGAACAGAAGGAGCCCGAACAGTACGCGGAACAACGCCAATGCGACTCTGAGATTGAACCGCTTCAGCGTATTATGAATAACAATGCCAGATATGACAAACAAAACGCATATGATGATGTTTTGTCCGATGCCGGTCATTCCGCCGCTCCCTCCAAAAAATTGGATTTTAAATATGATACATAATTACACTTATGTTTCACCAAACCCCTATATTATCTTTAAAATTAATAAGTATGGTTATCTGATTTTACATTTAAACCTTAAGCAAGTGCGTTAATCAAGTGCGGCAAAAAATGCGATTGACTTTAAATAGAGTATTACTTATAATGATTTCATCTGATCGAAACGAAGAATGGGTAACATAAGTGTAATTATGAAGTATATTTCACATCGTAACAATTATAAAAAAAGAAATAACCGCCTGCTTCTGACTTAGGCGGTTATTTCATAACACAAGTCAGAGCAACCGTCATCGGTGCCCTCGTCATTATATTACCCGAAATTACACTTTTTGTCAAAGCTATCTTTGATACGAGGCTTACCCTCCAACCCTTAAACTGTGCTTTAAACCGGGCGCCCGAGGCCCAAATCATTTGACTTTCCAAACATTTTTACCTATAATGCCAGCGTGCAGAAAAACTCCTGCCTTTTGGAACGCTACCCGGAAAGGCTGCGGCATTGGTTATTTCTGCGAGAAAGAAGAAAAATCGTCAATGGGTATGATCGGTCAGAACGTTATACTTTGTGTTGTTTTTGTGCTTTCGGGCATCGTCATTGGCCATACTCTCAAAAGGTTTAATTTCAGGTTGGCATCGAAACTGTTTTACGTGCTTTTTTGCGTGCTTCTTTTTTACATTCCCTTCTTTTTCGGCTGCAATATGATGAGACTTCTGTCCGGGCAGCTCATGGGACACGTTGATTACGCCAAGACCTTTGACTATTTTCTTTCGAACATCGTTTCGGCTCCGTTCCTCTTCATGCGGTCCGTTACCGTGGTTGCTGCGGTGGTCTCGATCTTCGCGATAGTTGCGACTGTTATCTCAGCCATCACCATAATGGTAAAGATCGTAGACTTCATCTCTTCCGGGTCGAGCGCAAAAACTGCGGGGCCTGCAGGGCTTTTCAAGACGTTCAAGACCTGCGATCCGACTGAGAGCAGGAGATATCAATACAAACTTCTCGAGTGTTTTCTGAATTAAAGATTTCCCGATAATAACCAATATCAAAAATAACCAATTTCACACGTGTTTTGACGCGTTTGGCCATTTTTTTGCCACAAAATCAAAAAAATCAGGCCCGGCGCTCTTATCCTGTGCACTTTTTGCACATTACGGAGGTAAAAATGACAAAAAATATCAAAAAAGGTTTTACGGTTGTCGAACTGATAATCGTAATAATGATCATCGGTATCCTTGCCGCTGTGCTGATTCCGACATTCTCGTCGCTGCTCAGAACTGCCAGAGTGAATGCCGACGTACAGCTTATAAGAAATCTCAATTCCGCGGTGGCTGCAGACCGCGCGACCAAGAGCTTTGACGTACACGAAACGATGCATGATGCTCTTGGCGCTGCCATTGGTTTCGGTTACGACGTCAGTAAGATCAACGCTTCCTGCACCGGCAACGAGATCCTCTACGACAGCGAAAATGGCGTGTTCTGCTACTTCGACACAAAGGACAGCAAGGTCCACTACATCCCGGAGACACAGCTGAAAACCAATTCCAAGGTGGAAGACCATCCGGAATCCCACCTTTACTGGCGCATAATCAACGCGAAAAACGTGTCGGCGGCATTCACGGCTCCCGACGCGAAAGGAAGATCCACCCTTAGCTGCGGCATCGAAGGTATGAACTGGTCCTGCTACCTTGCGGCAATTCCGGATGGCGTGACTGAGATTACCACTGACACAGGCGTTGACCTTGGCGATACACAAGTGATCACAGCCGTAAACTACGTAAACACAGGATCCACAGCCCGCGAAGACGTGGTTATAAGGACCAATGGCGAAGGGACAGTGCTCACAGTTTACGCACCCCACGACTCCATCCATCACTACGATTTCCTTGATACTCTTAAGATCACCGCAGTCGCAGGCGCTTCATACCACGAGCACGGCACTGTCATCGGCAATGCATTTATCGCTTCGGGCCATTTTGTGGCTGAGCAGAAGGCGGTCATCGGCGCAATTATCGCAGACAGCTCGCTTAAGGGAGAGGGCGCAACAGCAGCTCCCACGGTAAAAGTTGAAGGCAAGGCCACAGTCGGAACCATCGTCGTCAACACAGCGGACGAAGGCACCAAGGTTGAAAAAGCGGACGACGCCAATGTCGGCACCATCGCAGCGGGCACTCAGGACGCAAAAGCCGCAATGGACACCATTGCAAAAGGCACGACCGTCAGCGAAAACCTGATCGACACCACAAATTCTGCTCTCTTTGCCGGCGGTCTCGGAACCGAAGCAAGCCCCTTCCTCGTAAGCAACAAGGCTCAGTTCGAAAAAATCAACAATTTCAGCGACGAGATGGGTCAGGGCACCGCTTATTATTTCAAACAGATTGCAGACATCGACCTCGGCACCTACGACGATATCGACTACGTTATCGGCAATTTCTGCGGTGTTTATGACGGCGCCGACCACTCACTCACTGCACCTAACGGGTTGAATCCTAATGAAGTGGAGAAGTTCCGCAGGATCATCTGCCGAACCCTTGGCACAACAGTGCTGAAGAATATCAAATTCCGCCTTCAGGATGACCTTGTATATATAACCAACGGAACAGCCGCAGGCTGTGATCTGACTCTCGACAACGTTGACGTTTACGGCAAAGCCGGCGTGACATATGACCCGCTTATGAGGAACACAGGTTTCTTCTTCCAGTCCGTTGGATGCGACTACAGTCTGGAAAACGTGATGAGCTGGATCGATAACGGCGACAATGTTTCAGTCACGATCAAAAACTGTGACGTAGACGCCAATATGACTACTAAACTAGATTACAATGCTATTTTCGTAGGCGGAACGAGCAGTTACACTGATCTTTTGATCGACAACTGCACATACACGGGAACCTTCGTAGGAAATAAGGTATCCTTCGCCATCGGTAATTCTGTTAATTGGGGTGGCCATATGGTGGTCAAAAACTGCAAAAACCTCGGAACAATCATAGGCTTTGAGAGAGCCGCCTTTGTGATAGCCAGCGACGATGAATCAACCGCAGATCTTACGACTGAGAACAACACAGAGGGCACTATTGCATTGGTTTCGGACGATGCTTTAGACATCACCGTGGATGACAGCGGGTATTTTAATATCAAACAGGGCCAGACAAGCGGCGCTTCCTACTCCATCCAGCTCGTGGGCGGAACAAGATTCGTGCCTGGCGGAGAAAACTCGGCGTTCTCGTTTACCATCGATCTTGAAAACGTCAGCTTTACCGAAGGCTTCTGCCTGACAAACATCCCCGCAAACGGAAAACTCGCGACCGTTGAGCAGTACAAAAAGCTTGTTGATTCCGGCAAAAACTTCTCGTCAGAGACTCAGTACACCACCTCATCCGGCGACAGGTTCTACATTGTTACAAAGGACGGCGTCGTGTACTTCGTGTTTGATGTTGGCGGCAATCCGAACATATTCTTCGGAATAAAAGAAAACCGTAAAGCCGTATCAAAGATCGTCGACATAAACGTTGCATACGTATACGAGATCGCCGACGGAACCATCAAGGGTACTAAGTCCTGCCCGGCAAAATAAAGACGTAATTTAATGAAACACGCCAATGAATCTCGGGCCGGAAACCCGGTTTCATTGGCAACGGCAGCCCTGCGGAAGAAGTGCTTTTGCGGGGCTGTTTTTAACGTTATAACTAATATAGTTATAGCTATTAAAATAAAAATAAATTATACCTATATTTAGGAAATTCAATAAATTAAAAAATGAGAGTTTTCGGGTGTTTTTATCTTGATTTCAGACCGGTGAAATGGTATAATAACTATGGTCGCAAATGCGGCCCGGGGGACACCATAACGGTGGCGGTTGCTCCACTTATGAACGAGTGGAGTTATAGCTTTTTCCCTCCACTCGATTTTTTTCGAGAAAGGAGGCGGTGCCTATGAATATAATCAAATGCACCGAAGCTTTCATGGTTTCACTTATGGAGTTGCTGGAATTATTGAACCTTTTGGTCAATATTATAGCATTATCTGTAAAGATAGCCGACAAGAAGCAAAAAAAGAACTAACCGCCTGCTCTCCAAATTAGGCGGTTAGTTCATCTAACTGAAAATTAGGAGCAACCGTCATCGGTGTCCCTCGTCATTATATTACCCCAAACTATACTTTTTGTCAAGACGTCACCCCTTCTTACTTATTACCTTGCCCTTATTATTTTGAGCGGCACTCCCTCAAACTATTACTTATTACCTGGGCGGCACCCCTTAAACTATTACTTATTACCTGGGCGTCACCCCTTAAACTATTACTTATTACCTGAGCGGCACCCCTCAAACTATTACTTATTATTCTGGGCGGCACCCCTCAAACTATTACTTATTACCTAAGCGGCACCCCTTACACTGGTGTTTTATTGACTGCGACCTCCTTAAGTTGTATAATATTTTCGAAGAAAGACCGGCTTTTGGCCCGGTGGTTGAAGATTTCCGGAGGTAGTTTTATGAAAGGCATCATCCTTGCAGGAGGGCGCGGCACCCGCATGTATCCGGTGACGAAGGCTGTCACAAAGCAGCTTCTTCCTGTGTACGACAAACCGATGATCTACTACCCCCTGTCAGTACTGCTTCTCGGCGGAATCAGAGAGATCCTGATTATTTCCGATAAGGACAACGTACCGCTTTTCAAGGCGCTTCTCGGGGACGGCAGCGATATTGGCGTAAGCCTTTCTTATGCGGTCCAGGACAGGCCCGGCGGCATTGCCGAGAGCTTTGTTATCGGGAAGGAGTTCATTGGCGATGACGATGTTTGCCTTATTTTAGGGGACAACATATTCTACGGCCAGGACCTCACCGCGAAGTTTGAGGAATCGAAGCGATTGATAGAGAAGGGCGAGTGCGAAGCAGTGGTGTTCGGCTACCCGGTCAAAAATCCCGGAGAATTCGGCGTGGTGGAGTTTGATCCGTCGGGCAAAGTTTTATCCATCGAGGAAAAGCCCGAAAAGCCGAGGTCTGATTATGCGGTGCCGGGGCTTTATTTTTACAGCAGCAGCGTAGTTGAGATCGCGTCTGGAATCAAACCCTCAAAGCGGGGCGAAAAGGAGATCACCGCGGTGAACGAAGCATATCTAAGGCGCGGGACACTCAGGTGTACGAGGCTCTACAGGGGCTTTGCCTGGCTGGACACCGGGACGCCGGAGAGACTTCTTAAGGCCGCTGAATTTATTTCAACCGTTCAAAAGACCCAGGGGTTTTATGTCGCCTGCATCGAGGAGATCGCCTGGCGCCGGGGCTTTATAACCAAAGAAAAACTGAAGGAACTGGGGGCAAAGCTCAAGGACACCGAGTACGGCAGCTACCTTCTTTCCATGGAAGACTGAATCGATCGTTGTGACGGCAATGTCAACCCGGCGTTGCCGCTTTTGCATATAAAAATACCTGCTTATCAGGGGGACGTTGTTTTGAAAAAAGTAATTGTTTTTATAGCGGCAGTGTTTGTGGCTGCCCTTGCTTTTGCCTGCGTTATCGAGTCTTTTGCGATTCCGGACACTTTGTTCGACGGCGAGACCTCGAGAACCGTAACCGAAAACTATTCGGGCGTCGTAACGACCCACATAACCCTTGGCTCGGGCTCAAAATACGGCCGGCAGTCCTTCTGGGTCACGGAATTCGACCCGAGGCGGTCTGACCTCACCATTGACGTAACCAATAAAGGCACCTGGCTCAACAGCCGTGTCACCACTAAAAACACAATGACCAAGGTGGCGGAGGAGTCCCTTGGCGTGAAAGAACCCATTGTCGGCGTCAACGGCGACCTGTGGACGGTAAGCTATGCCCACTCGAGAGTTGAAGGCAAGGGCACTTCCTACGGAGGCTATTCCGACGCGGTGGTGACCAAGGTCCTTGAGGTGCCGAGAGGCGTTTCGATATATAACGGCGAGATCGTTTCCAGCATGCACACTTCGGCTGAGACCCCGTATGAAGGGCCTTTTGACTGCTTTGGCTTCACTGCCGACGGAAGGACAGTTATGGGGCAGGTGCTGGTGAGGATGAAGATCCACAATCTCACGAACACGTCTATGGCGGCCTACGACATAACAGGCCTCAACAGGCTTCCTGCGAACAATGCGCTTATGCTTTACTCCGACAAGGGACCGGGCGACCATTACCCGCTCAGCGACGCCTACGAAGTCATTATAGATTGTGATTACGACTACTGCATTAAGCAGGGCGCCGAGATCGTGGGAAAAGTGGTGGCCATAAGCAAGCCCGGTGAGACCCGCCAGATGATCAAGGAAAACCGTCTGATCCTTTGCGCCAGAGGTTCATCCATCAATATTGCAAGCAAGTACAAAATAGGCGATCAGGTGAAGATCACCGTAACCCTCCAGGGCCCCTCAAAGGACAACGCGGTCTGGCAGGAAGTTGTCAATGCCGTTGGCGGACATATGCCTATCGTCAGGAACGGCGTCAGCACAAATCTTACAGACAACACCAGATACCCCACTTCCATCATTGGCAACAAGGCCGACGGAACCTGCGTGTTCATCACCATGGATGGCCGCCAGAGCGGTTATGCCGTTGGTTTTAAGATCAGCGACATGGATGACATACTCCTGCAGCTGGGCGTCGCCAATGCGTTCCTCCTCGACGGAGGCGGCAGCGCAGACATGGTGGCGAAGAGCGGCAGCGGATATGCGGTGGTAAACAAACCCAGCGACGGCTCCGCAAGAGCGGTCGTCAATTCGATCATACTCTCGGTGGTGCACCCCAAGGAGGGAACATACATGAGGGATAGAATTTTCGGTTACAAAAAGGGCGAAAAAGTAAATCTTGTAAACCAGGGCGGCATTGACGAGGTGGTCAATGCGGGCACCGTGGACGGAGCGGTCTATGAGACATTGGGCCTTTTCGGCTGGGTGGCCACAAATGAGGGCCTTGGCCGCATCAGATCTTTCGGCTACAGCGTGGACGGCGGCTCCATCGTCTGGTCCGAAGGCTATAAGGTAATTAGTACGGATGCCGCGCAGGTGAGGGCGGCTGCGGACGCCCTCCAGGGAAAGAGCTCCGATGCCTCAAGATTTGAGATCGCTGTGCCACTCCGGAACGGCACTCACACGGTAACCGTCTACGTAAAGACTTCAAACGGCGGGGACAAGTCCTTCTGGACCGTCACGTACGAGGGGCAGAATGCCGGTGTTGCGCTCGCCACTCCGACCCCGACTCCTACACCGACGCCGACTCCTACACCGACGCCGACTCCCACACCCACACCGACTGCGACTCCCACGGAAACTCCCACCGAGACACCGACGCCGACTCCCGATCCGACAGACACTCCCGAGCCAACTGAGGCTCCCACCGATACGCCTGAGCCCGAGCCCACCGTAACGGAGACGGAGGCTCCCACCGAAACTCCGGAGATCACGGAGAGTCCCGATGAGACAAAAACTCCTGAGGAAGAGCCTACTCCGACGGAGGAAGCCGAAAAGAAGGAAAAGGGCTGCGGAGAGGTTTTCGGCCTTGGAGGCCTTGGAGCATTGGTTATTTCATTTGCGGTGATCACACCTTTGGTCCGGAAAAAGAAGGAATGATTTGACCGGTATCCGCTGAATTTGTATAATCAGAGCATGCTGAAGAGCGTGTCAAAGCATATTAAAATTTATTAAGGAGGCAGAACGTTATGTCAAAAAAGATGTTTGCGCTCATTGCGGCTTTGCTGACAATGGTGCTTTTATTTGCTGCTTGCACTCCGGGCACTCCAGCGGAACAGCCCACAGCCGAACCGGTACAGGTGACGGATGCGCCCACGGAAGAGCCTGAGGTGACCGACACCCCTGAGCCCACCGCGACTCCGGAACCGAAGCCGAAGCTCGATTACAGCGGCAATGCGATCCTCATTGATTTTGACGACGACAGCTGCATAAGCGCTTCCTGCTGCACCTACGAGATAAGAAGCGGCGAGCCCTGGCTGACAGTGCTTACGGAAGCCGGAGACAACAACATCACGTTTGCTTTCGATGAGGTGTTCCTTACCGAGGATTATCCTATAATTGCTTTCAAATACCGCGTAGGCTACGGTCAGTCCATCCGCGGAACGAACCACTTCTACTCCATCACCGGCGCCGGCGGCCCCAGCGTTCAGGAGGGAACCTGGGCGGATCTTGATTTCATGACAGACCTCGACTGGCACATTGGCGTTTTTCACCTCACCGAAGATTTCCCTCAGGCTGCGTCCGACTGGTCTGCTCTGAGATGCCCGACTGTGGACACGGTGGGCGGCGACCTTGCTTTTGCCTGGTTCGGAGCTTTCGAGAGCGAAGAGGACCTGGCGGCATACGACAAGGCATTCAACGACGTCTACGGCGAAAAGCTTGTGAAGGCGGAGAAGCCGAAGGAGGAGAAGACGGAAAGAGTTCCGGACGTGCTTCTCGATGAGTTTGAAAACATCGTCCTCGATTTTGAGGACGCATCGGACGGCGATCTGCTGAGCGGCTACTATGCGGGCGATGAGTGGATCGGCAAGTTCGGTCTTAACAGCTCTAAATTTGTTCAGGAGGGCGACTCCGTTGCGCTCAACCTCACTTTCGACGCTTTATACCACAACAGCCTTGTGAAGAGCGATAAAGGCTTCACCGCCAAATTCGACTTCAGGGACAACGGCAATGGCAGCGGAAACTTCGGCGGCTTCATATTCGGCTTCGGAGACGAGAACAATGACCGCGACTTCTATGAGAACGCCTACGGAAAAGACGGGGTCAACTCCCTTGTGGGAAAGAGTGGCATTGGCGTCACCTTCCACGGTGATAATAAGATATATATTTACCTCAGATACTGGAACGCCGACAAATCGAAGATCGACATTCTGGGCGCGGAATACGAGGCTCCGGTCAATTTCAATGAAAAGATGGTAAGCTTTGTTATCGACGACGACGGGACGTCCAAAATCACCATCACCGCCGACGGACATCTTCTTTTCACTGTTAATTACAGCGATCCGGGTGTAGTTGCAGACGCTGTGGGATATTACGAGCAGTACTTCAGGAACGTTTCGATCACAGACGGCGCAGGCAACGAGGTGATAAAGAGCGATCAGTCACTGCTTTCAATCTACGACAGCTTCGGCTTCGGCGCGAGAGCCCGCGACCTTATCATCGACAATATCGAAGTCGTTACGAAAAAATAAAACGCTGCAAATTCTGCAGTGCATAATTGCCATGCCCGGGGAGGTGCAGTATGACAGACGAAAAGAAATATCCGGACAAGTTTGAAGGCCAGACACCGCCGCCCTTTGATCCGAACGATACCCAGAGGATGATGTGCGTGTATGCGGGACCCGAATTCTGGAATCCCGGGCCGAATCCCCCTGCGGGGGATTTTGCACCGGCTAACGTTGAGAAAGCTCAGGACCGGATATTCTGCCCCTTCTGCGGTAGTCCGGTGAAAAAAGAGGACAGATTCTGCAATGAGTGCGGTGAAAAGCTTCAGAAAACACCGGATGATACGGACAAGACTGCCCGGATCTAAAGGCACCGGCAGATAATGAAAGGTATAACCAATATCAGGCAGGGAAGCTTTTTCGGAAGGCTTCCCTGCTTTCGAGGTTAAGAAAGCTATGAAAAGAGTTTTGACAGTCACAGTTTTTATGACACTTGCGCTCATGATATTTACGGGGTGCTTCATTTTTTTCGAGCCGGATGGCCCTTCGGAAAATACGCCTGAAGCAGTGATAATAGGCGGAGAGACAGAGGAACCGCAAAACAGCGAAGAAGCGGGCATCGCAACACCTGAGGGCGGAGATATACCCACTGAGGAACCTTTTGAGAGCACCACGGAAGAGCCTTCCCCAACAAAGGAGCAACCCACTGAAGAGCAACCTCTCAAGGGCCTTGTCATTGGCATTGACCCGGGACATCAGGCTGTGGGAAATTTCGAAAAGGAACCCTGCGCTCCGTGGGGACCCGACAAAAATGCCACCGTAAACAATGAAGTGATGAAGACGAAAACTTCGTCAGGCACAGAGGGCAGGTTCTCGAAAAAAGAGGAATACGTACTGACTCTTGAGATATCGCTTAAGATCAGGGACAAGCTGGAAAAGCTGGGAGCTAAGGTGGTCATGACCCGTGAGACCCACGACGTTAACCTCTCAAATATCGACAGAGCCGTGATCGGAAATGAAGCGGGCTGCGACATGATGCTGAGAATTCATGCCAATGGCATCGACAACGAATCCGTAAATGGTGTTGAGACCTGGGTGAGGGGCAGAGGCGACGGCTCGGAGGAGTACATTGCCCTTGGTGAGTACGAAAAAAAGCTTTCGGAAGAACTGCTGGACTGCTTCGTGCGGGCAACCGGCGCCAAGAGAAGATACGCAAACACCAGCGATAATTACACCGGGCTCAACTGGTCCACGGTGCCCTCTATAATACTCGAGTGCGGATTCATGTCCAACGAGATCGAGGACCTGAACATGTCGAAACCGGAATATCAGGAAAAGATCGCGGAGGCTGTGGCGGAATGGCTCAAAACCTCCTCGGTACTCAAACGCTGATGTTGAAAAAGAGAGCCCGATATTGTAAAATCCCATGGTAAATTGCCGCACAGGCTTTTTAAGAATATTTCATGCATAAATTTTTAGGAATTTATTGAGGAAGGGACAAAAATGAAAAGATTATTTGCGTTTTTGGTAATACTCACTATGTTTGTGACTCTCCTCGCGGGCTGTACTCCGAACGATCCCGCAACGCCGACCGAAAAGCCGGCTGAGGAAACGTCTGTCACAGATGCCACGAATGCTCCCGGAGACCCTACGGATACTCCGGACGTCACAGAAACGCCCACAGGCGCGCCTGAGGATACTGTGAACCCCACGGACGGACCTACCGCCACACCGGACGGATCCGAGGCTCCGACTGAAGCGGCTACTCTCGATCCCGAGGATACTTCGTCACCGGAAGCAACAGCGACGGCAGAAGGAAACACTCCTACTCCGACTCCGGTGGCCACACCTACGCCTACTCCCACTCCCACACCCACACCGGCTCCTGCAAAAGGACCGAAGTCCAGCACGGAAGTCATTTTGAACGGCGACAATGTCCTCAGCTTCTTCATCGGCGGAAATAACGTTAACGCTACCCTTGCCGATGACGCGGATTACGGAAAGGTCGTAAAGCTGTCGACAAAATCCGCAACCAACGACCCGTATATCACGTTCAAACTTGAAAGCTATCTGCAGACCTACGGGTTCTCGGCCCCCTCTGCAAACACGTACAAGGTTCTGGTTATGAAAGTTCGCCAGGAAAACTGCACGAACACCAGTTGTGAGCTTTTCTACATGGTGGGAAGCATTGTCGGCCCAACCGGCGGATACAGCCGCACCAAGAGCTTCAATAACGGCGAAGACGGCTGGCAGTACATTGTTTATGATTTCAGCGGCGCCGCAAGCTGGAGCGGAAACATCCACGGCTTCAGAATGGACTACATGTTCGTGGCTCAGGGCGCAGGCGAGAGTCTTTACATCGGCGAGATGCTGTTCGCAAAGAATCTGGATGAGGTCAAGAACCTTATCGGCGGCGGAGAGGATCTCCATGCGCTTACAGCTTCCGAGCAGCAGCAGGCTCAGACCCTTATCAACAATGCAGCCGAGGTGGCTCCCTCTGTAAGCAATGCAAAGCTCAATGCGGCAAGCGAAGACAACGACATCAAACTCTGGTTTGACGACGCTTTCGCAAAGACTCCCAAAACAAACGTCACGTCCACCGGAAAGAACACTTACCAGATACGCATGGCGAAGAACGAGATCGAAGGATGCCAGTTCCTGCTTGCCTCCACAAAGGCAAAATCCGGCCTGACAGCTTCCCTCTCAATGTTCACGGGCCCCGGCGGAGCAACATTGAAGCATACTATCTGCCTTGGTTATTATTTCAACAATGTGGAGGGCGCTTCCATCGTTGACCCGATCCCCGAACTTAAGGGCAGCTTCGATCTTGAAGCCAACAAGAGCCAGATGTTCCTGATCAAGGTCTACACTGATAAGACCTCTCCCGCAGGCCAGTATTCCGCTGTTCTCACCATCAAGGATTCCGGCGGAAACGAGATCAAAAAAGCAAACGTATACGTATACGTCTGGAACTTCCAGCTCCCCGAAGCTTCGAACTGTAAGATCCTTGCCGACCTTAGCTGGTGGAACATCTACTCCTACAACCCTCCGTTCATGTACAGCGGCGACGACGGTCTGACATACGCGAAGTACTACGAGTTCCTGCTTGAGAACAAAGTTAACTGCTACAATCTGCCATACCTCAACACGGACAAGGATTCCTCAAATCCGTTCTCTGACGACAGGGTAAACAAGTACCTCAACGATCCGAGAGTACAGGCATTCAACCCCGTTGGTTTCGGTACGGATAAAGTAACCAATGCCAGGATCCAGGGCGCTTACAACTACTTAAAGAGCAATCCTGAGTGGCTTAAAAAGGCCTATTGGTACCCCATCGATGAGCCCAAGAACGTGAACGAACTCAACAATATCAGGTACTACGCCACCAACATCAAAAACGTGTTCGGAAACTCGGCCAAGATCATTGCTCCGATGCACATCAATGCGGCCATCGACAAGGATTCCACCGAAGACTACTTCAAGTACGTTGAGGGCTACGTCAACATCTGGTGCCCGAAGACTTACTTCTTCAACACTATGGCGGACGCGAAGAACAACCCGCTGCTGATGACCCAGTACTACACTTCTCTCTTTGAGAAGAATCTGGGAACCTTCCAGGACAGAATGGCTCAGGCACAGAGCAAGGGCGAAGAGGTCTGGTGGTACGTAACCAGATTCCCTCATCATCCGGAAATCACTCTTTCCATCAGCGACACCGAGATCGAGCACAGACTTCTCTTCTGGCAGCAGAAGCTCTACAACGTGGACGGATTCCTCTATTACATGGTGAACGACTGGAACCACGGCGACGACAAACCCTGGGCTGAGAAGCACGAGGTGGACAACTCCTACCCCTACAACGTATACGGCAACGGCGTTCTCGTCTACAACGGTTTTGAAGACTCGGAGGGCCAGCCTTACCGGAGCAGAGAACGCTACAATGAGCTCGCCGACAAGTCCTTCACCGCATATCCGGTAGGATCCTTAAGGCTCGAGTCGGTACGTGACGGTGCTGAAGATTACGACTACTTCACGATCCTCGATTCTCTCTACGGAGAGGGCACGTCGGATCTGATAATCAAGCAGATAACCACGTCTCTCGGAAACTACAAGACCGATGCGGACCTCTACAGAAATCTCCGCATTGCCGTCGGAAACCTAATCGCCGCCAAGAAAGGCTGATCTTAAACCACAGCCGTGCCGCAAGGCGCGGCTTTTTTGGAGGAAATATGAGATACACTTACACTACAAAGGGCGTCTGCTCCCGCTCAATAAGCTTTGACATAAACGATAACGTCATAACCAATGTGTCCTTCGTCGGCGGCTGCGACGGAAACCTCAAGGCAGTCTCGAAACTGGTCAACGGCATGACCGTAGATCAGATCGAATCGATCCTCCGCGGAAACCTTTGCGGCTATAAAAACACTTCATGTGCGGACCAATTGGCGATAGCGGTGCGTGAAGCCGCGGAATCGCAAAAGTAGTTGACCGCCTTTAGCTTTTCTAGTAAAATAAGGAGAGGGTCTGAACCCGAAGATTGAATATGAATACGGAGGTATTATTATGGAAATGGTATTTTATCGTTGCGAGATCTGCGGGAAGATCATTGCCGTTGTAAAAGACACTAAAGCGCCTACTTTCTGCTGCGGAAAACCGATGCAGAAGATCGAGCCCGGCACCACCGACGCCGCTGTTGAAAAGCACGTGCCGGTATATGAAGTAAAGGATAACAAGGTTTACGTTACGGTCGGCTCGGTGCTTCATCCCATGACGGAGCCCCATTATATCGAGTGGATCGCCGTCTGCACAAAGAACGGAAACCAGCGCAAGGTGCTGAAACCCACCGACGAACCGAAGGCCTGCTTTGCCATCTGCGAAGGGGACGAGGTCGTGGCGGTATACGCATACTGCAATCTGCACAGCCTATGGAAGGCCTGAAAACTTAACCGGACATGAGGCCTCTTAAAGGCCGTACAAATATTTTGGAGGTATGTTATGACATATAAATGCATTATTTGCGGCGAAATTTTTGAAGTAGCCGAAGGCGAAGAGCCGGTCTGCCCGCTGTGCGGTGCCACCGGAGACGATCTTGAGCTTGTGGGCTCGGGTGATACGAAAGCAAAGAAAAAACCATACGAGGGCACACAGACCGAAAAGAATCTGCAGGCAGCTTTTGCAGGCGAGTCCCAGGCCAGAAACAAGTATACGTATTTTGCTTCCAAGGCTAAAAAAGAGGGCTTTGAGCAGATCGCCGAGCTGTTCCTGAAGACTGCAGACAACGAGAAAGAGCATGCGAAGCTCTGGTTCAAAGAGTTGAACGGCATCGGAACCACCGAGGAGAACCTCCTTGCCGCTGCAGAGGGCGAGAATTTCGAGTGGACCGACATGTATGACGATTTCGCAAAGACAGCCGAGAAGGAAGGCTTCCCGGAGCTGGCCGCTAAATTCCGCGGCGTGGCTGCCATCGAGAAAGCTCACGAAGAGAGATACAGGGCGCTCCTCGATAACGTGGAGACCCGCAAGGTATTCGAGAAGAGCGAGGTCAAGGTTTGGGAATGCAGAAACTGCGGACACCTGGTGGTCGGCACAAAGGCTCCCGACGTATGCCCCGTATGCGCTCATCCTCAGAGCTACTTTGAGGTAAGAAAAGAGAACTACTGATCAAGTGTTAGAGACATTTAATCTTGTGACAATGCATTTTAAACAGCTCCGGCCGTTTGAAATGCATTGTCGGCTATTGGCGAGTTTTTGAGGAATAATATGAAAAAACCTATCGTTGCAGTCACTCCTTCAACGGAAAACAACGGAAGATACCATGTTTCTGTGCCTTACTTTGACGTGCTTGAAAAAGCCGGCGTGCTTCCGGTGCTTCTCCCCATGCATCCCGGAGACACCGATTTTAATGATATTGTGACTTTGTTTGACGGCTTTCTCTTTGCGGGCGGATGTGACGTTTCTCCTGCGGAATTCGGGGAGGAGATACTGCCTGAGTGCGGCGAGATACAGCCGGATAGGGACCGCCTTGAGATATTGCTTTTCAGAGAGGTGATAAAGCAGAAGAAGCCCTGTTTTGCGATATGCAGAGGAGTCCAGGTGATAAACGTGGCTGCGGGCGGAAGTCTTTTCCAGGACATCCCCGCGCAGTACAAACATTATTCCGGAAATGAGCCTCTTAAACACAGTCAGGACGTTTCCCTGACGGAACCCACCCACCACGTAAGCGTAAAAGAAGGCACAAAGCTCTTTGATATAACGGGTTCGTCAGATCTTTTCGTAAACAGCCATCACCACCAGTCTGTTAAGGACGTGGCGGATATGTTCAAGGTCACGGCGGTAAGTGACGACGGTGTGATCGAAGCGGTGGAGAGCGACGAAATGCCTTTCTGCGTGGGGGTACAATGGCATCCGGAGCAGCTTGCGGTTTCAAGGCCCGAGCAAATGAAACTGTTTGAAGCTTTCGCAAAGGCCTGCGGAAGAAGGGAACGGTAAATCAGAAAATAGTGAACACGATGCCCGCTATGGCAAGGCCGATACCTGCAAGGTCTCCTTTAGAAGGCTTCTCTTTAAAGCACACGAGACCTATAAGTGCGGTAAAAATGATGCATGCAGCGGAAATGATGGGAAACTGAAGAGAAGCGTCCATTGTCGCGGCACATTTCAGACTGAATATGTTTCCGGCGCCGTTCAGCACTGCGTAAAAGAAACTGAACATGAAAAGGATCAGGAATGCTTTAAGACCTACCGCTGAGTTCGTCCGGGGGTCCACCGGAAGAGGTGATCTTGATCTTTTTTTCAGTATAAGCGGCACAAGAATGACTGCGGAGCAAACGATCCTGATAAGTGTTCCCAGGAGCAGAAAATCATTGGAACCAATGGGCTCATCTATCCTTGTAGCGGCGCTTGTCGCGATGCTTATTAGGCCGTTGGTTATGAACACAATAGCGCAGCATATCCCGGCTTTGAGCTTTCCCTTAGGGCCGGTCTTTTCTTTTTCCTCCGGTTGAGATTTTTGAACGCCGGTTTTTTTGGCGGAAGAAAGATTGATGACATAAGGGACCACGGCGGCGAGAACCAGAAGAGCGGCTCCTGTCCAGCGGAAGGGGGACGGTTTTTCGCCAAGGAATAAAATCCCGTAAAAGAAGGGCAAAACAACACCGCCAAGAAGAGTGTAGAGAGATATCACCGCGACCGAGGTGGACGCCATTCCGATAAGAGATGCGCCTGTGCAGACAATGCTGCAGAAAGCATACAGAGACGCCAATGCCGCGGAGGGCCAGTTAAATCCGATCCTGAAGCCGTTCATTATGAAGACTATTGCGAACATGGAGAGGCCGCTCAGAATGCTGCTCCACATCGAGGCGTGTATGGTACCGTCGGTGCGCTGCTGAAACAGCTTGGAAAATATGAACTGCATCGAAAAACAGATGCATGCGGCTGCTAGGAAAACGTACTCCATTGACGTGCCCCTTTACGGATCGGTTTTGCACTTCCGGGAAATGCGACCATACTTTACAAAAAAACCAATGCTTTTTCAAGGACTGAATGTGATAAAAAAAGTGCTTGACAGCATTTCGCCTTTTTGTTATCATAATGCGGCGCCTGAGAGCGTATGACTCATTAGCTCAGTCGGTAGAGCACCTGGCTTTTAATCAGGGTGTCCGGAGTTCGAGCCTCCGATGAGTCACCAAACCCCGATCGATAAGGTTGGGGTTTTTTGGTTTAAATAAGTGTTTCGTTTTGACTGCGAAAAATGTATAATGACAGGGCGGCAGATAATGTGCCGCGAGCTAATATACGGAGGATCGTTATGAGTGATTCGTCTACAGGGAAAAAACAGATAATAAACCCGTCTCTTCCTTCGGGCTTCAATGAATATCTGCCTTCCGATCAGATACTGTTTAATAAGATGATCGAGACCATAAGAAAGTCTTATGAGAGCTTTGGTTTTGTGCCCATCGATACGCCGGTTATCGAGCGTTCGGACGTTCTTCTGGCAAAGAGCGGCGGGGACACGGAAAAGCAGGTATACAGATTCACCAAGGGCGACAGCGACCTTGCCATGCGCTTTGATCTCACTGTGCCTCTTGCCAGATACGTGAGCATGCATTACGGCGAGCTGACGTTCCCCTTCAGAAGATATCACATCGGACGTGTGTACAGGGGAGAGAGGCCTCAGAAGGGCAGATACAGGGAGTTTTACCAGTGCGACATCGATATCGTGGGAAACGGAACGTTGTCCATTCTGAACGATGCCGAGATCGTTGGCGTTATATATAATACTTTCAAGGCTTTAGACCTTGGCGGCTTTACCATAATGATCAACAACAGGAAGCTTCTTGGCGGTTTCTTCGAGTCTTTCGGCGTGGAGTGCATCACCGAAGTGCTAAGAGCTGTTGACAGACTGGACAAGGCGGGCGCTGCGGCAGTTTCGAAAGAGCTTTCGGAGCTTGGCATTTCTTCTGAGTGCATTGACGCGACGCTTAAGCTTGCAGGACTTTGCGGGAAGCCTTCGGAGGTGCTTTCTGAGGTCAGGACCTGGAATATCGCCAATGACAATTTCAAGGCCGGCATCGACGAACTTGAGACGGTTTGCGGCGCGGTGGGGGCCTACGGGGTGCCTGAGGACGCGATAAAAGTCAATCTCAGGATCGCAAGAGGTCTTGACTACTACACGGGCACGGTCTACGAGACCTTCCTCAACGAACATCCGGAACTTGGAAGTATATGCTCCGGCGGAAGATATGACGAGCTCGCATCCAACTACACTAACCAAAAGCTCCCGGGCGTGGGCATTGCCATTGGTTTGTCAAGACTTTTCGGTCAGCTCAAGGAGTCGGGCCTTCTGAAGGATGAGGGCAGGGCTTCAATGTCGGGAATCCTTGTGGTTCCGATGGATGACAGCATCGAATATGCCATTAAAGTGGCGGCGGCCATGAGGTCGAGGGGCATTCCCACGGAAACATATCTCAACGGCGGCAAGATGGCAAAGAAAATGGGCTATGCAGACAAGCTTGGAATACCCTACGTTTTCGTGTGCGGTGAAACGGAGCGTGAAACGAGTACAGTCACCGTGAAAAACATGAAGACAGGCGAGCAGCAGACATTGCCGATGGATCTTGAAAAGGGCATTGAGCTGGGCTTTTGAGAAACAGACACTGTTTTTGAGCGGATGTGACGCCAATGCCGGTTTTTTCGGATTTAATCCTGTATTTTAAGCGAAATTTAAACATTAATTGTTATTATTACAAGGGATTGTGAACGAGAGATTTGGTTTGCAGTTTTTTGATTTTGCGAGTTTAAGGAAAGAGGCTTTACGAATTATATGAAGTTCAGAAATCTCATAACAAATATCCTGTACGTCGTGATCCTGTTTGCCCTTGTGGGGTTCCTCCTGGTCGAGTTCCAGGTTTTCGGATTCGACGACGGTATCAAGAGAGTGGTCGCGACTGTTTTCCTTTTACTTGCTGTCATCGGCGTCTCTGTCATAGAAATCGTCCTCCCTATTGTTGCTAACAGAGACATGCTGAGGAACAAGAAGTTCATTATAAAGGCGCTGGTGAAGACCGTTCTGTTCCTTGCCGCGTCCATCGTGCTTTTCCTCTACGAGCCCTTCGGCGTAATAAAGGACGTGGTCTTGGCGCTGGTTCTCTTCGTGGTGTTCTACTTCCTGCAGTTCTTCATTAATCTTGAACCTCAGAGAGTGAAAAAGAGTGCGAAGAAGGCAAGAGAAATGTCACCCGCAGCCGAGCGCAGACGCGCGGAATTAGAGTCTGAAGAAAAAGCGGCTGAGGAAAATGAAAACAAATGAAATATAGGCTTATAACTGAAGGATGCCCGTACTTCTGAACCGATGGTCATGAGTACGGGTTTTTTATTGGCGCCGGGGAGAATTCCTTGCGCATTTATAGAATCTATCTTATAATAAGGAAGCCAAAAGGCGGGCGGCATTGGTTATGGTGCCGTGACTTAAAATCATCAGATCAAGGAGGCTTTTATGGCCATCAGAAATGTCAGAACAGACGGTAATCCGGTGCTGAGAGAGGTTTGCAAGCCTGTTGCAGTCGTAAACGACGGGATCAGAAAGATACTCGACGATATGCTGGAAACAATGTACGAGAAGGACGGCGTGGGGCTTGCGGCGCCGCAGATCGGTATTCCGAAAAGAATGGCCGTTATCGACGACAGGGACGGTCACATACTGAAGCTTGTCAATCCTAAAATCGTGAAGAGCGAGGGCGAGCAGATATCCACAGAGGGGTGTCTCAGTGTGCCGGGCTACAGAGGTAAGTGCAAGAGGCCCATGAAGGTTTGGGTGGAGGCGCTTAACGAGAACGGCGAGGAGATATCCTTTGAGGCCGAGGGTTTCCTGGCGGTCATATGCTGCCATGAGTTCGACCATCTGGACGGGATACTGTATAAGGATAAGGCTGTTGAGTTTGAGAGGGCAGAAGAAAGTTAGAGCGGTGCCGCTTAAGTTTGAGCGGTGCCGGACAAAGTAATAAGTAAAAGGTAACAGGTAAAAGGTAATAGTTACAAGGTAAAAAGGTAAAAGGTAATAGGTACAAGGTAAAAAGGTAAACAAGTAGGTTTGCTTATGGATTATAAAACAGTTAAGATCGTTTTTATGGGGACGCCGGAGTTTGCAGTGCCGGTTCTTGAGGCGCTGCACGAAAATTTCGACATCATTTGTGCTGTGACCAAGGCTGACAAGCCGAAGGGCAGGGGCGGAAAGATGAGTGCCTGTGAGGTAAAGGAGAAGGCTATAAGCCTTGGCATTCCGGTACTTTCGCCCGAAAAGATAAGGACCCCTGAGTTTTATGATGAGCTTTCGCGGTTTGAGGCCGACTTTTTTGTGACGTGCGCCTACGGGAAGATACTTCCCGAGGAGATACTTTCGATGCCGAAGTACGGGACAGTTAACGTTCATGCAAGCCTGCTTCCGAAATACCGCGGCGCCAATCCCATCCAGCGGGCGATCCTGGACGGCGAGACCGTGACGGGCGTCACCACTATGATGACAGATATCGGCATGGATACCGGAGACATGCTTCTTAAGGAAGAAGTTCAGATCGGCGACGATATGACGATGACCGAGCTCAGCTCGAGACTGTCCGGCATAGGTGCTGAACTAATTGTTCGTACCTTAAAAGGTCTTCTCGAGGGCTCCGTCAGGAGGGTGAAGCAGAACGAAGACGAGGCCACTTTTTCGCCAATGCTCGAAAAAAGCGACGAGGCCATCGACTGGTCAAAGGATGCGGCGTGCATCAAAAATCAGGTGAGAAGCCTTGACGAGAAGCCGGGGGCCTATTCCGTCTTCGGCGGGCAGAAGATAAAAATATTCAATGCTAAAGCCCTGGAGGATGACAGCGGGGCGGAGCCCGGGACTGTCATTGGTTTGTCTAAAAAGTCATTTACCGTAAAGTGCGGGAAGGGCGCATTGGAGGTCTTTGAGATACAGCCGGAGAATTCGAAGAGGATGGACGTACGGTCTTATCTTAACGGGCATAAGATCGAGGGCAGATTTGAGTGAGCGGGAACGAAAAAACCGGAGTTTTAGGGATGGACGGAGAGAAAAAGATCAGACTGCTTGACCTTCGGACAGGGGAGATCGCTTCCTTTGTGAAGGAACTTGGCATGCCCGAATACAGGGCAAAACAGATAATGGGCAGGCTGCTTTTAGGGGATGACATTGGCGATATGACCTCGCTTTCGAAGGCCGACAGGGAGAAGATCTCTTCGGTCGCGGTTTCGGGGATACCGGAGATCGTGCTGGTGCGGCAGTCGAAGCTGGATGAGACCGCAAAGTTTCTTTTTAAGCTTGACGACGGGGTGCTTGTTGAGGCGGTGCTGATGAAATATTCCTACGGGTATTCCGTGTGCGTGTCCTCCCAGGCCGGGTGCAGGATGGGGTGCAGGTTCTGTGCATCTTCCGGTATTGCTTTTTCAAGAAATCTTACGCCGGGGGAGATATTGGGGCAGATCGTTGCCGTGAACAAGTACAAGGACATTAAGATCGGGCACGTGGTGATCATGGGCATTGGCGAGCCCCTTGACAATTATGACAACATCGTCAAGTTTTTGCGGCTTGTGACGTCGCCGGAGGGACTTAACATAAGCGCCAGGAAGGTATCGCTATCCACCTGCGGAATAGTGCCGAATATCAGGAGACTGGCGGAGGAGAACATACCGCTCACGCTTTCGGTATCGCTCCACAACCCCTTTGACAGCGAGCGCTCGGAGATCATGCCGGTCAACAAAATATATCCGCTTGATGAGCTTTTTAAAGCCTGCAGGGATTACGTAAAGACGACGGGCAGGCGGGTGACCTTCGAATACTCGCTGATATCAGGCGTCAATGACTCAAAAAGGCATGCGGAGGAGCTTGCAAGAAGGCTTTCCCATATGCAATGCCACGTTAACCTCATCCCGGTCAACAAGGTCAAAGGCACCGGTTTTGAAAGGCCTGACAGGACATCCATCGAAAGATTTGCCGGGTATCTGGAAGAAAAAGGCGTGCCTGCGACGGTGAGAAGAGAGCTGGGACGGGATATTTCGGCGGCTTGCGGACAGCTTCGGAAGAGCATGACAGACGAGGCGGGGAACCCGGCAGTGATTCATGACGGCAACCCCGGCAATGCTTAAAATTAATTGATTTTATTGAAATAAGGGAGATTTGTTGTATAATTAAGAGGCCTGCATAGGTTATGTGACCGTGAATGACAGAGAGAGGAGATGGCCGTGGAAAGCTATGCGATCAGCCGCGTTGGTTACGGTAAAAGGGTCAACGAAGATTTCTTCGGGGCCTGCCTTTCTGCGGACAGAAACGTGAGGTTCAGCATACTTGCGGACGGTATGGGCGGTCATGCGGCAGGAAATGTGGCCGGCAGGATGGCTGTGAACGGCTTCAAAGAGGCTGCGGAAAAATATACGTACAAAGGGATATATGAACTGACCAAGTTCCTCAGAGACACCACTGTTGAGGTCAGCAGAATGATCGAGAGAGTGGCGACGGAAAATCCCGCGTACAACGGAATGGGCTCTACCATCGTGATACTTGCGATCGTGGAGAACGAGAACAAGGCGGCGCTTTGCAACGTGGGCGACAGCAGGGCGTACTGCTTCAGAAGCGGGATACTCTCGCAGATTACCAAAGATCATTCGATTGCCCAACTGATGCTCGACAAGGGCTATACACGGGAGGAGATCAAGCGATATCTCGCCCAGAATACCATAACCAAGGCCATGGGTTTTATCTCGGGAGTGGGTCCCGGAGGATTGCCGGACACTTATGTGACCGAGGCGCTTCGGGGGGACATTTTTATGTTGTGCAGCGACGGATTGTCGTCGGCGGTCAGCGATTTTGAACTCAGCGAGATATTCCACAGGAACGCCACGAAGACATCTAAGACACTGTGCAAGGAGTTTGTGCGGTGTGCCCTTGGTTACGGCAGTGAGGATGATATCACGACACTTCTTGTTCGTGTTTGACCGGATAAGCGGGTGCGGAACCCGGAAATGGTGAAATGGACAGAACTGATTTGATCCCGGAGGGGACAATACTTAATAACAGATATGAGGTCAAAGCCTTCCTTGGCATGGGAGGCATGTCTGTCGTTTACGAGGCGAGAGACCTGGAGCTTAATATCGACGTTGCGCTGAAGGTGCTGAAGAGCGAATTCTCCGGCAGTGCGGAGCATATTGAGAGACTTGAAAGAGAAGCTTCCAACGTCAGCGGGCTGAGGCACCCGAATATCGTAAAGGTCTACGGACTTGGGCACTTCAACGGAAAGCATTACATCGCGATGGAAAAGATCAACGGTGTAAACGTGGATGACCTCATAAGACAGGGCGGAGCGCTCGACTGGAAAGACTGCACCGAGATAATGAAGCAGGTGCTGGAGGCTCTGTGCTACGTGCATTCGAGGGGTGTCATCCATAAGGACATCAAGCCTCAGAACATACTGGTCGACGAGAACAAGCATGTGACGCTCACCGATTTCGGCATCGCAAAAACCAATCGCCCCGACTCCTTTACAAGGACAGCCGGCGACAGGGACGGGTCCGTATACTACATGGCTCCCGAGCAGGAAGAGGAAGGCACCACCGACAAGAGAACCGATATTTTCTCCCTTGGCGTCACTTTCTACGAGATGCTCATTGGCGCTGTGCCTTTCGACGGTGATTCCGCAGGCTCCGTGGCTATTAAACGCAACAAAAACAACGTCATTCCTCCGTGTACCATTGACGAGCTCATACCGAGAGCCGTCAGCGACGTGGTGGTGAAAGCCACTATGAAGAAGCCGGAGGACAGGTTCCAGAGCGCAGAAGAGATGCTGGAGGCCCTTGTGATGGCCGAAAAAGCGCCTGACATACCCATAGTTTCGGCACAGTACATGCTCGACAAGGGGATAATCGATGAGGATTCGGAGCTGGCCGTTGCCGAGGGAGCGAAGAAGAAAACTCCTTCCGAGGAGCTCAATCAGAACGCCGGAAATGACGACGAAGCGGGGCAGGGACCTCAGTTTGACAGAGCAGCGCAGGATCAGCCTTTGAGGGGACCCAGATACATCGCCAATGCCGAGTCCTCCGTTGAATACGCCGACAGGCCCAGAAACGGTGGAAAGCGGTTCGTCGCAATAATTGTTATCGTGTTTTCGATTATACTTGCGGCCGCATTGGTTTGGTTCTACGTCGACTACTACATCGATAATAGGCCCGTAAACGAGGAGGGCGAGATCGAAAAGCAGTTCAAGGTGATGGACTACAGAGGCCATTATGCCAAAGACGTTATCGAGATGCTCGCCGCCAATGGCATAAACACTTCGGTAAACAAGGTCGAGTCCGACGAATACCCGTCAGGCTACATCCTTTCACAGAACAAGGTGGCGGGAATGCTGCTGAAGAAAGGCGACATTATTACGCTTAACGTGATCCTGGAGAAGGACAGCGAGATCCTTGACAATTACGTCGGAAAATCCATCCAGACATACGAGAGCGTCCTGAAAAACAAGGGACTCAATATAAAGACAGTGGAAGTCAGCGGCAACGCATCCGCAGGAACGATCCTCAGCATGAGTCCGCCCGCAGGCGATACCGTGAAGAGAGGCGACACGATCACCATCTACATCTCTAAGGGCAACTACGGAAACACCGTGATAATGCCTGACTTTATAGCCGATCTTGAAAAAAATCCGGTATCCTACGAAGAAGCGGTGAAGGCGCTTGAACTCGTCGGGTTGAAGCTTAAGGCCGCATATCCGGATCCCGATGTGGACCTCACGATCTATTTCATGACGCCTACACCGGCACCCACTCCTTCACCGGAGCCCACGGACACGCCTACGCCTTCTCCTACGCCCACCGTGACGCCGACCAATACCCCAAAACCTACGGATACCGCTACTCCCGAGCCCACTCCGGAGGACGAGACGCCCACTCCGACGCCTACGCCTACGGATACGCCCACGCCCACTCCGACACCTACCCCGACGCCCACACCGTCTCCTACGCCGACCGCGACGCCCACACCGTCGCCTACGCCTACGATCACGCCTGTGCCGACGGCGACACCTGAGCCCACGAAACCGCCTTACCAGTCCTACAAATACGTGGTGGGACAGTACCCGGCTCCCGGTACGGAAGTGCTTTGGGGATCTGAAGTCACTCTCTATTTTTACGAGAAAGAAGAGCTTGACAGAGTCTCGCTTCCCGTGATCGAGTTTATCGAGTGGCCGTCGAACCTGAAGGGCGAAGAGATATCGATCATAAAGATCGACTTCATCTCAAAGAGCGGCGAGCGCAAGGTATTCTCAAAGAGCAACGTTAAGAAGGACGAGTTCCCGCTTCCCATTGACGTACCCTTCAACTGGGGCGACACCGAAACCACCATGAAGGTCTACATCAACGATCTGGACAACATCTACTACATGAAGAAGGTCACCAGAACTCCCGAGCAGATGGTGCCCACGGAGATTCCCGAGGAGTGGTATTATACGCCCGCTCCGGATGAATCGGACAAGACGATCTATGGCAACTGACACTGTTTTGAGCCGCGAAAAGCTGCCGTGCGAGGGAAAGATCATACGCGGAATCGGCGGCATATATACGGTGGCCGGGGAAGGAAATCTTTATGATGCAAAGCCCCGGGGTATTTTCAGACTCAGATCGGTAAAACCAATGGTGGGCGACAACGTCACCGTGGCGGTGGACCGGGAAGAGGGCAGCGGCTTTGTGATCACCGAGATCATGCCCCGCAAAAACTCTCTGGTTAGGCCCGCTGTCGCCAATGTTGACTGCGTCCTGTTCATTATAGCTGCCGCAAACCCGAAGCCGGATCTGGCGCTTCTTGACAAGCTGCTTCTTTCCGTAAGAAAAAAAGGGGCCGCTGTCATGCTGGTCATAAACAAGAGCGACATTGACGGTGCTGCGGCGGAGAACATTAAAAACGAGTATAAAAACTGTGTGGACGGCGGTGTTTTCGTGGCATCCCTTGAAGGCGATGGCGCAGATGAGACCGCAAAAAACATAAAAGACGTGATCCCGAAGGGCGTGACGGTCCTCTGCGGACAGTCGGGCGTCGGAAAATCCACACTTACAAACAGGCTTCTTTCCAGGGACGCCATGCAGACAGGCGGCCTCAGCGCAAAGACTGAGCGGGGAAAACACACCACGAGACACTCGGAACTTTTCGATGCAGGCGACGGTAAATACCTGATAGATTCACCCGGGTTCAGTTTCTTCGACGTGTTCGACGTTTCCTTCAGAGAACTTCCGGACTATTACCCGGAATTTGACGGACACGCTCCCTGCAGATTTCAGGACTGCAGCCACACAGGCGAGCCCGGCTGCTGCGTAACGGAGCTCCTTTCATCCGGAAAGCTTTCCAAAGGCCGCTACGGGCGTTACAAAGAGATATATGAAGAACTCCTGGAAAAGGACAAAAACAAGTATAAATGATCCCGGTATACGGGACGGAGGTTTTATGGCAACAGTTTCGGCTTCAATGCTTTCCTGCGATTTTTCGGCAATGGGAAGAGACCTTGAAAGAATTCAAATTGCCGGCGCAGACATGGCGCATCTGGATATAATGGACGGTGCATTCGTCCCCAACATCACCTTCGGCGCGCCTGTCATTAAAAAGCTCCTCCCGTTCAAAAAGATCCCATTTGAATCCCATCTGATGATCGAAAATCCGGAGAGATACATAAACGACTTCAGGGATGCCGGATCTGACATAATCATTGTCCATGCGGAGGCCACAAGGCATCTGGACAGACTTATCAGCCAGATAAAAGAGACGGGGGCAAAGGCCGGTGTGGCGCTAAATCCCGCAACTCCTCTTTCCGCAGTCTCGGAGGTCCTGGGAAATATCGATATTCTTCTCCTCATGACCGTGAACCCGGGCTTCGGTGGACAGAAGTTTATTTCCTACGTCACCGAAAAAGTGTCACAGGCCGCAAAGATCAGAAATGATAAGGGTCTTAGCTTTCTCATAGAGACCGACGGGGGCATTGACGGAACCACGGGACCTGCCGTGGCGGCACTGGGATGCGACATATTGGTTTCGGGTTCATATATTTTTAGGAGCCCGGACGTTAAAAAGGCCATAGATTCCCTTAAAAACGCTTAATTATTATCGGAGAGTTATCATATGATCATCAAATCGAGCATTGCCGGGATCAACACAAAATTTGACACCGACAATAAACACATAATAAAAAACCTTGACGTATTCCGCCATGATTTCAGAGGCGAGCCCAGCATATCCGTGAAGGTCAACGACCTGGAGCTTCGGAACTACATGGAAAAATACGGCGGCAATGACGAAAACGCCGACTACAGGCTCACCGCGGACAGCTTCTTCAATGCTCTCCCTGAGTTCGACGGCTTCGGTATCAAAGCGGCCACTGTGTCCATAAGATCGAAAAATATTGTTATTGCGGCAGCCGGAGAGAAGGCAAAACTTGAATATTTAAACGCTCTCCTTTCCTGCGGCCCCGCCGCATCGCTCATTGACGACGCATATTCGGCCATCAGGAAGCTGGAAGGCAAGCTCTACGTCTTCGGCACTCCCTGGTCCTCAAAGGTGGAGTCAAACAAAAAGCTGGAACTTTCAGCCATAGTGATCCCTTCCGACGTTACAAGCATCAAAAAAGCGGAGCGCAAGGAGATTCTCGACCGCATGCTCATATGTCTCACATTGCCAAAGCGCGCCGAGCAGCTGCCATTGGTTCTTGCAAACGTTGACGGTATCGAGGCTGACGTGCCGGTGCTGCTTGTGCCCGAAAATGATCCTTCCTCGCTCTATTCATATATGGAATTCGGAATTTCGGGCTGATATTTTAAAACGGAGTATATTGTTTTGGCTTTTGACGGCATTGTTGCAAGATGCATAAAGTGGGAACTTGAGGGGATAGCCACCGGCGGAAGAGTTTCCCGTGTGTTTCAGCCCGAGCGGGACGAGATCGTTCTTGTGATTCGGAACAACGCCGAAAATTTCAGACTTCTCATATCCGCCAATGCGGGCAACTCGAGACTTGGCATAACCAATGTCTCCAAGGAGAATCCTATGGACGCTCCTTCTTTTTGTATGGCCCTGCGAAAGCATCTTATCGGCGCCGAACTTACCGCAGTAGAGCAGGTGGACTGCGACCGTATACTGAAGCTTGTTTTTGCCACGAGAAACGAGATGGGAGACCCGGTAACCCGCTGTCTGGTCTGCGAGATAATGGGCCGCTACAGCAATATCGTGCTCTTAAACGAGAAGGGCGTCATTATCGACTGCATCAAACGTGTGGATGAGCGCACCAGTTCGTACAGAGAGGTGATGCCCGCAAGGGTGTACAAGCTTCCTCCGCCGCAGGAGCGCATACTGCCCCAGTCTCCCGACGCATTTGAAAAGTTTACCGAGGCGTTTATGAGCGCGGGACCGGGCGACACTGTATCGGGCTTCCTCCAGAAGAACTTTTCCGGGTTTTCAAAAAGGATCGCAGAAGCGGCTTCAAGGGCCTCCGGCGTTGACCCGAATATGAAAACAGAGCTCCTTAATGACGCCAAGGAGCAGCGCTCCTCATTTTTTAACGTGATAAAGGACCTGATAGATGACATTGCCGAAAACAGGTATGCTCCGGCCATTTTGACCGACGGCAACGGCACCTATTCGGATTTTCACGTCATTGGTTTGTGCAGAGAGGAAAAATATATTCCTTTTTCCACCGCTTCAGGCTGCGTTGACGAGTTTTTCAAGGGCAGGGATGAGGCGCTCCACCGTAAAAACGCAACTCTTGAGCTTACAAAGGCACTCAAAAACGCTGTTGAGCGCACTGAGCGGAGGCTTCACGGATACGAGGAGGACCTTTCCGGGTCCCGGGAGTTTGAGGATTACAAGCTGAGAGGCGAGCTTCTCACCGCGAATCTTTATGCTCTTTCGGGTGGCGAGAGCGAGATAAAAGTCATTAATTATTTCGATGAATCTATGCCTGAGATCACGATACCTCTCGATCCCCACATTTCACCGTCGGCCAACCTGAAGAACTACTTCCGGATATACAAAAAGAAGAAGGGAAAGGCGGAAAATGCCGCCAAGGGCAAGGTCATTGCCGAGAATGAACTCGAATACCTGGCCTCCGTCCGCTACGCACTGGAGCACGTTGAGGGTGCCGAGTCGGTCTCCGAGATACGGGAGGAACTGATACAGGGCGGATATTACAAGCCAAGGAAGGAGACCGGAAAGAAGCGCCCGCCTTCCGTTAAACGCAACAATTTTGAGGAGCTTTCCACAAGCGACGGCGTTCCTGTCTGGGCGGGCCGCAACAATATCCAGAACGACCTTATAACGACGAGGCTGGCTGCCCCGAACGATATGTGGTTCCATGTGAAGAACTACCCCGGCGCCCACGTGATACTGAGGCTTTCGCTGACCGGCGGCTCTTTTACCGCGGCGCAGCTTGTGGAAGCCGCGACCATTGCCGCGAAGAGGAGCGGTTTTACCGACGGAGGCACCTGCGAGGTGGATTATACCAGGGTCAAGCATGTGAAGAAGCAGAGCGGGGCGAGGCCGGGGATGGTCAACTATACGGAGTATAAAACTATTGTTGTAAAATTTTAAAAGTAATAGTTTGAGGGAGTGCCGCTCATGTAAGAGCGGTGCCGGACAAAGTAATAAGTAAGAGGTAATAGGTTTTTTCGGAAAAAAAGGAATAAGTAAGAGGTGGGTTTATGGAGAAAAGCTATTTTGACCGGTTTGGCGTGATGATCGACAATTCGAGGAACGCCGTAATGAATGTGGAGTCGGTTAAACGGTACATCGACCTTTTGGCGAAGGTGGGCTGCGACTTTCTGATGCTCTACACCGAGGATACGTACGAGGTGAACGGCAGGCCCTATTTCGGCCGCTACAGAGGCAGGTACACCAAGGAGGAATTGAAGCTCCTGGACTCCTATGCGAGGACTAAGGGCGTCGAGCTTTGCCCATGCATTCAGACCCTTGCCCACCTCAACTGCATAATGCGCTGGCCCGAGTTCGGTAGACTTTCGGACAGCGGGGATACACTCTGTGCAGGCGACGAGGAGGTCTACAGGCTTATCGACGACATTTTTGCGACTCTTAACGAGTGTTTTACGTCAAAGACGGTGAATATCGGCATGGACGAGGCGGAGAACATTGGTTTGGGCAGATATCTAAGAGAGCACGGCCTCGAGAACCGGATGGACATCCTTGTGAGACACCTTAGAAGGGTGGCGGAGATCGCGGCTAAGTACGGCTTCAGCCTGCTTATGTGGGGCGATATGTTCTATAAGCTCACGGGAGGGCCTGAGGACAAGGCGGCTTTTGACAAGAAGCTTTCGGAGAGCATCCCCGAAAACGTAAACCTGATCTATTGGGATTATTATTCACTCGACAAGGCTCATTACGATTCAAGGATCAAAAACTACAGGAAGCTCAGGGAGGACGTCTGGTTTGCCGGCGGGCTCTGGACCTGGTCGGGCTTTACTCCACATATCAGTTATGCGCTCAAGGCGACCGAGGCGGCTGTCAAGGCCTGCATTGATCACAATGTGAAAAACGTTTTCATGACACTCTGGGGCGACAACGGCGGCGAGACCAGCAGATTTTCCGTGCTTCCCGCACTTTTTGCGGCGGCGGAGTTTTCAAGGGGCAATTTCGACATGGGGCTGATCAAAGAGCGGTTTGAAAAGGAATTCGGCATTGGTTTTGATGATTTCTGCCTGGTGGAACTTCCGGATACGCCCAACACCGACAATTCCTCCATCAACAATCCCGAAAAATACATGCTCTACTCGGATCCTTTCATGGGTGTTCTCGATTCTCTGGTCAAAGGGGATGAGGGTGCAAGATACGAGGCTGTCGCGAAAAAGCTTGAAAAGATGACAAGCGGAAACGAGTACGCGCCTGTTTTTGACGTCGCATATAAACTCGCCAATGTGATCGCCCTGAAGTATGACCTTGGCGTTAAGACAAGAGCCCTTTACGTGAGCGGCGACAAAGAGGGCCTTAAGAAGATGGTGCCGGTGTACGATGAGGTCATTGCCCGGATCGGGCTTTTCTACGAGGCTCTCAAAAAGTGGTGGATGATGGAGAACAAGCCCCACGGCTTCGATGTGCAGGACATCAGGATAGGCGGCCTTTTGATGCGGGTCAAACACTGCAGAGAGAGGCTGGCGGATTATGCTGCCGGAAAGACAGACCGTATAGAGGAGCTTGAGGAACCTGAGCTTAATCCGTTCTGCGCGGGAGACGTGAAGGGCGCCGTATGCTACAACTCGTGGTCGTATTCCGCAAGCTGCAACGTTCTCTAAACCGTGATGGAGGTGCCGCATGATAATTAACCAATACATCAGAGATTTTGAAAACCTCGGCCTTGGCATGTTCGTGCATTTCGGTCTTTATTCCATCCTCGGACGGGGGGAGTGGGTCCGCTCCCTTGAGAATATACCCGCGGAGGAATACGAAAGCCTGACGGACCGGTTTGACCCGAAGGAGGGCTGGGCGGAGGAACTTGCGGAAAATGCCAAAAATGCGGGCTGCGGGTACATCACCCTGACGGCGCGCCATCATGACGGCTTTTCCCTTTACGACACTTGCGGGCTGACTGATTTTGACGCTCCACATGCGCTCTGCGGCCGTGATATAGTGAAGGAGTTCGTTGACGCGTGTAACAAGCGTGGGCTCAAGCCGTTTTTCTACCACACGCTCCTTGACTGGCATGAACAAACGTACCGCACCGACTTCAAGGCGTACCTCAAGTACCTTCGGAAGAGCATTGGCGTGTTATGCAAAAATTACGGTAAAATAGGCGGTATCTGGTTTGACGGCATGTGGGACAGGCCCGGCGAAGACTGGGAGGAGGACGCGCTTTACGCCACCATCAGAGAGTTTCAGCCGGAGGCCATGATCATAAACAATACGGGTCTTGACGCAAGAGGAGCCCTTGGCCATATTGAGCTTGACAGTGTGACTTTTGAACGGGGCAATCCGAAACCTATAAACCTTGAAAGCTCCCCAAAATACATCGCTTCCGAGATGTGCGAGGTGATGAACGACTGCTGGGGCATCGGCTTTAACGACCTGAACTACAAGTCGCCGGCAATGCTCATAGAGGAGATGGTGCTCTGCAGAAGGACACGCGCCAATTTTCTTATGAACACGGGACCAAGGCCGGACGGCAGCCTCAGAACTGTGGACCGGGGCATTTTTGAGCTCATTGGCCGGTGGATGGAGAAGTTTGGCGACATCTTCAGGTATGCCGTGCCGACGTCCCAAGCCGCGGTCCTGGAAAAGGAAAAGGATTTTATTCTCGAAAAAGACGGCAAGTTTTATCTTTTCTGCTTTGGTCTTCCCACCGTGGCCGACCCCAATGTCTCCGGCAGGGTGTGGGCAGATTATGACGTGAGAATAAAGCTGAAAGAGCCTACAACGGGCCGCATTGCCGTCACCGCAATTGACACAGGCGAAAGTCTGCCGTATGATCTTGAGGACGGTATACTCACTGTTCACGGAACACCGTTCAAATTCGGCAGCAATCTTGTTGTAAGAGTTATTGAAATTACGATCGGAGGAAAGTAGAATGTCTGATTTCAGAAAAAATGATATAGTTGCGATCGGCGAAGTGCTCATCGATTTCACCACGGAAAGCAAGGACGCAGGCGGTTACCCGATGCTTCAGGCCCATCCGGGCGGTGCTCCAGCGAACTTTCTTGCCGCTGCCGCAAAGCTTGGTTTCAACACCGGTTTCATTGGCAAGGTCGGCAACGACGCCTTCGGCCGGCTCCTCCTCAAAACTCTTTCGGAGAAAAACATCGACACTTCCGGTGTCATCATAACCAATGACGCCTTCACGACTCTCGCATTCGTCACCCTCGACGAGAAGGGCGACCGTGAGTTCTCGTTTGCCCGCAAGCCCGGCGCTGACAGCATGCTTACTACCTCCGAGGTCTCCGAGAACATGATCAAAAACGCCTCGATCCTACACATGGGCTCGCTCCTCATGACCACCAAGACCGGAACCGACTCGACCTTGAGAGCCTGCGAGATCGCCCGCGAAAACGGCCTGATCATCTCCTACGACCCCAACTACAGACCGCCCCTATGGTCCGACCCCGAGGAGGCCAAAACCAAGATGCTCCTCGGCGCCCGCCAGGCGGATATAATGAAGATATCCGAGGAGGAGGTCGAATTCATGTTCGGCTTTGACCGCAAAAATGCGGCAGAAAAGCTCCTCGAGGCCCTCCCTCAGCTTAAGATCGTCATGGTCACTCTCGGCCCCGACGGTGCCATCATCCGTTCCGGCGCCAATGAAGTCAGTATCAAAGCCCCCAAGGTCACCCCGATCGACACGACCGGTGCAGGCGACATCTGCGGCGGCAGCTTCGCTGCCCAGCTTCTCCGCCTGCCCGAAGAGGCCCGCATCGCCTACTTCAAAAAGGGCGAGCCCGTTCCAGCCGATGTGCTTGAAAAAGCAGGCACCTATGCAGTCTGGGCCGCAAGCACGTCGACCCAAAAGCACGGGGGGATGGACAGCGTGCCGGAGGAAAAGGAGTTTGTTTGAGGGGTGCCGTTTAGGTTAGAGCGGTGCCAGACAAAGTAAAAGTTAAAGGGGTGCCGCCCAAAGTAAGAAGTAAAAGGTCACTGCGTGAGGGGTGCCGCTCAGGTAATAAGTAATAGCGTAAGGGAGTGCCGCTTAAGTAACAAGTAATAAGTGCTAGGTGCCTGCGGAAGGGGTGCCGCACAAGGTAATAAGTAATAGTTCAAGGGGTGCCGCCCAAAGTAATAAGTAAGAAGTAAAAGGTAAGAGGTGCTGCGCGGGATTTATTCCGGCGATCAATCGATTTGAATATATCATAGTTCGGGGCCTTTTTGGGCCCCTTATTTTGTTATAAGCATGTTCGAAAGGCTTCGTCAAGGGAGGCAGAGGCCGCTGAAAATTAAATATTAAAAATATTTTATGACAAATACTTTGCAGAGTTCTCCTGAAACACAAAAAGACGATAATTTCGTTTGCACTTATATTATCGTCAATATATAAATAACAGTTTTATCATTTAATCGTGCTCGGTTTCCGCCTCGCACATTACCGTCTCCGCCGCACTTTGTCCTTACAATTGCGTCAGGACGGAAAACATTTGCTTAGTGTTGCTATTTTTGTATTATTTTATCAAGTTTTAAAAACATGAGGCTGTGACCGTAAAGCGTACTGCTGTCTTGTATCACCTCAAAATCGTTATTATCAAAGCTGTAATTCTTGACAGTTATCTGCACGCTTGACGTTATTTTACAGTCTTTTACCGATATTCCGCACGGTTCCGCGCATCTGTTAACTATTGACATATAAAGATAATTACCGTGTTTTGTACACAGCACGTCAAGCGACGGGTCGGCGTCGCATTCGCAGACTACGCCGTCCTTATGTCCCTGCATAAAATGAAATAGCTCGCCCGTGCTTTCAACTCTGCATCCCGCGCCTTTTACGGTTATCATGCCCTCGTTTACCGGCATGAAAAACGCAGCGCGTTTTATATGATATTTTTGCCCGCTTTTTGCAAAAAAGTGGAACTGCAGGGCGTTTGAGAAAAACAAAGCGTTATTGCTGTCCTGCCCCCACGCGTAATTCCACTCGTCCGCGCAGACTTTTATTTTATCGAAGCGGTCGGGATAAAGCCCGTTTTTGTAGAAATTCAAGCCGTAACTTTCGCCGTCATGAAGATTCGTTTTGAGCATTTCCGCCGTCGCCATGCCGTTTTTCCCCTGCGTCGGGTCGGGCAGAATGCCGATATAGTCGTGAAAAGAAATGCATTCGTATTCGCTTTCAGCTGCGGCGACGAAATCGTGACTCCACCTCTGAAGATCCTTCGCCCACGTAAGACCGACGACGGGAACTATGCCGGGGTCGGCTTTTTTCATCGCGGCGATAAGCTCGTCTGTTCGCTTTGCCGCAAGCGCGCCGTTTTGCTGATATTCGCGCCCGAAAAGTACGCTTCGTTGCCTATATAAAAGAGTTTGACGCCGAATTTATCTAATCCGAGAGACTGCCGCACCGCGCCGTATTCCGTATCGGTCCCGCCGTTGCAGTATTCTACTATATCCGCCGCGTCTTTCCCGTCCGATAATAGAAGACTTACCGTGTATTCCGGCTCGGCGTTAAGCTCTTTACACAGCATCATGAACTCGTTGATACCTATATCGAGGCAGTCCTGATCATACGTGTCACGGAACAGAAACCACTTGTCGCCGCCGTGCGCCGGTGTTCTGAATTCAGGCGCTTTAAGGCTTTGCTTCCAGTCGAAATGGTCCGCCGCGCAGCCGCCGGGGAAACGGAGCGAAGACGGAGAGATATATTTCAGCGCCTCGATAACGTCGCGCCGCATACCGTAAAAGTTATCGGTCGGTATGAGCGAAGACTCGTAAACTGCTATATCACCGTCCGCTTTTACAACAAACTCTCCGTTTTCGATATCGTTTCCGTCAAAATCAAACGACAGTTCGGTATAAGGTTTATCGTTTTGCGGCGCGCCGAAATGCTTTTCCGATCCTTTTAATCCAAACGTGACCGCCGCGTTATCGGATAACGCTTTTACCCAGATACGCGCCGTGTATTTTTCGCCGCTTTTTGTCGCGATTACGTCCGACGTCTGGCTCATACAGCCGTTATGCAGTATCACGAAATTACTGCCGCAGAGGCTTTCCTCTTTTTTATCCGTGATATATTCATGGTTTTCACAATCCCAACCGAAAGGCGCGGCGTCGCCCGCAAATAGTTTTCTGTTGATTATCAATTGCGCCGATAAACCGCCGAAAAAGCCTTTGCGCGTTATCTCCGTGTTCACACCGAAAAGCCCGTTTTCATATGCCGATTTCGGTTCGCCGATAATTATTTCCGTTTTTTTCATAAATACCTCGTTAAAGCAATCTCAGAGCGGGATACAGTTTTTTGTACGTCTCAAAGCCTTTGTTATATTTTTCATGTATTTTTTTATCGTATTTCACCGCGAGGCGCTTTTTTACCGTCGCTTCGGCGCAGGCGATGAGATCGGTGTATTCGCCGCAGGCGGTCATGGCGAGCATCGCCGCGCCGAACTGCTCGGTTTCCGTGACATATATGTCAACGCCGAGCACGTTTGAAACCGTCGCCTGCCACAGCGGACTTACCGCGCCCCCGCCGCACAAAACTGCGGAATTGACGCTGACGCCGCCCGTCTCGATACAGTCGCGCAAGGCGTATGCGACGCCCTCGTAAACGGCAAGACACATATCCTCGCGGCTCGTCTCAGCAGACAGCCCGACAAACGCGCCGCGTGCGTTCACATCGTTATGCGGACAGCGCTCGCCCGTAAGGTAAGGCAGAAAATACACGCCGGTTTCCGCCGCTTTTTCGAGCGTGAATTTGTTATAACCGGTGTCGAGTATCTTTTTTGTCCACCAGTCGTTTGCGCTTGCGGCGGAGAGGATACAGCCCATCAAATGATATTTGCCGTTAGAATGGCAGAAGTTGTGCAGCACCCTGCCCACGCCGGGCACGTATTCATCGCACGGCAGAAATACCGTACCGCTCGTGCCGAGCGAAATACTGCAGTCGCCCGGTGAGAGCGTGCCGGTGCCGACGGCGGATGCGGCGTTGTCGCCCGCGCCCGCGCACATAACAGCGTTTTTAAGCCCGAATTCCGCCTTTATTTTGCCCGTTATCTCATAGCTTTCATAAAGCTTCGGCAGCATTTCGACGGTGATGCCGCAGATCTCACACATTTTCTCCGACCATTTTTTATGCTCCACATCAAGCAAAAGCATACCCGCAGCGTCCGAATAATCGGTCGAGAAAACGCCGGTGAGCATATAAGCGAGATAGTCCTTCGGAAGACAGATCTTTGTACATTTTGCAAAGTTTTCCGGCTCGTTTTCTTTCACCCAAAGAATTTTCGGCGCGGTAAAGCCCGGGAACGCCGTGTTTCCCGTTTCATTGAAAGTATCCTCGATACCGTTTAAATACGCTGTCTGCTTTACGCTTCTTCCGTCGTTCCAAAGTATCGCCGGGCGTATGACGTTATCGTCCTCGTCAAGCATGACGAGCCCGTGCATCTGCCCGGCTATGCTCACGCCTTTTATATCGTCTTCGATCCCTTTTGACAAAATTTTCAGTATTTCGACAGCCGCGTTATACCAGTCAGCCGGGTCCTGCTCGCTGTAATTCGGCGCGGGATTGCCTACTCCGTATTTTACGCTGTGGCTGCCGTAAACTTTTCCGAATTTATCAACCACCGACCCCTTGCACGAGCTCGTCCCGAGGTCTATGCCAATATAATAATTCATTTCCTCCTCCGTTTAAGTTTATGAAAAGAGTATATCATTCATCACGGCTTCAAGGTATTCCTGTCTGCCGCTTTGCACCTTTATATCTTTCAGATCGGCGGCGTAGGTGGCGAGGGATTCGAGGGTTTCTTTGCCGTCGACTATACGTTTGCCTATACCGCTTTCGTATGAAGCGTAACGTTCCTTGATGAACGCGTCAATCCTGCCGTCGTCTATGATCTGATACGCCTTGATAAGCCCGAGCGCGAACGCGTCCATGCCGGCGATATACGACAAGACCGTATCCTCAAGCGTGTTCGACTGGCGTCTCGCTTTCGCATCGAAATTCAGACCGCCGTTTGTAAATCCTCCGGCTTTTATGACCTCGTACATTGCAAGCGTCGTTTCGTAAACGTTCGTCGGGAACTGGTCGGTGTCCCAGCCTAAAAGCAGATCGCCCTGGTTGGCGTCTATACTGCCGAACATACCGTTGACCGCCGTGACGCGCAGCTCGTGGTTGAACGTGTGACCCGCGAGCGTGGCGTGGTTCGCCTCTATGTTGAGTTTGAAATCAGCTTCAAGCCCGTTTGCGCGCAGGAAATTCGCGCATGTCGCCGCGTCGAAATCGTACTGATGCTTCGTCGGCTCCTTCGGCTTAGGCTCTATGTAAAAATCGCCGTCAAAGCCGTGGGCGCGTCCGTAATCGCGCGCCATGCGCATGAATCTGCCGAGATTGTCAAGCTCCAGCGCCATGTCGGTATTGAGAAGCGTGTCGTAGCCCTCGCGTCCGCCCCAGAAAACGTAGCCCTTTGCGCCGAGCTTAACGGCGGCGTCTATGCCCGCCTTTACCTTGCCCGCCGCGACGGCGAAAACGTCGGCGTTGGGGCTGCTCGCCGCACCCGCCATATACTTTTTGTCGCCGAACATATTCGCGGTTACCCAAAGCGGTCTTATACCCGTTTCTTTCTGCTTCAAAAGCAGATAATCGGTCATTACCTCAAGATTTTTGACGCTCTCGGCGAGTGTCTCGCCCTCCGGAGCGACGTCCACGTCGTGGAAGCAGTAAAAATCTATGCCGAGCTTTTGCATAAGCTCAAACGCGAAATCCGCTTTAGCCTTATACATATCCATGCCCGACAGATCGAAAGTCTTGCTCATCGTGTCGCCGCCGAATATATCCGTGCCGGAGGCGTTGACGGTATGCCACCAGCTCATGGCGAATTTCAGATGCTCGCCCATGGTCTTGCCGTGTATTTTTCTGTTCTTATCGTAAAATCTGAAAGAGAAAGGATCTTTGCTCCCCCTGCCTTTGAATTCGATCTGTTCGTTTTTTATATACATATACCGCCCTCCCAAGCTTTTTTTCAATTTTCATTATATTGCCTTTAAGCCGTCCAGCCAAGTCATTTTTATGATCCGATATACTCAAAATTCTACTTTTTATGGTTTTTATCAAAAAACATTGTTGACTTATACGAATCGCTGGATATAATCAATAAAAAGCAAGCGGAGAGGGTAAATGAAATATCAGTTCGAACACTTTAAAAGCGCCAATTATATAAAAAAAGAAACCGGGGTCGATTTCAGTTTCCCGGCTCATTTGCATCAGAGCTTTGAGCTGATAATTATTAGATCCGGCAGTATGACCGTTGAGGTCGATTCAAAGAAATATGAGCTTTCAAAAAACGAAGCCGTTTTGATATTTCCAAATCAGGTGCACTCATTATTTTCTGTCAAAAGCGAACATACTTTGTTTATTTTTTCTCCTTTTATCATTCAGGCTTATTCATCAAGATTATACGGCTGTGTGCCTGAGGACGGAAAATTCGTTTTGTCAAAAAATACGATGGAAATGCTTGACGAGCTTGACGACGACTCACTAATAGAAGTAAAAAAAGGCATATTGTATTACATCTGCGGTCAATTCGATAAAAATGCGGAGTATAAGCTGCGTGACGCAAAAAACGACACCGCGGTTTATAAAATGTTCAGATTCGTAGAAAACAACTATACGAAAAAGTGTACGCTTCACGAAGCGGTGAAAGAAATAGGTATGAATTACGCGTACCTTTCGCGTTTATTTAAAAACTGTGTTGGAATCACTTTCAACGAATATGTCAATCTAATGCGCCTTAACCATACATGTTATCTGATGGACAACACAAATGCACCTATAATCCAATGCGCATATGAAAGCGGTTATAACTCGATTTATACGTTTGAACGTAATTTCAAGGAAGTATACGGGTCAACACCCATTGAATACAGAAGCAAGGATCAAATATCAGCAAAATCCCCGCTTTTCAGAAAATAAGGGGGCGAAGGCCCCCGAATTGTGATGCCGGGCTTTGCCCGGAAATATCGCGATGTATAATTAATCTAACGCTGTTAAACTGTTTGGTATTTCAGCAGCGAAATACGCAGCACATATTACCTGATATCTTTTACTTATTACTTTACCGGCACCGCTCCCGTCTCGCACCTTGCATCTCGTCACTTGACTGCACTTCGTGCAGAATCGCTCCTCGATGAAACGTGGTCGACGTGGGCCCTTAGCGCAGCACTTCTTACCTTTTACTTCTTACTTATTACTTTGACCGGCACCGCTCTAACAAAGCGGCACTCCCTTATGCTATTACCTATTACTTTGGGCGGCACCCCTCAAACTATTACTTTGTCCGGCACCGCTCCCGTCTCGCACCTTGCATCTCGTCACTTGGCTGCACTTCGTGCAGAATCGTTCCTCGATGAAATGTGGTCGACGTGGGCCACCCGTACCTATTACCTCTTACTTATTACCTAAGCGGCACTCCCTTAAGCAGTTAACGGTACGACCCCGGCGGCAGGATCCTGTCCAGCAGCTTCTTGATGAAGTCTCTGTCCTGCATGAGCTTCTTGCCGATGAAGTAGCCGGCGTAGATGCAGGCGAGGATGATGATGGACTTGATGATGCCGAAGAAGACGAACATCAGGCCGGTGATGAGGCCGAGCAGGGCTCCGTTGATGCAATAGTGATATTTGCGGTAGAATTTGTAAAGTTTGCGTAACATTGGTTATTCTCCCTGCTGTGAAACGTTCTCAACGTTGACGGTGACGTTCTGAACCTTGATGTCGGTGGATGTTTCGATGGATTCCTTGACTCGCTCCTGGATGCCCTTGCAGAGCTCGGGGAGGTTGACGTCGGTGTAGGCCTGGAGTCTGATGGATATCGTCAATGCGTCCTTGCGGAAAATCGCCTTGGCTTTTGCGTCCTTGACGCCCTGGAAGCGCCTCGACATGGCGAGGGCGATGTTTTCAATGGATACGGCGGAGATGTTGACCGTGCCGGCGGGATTGTCGCGTGAGATGTACTTCGACGAGCCTTTGCCCCTGATGCCGCTGGAGAGGATGGCGATGCTGACCAGCATGAACATGAGGCCGATTATAAAGACGATGACGTCGTAGGCATTGGAGTTGTAGAGATTGATCTCGGCACGCTCCAGGATCAGGTTCATCAGTTTTTTCTCGCCAAAGGGTGAGATCATGACCACCGCGCCGATGATGGTCGATATGAAAGCGTAGATCGCAACTGTAACTCTGAAGAAAGTGTTCATAAAATCCTCCCGGAAGGGCAATGATCTGCCGGAAACCTACGGTTTTCAGGCTTTTTTCTTGGGCTTTTGTGAAAAATCAACGCCGGTGATGTGAATGTTTACCGCGTCGACCACAGCGCCTGTCATGTTTTCAACTTCTTTTTTTACGTTTTCCTGAATGTTCCAGGCGACGTCGGAGATCCTGCTGCCGTACCTGACCACCACGTAGAGGTCGAGTATGACTTTTCCGTCGTCGGTGCGGACGGTAACGCCTTTGGTGGGGTTCTTGAGGCCCAGAGACTCGGCAATGTTTCCCGCAACGGTGGAGCTCATAGAGGCGACGAAATCGGTGTCGAGAGCTGCCTGCCCCGCAACGATAGCCACAACTTCATCGGTGATGATGACGTCCTCGGTGCTGTCGTCGTTATCGGCAGTGAAATAAAAATCCAGCGGGTCGCTGTCCGGTCCGCCGTCGATCTTAAACGATTTTTCGCTCATCAAGTCACCTCCGATCAACCTGTTAACCTGAAAAGAAGGCTCAAATAACCAATGCAAAACGCCGATCAAAAGTCCTTCTCTGCGAATGTTAGCATAAATCCCGAAAAAAAGCAAAGTTGAAATTAAGGGATATTTTGGATTATAATAAAAACGCATGATTTTTAACGGAGGAGTCTTTCTGTGCCCGACAATTCGCCCAAGAGAATACAGGCTGCTTCTTTTCTGCCCCTTTCGATGATCGACGAAAATGAATCATTCGATGAGATGAAAGTCGAGGAGGACGGGGAGTTTTTTGAGAAGCTTACGCCGGACAGGCTTACGGTACTGGCGGAGGCGGGCTTCCATGAACAGGTGGACGTGGCGAGGCTTACCGTAGAAGGCAGAGCGACCTTTACGGATAAGGTCTCCTGCGACTCTTTTTTGTGTGAAGGAGCTTCCACTTTGAAGAGCGGGCTTACGTGCGAGGAGGCTGTCATACCGGGCGATACGGTGTGCTACGGAAACATGCACTCGGACAAGGTACTTGTCAGGGGAAAGCTCAACGTGATGGGAAAGCTCAGCACCATAGACCTTGACGTTGCGGGAAGCATTACGGGTTCGGGAAAGGTAGTGGCCGATGACGTGAATATCACGGGGAGCGGCACCTTCATGAACCTTCTCAGGGCGATAAACGTGACTTTCAAAGCCAATGGAACCACATCAGAGGCCACATCCATAAAGTGCGAGGTCCTCACGGTCAAAAGCGTGGTAGCGGACCCGGTGGAGTGCGTGCTGAGGTGTGACCACGTGACCTGTGACTATGCGGACCTGTCCTACTGCGAGATAGACAGGGTGATGTGCGAGGAGGCGGACATAGGCCCGGGGTGCCGGATCAGGCTTCTTGAAGTGCACGATGATCCGGTTATCGGCGAGGATTCCGTCGTCGAGACCATCGAATATATTTAGAGGATTTGTTTTAGAATGAACGCAAAAAAAGGTTTTATTTCAAAAATCAAAACCCGGTTCGAAAAGACGTTCGACACAAAAACCAAGAAAGTCGCCATCTGTGTAGCGGCCGCATTGGTTCTGTTCGTCATCGTCTACGCGCTGCTTAAGGCTTTCGGCGGCATTGGTTCCGTACTCCTTTCGGAGAATTTTGAGAGCTTCAGCGGCAGCGGATTCTTTTTCGAAGGGTACACCCCGGGCGTTTCGGAATACTCCGTGGAAAAGGGCGCCGGAAAGGACGGCGGGAGCTGTCTCAAAGTCGTAAGCAGTGAAGAAAATGATGCCAGACTCAGCAAAAAGGTCACGCTGAGGGCGGGCAAGATATACAAAATAGAAGCGGACGTAAAGGCGTCGATCGAATCCGGGAAGAAGGGCGCGAACGTATCGATACTCGAATCCGAAGATTCGTCTTTCACTTTCGTAACCAATGACACCTGGACCCACGTGGTCGACTACGTAACAGTGGGGAAGACTGATTCCTACACCGTCGCATTGAGGCTTGGATATTACGGCGGTACCGTAAAGGGCGAGGCTTTTTTTGACAATGTGACGGTGACGCAGGTGTCTTCGGTCCCTTCCGGCGCCAAACTTGTGACAGTGAATTCCGCCCGCGGGAAGGTGACGAGCGACGCACAGTACAACGAAGCCACCTATGCGGACATGAGGATTGTAAGCTGGCTTATATTGACGTTTGCGTTTATAGGCCTTCTTATCTACGGGCTCTACGTCAGGGCTTACGACAAGCTCGGCGCGGAATACATTCCGGAGGGGGACAGCGTCAGGGTCTTCCCGAATAAGAGATATGACATTCCGGGGGCACCGCTCAAGACTCTCGGAAATCCGGTGGCAGTTTTCATAGTTGTATTTATGGTTGCGCTGGGGCTCAGACTCGCTCTTTCGGTGAGCTATTATGAGTGCGGAATAGACGTGGGCCTCTTTAAATACTGGGGCCGGGTCGCCGCGGAAAACGGAATGTCGCAGCTTTACGTGATAGCCACAAACTGCGATTATCCGCCTCTTTATGCATATTTCCTCGCGGCGGTCACGCATCTCGGGAAGCTCCTTGGCGCGTCGGGCACCGGCATGAGCATGATGGTCAAGCTTCCTTCCATACTTGCGGACATTGCCATCGCTTTTATCATTTACTTTGCGGCTGTGAAAAAGCGTTACAGCTTCGGCAGCGCGCTGTTCTTTGCCTCGATCTGGCTGTTCAACCCCGTGGTGCTTGTGGACGCATCCTGCTGGGGTCAGGTGGATTCCATGCTGGCGCTTCTCGTTATACTTTGCTGCATATCCCTCAACGGGAAAAAGTACCTTGCGGCGGGGCTGTTTTTCGGCCTTGGCGTCATGCTGAAGCCTCAGATGATAATATTCCTGCCTGTGCTGGGCTGCGTTTTCATCGTCGATTTTGTGCTGGACCTGGTGAGAAGAAGGCCGGGGAGAGCTTTCGGGTTCATGGGGAAACTCGTTCTGGGTCTTGTGACAGGCCTGGTCGTCCCCTGCATACCCTTCTTCGGAATGGGGCTTAAAGAGGTGGAACTCTTCGGAAAGACACTCAATCTTCCCTGGATATTCAGCCTTTTCCTCGGCACCATCGACCATTATGAGTACGCCACGGTCAACAATTACAATATCTGGTTCCTGGCAGGCCAGAACTGGGTCCAGGACAGCACGCAGGCAGGGCCTTTTACGATCTACACCTGGGGCATGCTCTTCATCGTTCTGATCAGCCTTGCAACTCTGGCGGTCTATGCGGTAAAACTTGCCAATGCCATAAAAGGGGCAAAGGCCTTTGCCGCGGAAAAGACCGACACGGTGGAAAAAGCGTTTCACCCGGGGCTCGTATTCCTGGCGGGTGCCCACATGTTTGCAATGGTGTCCTGTTTCGGCCCCAGAATGCATGAAAGGTATTTCTTCCCGGCGGTTGCACTGGTGCTTCTTGCGGCGATATGCTACCACAGAAAGGGCATGCTCAGCGCATACGGGCTTGTCAGCGGCATTGGTTTTATAACGGTGCATGAGATCATGCTGGGGCTCCTTGTGGGTGGCTCCATAAGGAGCGTGAAGAACGATTATGCGCTCTACGGCGACTATTACTGGCCGAAGCTTAACGAGTACAGGGGCTGGCTTGCCGCAATTACCGTGATCGCGGCATTGGCGATATTTGCGATGTTTATGGCAAACAGGGCTCTCGAACAGAAAAAATTTAGCAGTGAGATGTCGGAACCTGCAGACCTCGGAAAATGGGGCCCCTGCGGCGCAAAAAGAACGGAAAATAATTAAACACGGGTGGTAACGATGCAAGATACGCTGATAACCAATACTAATACGAAAGATCCTAAAAAAAGGCGCAATCTGACAATTGCGCTGTGCATTGTCGCGATTGTGGCCATTGTGGGCGCTGTGGCGGTGTACCTTATCTTAAGGCCGCTGAGCTACTACAAGTGCGACTTTGAGAACATTGACATGAAATCCGGCTTCGACTGGAAGATATACAACTACAGGGCGGAGCACACGGATGAAAATCCCACTACCATCGAACTGGTGCAGGGCAAGGACGGCTCCGGAAACTGCCTCAAGATCGAGAACAGCTCGCTGAACGACGCCAGAATACACAAAGAGTTTAAAGTTCAGCCGAATTCGTTCTACAAAGTGACCCTTACGCTGAGGACCGAAAACGTGTCCGATGGGGCCGGCGCAAATCTCTCCGGCTACAATATGATGGGAAAGGCATTCTCCACCACGGGAACCACCGACTGGAGAAGCGCTTCCGTATACCTTGAGACCACCGAAGATCAGAAAACTATAGATATCAGTCTCGGTCTTGGCGGCTACGGCAGCGAGTGCAGCGGCACCGCTTACTTTGACGACCTGATCATCCGGAAGGTCAGCAAATCCGATGTCCCGGAGGGCCACGTTACACTGAAACTGACGCCAACGGGTTCCGACAAGAAAGCTCCGGAGGTCAGCATTTGGTTCAAGATACTTTTTGCAGTCGTCCTTATAACCGCGATAGCATTCTGCGTTGTGACGGCTCTCCGCTCCGACAAGGCTTCAAGGTCTCCCGAAGACCTCAGAATATCTCCCAAGAGGGCGGTCTGGAAACGCGCCGATGTCATAATCGTGTGCGTGATGACGGTCATTACCGCTCTGTTCTCGTTTATCGGTATGGGCAGCACTTCGGGAACGCCGAACACCTATTGGAAGCCCGCTCACGGAGGAGAGTCGATAACAGTCTCCTTTGAAGAGGAAAAGGAGATATCGAGGATAGTTTACTTCGGCGGCATACCCGGCAGCGGCAGTGTCAAAGTGGAATACCTTGACACCGACAATACCTTCCGGACCGGCGGAACGATCACCTACGAGGATATCTCGTTCTACAAGTGGAACTACAAAGCGGTAGGGTTTAAAACCAAGACCATCCGGGTGGAGGTGACCACGTCGGGGCTCTGGTTAAACGAAATCGGTTTTTACGAGAACGTTGACGGGGAACTGATGCCCGTAAAGCTTGACCTCAGCACCATAGAGGCCGACTACGAGGAGACCGACAGATCCGGAAAGGCCGAGTATCTTTTCGACGAGCAGTCGGAGCTCCGGCCCGAGAGATCATACCTGGATTCCACCTATTTTGACGAAATATATCACCCCCGCACGGCATATGAGCAGATCCACGGACTGAGCATTTACGAGCGTACCCATCCGCCTCTCGGAAAGGTCATTATGGAGATCGGAATACTGATCTTCGGCATGAACACTTTCGGCTGGAGATTCTCGGGCGTTTTCTTTGGCGTGCTTCTCGTTCCGCTGATCTATGCCTTTGCACTCAAAGTGTTCAAGAAGAGCGAATGGGCTTTTGCGGCTTCGTTCCTGATGGCCTTTGACTTTATGAGGCTGGCCCAGACGAGGCTTGCCACCATCGACACTTACGCCTGCTTCTTCTCGGTGGCGATGATCTACTTCATGTACGACTATTTCGAGACCAAGTCCTACGAGAGGGGCTTCGTAAAGTCCCTTGTTCCGTTGGCGCTGAGCGGACTGATGTTCGGACTGGGAGCGGCTTCCAAATGGACCTGTCTCTACACCGGAGCGGCTCTCGCGATCCTCTTCTTCATAGCGAAGATCAGAGAGATACTGGACGTGAGATCCGGCAGGGCGTATGACTTTTCGAAGAAGGGCGAGGAACCGAGGCAGCTCACGATGGAGCGCTATATGCTGAAGAATTTCCTCCCCACCATCGGACTTTGCTTCGTGTTCTTCGTGTTCATTCCCGCGGGAATATACGTGCTTTCATACATTCCTTACATGCCCAGCAACCCCGGCAAGTCGCTCATCCAGATAGTGCTTGACAACCAGGTCTACATGTACAACTACCACTCAAAACTTGACGCCACACACAGCTACAGCTCCATGTGGTACGAGTGGCCGATAATGACGAGACCTATCTGGTACTACGTAGGATACAACGTGCCTGAGGGCATGAGGTCCACCATCAGTTCCTTCGGCAATCCCGCCATCTGGTGGCTCGGCATCCCCTGCCTGTTTGCCTCCTGCATCTTCGCATTCAGGAACAAGGATCTCAAGATGGGCTTCTTTGCTGTGGCATATGCGCTCCAATACGCTCCGTGGATACTTGTAAACAGGGTCTGCTTCATATACCACTATTTCTCGGCTTTCGCTTTCTCGATATTCTTCATCGTTTACGTTCTGAAGGAACTGACGGAAAAGAAGATTATGCCGAAGTGGGTGAACTTTGTATATCTCGCGATCGTGCTGCTGCTGTTCATTATGTTCTACCCGGTCCTCACGGGAACTCCCGTTCCTACAGGCTACGTGAACATGCTTAAGTGGTTTGGCTCATGGTCTTTCTGACCCGGAGGATTTGCTTTGAAGGTTCAGGATTTTGTAAATTCAATAGACGCGGATTTTTACACCGGCGTTCCGGACTCGCTGCTGTCGCCTCTCTGTGACTGGCTGTACAACACTTACGGCCTTTCGGGAAAGCATATCGTCGCTGCCAACGAGGGAAACGCGGTGGCACTGGCGGCGGGCCACTATATCGCCACCGGAAGGATGGGCCTTGTCTACATGCAGAACAGCGGCATCGGAAATGCTCTAAACCCCGTTGCCTCACTGACCAATGAGAAGATCTACGGCATCCCAATGGTGTTCGTTGTGGGATGGAGGGGAGAGCCCGGTGTTCACGACGAGCCCCAGCATCTTTTCCAGGGAGAGATAACGGTCCCTCTGCTTAAGCTTATGGGACTTGAGGTCATGGTCATTGGCGATGACACTGCTCCATCCGACGTAAGATCCTTCCTTGATGGTTTTCGCGATGGGTTTGCATCCGGAAAGTCCGCCGCTCTTGTGGTAAAGAAGGGCGCTCTCACGTATGATCTCAAAGCTGATTACTACAGCTGCGGAACTCTTACAAGGGAGAGGGCGGTGGAACTGATAGCCGGAAGATTCAAGGACGCGGCATTTGTTTCCACCACGGGGAAGACCTCGAGGGAGCTTTATGAGATAAGGGAAAGAAACGGGGAAAGTCACGAAAGTGATTTCCTGACTGTGGGCTCCATGGGCCACGCATCCTCTGTGGCTCTCAGGATAGCCATGGAAAAGCCTGATCTTAAGGTAGTGCTCCTTGACGGCGACGGAGCTGCAGTTATGCACCTGGGATCCCTTCTTGTGGAGGCGGAGACTGCCCCGTCAAACCTTATACATTTTGTGATAAATAACGGGGTCCACGATTCGGTGGGAGGCATGCCGACTCCGGCAAAGGAGAGAAGTCTTTCTGACATAGCGGCGGCCTGCGGATTCGGAAGAGTGATGACAGCGTCGGATGAGGCTTCTCTTGTGAAGATCCTTGACGTTATCGCCTCCGAAAAAACCGGTGCACATACGTTCGTGGAGGTGATCTCCGCAAGGGGAGCCAGAAAGGACCTGGGAAGGCCATCGACCACCGCGAAAGAGAATATAGACAGTTTTCGCGACTTTTTGCGGGGAAAATAAATGCTGAAACGTTCGCACGGTGCGAACGGATGCTCTTGGATAAATGAGGAGTAAGACTATGAAGGCGTTGATACTTAATTCCGGAATGGGAACAAGGATGGGAGCGCTCACAAGCGAGCAGCCGAAGTGCATGACAGCCATTGGCGGCGGTGACACCATTCTCTCCAGACAGCTTAAAATGCTGGCTGATTTCGGCGTGGACGAGGCAGTCATCACCATTGGTTATCTCGGCGGTGCGCTGAAGGAATACGTGGGTTCCCTGGATATTCCGGTCAGAGTCACTTTCGTTGAGAATCCGGATTACGCCGTAACAAACTATATCTATTCGATATACCTGGCGGCAGATGAGATCAAGGGCAGCGACATCATTCTTATGCACGGAGACATGGTCTTCGAAAACAGGGTACTTGAGGCGGTCATTGATTCGGAGACCTCGGTCATGTGCGTTTCGGAGAGCCTCCCTCTTCCGGAAAAGGACTTCAAGGCTGTTCTTGGCGACGACGGGAGGATCGTTAACATTGGCGTGCCGATGCTCGAAAAGGAGCAGATCGCAGCTCAGCCTCTTTACAAGCTGAATTCCTGTGACCTTGACGTCTGGCTCGGTGAGATCGCAGCTTTTGTGAGGGCGGAAAACGTGAAGGTCTATGCCGAAAATGCATTCAATGCCGTTTCTGAAAAACTGGGCGTCAGGCCGTTTGACTTCGGCGACATGCTCTGTGCGGAGATCGATACGGCGGAGGACCTCACTCTGGTTACCGCAAAGCTGAGAGAAGTGGAAAACAGGACCGTTTACATGTGCTTTGCAACGGATCTTATCCACGGCGGACACATAAAGATCATTAGAAAAGCGGCAAGGCTCGGAAAGCTGATCATAGGAGTTCTCAGCGACCGTGCGGTTGCCACGTACAGACGGTATCCGCTGGTGCCCCAGAGTGAGAGAATGAAGCTTTTTACAAGTATCAGCGGCGTCTGTAAGGTGGTACTTCAGGAGAATCTCAGCTACCGTGAAAACCTGCTCCTTTACAAGCCGGATTATGTCGTACATGGAGACGACTGGGTCACGGGCTTCCAGAAACCGGTGCGGGACGAGGTCATCGAGGTGCTTAAAAGCTACGGCGGCCGCCTGGTGGAATTTCCCTATTCCAGGGACAACATGTATCTTAAGATCCAGGAACAGAGCCGCCTGACTCTCGGTATGCCCGACATGCGTAGAAGAAGGTTAAAGCGTCTCCTTGAGATCAAGCCCCTCATCACGGCTATCGAAGCGCACAGCGGAATAACGGGTCTCATTGCCGAGAACACCACGGTTTACGAAAACGGCAAGGCGTACCAGTTCGACGCCATGTGGGTCTCTTCTCTTTGCGACTCAACCGCCAAGGGAAAACCTGACATTGAACTTGTCGACATGACCAGCAGGCTGAGGACCGTGGACGACATTATGGAGGTCACTACAAAGCCGATAATCCTCGACGGGGATACCGGGGGACTTGTGGAGCACTTTGTATACAACGTCAGAACTCTCGAGCGCCTTGGCGTTTCGGCGGTGATCATCGAGGACAAAACGGGACTCAAAAAGAATTCGCTTTTCGGAACGGAAGTAAAGCAGAGCCAGGCGGACGTGGAAAGCTTCTGCGCGAAAATAAAAGCGGGCAGGGCGGCAAGGAAGACCGACGACTTTATGATCATCGCACGCATCGAGAGCCTGATCCTCGAGAAGGGGATGGACGACGCGATCGGAAGGGCGTTTGCGTACGTTGAAGCAGGCGCGGACGGCATCATGATCCACAGCAGAAAAAAGGATCCCGCCGAGATATTCGAATTCCTGAAATTATTCAGGGAAAAAGACAAGACCACTCCGGTGGTGCTGGTGCCCACGTCCTACAATTCAGTCACCGAGGACGAACTTCAGGCGGCAGGCGCCAATATCGTCATCTACGCGAACCAGCTCACAAGGAGCGGCTTCCCGGCAATGAAGAACGTAGCCGAAAGCATCCTCAAAAATCACAGGTCTCTTGAGGCCGACGACATGTGCATGCCCATCAAGGAGATCATATCCCTGATACCTGAGGAATAAGCTTTTCGCTGTTATTTTTACGGCTTTCCTTAAACGCATCTTAAAAAATACACGTAATATATAGCGGTAAAAATTTGCTTGAATTAGAAATTTGACTGTGGTATTATCATGTTGTCTATTGTGTGCAGGAATGTCCGCACAGAACATCTTCTTAATAACACACACCGGAATCATATACATTGGAGGTTTAATTTCATGAAGACGAATGTAAAAAGTCTTGTCAAAGTGATAGTCGCTCTCTCAATCGCGGTTATCATGACGCTGGCTCTTTTCGGCTGCACTCCTTATGTCGCAAATGACGGTACTCTCCCTGAGGGCTATAACCCTGAGCCCAGCGGAAAAGTAAAGCTTCAGTACTATATTGCAAGCACTGAGTCCGACAAGAGATCCGTTAACGACTGGGTAGCTGCTTTCCAGAGAAAGTATCCTGATGTTACTGTAAATGCTGACCTTTCAAACGTTGGTAAAGATGTTATAGCAGCTCAGATCGCTTCGAAGACAGTAGGAGACGTTTTCTTCCTTTGGGAGACTGACGTATACAACTACGCTTCCGTACACAGCGCACTCATGGCTCTCGATTCATACATCGAGGCTTACGAGATCGACCTTGCAAACGTTTTCTCGGCCATCAAGGATATGGGAACGGTCGAAGGAAAGCTTTACATGGTAATGCGTGACTATAACCACATAGTCCTCAGATACAACCGCGACCTTATCAAGGCTGCCCAGCTCAAAGATCCTATCGAGCTCGAAGCTGAGAATGAGTGGACCTGGGATACATTCAAAGATTACTGCGTACAGCTCACAACTCAGGAAGAGGATGCTGACGTTAAGACCGTCGGATGCTCGCTGAGACTCGGCTACGCTCCTATCTACATTCCGTTCCTCGAAGGCTGGGGCGGATCCTGGTATGACAAAGAGAATAAGAAAGTTAACTTCGTTTCCGATGAAAATGTTCTTGAAGGTGTAAAAGCGATGGAAGAGCTGGTTCGCATGAACTGCTGCGTATATAACGCTGCAGGCGGCGCAGGCGCCATCAAAGAGACTGCCGACCAGAAAGCTTTCAGCGGCTATAACACGGAGAGCAACGTCGTATTCAACGACACAGAGTTCCCGAGCTTCGCTTCCGCAGGAAGAACTTATGAAGAAAAAGGTATCGATTGGGATATCGTTTCAATGCCCCGTTTCCCGACACACAAGGTTGGAACCGGTGCTACAGGATTTGCAGTATTCAACGGAACCAGAAATGCCGACGCTGCTGCAGCCCTTTGCCTCTCCCTCTACACCGAGGAAGGCCAGAGAGCTTACAACGGCCAGGAAGGCGGTTCGGTACCGAACGTAAGAACACTTGCTGACGCCAGCTTCTGGAGAGTTCCTTTCGCAGACAAAGAAGATGATCCCGAGACAGGTAAGAACTACTATGCATTCGTTTCATTCCCTGAGGCTGATACATACGGACAGGTAGAGTGCGTCGTTCCTCCGGAAATCGCAACGATCGTTAAGAACTACATGAGCGACGTTATTCCGAGAGCTGTGAACGGTGAGAGATCGGTTCAGGATACACTTGCAAAGCTTGAAGCAGAAGCTAATGAAAAGTGGGATTCACTTTACAACGGTAACTGATTCAAAGAATAACATAAAAATCTATAAGATTTGATTGAGAAAATGGGGCCGGAAAAACCGGCCCCGTTTTGATGAAAAATTTCGATAAAACAATAGGTTATTGAGCACGGGAGACTTAAAGCCCCGCAAATACCTTCATCGCCTTTTCCACATCTTCTTTCATGGCAAGCTCCGCTGCGAGAGCCAGGTCGTGGAAAAACGTCACGTCTTCTTTTTCCAGCTTTTCTTTTACAGCCAGCGTCGCGGCTCTTGACATATACGTATAGTAGTTGATCTTGCGAAGGCCCATCTTAATGCCTTTCCTGTAGTCATCGTCGCTTACACCGCTGCCGCCGTGCATGACAAGAGGAAGACCTGTCTTTTCGTATATTGTTCTTACTCTTTCAAAATCCAGCATGGGTTTTGATCTGTATATTCCGTGGGCTGTGCCGAAGCTTGGCGCAAAGGCGTCGATGCCTGAAGCAGAGCAGAACAGGACTGCCTCTTCCGGGTCTGTATAGACGGGCATTCCGGATCCGCTGCTTTGGCTGTCGCCGTGGCCTCCTTCTCTTGAGGCGAGGGCGCCGAGCTCCGCTTCGACTCCGCAATTATAACCCGAGGCTAAATTTACGGCGGCTTTTGTATTGGCGAGGTTTTCTTCGAATGGCAGGCTGCTTCCGTCGTACATCACACCCGTGAATCCGATCTTGAGGGCCTCCTCCATATAGCTCATTGTCTCGCAGTGGTCGAGATGGACACATACGGGGACGGAAGATCTTTTCGCTGCCTCGACCATAACAGGGCCTATTATCCTTAGGGGTGAAACGCCCTCGTGAAGTTCCGCGTGTGATATTATCACAGGAAGATTTAAGTCTTCTGCGGCGCCGAGGACCGCATTGAGGCATTCGAGATTTGGCGTGTTGAAAGCGCCGACGGCGATTTTTCGGTCGTCCGCCATCTTAAGTATTTCTTTCAAGTTTACAAGCATATTTTTCTCCTTAGACAAGCGGCCTTATGGCTTTGTAAAGCTCTCTGTACCGTTTGTATACATCCATATATTTTTCATGCATCTCAGGTGATGGCATATACGTGCCGCATTTTTTCACCATGACCGACGCGGCTTCACGAAGATCCTTGAATATCCCCGCCGCAATTCCTGCTTCCATTGCGCAGCCCACGGTCCCTGCGTCCGAGGTTTCGAGGGTGGTTATTGGAAGATCCAGCATATCCGCCTTCATCTGCATCCAGACACTGCTTTTGGCTCCGCCTCCCGTGGCACTAAGACTCTTAAACCTTATGCCGGTCTTTTTCAGCGTTTCGTAATTTAAGCACATTTCATAGCACACGCCTTCCATGCAGGCCCTGTAGATCTCGGGAGCGGTGGTGCCGGTGGTGAGTCCTACGATAGCACCCTTTGAGCCCGTATCCATGTAAGGGGTGGCGGCTCCCGCAAAGTGGGGCAGTACGAGAAGGCCTGTTGGGCCGCTTCCTGTGTATGCATTTTCCAGAGAGACATTGGTTTCGCCTTTCCCGAAGCAGTCAAGGCACCATTTTATGAGGGCTCCGCCTGTGTATGAAAAAGCGTAGGCCGCGTATTTCCCGGGGATCACGTATGGAACGACGCAATAGTTGTTTTCTGACATGACGCCAATGTCGGGAAGTGTGTCGTAGATAGGCGTGAGACACTGTACCGTTCCCGCCCCGTCAACTGCCGAGCTTCCGTCAAAAACGCCGGACCCAATGGCGGCGGTGACCTGGTCGTGGCCCGCTACGATAACGTCAATGCCGTTCATGCTCCCCGCGACTGTTCCAGGCGGCACAGGCTCAGACATCATGCAAACGTCAATGCCCGCCGCTTTAAAGATATCCTCCGACCAGTTGAGATTTATGATATCAAAAGCCATGGTCCTTGCGGCAAGGGAATAGTCTATTTTTCTTTCGCCTGTGAGAACGTAAACGATATAGTCCGAGATCAGAAAAATATGTCTTGCGCGGTCAAACACATCCGGCATATGGTGCTTAAACCACATTATCTTGGAAATTGAAAACATCTGGTGGGGAGAAAGACCTGTGATGCGAGCGATCCTGTCCGCCCCGAGCTTCCGGACAAGCTCCGAACATTCCTCTGCTCCCCTGGGATCGGTGTATATAAGGGCGTTGTTTAAAGGCTTTCCTTCGCCGTCGGTCATGACGAATGCCTCTCCGAAGCTTGTCACGCCAATGCTCTTAATATCCGGATGTGCCGCGACCATCTCGCCAATGGCCGAAAGCACGCCTTCGGTCAGCTTTTTGATATCGATCTCACGGGAAAAAGACCCCCTAATTAGGGGATAATCCCTGTACGACCTTCCGACAAAGGCGCCGTTCTCATCAAAGACGGTGACCTTGCACCCGGTGGTTCCGATGTCAAGTCCGGCTATTTTCATTGGTTTCACCTTCCGCAGCAGGATTTTATTGCAAAGCTAATTATATCTTATACGGAAGCTGAAATACAGCTTTATTTGACGGGAATAGTGGGACGGGGGCTCAATTTTCTTGACAACTAAGACGCTTGGGCAATATAATTCTCTTAAAGAAACAGATAGAAGAAAGAACCAATTTTACCTGGGAGGGATAGATGTTGAATAAAACGAGGCTTATTGTTAAACAGGCGATCGCTGCGGCCATTGTGTTTGTTATGGTGTTCGCTCTTTTCGGATGCGCAGGCGGCTACGTAAAGGATCAGGGAGTGCTTCCGGAGAACTATGTTCCCACGCCTTCGGGCAAGGTGAAGGTCCAGTACATGTTCGGCACCAATGAGGCCGAAAAACGATCTATGAACGACTGGATCAAGGCCTTCAACGCCAAGTACCCCGACGTTAACGTAAACGTCGAATTCAACGTCAATCTTGAGATGATAGCGGCACAGGTGGCCTCAAGGACCGTTGGCGACGTATTCTTCCTGGATGAGACCCAGGTGTACAACTACGCGGTGGTCCACGACGCGCTGATGCCCCTTGATTATTACGTGGAGGCATACGGAATCGATCTTCAGAACATATTCTCCGCCATACTAGGCATGGGTATCTGCGAGGGCAAGCTTTACATGGTCATGAGAGACTACAACCACATGTGCCTGAACTACAACAAGGATCTCATAAGAGAAGCCAATCTCATCGACCCTGTGGAGCTTGAGTCAAGGGATGAATGGACCTGGGAAACCTTCAAAGAGTACTGCCACGTTCTCACAACGCCCGAGGATGCGGATACGAAGGTGGTGGGAGCCACGATGCCCATTGGTTATGCTCCGGTTTCGGTCATGTTTGTTGAAGGCTGGGGCGGAAAATATTACGACACGGAGAACAAAAAGGTGTTCTTTAAGAGCGACGAGCGGGTAGTGCAGGGAATATCCGAGGCCTGCAATATAGTCATGGAGAACGTGCTCCGCTACGAAGCCAACGGCGGCAAGGCCATTCAAACCGCTGCCACGTCAAGGGTGGACTTTTCAAGCTACCAGCCCGCTTTCAGCACCATGGTGTTTATAAGCCTGGCAAGCACCGGAAGAGCCTATGAGCAGAAGGGCATCGACTGGGACGTGGTGTCAATGCCTGCGACTCCAGTCCATAAGGTGGGAACCGGCGCTACGGGGTTTGTGGTGTTTAACGGGACCAAGAACCGCGATGCCGCTGCGGCGCTTGCGCTTTCACTTTACACCGAAGAGGGCCAGAAGGCTTACAACGGCCAGGAGGGCGGATCTGTTCCTAACGTGAAATCCCTTGCCGATTCGAGCTTCTGGAGAGTGCCTTTTGCGGACAAGAGGGATGACCCCGAGAACGGAAAGAACTACTATGCGTTTATTTCCTACCCCGAGGCCGACACCTACGGCCGTATCGAGTGCGTCCTGCCGCCTGATATTGCGAAGATCGTGACCGACGGGCTTAGGGACATAGTTCCGAACGTGGTCAACGGAGCCATGACGCTCGACGATGCCCTCGAAAGGATAGAGTCACAAGCCAACGCCAAGTGGGAGACGCTTTACTCCGACTGATGTGAAGTGATAAGCAATAAATTATTTCTGCCGGAGCCGTTTCTTGCAAACTCCGGCTTTTTTAATAAAATAATAAGAAAAACACCAACACCGCTAAAGACCAAAAAATCTGCTTGATTTTTAGATTCAGTTGCAGTAAAATGGCTCGGATTGAAATTCACACGGCCCTGACGAAGCGGCTGTGGGCGGCGAGAGTCGCTCTCCGTATTCGGATGACGGTGCCGGAGGACTAAAACAGGAGGTTTATTATGGGTGTTATTTCAATGAAACAGTTACTTGAAGCCGGTGTACATTTCGGACATCAGACCAGGAGATGGAATCCTAAGATGAACGAGTACATTTATATGGAGAGAAACGGTATCCATATTATCGATCTTCAGAAGACCGTTAAAAAGATCGATGAAGCTTACGCTTTCGTCCAGGGCGTTTCCACAGAAGGCGGCACGGTCCTTTTCGTTGGAACAAAGAAACAGGCCAAGGATTCTATTGCCGAGGAAGCTCAGCGCTGCGGTATGTACTACGTAACCAATAGATGGCTTGGCGGTATGCTCACAAACTATCAGACCATCAAAGCAAGAATCAGCAGACTGAACGAGCTCTATGAGAAAGAAGAGAACGGTTCATTCGATCTTCTCCCGAAAAAAGAAGTTGCTAAACTGAAGCTTGAGCGCGATAAGCTCGAGAAGAACCTTGGCGGTATCAGACAGATGGACCGTCTCCCGGCAGCTGTTTTCGTGGTTGACCCCAAGACCGAGAGAAATGCTGTTCTTGAGTCAAGAAAGCTCGGCATTCCGGTTGTAGGTATAGTTGATACCAACTGCGATCCTGAGGACGTGGACTACGTTATCCCTGCAAATGACGACGCTATCCGCGCTATCAAGCTCATCACCGGAAAAATCGCTGACGCCGTTATCGAAGGACGCGAGGGCGCAGAGGCTTTTGCCGCAAAGAAAGCAATGGAAGAAGCTGAAACAAGCGAAGCTCTTGAAGTTGAAGAGCTGGAGACCATTGTTGCCAATAAGTGATCTCTTAAGGAGACGGTATTGGTTATTTCGCGGCGGATATATTCGCTGATAATTTAACACAGGAGGATTTATTACTATGGCTGTAGATATGAATTTACTTAAAGAACTCAGAGAGAAGACACAGGCCGGTATTGCCGATTGCAAAAAAGCGCTTGAAGCCTGCGGTAACGATATGGCAAAGGCCGTTGATTATCTCCGTGAAAAAGGACTTTCCACCGCTGTTAAAAAGTCCGGCAGGATCGCTTCTGAGGGTGTTGTTGAGTCTTACATCCACGGAAACGGCAGGATCGGTGTTCTCATCGAAGTTAACTGCGAGACCGATTTCGTAGCAAGAAACGCTGTTTTCAAGCAGTTCGTAAAGGATATGGCAATGCAGATCGCTGCAAGCCAGCCTCTCTACATCGCAAAAGAGGACGTTCCCCAGGAAGCTCTCGACAGAGAAGCCAATGTTCTTAAGGCACAGGCTCTCAACGAAGGCAAACCCGAGAAAGTTGTTGAGAAGATCGTTCAGGGCCGTATGTCCAAGTATTACGAGGACTTCTGCCTCCTCGAGCAGAGCTTTGTTAAAGAGCCCGACCTCAAGGTTAAAGACGTTCTCACACAGACGATCGCAAAACTCAACGAAAACATCAAGATCAGACGTTTCGTAAGATACGAGATGGGCGAAGGCCTTGAGAAAAAAGAAGAGAATTTCGCTGAAGAAGTTCAGAAGCAGCTTAAAGGCTGATAACCAAAACGGCACGGCTTTAACATCCGTGCCATTTTTATGTGACCGGGAGAAAAGCAAATGGACAAAAAGTTTAAACGCATAATGATCAAAGTGAGCGGCGAAGCACTTGCCGGCGGAAAAGGAAAGACGGGCCTTAACGAAGCCATCCTTGATGAGCTGGCAGGCGTTATAAAGACAGTGGCTGTCGACATGGGCATTGAGGTCGCTATCGTCGTGGGCGGCGGAAACTTCTGGAGAGGCGCCAAGAATCCGGGCTTTGACAGGACCGACGCTGACCATATAGGCATGCTGGCAACTGTTATGAACTGTCTTGCCATTGCCGATAAGCTCCGCCAAAACGGTGTTCCCGCCTGCGCGATGTCTGCACTTCAGATGGACCAGGTCTGCGAGTTTTACGTAAAATCCAAGGCTGACGCCATGCTGAAGCAGGGCAAGGTCGTTCTCCTCGGCTGCGGCACAGGAAGACCTTTCTTCACGACAGACACCGGAGCCGTTTTAAGAGCCGCCGAGCTTGGCTGCGACACGATCCTTCTCGCAAAGAACGTCAACGGCGTATATGACAGCGATCCCGAAACCAATCCCAATGCAATTAAGTTTGACCGCATCTCCTTTGACGAGGTCATCGAGAGAAAGCTTAAGGTCATGGACCTTACCGCAACTGCGCTCTGCATGGAGAACAAGATCCCGATGCTCATTTTCGACGTCAAGACGCCGGGGGATATCATCAGGTGCTGCAAGGGGGAGAATCCGGGGACGGAGGTTTACCTCTGACTGCGTGAGCGGTGCCGGACAAGGTAATAAGTAAAAGGTAATAGGTAAAAGTGGCTGGCGCAAGGGAGTGCCGCTCAAGGTAATAAGTAAGAGGTAAGAAGTAATAGTTTAAGGGAGTGCCGCTCAAGGTAATAAGTAAGAAGTACTAAGTAATAAGCGGCCGTAAAAAAGTGCTTGACAGGGGTTTGATATTTTGTTATCATCTATGAGCGCTCGAAAGCGATCGGCTCTTTGGTCAAGCGGCTAAGACGCCGCCCTCTCACGGCGGAAACACGAGTTCGATTCTCGTAAGAGTCACCAAAAATCAGTGGGTAATGCCGCTGATTTTTTTTTTGCCCGGGAAGGGCACATTGGCGCTTTCGGGTATATTTTTGTACGCTTTTGTTGCATTTTCGGGTGATCAAAAAAGTTGACCGCCATTGGTTTTAATGTTATAATTTCAATAGTTTATTTGCCGTGCTTTGGCGGAGTTGAATCGTTTTCATTTGTTGGATTTTTACGGAAAAGGAGGAGTAAAATGGCGCAGCAGAGTTTTGCCAGTCTTGAGTACCAGAACAGAAAAAGTACTACCAAACGGGATGATATGCTTGGTTTCTTTGATAAGCTGATTCCCTGGGACGAGTGGGTGATAATCGTCAAGCCTTTTTACTACACCGGGCGGCGCGGAAGGAAGCCTGTCGCTCTTGAGACCATGATTAGAATGTACGTCCTCCAGGAGATCTTCGGGCTGTCCACCGAGGCCATCGAGGACTGTGTTTACGACAGCTTTGCCATGAGAAATTTTCTCAGCATTGATTTTTTTAGCGAAAATGTGCCGGATGCCACCACTCTACAGAGGTTCAGAAGGCTGCTTGCGAAGAACGGGATCGATAAGAGATTTCAGGCGGATCTTGCGGGGCTTCTTGAGACGAAGAAGCTTAAACTGAAAAAGGGCACCGCGGTGGAGCCGAGGCTTCAGAAAACCACGAGAAAACCACGTAAAAAGAAGAATGACACGAAGAAAGCTTAGGGGGATCGAACGAAATGGATTCTAAACAATGGTTCAGGGAAGCCGGGTTCGGCATGATGATTCATTGGGGCCTTTATTCACTTCTCGGAGGCGAATGGAAGGGCGAGCGGATGAACGGGTATATTGCCGAGTGGGCTCAGCAGTATTTCAGGATCCCCCTTGATGAGTACGGAAAGCTTTGCGACTGCTTTAACCCCGTGTTTTTTGATGCGGAGGAGTGGGTGAAGCTTGCGAAGGATGCGGGCATGAAGTACGTTGTGTTTACTTCCAAGCACCATGACGGCTTTGCGATGTTTCATTCTGAGGTTTCGAAATATAACGTTTTTGACGCCACGCCGTTTAAGAGAGACGTGGTGGCTGAGCTTGCGGAGGCCTGCAGAAAGCACGGACTGAAGCTGGGCCTGTATTATTCTCAGGATCTTGACTGGCAGCACCCCCACGGCGGCGGTTACACGATGGGAAAGGTCTGGTGCGGAGATGCGGCATATCTGACCAATAACTGGGATTATCCCGATGATAAAGCCAAAGATTATTCCATATGCTTTGAGGAGAAGATCAAGCCCCAGGTCAAGGAAATATTGACCAAATACGGTGACCTTTGCCTCATATGGTTCGACGTTCCTGTGACGCTCTCAAAGGACCAGACCGACGAACTCTACCGGATGGTGAAAAAGTACCAACCTGACTGCCTTGTGAACTCAAGAATTGGCAACGGCTACGGCGATTACGAATCCGCGGAGGATAATTTTATCCCGGACGCCAATGCTCTCGATAGGCTTTACGAATCTCCCTGCACCATGAATGACAGCTGGGGGTACAAGTATTACGACAATAACTGGAAATCCGCTGACAGGATAATTGATACGCTAAGGCATCTGAGGTCCGTTGGCGCTAATTACCTGCTGAACGTGGGACCTGACCATCTGGGGAGAATCCCGGGGCCTTCTGTGGACATTCTGAGGGAAGTCGGCAGGCGTATCAACACGCCAAAATAACTCTTTACAAATATAAACGATTGTGTTATACTCTGTCGGCGTCGGGGTGTAGCTCAGTTTGGCTAGAGTGCTTGCTTGGGGTGCAAGAGGTCGCCTGTTCAAGTCAGGTCACTCCGACCACGAAGAGACGTTTCCATATCGGGGACGTCTTTTTTTACGCCCGTTTTTGTACCGAAGCAACAGCGGAATATATTGAAATTCCGGTTTGATTTTGATATACTTTCCCTGGTTATGGCGGATTGTTCCGCATATGTTTAAGATTGACAACTCATCTATTTTGAAAGGAGCTCTAAAATGGGATTAATAAGAGGAGTTATTGATTTGGGAAGCAACCTTCTTAAGGCAACCAAGGGCGCCGGCGGATCGGCACTTCAGGATCAGTGGAAGGAATATTTTTACTGCGATTCTCTTCCGAACGACACACTGATGGTCAAGGGAAAGAAGAGAGTTAACGAATCGAGATCTGCCAACACTAAAGGAAGCGATAACATCATTTCTAACGGTTCCGGTATTGTCGTGAACGACGGACAGTTCATGATCATCGTGGAACAGGGACAGATCGTTGAAGTTTGCGGCGAACCCGGACTGTTCACGTACAACACATCCACAGAGCCCAGCATTTTTGCCGGAAAATTCGGTAAAAACATTATTGATACATTCAAGGTGATGTGGTCCAGGTTCACATATGGTGGCGACACCGGAAAAGATCAGAGAGTCTACTACTTCAATACAAAGGAGATCCTCGATAACAATTTCGGCACACAGAGCCCAATTACTTTCAGAGTGGTCGATTCCAAAGTCGGTCTCGACATAGACATTCCGCTTAAGTGCTCCGGTAAATATACATTCAGAATCGATAACCCGCTTCTGTTCTATACAAGCATTGCAGGTAACGTCACCGATACGTACAAGAAGGACGAGATAGCCTCCACGATGAAGGCTGAATTCGTGGCTGCTCTCCAGCCTGCTCTCGGTAAGATCTCCGCTCTTGAGATCAGACCCAGCCAGCTCATTAATCACATCCCCGAACTGCAGGATGCCGTTAACGAAGCTCTCTCCGACAAGTGGGGAAAAGGCAGAGGTATCGTAGTCGCTGAGATCGCCCTCAACCCGATAGTTGTTGAGCAGGAGTGGCAGGACAAGATCAGCATGGCTCAGTACGAAGCAAGGCTTGCAAACAATCCGGGACTTGCCGCAGGCGCTATGACCCAGGGTCAGATCGACGCTATGAAGCTGGCTGCCCAGAACGAGGGCGGCGCTATGCAGGGATTCCTGGGAATGGGATTCGCTCAGAACGCAGGTGCTGCGCAGGCAACCAACCTTTACAACATAGCTGCACAGCAGCAGGCGGCTCAGGCTCAGAACCAGGCACCGGCAGCAGACACATGGACGTGCCCGACCTGCGGAAACAAGGCTTCCGGAAAATTCTGCGCAAGCTGCGGCACAAAGAGACCCGCTCCCGCAGGAGCATGGACATGCCCCAAGTGCGGACATGAAGCCACCGGCAAATTCTGCCCCGAGTGCGGCGAGAAGAAGCCCGAAGCTGAAGAAGGCTGGACCTGCCCGAAATGCGGCTCTGTGAACAAAGGCAAATTCTGCCATGAGTGCGGCGAAAAGAAACCGGCTGACGCTCCGCTTTACCGCTGCGATAAGTGCGGCTGGGAGCCCGAGGATCCGAAGAATCCTCCGAAATTCTGCCCGCAGTGCGGTGATCCGTTTACCGATTCAGACAAAGTCTGATAGGGCACGGAGGAATTGGTTATATTTTTAAACTGAAGATCTGAAAAGGTCTGATACAGGCGTGCGTAAAACGATTGAATGAATCTCACATTCAAAAAAGACCCCGGAAAGGGTGCTTGAGGACAGTTTTGCGCACGCCGCTTTCATGTAATTCAATACTTTATTGTGAAATATCCTAAGGAGTCACCATATGAAGAGTCACACAAAAACAGAGATCATTTTCCCGAAAAGAATAGTGCTTTCGGAGGGCAATATTGATAATATCGATTCGCTGCTTCGCGAAAAGCCGCTCCAGATAGGCCTCAGTGAGAGAGATTACACCGTTGTACACGGTGAAGGATATATTGTGCTGGATTTCGGCAAGGAGATCTGCGGAACAGGTAGGATCCTTACGTTTTTTGCCAACGGCACGGAGAACCGTGTCAGGCTCCGTTTCGGCGAGTCCGTTGGCGAGACCATGGCAGAGGAAGGCTTTAAGGGCGCCTGCAACGACCATTCCAACAGGGACCAGGTGGTAACCCTGAGACACTTTTCAGATATGCGCTTTATGCAGACAGGCTTCAGGTTCCTCCGAATCGACTTCATGAAGGGCGGTGAATACCTGATCAAGAGCATCCTTGCGGAGGGCGAGATCTATTCGAACGACGTGATCTACACATATAAGGGCACCGATGAGCGCGTAAAAGAGATATTTGACGTCGCGAAGAGAACTGTGGACCTCTGCGGTTCCTCCGGATTCATCTGGGACGGCGTTAAGAGAGACAGGCTGGTCTGGATCGGAGACATGTACCCCGAGACCATGGCATATGCTACTCTTTACGGCCGCTGCGAGATAGTCGAGAGATCTCTGGACTTCATCGTGGACCAGACTCCGCTGCCGAACTGGATGAACGGCATGCCCGCATATTCAATGTGGTGGATAATGATCCTGACCGATTATGCCGTAAAAGTAGGCGCTTTTGACTATCTTGAGAAGCAGATGCCCTACATGGAGAACCTGGTGAAGCTCATGAACGACCACGTTGGCGACGACGGCGAGCTTAGGTACCCCGGACTTTTTGTTGACTGGCCGACACATGACCAGCCCGACGAGCCCAGCGGAATGCGCGCTATCAATATCATTGCCGTGAAGAGGGCCATCGATAACTTTAAGAGGTTCGGCATCGACACGACCATCGCCAATGAGCTTCTCGCAAAGCTGGGTAAGCAGGATATGCCGGTCATCAGCGCAAAGCAGGTCCTCGGTCTTAAGTATTTCGCCACAGGCAGCCTCTCAAAGAAAGAAGCTGACATGCTTATCGAGGGCGGCGCAAAAGGCTTCTCCACGTTCATGAGCTACTTCATTCTTACGGCGATCGCAAAGCTCCACGGCAAGGAGACCGCGTACAAGCTGATGAAGGAATACTACGGGGCAATGCTCGACAGAGGAGCAACCTCCTTCTTCGAGGATTTCAACATGGATTGGCTTGAGGGCAGTGGTCGCATTGACGAGCCTACACCTGAGGGGCTGAAGGACATTCACGGAGATTTTGGCGCGTTCTGCTATATCGGGTTCAGACATTCGCTTTGCCACGGTTGGTCGGGTGGAGTTATACCGTTTATTGCGGAAAATGAATAAGTTAGAGCGGTGCCGGACAAAGTAATAAGTAAGAGGTAAGAGGTAAGAGGTAAGAGGTGCTGGCGCAAGGGAGTGCCGCTTAGGTAATAAGTAAAAGGTAAGAAGTAATAGGTGCTGGCGCAAGGGAGTGCCGCTTAGGTAATAAGTAACAGGTAAAAAAGTAATAGGTGGCTGGTGCAAGGGAGTGCCGCTCCAGGTAATATGTAAAATGTAATAGGTAAAAAAGTAAGAAGTGAAAGGATCAGAGGTATGGTTGGGCTTATAGTTGCAATGGAAATTGAGGCTAACGGCATAATCGAGAGGCTTACCGACGTGTCTTCGCAGAAGATCAGCGGTATCCGTTTTACGAGGGGGCGCCTTTCGGGAACTGACGTGGTCGTGTGTGTTTGCGGTGTCGGAAAAGTTTTTGCAGGTACTTGTGCGGAGATAATGGTGCTTCGCTACAGCCCAGACTATATCATCAACACCGGTGTTGCGGGCACTCTCACCGAGGAACTTGGCATTGGCGACGTTGCCATTGGTGTGAGCGCTGTGCAGCATGATATGGATACGACGCCCATTGGCGATCCCAGAGGCTTTCTCAGCATAATCAATGAGGTCTACCTGAAGTGCGATCCCCACGTCGTTTCGCTTTTTGAGAAGGCCTGCAACTCGGAGGGCATAAAGTGTGCGAAAGGCACGGTCGCGACCGGCGATCAGTTTATCCACTGCGATGAGCAGAAGAATTTTATCAAAACCAATTTTGAAAACTGCGTGTGCTGTGAGATGGAGGGCGCTGCGGTGGGGCAGATATGCACTGTAAACAAGGTGCCGTTTGCTATCGTCCGGGCGATCTCAGACACTGCCGGAGGTGAGTCACCTGCCGACTTTGCGGAGTTTGCCAGGATGGCGGCGGAGAGAAGCATCAAGGTGCTTGAAAAGGTCGTGGGGAAGCTGGATTGAGTTAAAGGGAGTGCCGCATCAGGTAAGAAGTAAAAGGTAAGAGGGGCCCACGTCGACCACATTTCATCGAGGAACGATTCTGCACGAAGTGCAGCCAAGTGACGAGATGCAAGGTGCGAGACGCGAGCGAGTGCCGGACAAAGTAATAAGTAAAAGCTTAAGGGGTGCCGCTCAGGTAATAAGTAAGGGTTTAAGGGAGTGCCGCTCAGGTAATAAGTAAGAGGTAACAAGTGATAGGTATATACTTGTAAATATAGGTAAAATTATTAAGTAACAAGTCATAAGTTGAAAGTGATAGTTGCGCTGCGGCGAAAGCCTCAGCGCGTTGTAATATTGACGTAAAGAGGAGGCAGATATGGGCGAGTTCAGGGAAGCATTTTATTACAGGGACGGGTATTATCTTTTGCCCGACAAATTTGAATCGGTTTCGGATCTTGTTAGCAGTACGTTTTTTCCTTCGACGTTCAAGCTTAAAATACTTCTCGAAGACAACGGCATCCGTTCGCTCTTCTCACAGAAGGGCATATGCATTGCCCCTTGCTTTTACAAGGACTATAAGCTGCACGAGGTCGAACTGACCGTTGAAGACGCCGCCGATATCTACCCCGTGAGGGTCGAGCTGCTCAGCCAGTCGGAATACAACGCCAGGCTTAGAGAGGTCATTGGCAATGTCTGCCCCGGATGCACAAGGTATACCCCGCTTACGAAAAGAGACAGCAGCCTCAAAGGACATTACGAGGAGGTGTCGCTGAACTCGGTCTGCTTCTACCGTCAGGAGACCAAGGAACCGCCGCAGGTGTTCTACTACAATATGATCAGGCTCTTTGAATCCTGGCACAAACAGGACCCTTCGACAGTACCCGCGGATATCATTCTGAAAAGCATGAAGATTGCATTGGGCCTCGAATTCAAAGGGGAGAAAGATCCCGCGGACGCGTCCAAACTTAACATCACGTTTGAGCCCGATTTCTTCATTGGCGTGCTTACGGACCATCTGGAGAACTGTCTGGAAAAAATGCTCAGATCAACGAATTTCAGGCTTGTTTACGACCACGAGTTTACGGTCTCGAAGGATCTGATCGAAAGCATTCTCAAGGAGGAAAATCTTCCGAACGTTAAAGAGCGATGTATAAAACACGGCGTGGCGATCGCGGTCCTTGATTACGACACCGCCAAGTCACGTCAGGTGGAAAACTCTATCCTAAACCTTGAAAGATATTTATGCGTCCGGAATCTTTACCAGGAGCCGGGAAAAACCGTCCTGATGCTTTTGGACGAGCGGGGCGTACTTAAAGCTCTCAACTACAGATCTCCTCTATTTGAAAACGCCAATGCCATCGTTACCGTATACGGGCAAACCGGCGTCAATAAATATAAAATGTCCTATGATATGAAAAAGATCTGACCTTGAGCGGGCGAAAAGGAGCAAAAAATGAAAAAAGCTGAGATAATAATCCTTTCGGGCCAGTCAAACGCCGTTGGCGTGGGCCGCGTGGAATGCCTTCCACTCCATTTTGACGAAAAGACCATTGGCAAGTGGCGCGAAGGGTTCGATAAAATACTGATCAACTATTATTCCCACGATAAGAAGAGCAACGGCTTCGTAAAAACAACTTTGGGCTGTACGGAGGCGACCAAGTTTACCATTGGCCCCGAGATAGGCATTGCCGAGGCGCTCAGTGAAAAGTATCCGGAAAAGGAGTTTTTCATTGTGAAATGTGCCTACGGCGGCATGTCTCTCCACACCGATTTTCTTTCGCCATCGGGAGACCCTAAATATGACCCGGAAGCCTACGCCTCCCAGAAGAAAAATATTGTTGAGGAGTACGGCATTGGCGAGCCGATAAGAGCGGGCTGGGCCTACAACGAGCTTGTAAAGCTGCTTTCGGAGAGCATCTCATATCTTTCCTCCATTGGTTACGAACCGGAGGTCAAAGCTTTTTGCTGGATGCAGGGAGAAAACGACGCCTGCCTTCCTGAGACGACTAACCAATACGCAAGACTCTACGACTGCATGTTGCGCGATCTGGCTGGGACTTTCAAGGGCCTTTTTGATCACTGCATATACGTGGACGCCGGCATCAGCGAGATCTGGCCACTTTACAAGGAACTGAACGGCATAAAGAAGGCCTATGCGGAGAGCAGGGACAACTGCCGGTATATCGATACCATTGGCGAGGGGCTGACCACCAAAAACGAACCTGCGGGAGAGGTCGATATCTACCACTATGATTCCGACTGCGTTGTGAAGCTGGGCAGGCTTTTTGTAAGAGAATTCGAAGCCTGAATCTTACGTGAAAGCTTGAAACGAAAGCTTGAAAAAGGGGCGCCAAGGTTGAACTTTCAGGCTTTTGGTTATATAATAATCTTCCGATATTTTTTTCGAGAGGAGGCTGCTTGGCTTGTATACAAGGCTTCAACTTCAAAGCGCTTGTGCGTCGAGGGTGGATTTTCAGCACGGACTTGATTATTACAACGAGGAAAGAGCTGAGCGGTTCAGCTGTGTGAATTTCCGGGGTCAGGAAAGCGGCCGGATGCGTGAGATCTCTGCAACGGTGAAGGGAACCCACGATGCTTATTCGGCGAGAGCCGTCATTGATGAGGTCGATGACAAACCGGGTACGGGAAAGCTTGTTTCGTGTATCTGTTCATGCCCGGGCAGCAAGGAAAAGGACAGGATCTGCAAGCATTGCATCGCATTGATCCTTAAATATATTGATCTGAGAGACGCGGGGCAGATCTCCGATGAGGAGTCAGGCTCTTTTGAAGTGCGTGTCGATGATATCCCCCATGAGACGGATAAGACATTTGTGGCCATGCTTCAGAGCGAAAAATACAGACGCCACATCGAGATATCCGTGAAGAACCGCGACGCCACCCTGAGGATAGTTCCGTACCTTACTCTCACCGATTCCACCATATTTGCGGAATTCAAGGCGGGGGACGGGAAGCTTTATATAGTGAAGGACGTGGCAGGGTATGCAAGGGCTGTTCTCCACAATAAATCCCTAAACTACGGAAAGAATACCGCCATAACCCATTCCATAAATCTGTTTGACGAGGACAGCAGAAAGATCATCATGTTCCTCGACAGGTACAGGAAGAACAAGCGTACCTATGTTAAGTCGTATTCATTGGCGAAGACCGAGGACGATCTGCGCTACCTGAATCTTAAAAACGAGCTGATCGACAGATTTTTTGAGTGCCTGATCGGCGGCACTGTGGAGATCGCGGACAGGACTTCATATAACAAAAATCATGGTGCGGGGATTGCTTCCTTCGGCGAGGAAAGCAGAAATAATGACGAGGCCCGAGACGATCCCGAGGAGAATTCATACGCAGGCGGGGTTATAAGGCCCGTTTTCAGACCTTACAGGGTGGTGAAGGGGCTTCCGGAGCTGTCGTTCACGCTTACGGGAGTGGACGGAGGCGCTATCGTAACCGGATCCTTCATGCCTGTGTTTGCCGGCCTTGACTCGGTGATATTCGTGACCGGGAACACCGTATACGTCTGCGACACAAATGAACTGGCGGGGGCGTTTGCGTTCTTTAACTACGTCGCTTCAAGCTCCTGCGACAGCATATTCATTTCGGAAAAACACCTTCCGCTCTTTGTTCAGGAGATACTTGACGATCTCAAAGGGATTGCGGAAGTCAATCTGGTGGACTTCAATGAAAAAGCCTACATGCCCAAGGACGCTGTGATGAAATTCTACGTGGACATGCCGGGCTCCGACACAGTTTCCTGCCAGCTTTTTGCATGCTACGGCGAGGGCGAAGAGGAAAAGAGGTACAACGTTCTGGACGAGCGGGACTACACGGGCTCCTCAAGAGACGAGGCGGCGGAGATGGCTGCCTACGAATCACTTAAGCAGTATTTTAACAAGTACGACCCGGTCCTCAAGGCCGCTATCATGGCCAAAGGAGACGAGGCGTTCTATGAATTCATAACCGGACAGGTGTACGAGCTTGAGCTCCTTGGCGAGGTCTACATCTCGGACAAGCTGAAAAACGTCAAGGTCAAAAAGGCGTCGAGGATATCGGCAGGCGTATCTCTTCAGGGCGACCTGTTGATGTTTTCGGTCCACAGTGACGATTTTACGCCGGACCAGCTTGCGGAGCTGCTTAGGAAGTACGACAGGAAGAAGAAATTCTTCAGGCTCAACGACGGCACGTTTATCAACGTTGACGGCGAAGGCATTAAAAATCTCGCCAATGTAGGCAAAATGCTGGAGATGAGCGGGATAACCTTATCGGGCGGCACGGCGATAGTGCCGAAATTCAGGGCCCTTTACCTTGACAGCGAGCTTTCGGACAACGAGAACGTTCTTATAAGCAGAAGCCGCGACTTCCGTGCTCTCATCAGGAATATGAAGACCTTCGAGGACAACGACTTCGAGGTTCCCGCATCTCTTAAGGATATATTGAGAAACTACCAGAAGTACGGGTTCAGATGGCTTAAGACGCTGAAACACAACGGCTTCGGCGGTATCCTTGCGGATGAGATGGGACTCGGGAAGACCGTACAGGCCATCGCTTTCCTGAAGTCGGAGTACGAGGAGGGCGCAAGGGCCGGAACCATCATAGTCTGCCCGGCTTCTCTGGTCTACAACTGGAAGAGCGAGCTTGAAAAATTCGCGCCGAACCTTCCTGCAGTGGTCGTGTCCGGAAAGCAGGAGGAGCGCATCGAGACCATCAGAAATCTCAAACCCGGTGAGATAGCCATCACATCCTACGACCTTTTAAGGCGGGACGTGAGGCTTTATTCCAACATCCGTTTCGGCTATCAGATCATTGACGAGGCCCAGTACATCAAAAACAGTGCCACACTGTCGTCAAGGGCCGTGAAACAGATAAATTCCGACTTCCGTCTGGCGCTTACCGGCACGCCCATCGAAAACAAGCTGTCGGAGCTCTGGAGCATATTCGACTATCTGATGCCGGGGTTCCTCCACGATTACAGGCAGTTCAAGGAGGAATACGAGACTCCTATCGTCACTTTCAGGGACAACGACGCTCTGATGAGGCTGAGAAAGATAATCCATCCGTTTATCTTGAGAAGACTGAAGCAGGACGTTCTGAAGGATCTTCCGGACAAGCTGGAGGAGATCATTACGACAAAGCTCACGGAGGCTCAGGACGAGCTCTACAGGGCGAACCTTGCGGGCATCAGGCAGAGCCTCAGCAGAAAGCCGGACGACAAGGCAGGCGGCGTCTCCATTCAGATACTTGCGGAGCTCATGAAGCTTCGTCAGATATGCTGCGACCCGGCTCTCATTTATGAGAATTACGAGGGCGGCTCGTCCAAAGTCGACCTTTGTATCGATCTTGTAAAGGGCGCCATCGAGGGCGGCCATAAGATACTCATTTTCTCTCAGTTCACCAGCATGCTTTCGATCATTCAGAAGCGGTTTGACGGTGAGAAGATCATGTATTATTCGCTCATTGGCCAGACTCCGAAGGAGAAGCGCACAAGGATGGTGGAGGACTTTAATTCGGGCAGCGTTCCTGTGTTCTGCATATCGCTTAAAGCGGGCGGTACGGGTCTTAACCTCACCAGCGCAGACATTGTTATCCACTTTGATCCGTGGTGGAACATTGCCGTCCAGAACCAGGCTACAGACAGGGCCCACAGAATCGGACAGAAAAATATAGTTACGGTATACAAGCTCATTGCCCACAATACGATCGAGGAAAACATAATGAAGCTCCAGGACAGAAAGAAGGAACTGGCGACGGAACTCCTGTCCGGCGCAAGCTTCGACAATATCTCGATCACGCGGGAAGAGCTGCTTGAGATTCTCGGCTGACGGAAACGGAAGAGCCTCCGGAGGACCTGATTTTGAAGTTTTTCATTTACACATTCGGCTGCAAAACCAATACGTACGAGTCCGAGGCCATGAGCAGGCTTCTTTCGGAGACCGGCAGGTTCGAAGAGGCTGAAAGTTACGGCTCTGCCGACGTGGTCATCGTGAATTCGTGCATGGTGACCGAGGAGAGCGAGAAAAAAGCCAAGAAGCTCATGAGGAGGATCAGAAGGGAAAATCCCGAAGCTGTGATCGTCCTCGGCGGGTGCATGCCCCAGGTGAACCGTGAGAAGAGCCTTGACACCGGCGCCGACATCATACTCGGAAATACGGACAGGTCTGGTATCGTCAGGGTCATTGACGAATACGTGGAGTCCCGGAAGCGGATATTCAGCGTTGTTCCCCACGAGAGGGGCGAGGCCTTTGAAATGCTTTCGCCAATGGGCTACAGGTCCCTCACAAGAGCAAACCTGAAGATCGAGGACGGCTGCGAATGCTTCTGCTCCTACTGTGTGATCCCCTTTGCCAGGGGTCCCGTGAGGTCCATGCCCGTCGAAAACGTGTATAACGTGGCAAAAGACCTGGTCAATGCGGGCCACAGGGAGATAGTTCTCACCGGTATAAACATAGGAATGTACGGGAGAGATATTGGTTATACTATTTATGACGCGGTGAAAGCGGTCCATGAGGCCGGCGCGGAGCGTATAAGACTGGGCTCTGTGGAGATAGACCTTATTTCCGATGAGACCGTAAGAAATCTTTCGGAGGTCCCGGGGCTGTGCCCGCATTTTCACACATCGCTCCAATCGGGTTCCGACGATGTATTAAAAAGGATGCTGAGGCGCTACGACTCAAAAGAGTACCGGAGAAAGATCGAGCTTCTCAGGGAATGCTTCGACAATGCGTCCATAACCACAGACGTGATCGTCGGTTTCCCGGGTGAGAGCGACGAGGATTTTCGCGACACCGTGAGATTTGTACGCGAAACGGGCTTTTTCAGGATCCACGTTTTTCCCTATTCAAGACGTGAGGGCACCGCTGCTGCAAAGTTTACGGACCAGATACCGGTAGAGGTAAAGAAGGCAAGGACCCGGGAACTTGAAAAAGTTGCGGCGGAGCTTAAGAGAGACTTTCTCGGGACCCAGAAAGGCAGAGTTTTAAACGTTCTTTTTGAGAGGAACGCTGCCGGCGAAGCGAGAGGACACGCTGAGAACTACGTTGAAGTGAGAGTGAGATCCGACGTCTCTCTTAAAAACAGGATAATGCCTGTGAGAATTCTTGAAGTCCACGAATCGGGAGAATATGTGACCGGCGAAATTGTTTGATTTTTGCTTTAAATCAGGCCAAACTTTTTGCATGCGGTATAACGATGTGATAAAATGCGCTTTGAACGATCCGGAATAAAAACGGATCTCTTAGAGGTATTATGGAAGAATTCAGACTGCAAAAATTCCTTGCCCATTCAGGCATTGCGTCCAGAAGGGCTGCAGAGGATATAATCGCCGAAGGCAGAGTCTTTGTCAACGGAAAACGGGTCACCGATCCTGCCCATAAAGTCACTTTGAAGGACAAGGTGACGCTGGACGGGAAGACCGTTACCATAACAAGAACAAGGACTTACATAATTATGAACAAGCCCCTCAGCGTGCTGTCTTCCGCCTCCGACGACAGGGGAAGGACCTGCGTGACTGATCTCGTGAAGCTTGATAACGTGAGACTTTACCCCGTGGGGCGCCTGGATTACGACACCCAGGGGATCATACTTCTTACAGATGACGGCGATTTTATGCAGAGGGTCACACATCCAAAATACGAGATGCCGAAGACCTACGAGGCTCTGGTGAAGGGAGAACCCAAGGAAGACGACCTTCAGAAGCTGAGGGACGGTGTGGAGCTGGACGACGGGATGACTCTTCCCGCCAAGGCTGATGTGATACGGTTCAAGGGGCCCAACGCGGTGGTGAAGATGGTGATCCGGGAGGGCAGGAACAGGCAGGTGCGCAGAATGCTGGAGACCATTGGTTTTCCTGTGCTGAAGCTGAAGAGGGCTGCAATCGGCGGCCTTGAGATCGGGGACCTGAGACCGGGTGCCTGGCGAAACATGAAACACAGCGATTTTGAAGATCTTTTCGGAAAAAACGAAGCCCGAAAGATGAAATTCGGATGATATGGAGTGGAAAAATGACGGAAATTGACGAAAAAACGATAGTTGAAGACGATATAGAGGCGGTCTCTGAGCAGGAATTGCCCGTTGATTTCGCTCAAGAAAAAGATCTTGCACCTGAGGTAGAAAAAGAACAGGCGTCTTTCGGCGAAAGGTGGAAGAACGCAAAGAAGCCGGAGCCACTGTACTATGTGAAAGAAGTTATTTCGTATATTCTCATTTTTATACTGGCCGTTGCGGTGGGGCTTCTCATCAATATCTATATCGTAAGGCTCAGCAGAGTCCAGGGCGACTCCATGGTGCCGACGCTCCACAACAACCAGATGCTGGGGGCCAGCCGACTTCCTGTCATTTTCAACGATATCAACCACGGCGACATCGTCATTTTCGACCACACCAAGGAAGCCAGATCCTTCGGAAAGGATCTTAAGGAAGCTCTTTCCGACAATATGATCACCGCTCTATTCGGAAAGTCAAAGAGCGCCGAGAACCACACCTACTACATCAAGCGCGTCATAGCGGTGGAGGGCGAGGTCATTGCTGTCTACGAGAACAAACTTTACCGGACCACCCTTAAGAACATTGGCTGTGAGGACTACCTTGACGTATACGACGCGTACAACAAGGAGAACAGCGCCGCAAATAATGCCGCTCTTGACACTGCATATTACAAAATCAAAAGTATCACCCCCGACAGCACCTGGGAGCTCCTGGAGGAATCCTACGTAAACCCTGCGGAGGAGGCTGATTATAAGAACTACGAAGGAAAATGCTGGGTCTGCGGCAGAAACGAGATCTTTGTGATGGGCGACAACAGAAACAACAGCACGGACTCCAGAAGGATCGGCGTCATTAATCTCAACTGCATTCTGGGAAAGGTTCTTGGGAAACACTGACCCCAAGTCGATATAACCAATATGATCAAAGTCTGCATTGCTTCAAATAACAGGAATAAGATTAAACAGTTTGGCGAGATATTCTCCGAAAAAAACGTTGACGCAGAGCTTTTCACCGCAAAGGACGTGGGCATGGGAGATTTTCCGCCCGAAGACGGAACCACGTTTTACGGGAACAGCTTTATCAAAGCGAAGGCTCTTTACGATTTTATGAACTCCGGCGACTGTAAGTGCGACTGCTATATCCTTGCCGATGACTCTGGAGTATCTGTGGATGCTCTCGGCGGCGCCCCCGGAGTCCATTCCGCAAGGTTTGCAGGTGAGCACGCCACGGATGAGGAAAACAATCTCCTTCTTCAGGAAAAGCTCACTCGCGTTTCAAACAGGGCTGCACACTATTCCTGCGCGGTCACGCTTATAACACCTGCGGGACGCATCATGTGCACCGGAGGACGTGTAGACGGCGAGATCATAAGCACGCCAAGGGGCCACGACGGCTTCGGATATGACCCGTATTTTTACTATGAAGGGTACGGGAAGACCTTTGCGGAACTCACATCCGACGAAAGGAATGCCATCAGCCACAGGGGCAGGGCCCTAGGAAAGGCTGTGGAGCTTATTATCGCCGACATCGGCGGTGACATATGAATCCGAAAAATCTGAAACCGAATATACTGGTGACAGGCGGATCGGGAGACATCGGAAGGGCCATTGTGAGGAAATTCCACGCCTCTTCTTATAACGTGGCCGTTCACTGCTTCAATGGCTCCGCTGAGGCGGAGAGGCTTGCGGAGGAACTGTCCGAAAAGGGCGGTATCGTAAAAGTTTACAGAGCTGACCTCAGGGATCCGGAAGCCGCTGAACTTATGGTGAAAAAGGCCTCGGAGGAGTTGGGGCCCTTTGAAGTTCTCGTAAACAATGCGGGTCTCGGAAAACAGAAACTCATCACCGACACCTCCTATGAAGAGTGGCGCGAGACCTTCGCAGTCAACACGGACGCCGCGTTTATCTGTTCAAAGGCGGTTCTCCCCGGTATGATAAGGGCAAAATACGGCCGGATCGTAAACGTTTCCTCCATATGGGGCATTACCGGCGCCTCCTGCGAGGTAGATTATTCTGCTTCGAAAGCGGCTCTCATTGGTTTTACAAAGGCTCTTGCAAAGGAAGTGGGGCCGTCAGGTATAAACGTTAACTGCGTGGCTCCGGGGGTAATAGATACCAAAATGAACTCACACCTTACGGAGGACGACCTTAAAGCGCTGGCCGATGAGATTCCTCTCGGGAGGCTTGGGACCCCGGACGACATTGCCGAGGCGGTGTTCTTCCTCTGCTCCGGTGCGTCATCTTTTATAACGGGACAGGTGATATCGCCAAACGGCGGATTCGTTATCTGACAGTACGGGCGTCCTCGCGACGCTCTTTCTTTTTGCTTGTAAATCCGAGGTGTAAGTTGTAAAATAAAAGTTGGTGCTGCTTGCGCCGGATCCGTCTGCCGCAAGCCTTTAACATGTTAACCGAAAGGAAGAGTTTTTATGAATTTTTTGGAAAGAATATGCGAAAGAGCAAAAAAGGACATTAAGACCATAGTGCTTCCCGAATCCGAGGATATCAGGACCATAGAAGCTGCTGCGATGGTGCAGGAGCGGGGAATCGCAAATATTATCCTCGTGGGTGAACCTTCCAAAATTGCCGAGCTCAGCAAAGGTCTCGACATTTCAAAATGCAGGATCGTCGAACCGGCCAAATATGAAAGATTTGACGAATACGTAAACGCTTTTTATGAGCTCAGAAAGAATAAGGGAATGACCCCCGAAAAGGCCCGCGCCACTATGCTCGACTACGTCTATTTTGCCACCATGATGGTAAAGATGGGTGAGGCTGACGGCATGGTTTCCGGTGCGGCACACTCCACCGCAGACACGGTCAGGCCCGCTCTTCAGATACTTAAAACAAAACCCGGCACCAGCAAGGTCTCCGCTTTCTTTGTAATGGTGGTCCCGAACTGCGAATACGGTGCTGACGGTGCATTTGTTTACGGCGACAGCGGTCTTGTAGAGGACCCTGATGCGGACGCACTCTCCGACATAGCCATCGAGTCTGCAAGATCCTTTAAGCAGCTCATCGAAAAAGAGCCTATAGTGGCCATGCTTTCATACTCCACTTACGGAAGTGCCCACAGCCCTCTCACCGAGAAAGTAGTCGAGGCTACGAAACTTGCAAAAGAGAAGGCTCCAGAGCTGGTTCTTGACGGCGAACTCCAGGGCGACGCGGCACTTGTTCCGAAAGTCGGCGCATCCAAGGCTCCCGGCAGCCCCGTGGCAGGAAAAGCCAACGTCCTCATCTTCCCGGACCTCAACTGCGGAAATATTGCATATAAGCTCACCCAGAGACTGGCCAGGGCGGAAGCTTACGGTCCTATCCTCCAGGGTGTGGCAAAACCGGTCAACGATCTCTCAAGAGGCTGCGCGGCTGAAGACATTGTGGGCGTCGTGGCCATCACATCTGTACAGGCTCAGGAACAATAATTTCACGAAAGGAAGATCCAATGAAAGTTTTAGTAATCAACTGCGGCAGTTCGTCGCTTAAGTATCAGCTTATCGACATGGAGACCGAGGCCGTCATCGCCAAGGGCCTCTGCGAGAGAATAGGTATCAACGATTCAGTCCTGAACCACATTCCCGTGGGAAAGGGCAAGATAGTGATCAAGGTCGATCTTCCGAACCATGAGGTCGCAATTCGCGAAGTTATCAAAGCTCTCACCGACAGTGAGATCGGCGTGATCAAGGATCTCTCCGAGATATCCGCAGTCGGTCACAGGGTCGTCCACGGCGGCGAGAAATTCGCATGCTCCGTGCCGATCACCGAGGCTGTTATGAAGGCTCTCGAAGAGTGCACGCCTCTCGCTCCTCTCCACAATCCCCCGAACATAGTCGGAATCAATGCGGTCACGGCAGCTATGCCCGGCATTCCCCAGGTGGGCGTATTTGATACAGCTTTCCACCAGACGATGCCCGAAAAAGCATATATGTATGCTCTTCCTTATGAATTTTACGACAAATACCGCATCAGAAAGTATGGCTTCCACGGCACATCCCACAAATTTGTTGCGGAGAGTGCCGCAGAGATGCTCGGCAGGCCCATTGAAGAGCTTAAGATCATCACGCTTCACATCGGCAGCGGTGCTTCTATCGCTGCGGTCAAATACGGCAAGTGCGTCGACACGTCCATGGGCTTCACACCTCTTGACGGTCTAGTAATGGGCACAAGGTGCGGAAAACTCGACCCCGCTGTTCTCACGTATCTCATGAAATACGGCTACAGCGCTGACGAGCTCAGCACGATCATGAACAAGAAATCCGGTGTCCTTGGCGTTTCCGGAGTAGGCGCAGACACCCGCGACGTGTGGGCTGCCGCAGACCAGGGAGACAAGAGGTCCATCCTCGCAAGAGATATGTTCATCTACAGGATCAAGGCCTATATCGGCGAATACATGGCTGCCATGAACGGCGCTGATGCCATTGTTTTCACAGCAGGCGTTGGCGAAAATGATTTCTACACAAGAGAGAAGGTCTGCGAAGACATGGACTTCCTCGGAATCAAGCTTGATAAAACCAAGAACAACGTCAGGGGCGAGGCGGTGGATCTTTCCGCTGCGGGTTCAAGAGTGAAGGTGCTTGTTATCCCCACAAACGAAGAACTTGCGATCGCAAGAGAGACCAAGAGGCTCGTGGAGGGCTGAGAAGGTCTGCAAAAACAGCAGTTTGCCGGAGCGCTCTCGGCGCTCCGGTTTTTAAGTAAAGTATTTAAAAGAGGCGGTGACAAGGCATGGCAGAAAATGGCAGATCAAATAATTCGTGGAAGAAATGGGTCTTCTCGGCGGTTCTGGTTGCCCTTTCCATCGTGCTTACAAGGCTTCTTTCCATCAATATCGGCAATGACATAAGAATAGGCTTCGGAAGGTTCCCGATAATCCTGTCCGGCATGTGGTACGGCCCCTTCATCGGTATGGCTGTGGGTGCCGTTTCGGACTTCCTTGGCGCCATCATGTTTACAGGCTGGAATCCCATAATTACGATCCCGGCTGCGCTCTCGGGCCTCCTGCCTTTTCTTTTTCTCAAGCTTTTCAGGGTCGGAAAGCCCGGCCTCGGAGAAAAGAATTCTCTTAAAAAGCTTCCCGGTATCATTGCCACTGTCATTCTTACGAAAATTCTGACGCAGGGTCTTTTAATGTCGGTGATCCTTGCGCTTGTATATAACGGCTTTGCCGCCTTCGGAACTTTCCTGCTTACAAGGAATATTATAACCGTATCGGAGGCCCTGGTGGAGTCTGCGGTCATATACGTCCTTTACACCAATGCCGCGGTAAACAGGGCGGCGAGAACAGGCTTCTTCGACATTGTATAAACGTTTTGCAAACGAAAGGTTTCCCGGAGGTCTGATGACTTACAAAGAGTGCATTGATTTTCTTTTTGAAAAAAGGCGGGAATTCTCAAAGCCCGGACTTCAAAGGGTCGAATATATGCTGAAAAGAGCCGGAAATCCGGAAAAGGGTCTTCGGTACGTTCACATCGCGGGAACCAACGGCAAGGGCTCCTGCGCCACAATGACTGCGGCGGTCTTGACGGAGAGCGGGCTGAGAACGGGTCTTTACACATCCCCGGACGTCTCGGGACTTTTTGAGGGGATAAGGATCGACGGGAACAGGATACCTGATGAAACTCTCGCCGGTCTGGTTTCGGAGCTTTTGCCTTTTGTCGGCGAGCTTGACGAAAAAGGCGATTCCCCTACGGCATTCGAGATAGTGACCGCGGCAGTATTCCTTTGGTTTTTCAGGGAAAAATGCGATATCTGCGTGGTGGAGTGCGGCATGGGCGGCGCTTCAGACGCAACCAACGTGATCCCCCCGCCGGAAGTCTCAACACTTACCAATATTGCTCTTGACCACCTTAAGACCCTTGGCGAGACCGTTTCCATGATAGCGGAGAACAAGGCCGGCATCATAAAAAGCGACTCTGACGTCATTTACTACGGCGGGAGCGAAGAGGCCTTTGAGGTCATTAAGGCTGCTGCTGAAAAGCACGGCGCACGCCTTTATATGCCCGACTTCGAGGCGGCCCGGATCGTTTCCTCGGGCATCAAAGGCAGCGTATTTTCTTATAAGGGCATAAGCGATATAACGATAAGCCTTCCCGGGAGTCTTCAGGTGAAAAACTGTTGTTGCACATTGGAGACAGTATTTGCCCTGAGACGGAAGGGCTTTATAATAACAGACGATCAGATCAGGGCCGGCCTGAAAAAAGTCAAAATGCCCGGTAGGTTCGAGGTGTTTTCCAAGCGGCCTGCATTGGTTTATGACGGGGCACACAACATCTCCGGCATGACTCAGCTCATTGAAAACGTAAAGGCGTTTTTCCCCGGAAAAAAGATCAGCCTCATTTTCGGAGTCATGGCCGACAAGGCTCACAAAGAGATGCTCGCAATGCTGAAGCCTTACGTAAATAAGCTTTATGCAGTGACGCCGGACAACAAGAGGGCGCTTGACAGGGAGCTGCTTAAAGCCGAGGCTGAGAGTCTCGGAATAGAGGCCGAAACAGCGGACCTTACGGAGATCATTGAGAGGCTCTGCAGTGAGTCTGCTGACGGCGACGTGATCATGATCTGCGGGTCCCTTTACATGTATATAGACGCACTTCCGCACATTAAAAATGCGGTGAACCGAAAGGAGAACAATATGAACGGGAATATCATAACCGTTGCGCTCGACGGTCCCAGTGGCGCAGGAAAAAGCACCGTGGCAAAGGCAATCTCAAAAACCTTCGGCATAGGCTACCTTGATACGGGGGCAATGTACAGAACCGTCGCGCTCTACATGGTGAGAAACATACCTGAGCTGGAAGGAGAGGTAGAGGCAGGCGGAATTTTACCTGAAACATCGAAAAAAATCGTTTCGATGCTTGAAGATTCCGGCATTGAAGTGAAATATGACGACGCCAATGTCCAGCACGTTTACCTTGGCGATGAAGACGTGTCGGGGAAGATCAGAACGCCTCTGATCTCGATGGCGGCCTCCAAGGTCTCCGCGATTCCCGAAGTGCGGGCATTTCTCGTTGATATGCAGCGCAAGATCGGCTCGAAGAACAGCATAGTTATGGACGGTAGAGACATCGGGACCCACGTGCTTCCGAATGCCTCTGTAAAGATATTCCTCACCGCAAGCCCCGAGGAGAGAGCGAAAAGAAGGTACAAAGAGCTTATCGAAAAGGGCACTGAGGTAGACTTTGAAACTGTTCTCAAGGACATCATAGACCGGGATTACGGCGATGCCCACAGAGCCGCTTCACCTTTAAGACAGGCGGAGGATGCAGTTCTTCTTGACACTACTGATCTTGATCTTAACGGATCGGTGGCCGCGGCCATAAAGATCGTATGCGAAAAAACGGGAGCGTCTCCCAAAAACCAATGACAGTAAAACTTGCAAAAACAGCCGGCTTCTGTTTCGGCGTTAATAATGCCGTAAATCTGGCCCTTCGGACAGTCGAAGATCCTGAAAATGCAGGAAGACGTGTGGTCACTCTGGGCCCCATCATCCACAACAGGATCGTCGTTGACCGCCTTGCAGAGAAGGGCATATCTGTTATTGAATCACCCGAAGAGGCGATGCCCGGTGATGTGGTCATCATAAGAGCCCACGGCGTTGCGCCGTCTGTGATAGAGGCGTTAAAATCCCGGGGAGCGGAGGTCATTGACGCCACGTGTCCCTTTGTGAAAAAGATACATAAGACCGTCGCGGAAGAGTACGCGGCAGGCCGCAGGATAATAATTGTGGGGGATAAGGACCACCCCGAAGTAATAGGCACCAACGGCTGCTGCGACAATACGGCGATAATAATTGCCGATGAAACCGACTGCGCAAAAATAAAACCGTCCGATATGCCCGCCGCGTGCGTTGTCCAAACCACATTTAACACAAAAATTTTCGCTAAAATTGAAAAAATTCTGAAAGAAACACTTGACGAAATTTTTATTTATGATACTATATGCTATGCTACCGTCCAAAGGCAGGAAGAAGCTGCGAAGCTTGCGGAAGAAAGCGATCTGATGGTCGTGATCGGAAGCAGATCCAGTTCGAACACGCTGAAACTCTGTGACATATGCCGCGCAATATGCCCCCGCGTGCAGCTTGTCGAAGACCCCCGGGATTTGGACCTTAGCGGAAGTAATTTTTTTCATATAGGTGTGACAGCCGGTGCATCGACCCCCGGTTGGCTCATCGAGGAGGTTTTGGTAATTATGGATGAAGTGAAATCGATCGAGAACGAAATTGTGACCGATGAAGCTGTGGAATCTGCTGAGACAGTAGAAGTCGCTCCTGAAGCTGCCGAGAACGAGGTTGAGAGCTTCGAGGATCTGCTCAACGAGAGTCTGACAACTGTTAAAAGCGGAGAAGTTGTTGAAAAGCCGATAATTAAGATTGACGCTACACGCGTTTATCTTGACCTTGGTTTTAAATATGAGGGCTATGTTGATATCAATGAATTTGATGAAACACCTGAGATAGGTGCCATGGTAAAAGCATACGTTGTTCATGTCAGCGACAGAGACTGCGAGGTAAAGCTATCCAAATCAAAAGTTGATAAAAACGTTGACCTTATCGCACTCGAAGAAGCTTACAAGAACGAAACCCCCGTTACAGTCAAGGTTATCAGAGCTACTGAAAGAGGCGTTATCGCTTCCTACGGCACTGCTCAGCTTTATATTTCCGCCGCACAGCTGGATCTCTTCTACGTGAAGAAGCTCGAAGATAAAGTCGGACAGGAAATCGAAGTTAAGATCACTCGTTTTGAGACTGACGAAAAAGGCAGACTCAGGATCAGCGGTTCTGCAAAGACTCTTCTCGCCGAGAAGAAAAAGGCTGCAGACGACGAGTTCTGGGGATCCCTCGAAGTCGGTAAGATATACACAGGTCTTGTTAAGGGCATCACAAAGACCGGCACAGGCGCATTTATCCAGCTTGCTCCCGGCTATGACGGATTCCTCCCTGTAAGAGAAGCATCCTGGCTCCGCATTAAGGAAATCGGTGAGATATTCAAGAAGGGCGATTACGTCAGAGTTAAGGTCCTTGATTTTAACCGTGAGAAAGAGAGAATCGACCTCACAGCTAAAATGCCCGAGGATGATCCGTGGTATGACGCAGAGAACACATACCAGGTCGGCGACATTCTGACCGTTACTGTTGCAAGATATGCCGTAACAAAAGAAGGCAAGCACTACGGTGTGTTTGTGGACGTTGTTCCCGGTGTTACAGCTCTTGTTCACATCTCTCACATTTCCAATAAGCGTATCCAGAGCGCAGAAGAGTGCCTCGCTATCGGACAGGTTGTTGAAGCTCAGGTCCTCGCAGTAAATGCTGAAGAAAAGAAGCTCAGCCTTGGTATTAAGGAAGTTAAAGCTTACGATCCTCCCGCAAAAGAGGGCGAGGCTGAAGACGAGGATGCTCCGAAAGAGAAGAAGGAGAGAGCTCCCAGAAGAGAGCGCACAGCTGAGAAGGACGGCGAAAAGGCTGATAGAAAGCCCAGAGCCCCCAAGAAAGCCAAGGAAGAAGAGTTCCATGATGATGTTACTCCTTCTGGAACATCCATCGGCGATCTTATCGGCGGCCTCAATTTCGATGAGGAATCTGATTCGTAATATCGTTCCGGTTATAGAAGCTTTTTGATGAAGCACTAACCGCACCTTCTCAAAAAAAGGTGCGGCGCTTCTGCGACAATATACATGAAGGGATTTGAAACAAATGAAGAAAAAAGAATTAATTGCGTGTCTCGCTGAGAAGAGCGGTTTCACGAAGAAAGACACAGAGCTTATGCTTGATTGCATTTTCGATACCATTGGCGATCTCGTCGCTTCCGGTGTTGAAGTACAGGTCAATGGATTTGGCGCTTTCGGTGCCAAAGAGCGTGCAGCAAGAAGAAGCGTTGATATCACCGGCTTGAAGAATGACAAGGGTGAGAAGAACATGATCGACGTTCCGGCAGCTAAAAAAGCATATTTCCGCGTTGGCTCTGCTCTGAGACGTAAGATCAATGAAGCCGGAAAGTGATACAGCGCTTTAATCTTTTATAAAAGTAAAACCGCCTGACGAGGCGGGTTTTGGAGGTGACAGATTTGCCCAATATTAAATCAGCTAAGAAAAGAGTTATTACATCTGAGACAAAGCGTGAGCTGAACGTTCAGCGCAAGACCACTCTCAGAAAGACGATCAAGAAAGCTCGCATAGCTATCGCAGAGAATGCTGAGAACAAGGACGAACTTGTAAAGCAGGCTGATATCAGTCTTGACAAAGCTGCAGCGAAGGGTCTTATCCATAAGAACACGGCAGCCAGGAAAAAGTCCAGACTTGCTAAGAGCGCAAAGGCAGCTGAAAAGGCTGAAAACTGATCAAGTTATATTTTGATTTGCGCATAGTCGCAAAGATGATAGGGCTGCCTTCCGCCGCTGCGGGTGAGCGGCCCTAAATTTTAAAAGAAAGAGGTGTTATTATGGAGATCACTAAAAACGACAGGATCGGCGATATTCTTATGATGAAAGAGAGCGCCGCTGATATACTTACCGAGTGCGGAATGCATTGCGTATACTGCCCGTCCGCCGCGATGGAGACTCTCGAAGAGGCATGCCTCGTACACGGTATGGATGTGAAATATGTTCTTGCGGAGCTCAATGCCGCTGACTGACCCTTTTTGAGGGATCAAAGTTCGATCGGAGTTTATTATGGGCGTATTTCTTTGCGGAGCCGGCAGGGAAGATATAACTCCCGAGATCGGTACCGGACTGTTTGGTTACAGACCGGACGTGGTGAGTGACGGGATCCATGACCACATTAACGTTACCGCCGTTGCTTTTTCGGACACGGAGACCACTTTTGTGCTGGTCACCTGTGACGTTTGCGAGATCGACAATGACCTTGCCACCTTGGCGAGAAAAGAGGCCTCCGGGGCCGCCGGAATACCGGCTCAGAACATTGTACTATCTGCCACTCATACTCATTCAGCACCGAACGTTGCGGGTCTTGAGGGCTGGGGCGGCGTGGATATGGAATATGCCGAAAAATATTTCATTCCGGCGATCAAAAAGGCTTCGGTCAAAGCAGTGAACTCCATGAAGAAGGCTGTCCTCGGGGTGTCATCCACATCCAGCAACGTGGGAATGAACAGAAGAGAGATCACCCGGGACGGCCGTATAATCCTCGGCCAGAACCCTTGGGGCGTATATGACCCGGAGATGACCGTCATAGCGATCAAGGGAGAGGACGGCGAGGGAATCGTCAATATGGTCCACTACGGCTGCCACGGAACTGCGGCTGGAATGAACACAGAGATCAGCAGGGACTGGTCGGGCATAATGATGGACCGTCTTGAAAAAGAATCGGGTGTCATGACTGCTTACTGGCAGGGCTGCTGTGGTGACACAGGGCCCAGAAACACCAATGGGCTCACCGTCGGCCTTGGAGATATCAGGTATGCTGAAGAGTTGGGCGGTATCGCCGCAGGTGATGCGATAAGGGCCTACAGGCAGATCAAAAACTATTCGCCCAAAGAGATAAAACTGTTCTCGGGAACCGTCTCAATTCCGCTGAAGCCTCTGCCGGAGCTTAATGAAATTGAGGCTAAAATTGCGGAAATTAAGGACCCCGACAGCCTGGTCAATATCGACAGGCTTCGCTACAACCACCTGGTGAACGTGGCATTGGCGATAAAAGAGGGCAGAAACCCGGGCTCCGAATTTAAATTTGACACTACAATCGTTTCCATTGGCGATATCATTATCATGCCTTTCCCCTTTGAGATGTTCTCGGAGACAGGCCTGAGGCTGAGACGCTATGCTCCGTTTACCCACGTGCTGGCGCTATCAAACTCCAATGGAACGAATCTATATTTGCCTACAAAAGGGGAAATTTTAAACGGCGGTTACGAGGTCGAGTGTTTTTTGTACGGCCATGACTTTAATTTTACGGACGACGCCGAAACTGTTATAATAAATGAGTATTTGCGCATTATAGGCGCTTGAAACCGGAGGTATTGGTATGTATCGTATTGGTCAGGAAGAGATAGACGCGGTCGCAAGAGCGATCAATTCCAGGGATTTTTTTAAGATAAACGGCGGAAACAAGGAGGTCTACCATTTCGAAGAGGAATGGAAGAATTACGTAGGTTCGGATTACATGATCCTTATGACTTCTGGTTATGCCGCCATCGTTTCAGCTTTGATAGGCATTGGCGTTGGGCCCGGGGATGAGGTCATCGTACCGGCTTACACGTATATTGCCACTGCTTTGGCGGTGCTTGAAACCGGCGCGATCCCGGTCATTGCCGACGCGGACGAGACACTCACCATCGATCCTGAGGACGTAAAGCGCAAGATCACCAAACACACCAAGGCCATTATCCCGGTCCACATACAGGGCTTCCCGTCGAACATGGACGCTCTCAAGGAAATAACCAATGGTACCGGAATCAAGATCATTGAGGATGCATGCCAGTCCGCAGGCGGAACTTACAAGGGCCGTTTTCTCGGAAGTATAGGGGATGCGGGCACATTCAGCTTTAACTATTTCAAAGTCATCACGTCAGGTGAGGGTGGCGCGGTTGTGACCAATGACCGCACTGTTTATGAAAGATCCCTTATATATCATGATGCGGGTGCGGTGGCTTTTTTCGGCGACCAGTTAAACGGTATATCCGAGCCTCTGTTCGGCGGAAGAGAATACAGGGTCTCCGACATAACGGGGGCCATTCTTCGCGAGCAGCTTAAGAAACTGCCGGGCATCAGGGCCGACCTTAAGAAGAACCAGTTTTTCTTTATTGACAAGCTTTCTTCCCGCTTTACCAAGGCTCCATCAAACGATATGGAAGGGGATCTGGGGACCACTGTGGCTCTCCGTTTCGGAAGCGAGAAAGAGACCAGAGATTTTGCACAAAAATGCGCTGAGAAAGGCATTGGTTTCACCATACCGTTCGATACCGGAAAGCATGTTTACACCAACTGGACACAGATCATGGAAAAGCGCGGTGCTTTCCACCCGGCGATGGACCCCTACAAGTTCTCCGAGAACCAGGGACTTCAGATGAACTACACCCATGACATGTGCAAGAAGACTCTTGACCTTCTGTCAAGGACAGCATATCTCCTGGTCAATCCGGACTGGACTGAAGAGACTTGTACCAATATTGCCAATACGATACTCAGCATCTGACAATTGAAGTATCGTAAATCCGGTGATATAATCAAATTGATCTCTGGGGTGTGCGATAACCATCTCATGTTTTGGACCTACACTTATATCACGGGAAACGGGCGGTGTCTTAACATACCGGGCCTCACCTTTCAAGGAAGACGCGCAAGCTGAACAGTGGATGGTAGACGAAGATGCGATGTTTCCCACTTTGGCGCTTTTGGGTGCCAAAAATCAGATACGGCATCCCGGAGATCAGTTTGTTAGAGCGAGTGCCGGACAAAGTAATAAGTAAGAGGTAATAGGTAATAGGTATTAGGTAATCAGCGGGCCCACGTCGACCACATTTCATCGAGGAACGATTCTTCACGAAGTGAAGCCAAGTGACGAGATGCAAGGTGCGAGACGCAAGGGGTGCCGCCTTAGGTAATAAGTAAAAGGTAATAGGTAATAGGTAAGAGGTGCTGGCGCAAGGGAGTGCCGCAAATTTAGGATAAAATTAATATCACATCAAATGAAAAAGCCGCATCGGGAATAAACCTTCATGCGGCTTTTGACTGTTCGGAAATGACGAAAATCAGTCTGTTTCGCCTGCGGCGGCCATGATGATACCCGGGAGAAGGGCGTATGCGTTTTTTCGCCACTTTTCACATATCTGATCGCCTGTTTCGCGGTCGGGTACCGGGAGCCTGAGGTCGACCACCACATTCCCTTTTTCCCTGATGAAGCATCTTACGGCGAGGTTTTTATTGGCGTCAATGAAAACATATGCGCTGACGGTCATGTCCGATCTCAACTTATCCTTTTCCTTGAGAAGAAGGTCGTCGTAGGGAATTTTTAGTGAGAGGGACAGGTCGGGAGTCATGGAGCGGCAGGAGACTTTGCCTGTGTCCGTGATGGCAAAGATATCCTGTCCGTCATTGCCCTGCGTTATCGAAACAAAGCCGGACCGAAGAAGGGTATCGAGTGACTCCCTGAAGCTGAAATAATTGACCAGGCCGGGCTTCATAATGAATTCGGTCAGGACAGCTTCGGAGACACCGAAACCAAGGTTATCCAAAACATAAAGCAGCAGGATCTCGTTCTGCACTTTTTGATCGTTGTTCTCGTACATAAATGCTCCCGTGTGAAGGTGTGAAATGTCAGTAGGCAATGAGTCCCATGAAGCTCATTTCGCTCTGAGTGGTGTCGAGTCTGCTGTACTGGCAAACGATGGGAACGTCGCTCTCCACGAGGATAGCGTAGGGGATGCCTCTCTCTATCCTGCGGCCGTCACTTGCAACGATCTTATCGAGCCTGATGTGATTCGTCCTTCTTGCAGGGCAGACTGCACTGAAACCGGAAACGGGCTCCCGGTCTTCGAAATACAGGGTGAGGCTGATGTGGGCGTCGGAGTCATTGGTGTTGAGAACGCAGACCGCCTCGTGGCTCACATAGTCGCCGTTGTCTTTTTCGGGATAAAATGCGTCGGGAATAAACCATGTTTTTTTACCGTTATCCATAATCAAAAATACCTCCGGGATCGATTGATGTTCCTGATGATATTAGCATATTACGGCGGCAAATTCAAGGTTCGCGACATTGGTCAGTTAACTGTTATAGCGGGTGAATCGAAAAGCTTAAAACGCGCAGATCTTCTTTAAGAAAGTTGAAAGAGAGGGCCGGATTTTGGTATAATAAGAGGGCAAAAAAAGTATCGGAGGCTTATCATGGGCAATGAAACCTTTTCAAGAGTTTTCCCTGATATCATTCAGGATGATGACAGATTTGACGAGGCCAGAAAAGAAGCTATCTTTAAAGGAATAGGCGGGTACAGGAATCTTGAGCACCTTTACGATTCTGCAATTAAAACCCTCACAATGCGTTTTGAGATACTGAACCAGGAATTCAAGGTCAAGTACGAGAGAAATCCCATACACCACATAGAGGGGCGTATTAAGAGCGCCAGAAGCATCATCAATAAACTGAAGTCGAGAGACTATGAGGTCTCATTGGAGTCTGCCCAGAGGAATCTGAACGACATTGGCGGTGTCAGAGTGGTCTGCTGCTATATTGACGACGTTTACAGCGTGGCCGAGATGTTTCTCAACCAGAAGGATATTACGCTGCTGGAGAGGCAGGATTATATCAAAAATCCCAATTATAACGGCTACAGAAGCCTTCATCTTGACGTGAGCGTGCCGGTGTACCTTTCGGATCATACGGAGTACGTCACCTGCGAGGTGCAGCTGAGGACGGTTGCCATGGACTTTTGGGCGAGTCTTGAGCACGACCTCCGGTACAAAACCAATAAACAGATCCCGGAAGAGATGGGACGAGAGATGCGTGAAGCGGCTGACAGGATCGCGGAGATCGATGAAGAGATGCAGCAGCTTTACAGGAAGATGGAAAAACTGTAATGAGTTTAAAGAAAGTGCTTGATCCCGTCTTTGCGACAAGGGATATCGATACAAGGCACATAGGGGTCCTCGACGGCATAAGAGCGCTGTCGATCATCTTTGTGTGCGGTTTTCATTTCTGGCAGCAGTCTTGGCTCTGGAATCTGTCCTCGGACAAGCCTTTTTCCTGGATACCGGGGTTTTTTAAGAGCCTGGGTGTGGAGAACGTCAGTCTCAACTGGCTATATTCCTGCGGGTACGTGTTCGTGGACATGATGATACTGCTCACGGGCCTCTGCCTGTTCCTTCCCTACGCCAATGCGATGCTCGATAAGACAAAGCTTCCAGGGGTGGGCCGTTTCTACCTGAAGAGGGTCGCAAGGATATTCCCGTCCTACTATTTCTGCATAGCGGTCCTGGCCATATTCTTCGTAAGTGTTTCGTCCTACGGGGGGAATGTGGACGCATACAACAAGGATCTGTTTACACACCTCTCGTTCACCCATATGTTTTTCAAGGAAACCTATCTCACCACCAAATTTAACGGAGTGCTGTGGACCCTTTGCGTTGAGATGATGTTCTACATCATATTCCCGCTGCTCGCATATCTTTTCACCAAGGCGCCGCTATTGACTTATCTTGGCATGAACGGGGTGTCTTTGGCGTATTATATCCTGGTCATCAGAAAGCACGTTAACGATATGTCTTTCTACGTTAACCGTTTTCCCACGTTCCTCTGCGTTTTCGCCAATGGAATGATGGCGGCATTGCTGATCACGGCATTGGCGAAGAGGATGAAGCAGAACAAATACACCGGGCTGCTGTTTACGCTGGTCGCAATTTTTTCTTTGTATATTTTACGAATTGTGTTAAAATACGGCCTGGCTACCACGGCGAACGGACAGTTCTGGCAGGTTCAGAACCGTTTCCTGGTATCGATCATTTTCACTTCGTTTATTATCGGTGCCACATTCTCGTTCAATTGGTTCAGGGCGATCTTTTCAAACCCTGTTGCGAGATTCCTTTCGACCATCAGTTTCAACCTTTACATCTGGCACCAGTTCCTCTCGGTAAAACTAAAGGAATGGCATATACCGATGTACGTAAGCGAGTCAGGCATGCCTCAGACGGATGCGGGCAGGGAATGGCAGTGGAAATATACCGCTGTGTGCTGGATCGCTTCGATACTGGTCGCGACTGTGGTGACCTTCGTGGTGGAAAAACCTCTGCATAAGCTCATAACCAAGGGCATAAAGATAAAAAAGAAGCCTGCGGCTCCGGAAGCTGTGACAGAAACGCCAATGCCCGAGGTATCAACGCCAATGCCCGAGGTTTCAACGCCAATGCCGGCGGAAGAGGCGCCGGTACCCGGAATACCGGAAGAGCCACCGGTCACCGAGGCGGCGGAAGAGCTCCCGGCACCGGAAAATACGGAAGAAAACAACGAAAACGTAGAAGATATATTTTTTGATAAAAAAACAGGAGAATGATTATGAAAAGCGACATGGAATTGATGCTCGGCAATGAAGCTGTTGCAAGAGGCGCTTATGAAGCCGGTGTAGTGACGGTTTCGAGCTACCCCGGAACTCCCAGTACCGAGATCACCGAGTTTATTTCAAAATATGATGCCGGTGAGGTTTATTGCGAATGGGCTCCCAACGAGAAGGTGGCTGCCGAGGTGGCTATAGGAAGCTCCTTTGCCGGCGCGAGATCGATGTGCTGCATGAAGCACGTGGGTCTTAACGTGGCCGCGGATCCGCTCTACACCGTATCTTATACAGGCGTCAATGCGGGTCTGGTATTTGTGGTTGCGGACGATCCCGGAATGTTCAGCTCCCAGAACGAGCAGGACACCAGGTTCCACGCTCTTTCCGCCCACGTTCCGGTCCTGGAACCCTCCGACAGCGAAGAGTGCATAAAGTTCACAAAGCTTGCTTTTGATATCAGTGAGGCATTCGATACCCCCGTAATACTGAGGCTGACCACCAGAGTTGCGCACCAGAGGAGCCTTGTGGAAAAGGGCGAAAGAAGTCAGAACGTAAAGCCTTATAAGAAGGACATCTGGAAATACTGCATGATGCCGGCTATGGCTAAAAAGAGGCACATTGCCGTGGATGCAAGACAGAAGAGACTTGCGGCTTTTTCGGCGGGAGCAAAAGAGGATCTGCCGTTTACGATCCCCAACGTCGTCGACTACGCGAAAGACAGTAAAAAGAAGATCGGCGTCATTACGTACGGTATCTGCTACCAGTACAGCAGGGAGGTGTTCAAGGACGCGTCGTTCTTGAAGCTGGGCCTGACATACCCGCTGCCGGATGACCTTATCCGTGAATTTGCGGCTAACGTGGACAAACTCATCGTCGTCGAGGAGCTGGAGCCTTTTATCGAGAATCACATAAAGACTATGGGAATAGAGGTCACCGGAAAACAGCTGTTTACCAACCAGGGTGAGCTCGGCACGGTGGCGATAAGAAAAGCATTCTTCGGCGAGGAGCCCAAATGTGAGGCCCTGGGCGAGGACGTTGCGATCCCGCCGAGACCCCCGGTATTCTGCGCCGGCTGCCCCCACAGAGCGGTGTTCTACGTGCTTTCAAAAATGGGTCTTCGTGTCTGCGGAGACATCGGCTGCTACTCAATGGGTGCACAGGCTCCGTATCAGGGCATTGACTCGGTCATCTGCATGGGTGCATCGGTCAGCATGGCTCACGGTATGACAAAGGCTATGGCCCAGTGCGGCGAGATCGACAAGCAGAAGACGGTGGCGGTCATTGGCGACTCCACGTTTATCCATTCGGGCATTACGTCGCTGATAGACGTTGCCTACAACAAGGGCATTTCCACGACCATCATACTCGATAACTCGATAACCGGTATGACAGGGCACCAGCAGAATCCCGCCATGGGCTTTACCATCAGAAACGAGCAGACTGTGGCCACAGATCTCGTGAAACTCGCCAATGCCATCGGTATCACGGACGTACAGGTGGTGGATCCGTTCGATATGAAGGCCTTCAGGGAAGCGGTCAAGGGTGCCACGGAGAGGGACAACCCCAGCGTTATCATTGCCCAGAGGCCCTGCGCTCTTCTCAAGTACGTGAAATACGGCGGACCCGCCCACATAGACGCCGGGAAATGCGTCAAATGCGGATCCTGCATGAGGCTGGGCTGCCCCGCGATCAACAAAAAAGAGGACGGCAGTATCGTGATAGATGCATCCCAGTGTGTGGGCTGCGGCCTCTGCTTCGGACTTTGCCCCAGGTCCGCCATTTCCAAATAATATGCGGAACCAAGGGAGGGTGATAAAATGAAAAGCGACAATATCAACATTTTAATAGTAGGCGTAGGCGGGCAGGGAACGCTGCTTGCTTCGAAATTCCTGGGTGCCGTGGCTAAAATGGCAGGGCGTGACGTTAAAGTGTCGGAAGTACACGGCATGTCACAGCGTGGCGGAAGCGTTATAACCTGTGTGAAAATAGGCAAAAAAGTATATTCTCCGGTGATAGATATGGGAGAGGCCGACGTAATGCTTTCCTTTGAGCAGCTTGAGGCGGCCAGATGGATAGGCTATCTCAAAAAGGGCGGAAAGGTCATAACCTCAACCCAGAAGATCGAGCCCATGAGCGTGGTGCTCAGGCAGGCTGTCTACCCGGACAACGTCATCGAAGGGCTTAAAAAGTCAGGCGCAGAGATAACCGCTTTTGACGCTTTTTCCGTTGCGGAGGAGTGCGGCTCCGGGAAGGCTGTGAACATAGTGCTTTGCGGCGTTCTTTCGAAGCTTATATACGACATACCTGAGGAGATTTGGCTTGAGGCACTGAAGAACACCGTGCCCGCAAAGCTTTATGACATTAATTTGAAGGCATTTATGGCAGGCAGAAGCCGCTGAAAAAGATTTTAAAAAAGAAGGTGATTTTGTGAAATATTTCGATCAGGAGCATGAATGCATGGACCGTTCAGAGCTCATAAAACTTCAGTCCGAAAGACTGGTAAAGCTTGTTGAGAACGTTTACAACAACGTTCCCCCCTACCGCAAAAAAATGGATGACGCAGGCGTAAGACCTGAAGACATAAAAGGTGTCGAAGACATCACAAAATTGCCGTTTACGTACAAAACAGATCTGAGAGATAACTATCCCTTCGGACTTTTTGCTGTTCCGATGGATAAGATCAACCGCATCCACGCATCCTCAGGAACCACAGGAAAGCAGACTGTTGTGGGCTATACAAGCGAGGACCTTGACGTCTGGACAGACTGCATTTCAAGAGGATTAGTGAGCTGCGGCATCGAGCCGGGAGATATGGTCCACGTGGCTTACGGCTACGGACTTTTCACCGGAGGCCTTGGGGTACACGACGGCGCAACGAAGCTGGGCTGTTCAGTTGTACCTGCATCCTCCGGAAACACGGCGCGTCAGGTAACGCTTATCGAGGATTTCAAGCCCGATGCCATCTGCTGCACTCCCTCATATGCGCTTTTCCTTGGCGAGGAGCTTCACAAGAAGGGCCACACCGCTGACGATATTTCCCTTAAAGTGGGCATTTTCGGTGCGGAACCCTGGAGCGAGGCCATGCGTACTGAGCTGGAGAAGAGCCTCGGAATAAAGGCGTGCGATATATACGGCCTCTCCGAGATCATGGGACCGGGCGTTGCCTGCGAATGTGAAGAGAGAAAGGGCATGCATCTTCAGGAGGACCATTTCCTTGTAGAGGTCATAGACCCGGAGACCGGTGAGCACGTAAAAGAGGGTGAGAGCGGAGAACTTGTATTCACCACACTGACAAAGCAGGGCCTGCCTCTCATCAGGTACAGGACCAAGGACATATCCAGAGTTATATATGACAAATGTGCCTGCGGCAGGACCACCGCAAGGATCTTAAAGCCCTCAGGCAGGTCGGATGACATGCTTATCATCAGGGGCGTCAACGTATTCCCGTCTCAGGTCGAGACGGTTCTCATGGAATTCAGTGAGACTTCACCGTATTACATGATCTATGTCGACAGACAGAACAATCACGACACAATGGAAGTCAAGGTGGAGATGAACGAGGCCTTCTTCAGCGATAAGATCTCGGACATCAACAGTCTCGAGGCAAGACTCAAGGCCCGCCTTAACAGTATCATAGGTCTCTCCATTGGCGTCACCCTTGTAGAACCGGGATCCCTCCCGAGATTCGAGGGCAAGTCGAAACACGTCGTCGACAATCGCAAAATCTGAAGGAGGATATCGTAATGGCAGGCATCAGACAGATTTCAGTATTTTTGGCTAACCAATCCGGCAGACTTGCCGAAGTCACCAAGATCCTGGCGGACAACGGGATCGACATTATCGCGCTTTCGATCGCTGACACCGCAAGTTACGGTGCTCTCAGAATGATTACCGACGACAACGACCGTGCCATCGAAGTCCTCAAGGAGGGCGGATTTGTTTCCAAGATCAACCACGTTCTGGGAATCGAGATCCCCAATGAGCCCGGCGCTCTCTCAAAGGTACTGTCGGCCTTTGACGAAAACGGCATATCAGTTGAGTATATTTACGCATTTGTTGGAAAATCAGGAACCAATGCCCGGGTCATCATCCGCGTAAACGACAATGAGCACGGAACCGAAGTGCTAAGCTCGATAGGCATCCGCCTTATTACCGAGGACGAAATACTCAAAAAATAGTTTTTAGCGGCTTTTATGCCGGAGGTACGAATGAAGAAGATCGTATTGACGGGCGGCGGCACCGCCGGCCACGTTATGCCCAATATTGCGCTCCTTAAGTATCTTGATGATTTCGAGGTGCATTATATCGGTTCGCTGCAGGGCATTGAAAAGGACATTCTTTCGGCATATCCGAATGTGACCTACCACGGTATACACACCGGAAAGCTGAGAAGATATTTGTCCGGACAGAACATCAAAGACTTTTTCAACGTTATAAAAGGTTCTTACGAATCCACAAGACTTCTCAAACAGATCAGGCCCGACATCATATTCTCCAAAGGGGGATATGTGGCTGTGCCTGTCGCCAACGGCGCAAAGAAGTGTCACATTCCGCTCATAACCCACGAATCCGACATGACACTGGGACTCGCCAATAAGATCATCGCCAAGGTCGCCTGCCTCGTTCTCACGACTTTCCCCGAGACCGCAGCTCTTATCGAGAACGGCAAAGGGAAATACTCGGGCCCCCCTATAAGGCCGGATCTTTTTGACGGTGACAGACAGAGAGGTCTTGATTTCCTTGGTTTTAACGGCGATAAACCGGTTCTCCTCGTAACAGGAGGCAGCACGGGATCCACCCGTATAAACGAAGCGGTCTATGCCGCGGTGAGCCGTCTTTGCGAAAGGTTTGACGTGGTCCATCTCTGCGGCGGGAAGAAGATGATCAAACTTGAAAATCCGCCGGAGAACTACAGACAGTACCCCTTTGTGAGCAAAGAGATAAGCGACGTTTTCGCGTGCACCGATTACGTCCTGACAAGAGGCGGCTCCAACGCCATCTGCGAGCTGGCGGCGCTCAAAAAACCGATGCTGATCGTGCCCCTTGAAAAGGCAAGCCGCGGTGACCAGGTATTAAACGCCAAATCCTTCGTGAAGAGGGGGATGGCAATAATGCTGGGCGAGGAGGCCATGACTCCCGAAACTATACTTGAGAAGCTTGACGAGCTTGTTCAAAAGAAGGATTCACTGGTAGAGGCCATGGCGGCCCAGAATTTTCAGAACGGCGTTGAATTTATATACAATGAAATCGTTGCCGAGCTTAAGCGGCGAGGCATAGAATAAAGCGGTTATTGCCGTGAAAGAGGTTAAAAATGGCTAATAAAGAAGAATACAAAGAAAACGGGATCATTGAGAATGAAGAATACGAGGATATGCTCGAAGGCCCCACAGAGATCACGATGTATGACGAGGACGGAAACCCGGTAGAGTGCGAGCTTCTCGGTTTCGTTGATTATGAGGACGAAAGATTTGCTATAGTTTGCTCCATAAACGGTGAGGACGACGGTCTTGCGGCAGTCCTTAAGCTGGTTGAGTCGGACGATGAGGATTCCGCCACTCTTGTGACTCTTGAGGACGAGGACCTGGCTGAGCGCGTATTCGAAAAATTCAAAGAGGAATACGCACAGGACCTGGATTTCGAGGACTGACGGATAAGTAAAACGGGTTTTATCGACTTGGAAAATCTGCATCCAAAAAAAATCAAATACCTGCACATATGGAACGGCTCCAATTACGCCACCATAAACAATTTCACCATCCTCATTAACAAAAATTTTGATCCCAAGGAACATTTTTTTGTGGTGAGGGATACCCCGGAGAATCCAAAGCAGGAGATATCGAAATACCGGAACGTTGCCTGGCTGCCTCGCGCGGAGGGCATCGAATATTCCGTTTTTTTGGCATACCTTGAAGCTGCGGATCACATTTTCTGGCATGCGGTCGGGTGGAACTTCAGGACGCTTTTCAGGGTGCTTCTCCACCCTTCGATCATGAAGAAATCCTACTGGGTCGAGTGGGGAGCGGATCTTTACCATTGGCGCAGGGAGGAAAAAGGTCTACGCCATAAGATCGTCAACAAGATCAACGAGACATGGCGTAAGAAGATCAGGGGAGCGATAATGATATTTCCCGCGGATGAGGCTGTTTTCGTCAGTCAGTTCGGCGAGGAGATACCTGTGCTCCATGCGGGTTACGTGGCATTCCCCTGCGATAAGACCGAAAAGCTGAGACCTGTGGAGACCGGCGAAAAACGCCCTTTAAGCATTCTCCTCGGTCACTCCGCAACGCCAAAGTGCAACCACCTTGAGATGCTGGAGAAGCTGTCAAAGTACAGGGATGAGGATATTGTGATCCACATTCCGCTTTCCTACGGAGATGCGGGTTACGCCGGGACGGTGGAAAAAAAGGCGGAAGAACTTTTCCCGCAGGAGAAGCTCCATATCATGAAGGAGCCGATGGCACTTCCCGACTACATTGGTTTTTTGTGGACCGTGGACGTGGCCGTTTTCGATGTCTACAGACAGATCGCTCTCGGAAACATCGAGCAGCTTCTCTACATGAGGAAAAAGGTCTACCTTCCCAGGGACAGTATTCTCGGGAAATATTATACGGATAACGACACCGAGATATTCGACACGTCGCTGATAGGCGAGGAAAGCTTTGAGGAGTTTGCGAAAAATGACACGAGAAAGGATCCTCCGGAATGTGTCGTAAAGCATCTTTCGGAGCGCTCGGTGATAACCCAGTGGAAGGTGGTATTTGCCGCTGCCGAGGCGATAAAAGACAGGTGATATAATTGGCAATCAACGTGGTGCTGGTGGAGCCGGAGATTCCCGCGAACACCGGAAATATTGCAAGAACATGCGGAAGTGTGGGGGCAAGGCTTCATCTGGTGAAGCCCCTTGGTTTTTCCATTGACGATAAGCACGTGAAGAGGGCGGGCCTTGACTACTGGAGATTTGTGGATATTACGGTCCACGACAGTCTCACGGATTTTCTCGAGTACAAGAAAAACAATTTCCCGGACGCCAATATGTATTTCTTCTCAAAGAAGGCCAAAAAACGGCACGTGGACGTGGCCTACAGGGACGGTGACTTTTTCCTTTTCGGCAAGGAGACCGCGGGCCTTCCCGAGGAGCTGTTAAACGGTGATCCGGAGCATTCACTCAGGATACCCATGAGAGACGATCCGAATTTCAGGTCCCTAAACCTTTCAAATTCGGTGGCCGTGGTGGTATATGAAGCCATGCGCCAGTTTGATTTTCCCTCCATGGTGTAGAAACACATCTAAAAATACGTTTGATTTATTATCTTAAAGGTGCTAATATCTTTAAGCATTTTTTCGAAAGGATCATTTTTATGCCTTCAGAAGTTGTGGATAACAATATCGCAAAGATCTCAGGCCTTGTAGATGATGCGCCTTCCCTGTCTTATTCGATCTACGGTGAAGGTTTTTATGCTTTTAACGTCAGGATCAAGCGCACCAGCGGCAGCTTTGATATCATTCCGGCAGTCGTCTCCGACAGGCTTGTGGACGAGAAATTTGTGCTGCCCGGAAGGTTCATTTATATCGAAGGTCAGTTCCGCTCCCATAACGTCCAGGGGGAGACCCGTTCCCAATTGAAGCTTATGGTCTTTGCCAGAAAGGTGATACTTTTCGACGAGAAGAACGAGCCGGTGGAGTTTTCGGCGGCTTTTGCCGATGAAAGCGGTGATTATTACAATGCGGACTGCGGAGACAACGCCAATGCACTTCCTCAGATCACCCCGGATATGAACGAGATCATGCTTGACGGTTTTATCTGCAAGCAGCCTGTGTTCAGGATCACGCCCCTCAAAAGAGAGATTGCGGACATGCTGATAGCCGTGAACAGGCCCTATAATAAATCCGATTACATTCCCTGCATATGCTGGGGAAGAAATGCCAGGTTCTGCGGCAAGAGGGCGATAGGCGAGCGTGTGAAGATACGGGGCCGAATTCAGAGCAGAGTCTACGTAAAGAAATTCCCGGACGGAAGAGAAGAGGAGAGGACCGCCTTTGAGGTCTCGATCTCGGGAATAGAGACCGTCGCCGCTCAGTGATCCGGTTAATTATCCCAAAGAGAAAAGATTTGTTTCGACCGTTTAAAGCCGCATTGAGATATATGCGGTATTTTATTTCTTTTTAGGGATTTTTAATGATTTTCGGCTATACTTTTCCGGAAGATCGGTGATCGATTTAAAGACATTAAATGTGTTACGGCACATTCTTAATCATAAGGAAACTGAAATGGAGAAAAAAGACAATAAAAAGGGCGTTAAACTGCCTGTTGCGATATATTACGTTGCAATCCTTCTGGTCATATTCCTGATCTGGCTCTGGCTGGTGCCATCCGCGGGCAAGCCCACGTACAAGGAGATCACTTACAAGGAATTCCTTACCATGATCGAAAACGGCGAGGTCGAGAAGGTGGAGCTGTCCTCAACGGTCATCACCATACAGCCGAAGGACCTTGACAAATCAAAACCGGTTTACTACAGGACCGGCATGCTGATGCTTGAAGACACGAACCTTCTTCAGCTGATGAATGAGAAGGGTATCGACTACTGGTCCCCCATACAGACGTCCAACTTCTGGCTTTCGCTTCTGCAGCTCTTTGTGATGCTTGCCATTGGCGTTGTGGGCATGTTCATTATAATGAGGATCTTTTCGAGGCGCATGGACGCGGGGGTCATGTCCTTCGGTAAAAACACCTCGAAGATAGTGGGCGAAAAATCCACCGGAAAGACTTTTGAGGACGTGGCGGGTCAGGACGAGGCTAAACAGCAGCTTCGCGAGATCGTTGATTTTCTGGAAAACCCAGGGAAATATACGGATATCGGCGCAAAGCTTCCAAAGGGGGCTCTCCTTGTGGGACCTCCCGGAACAGGTAAGACGCTGCTTGCCAAGGCCGTTGCCGGGGAAGCGAAGGTGCCTTTCTTCTCCCTTTCGGGCAGTGAATTTGTGGAGATGTTCGTGGGCGTTGGCGCGTCGAGGGTGAGGGATCTTTTTAAGCAGGCTGTGGAGCATGCTCCCTGCATCGTGTTCATCGATGAGATAGACGCGATAGGAAAGACCCGCGACACCGTTTTCGGCGGCAATGACGAGCGTGAGCAGACACTGAACCAGCTCCTTGCCGAGATGGACGGCTTTGACTCATCGAAGGGTGTCGTTATCCTTGCGGCTACCAACAGGCCCGAGGTGCTGGATAAGGCACTTTTGAGGCCGGGAAGATTTGACAGAAGGATAATCGTGGACCTTCCGGATCTTGAGGGGAGAAAAGCGATACTTAAAGTCCATGCAAAGGGCGTTAAGATGGACGGTGATATAGATTATGATGCCGTTGCTCTTGCAACCGCAGGAGCCTCGGGTGCGGACCTTGAGAACATAATCAATGAAGCCGCCATCCGGTCGGTGAGAGCCGGAAGAACAGACGTTTCCCAGAAGGAACTTCTTGACGCGGTGGAAGCTGTCATCGCAGGCGAGGAGAAGAAAAGCACGGTCCTTACAGAGCAGGAAAAGAAGACCGTTTCCTACCATGAAACAGGACACGCACTGGTATCCGCTCTCCTCACTCACACGGAGCCTGTATCTAAGATCACTATAATCCCAAGAACGTCGGGAGCCCTTGGCTATACCATGCAGACACCCAAGGAGGAGAAACATCTCATGTCGAAAAAGGAGGCCCTTGACGAGATCACCGTATTTGCGGGCGGAAGGGCTTCGGAAGAGCTGGTGTTCGGTGAGATAACTACGGGTGCTTCCAACGATATAGAAAAAGCGACTCAGATCGCCCGCGAGATGGTCACCCGCTTCGGTATGAGCGATAAGATCGGTTTTGTTTGCATCGACAGTAGGCAGTCTGTCTACCTTGGCGACGGCGTTACCAGCGATTGTTCCGACGAGACCGCGAGAGAAGTGGACAGCGAGATCAGAGCGATCGTTTCGGAATGCTACGGTAAGGCCAAAAGAATACTGGAGGAGAACAGGGATATACTGGATTCTCTTGCCGCGATACTGATCGAAAAGGAGAATATTTCCGGAAAGGAATTTGCGGAGATATTAAAAACCAAGGGTATCGACCTTGAGCCCGGAAAGACGGGCGCCTGAGACCTTCACGCGCCTCTTTTGACCCGCCGCCTGCCGGAAAGCAACAAAATTTCCTTTACTTCGGGGCATTGGTAAGTATATAATATTATCGCATTCTTTCTACTAAGGATAAAGCCATGCTAAAGAAGATATTCAGTCTGAGGAATATAATTTTCGCTGTGATAATAGTTGCTTTTGCGGCTGTTATTGCGGGCCAGCAGTCCGTGCTGAACGAGAAGGAGTCCCAGTATAAGGCGGCTCTGGCTGAAAAAAAGCGCATTGAGAAGGCTATGGAGGAACTGGATATCAATAAGCAAATGGCTGATTCCGAGATCCTTGAGGAGGAAAGGGCGAGGGAGAACGGTTATCTTTACCCCGATGAGATCCGTATAGAATACAAGGACTGATCTTTCTTTAAGGCGGAGAATGCAAATGGTCACATACGAGGAATCTTTAAGTTTTCTTTCATCCGAGCTTATCAGGTCGGGTTATACCACAAACGGCAGCAGTTTTTACAGGGCGGTGGGCGGTTCCGTCGTCATCGTTTCGGTTCCCAAAGTCGACTCACAAAACGTAGTCGGCTTTTGCGATACTCTTGTTTCGGGGCTGGCCGAATTTGCGAGCACCCATAATTCAAGATCCACGGCTTTCATATACATCATCCCGGATGAGTACGGGCTTTTCATCAAAGGAACTGAGGCCCTTTTCCTTTTGTCCCGTGCGTATAGCCGGGCGAGCAGCGCAGGGGCGGTGGTTGAGTTTCATGTTGTCGATCTTATCTCAGGCAAAATAAACTCGATCGGCGGTTCGGGAGCCATCGACAGGGGCATTTCCCGCACTGTGGCGGAGCTTGGAAAAAGAGTCGAATCGGGGCACGATTTCTCTACGGTTTACACGGAGCCTTCCGGCACGTCCCGGGGCGTGAGATCTACTCTCAGGCATTTCGGCACATCCAACATGATCGTTATATACGTTCTCATGGGCATCAATATACTGGTCTTTATCGCAGGCTATGTCTGTGACATGATCTTCGGCAATGACCTTATCTATCTCATGGGAGTGCAGCACAATGCTTCTGTTCTGCAGGGAGAGTATTGGCGTCTTTTTACGGCAATGTTCCTCCACGCAGACCTTTACCACCTTGCCGGCAATATGCTTTCGCTTTTGTACCTGGGTATGGTGGTGTCGAGGTATTTCTCCAAGATCGAGGTGCTGGCTATCTATTTCTCTTCGGGCATTGTGGGAAATCTGCTTTCACTATGGTTTTTGCCGAAGGATCTTTTGTCCCTTGGCGCTTCCGGCGCGGTCATGGGCCTCGGTGGGGTGCTTATTTATATGCTGATCTTCAGCAGGAACAAGAGGGAATTCCGCAGCACCGGGAACTTCTTTTCCCTTGCGATCATGGTATTTTTCAATCTGATCTACGGTGTCATACGTACCGGGTCAAACATTAACAACTTTGCCCATTTCGGCGGTTTTGCGGCAGGTTTTCTGGCGGCGCTGCTTATCGAAAAGATAATTGCGAAGAAGGACCGGGAGAGTGCTCTTGATGGGTAGCAAACCTCGTAAAAGTACACGCCAAAGATCCGCTGAGAGTTTGAAATACAATTGACAAAGAGGTGCCGATGCTTTATAATCTTCCCGCATATTGGGATGTTGCCAAGCGGTAAGGCACCAGACTTTGACTCTGGTATTCGCAGGTCCGAATCCTGCCATCCCAGCCATTCACGGGGTTGGAACAGACGTTCCGGCCCCGGCTTTTTTATTTACTGTAAAAGATTTGTTGTATGTGATATCATTAGGGCAATTGAAGCTGAAAAGGAGCCTTGATATGGCTGAATACAGTGAGCAGGATCTAAAATATGCCGCGGAGCTCAGAAACGAGATCCACAGGGAGGCATTGGCGATAGTCAGAAGAACGCTGCCTGACGCAGAAGATGTGGTGGACAGGCATCCGGTGGAGGACTATTTTCAGGAAGTCTGGGATTATCCCGGAAAGTGGTACCCTGTCGTTGCGATACCTTACGGCTACAAAAACCGGAAGGCCTTCGTTGATTCAATTGTGGAAAATACTCTTTCAGGCCTTAAACCCGATCCTTTTTACTTGATGATCGGGGAGTACCCGGACCTTGCGGTCGACTATTTCATTGTAAAAAACGGTAACAGCTGCACGGGCTATGAGGCTCACATGAGGGCGCTGAAGACCGCTTTTGGAAGGATCAGTGACGAATGGGAGGGCGACCCGGACAAAGCTGTGGGAACACTTGTCGACGCGTCCCGGCTTTTTTCATCCGACAGCCAAAAAGGAAAGCTTAATTACCGGAATGCTTTTCTAGATCCGCCTCATGGGAACAGCTATAACGGCAGAGACTTTGAACGTGTCAACGAAGCTCTTTTCCCAAGCGGGGCAGACGGGCTTGAGGTATACGAATGGAGTACGGACTGGTCCGAATATTTCGACGACGGTCACGAGTGGTGGGGAACTCTCTGCCTGACGGTCTATGACAAGACCTTGAACCGTTTTGCAGTCATTATGGCGTCTGCCACAGACTGATAAAACAGAACCCGGAGGATAGAAAATGAAAAAGAACAACAAGAAAGAGATCAAAACTGCCTGCAGAGATGACTGGAAAATTGATCCCATGCCGGAAATGCATGAGACTTTTGAGCTTAGCCGTCCTTTGACCAATGAAGAAACGGAAGCGCTAAGGCGGGGGTATATACCTGAGACAATGGATGACAGGTGGTTCATGTATATGGAGGGGGACACACTGTTTGCCCACCGCAGCTGGACAGGCCGCTGCATTTTCAAGGTAGACTTTAAGGAGGACGGGCACCACGTTGTGACCGTAAACCGTGATCCCGTGCAGTACGGCTGCAATGACATCGAAGAGGATATCGAGACCCTGAACGGCCTTCTGGATTGGCTTATCGATGCCGCCAAATGATCAGGAGCCTTTTTTCAATATCTCGTAAAGCCCTTCCTTAAAGTCGCTGTAGTGCAGGGGAAACCTTTGGGAGCCGGTGGCGTATATCTCTTTTCCGCCGTTTACTATTGCTTTAAAAATGAAATTCGTACCGTCCTTGATGCCTTTGGGGCGGTTTCCGTGATATCCGTCCCACGACAGTAGACTGCATTTGTTCATCAGCTTCAGCGCACGTTCGGCAGGGCAGAGAGCACGCTTTTGGAGCTGACGAACCTCCTCCCCATCACGGTATCCGATGGCATATTGAGATACCTCCGCTTCGTCGCCTTTCATCACGATCTCATAATCTGTTACGTGGCGCATACCGCTGGTGTGAAGCGTGACTATTTCAAAAGACCTGATCTTTTTGAATAAATTGGCGATGTTTCTCATTTTTATTCTTCCTTTCGTCATTTTATTCATGCGGGTCATCGTATTCCCCGTACTCGCATCCGATGTGGGTCGCTTCGATCTCGTCAACGAGCTCAAGCCCTTCGCCTTTCTTGTCATACAGCTTTATGATTCCCGTTCCGTTTCCGCCGTTCCACAGACGGTTGTGGTTTTTTGATCCGTCAGGCGCCTCGTAATTAACGAAAAGCATATCTTTCTTGTACATGCGAAAAATTGAAATCATATTCTTTTCCTTCGTAGTAAAACACGCCAAGCAGTCTGCGGTCCAGAGGAACAAAATAGATCTTGGGTCTTCCGCCGCCAATGTCAAACACGCTGTTTTCCAGCATTTTTCCCGTGATCCTGCTTTTAAGGCAGCTTGATGAAAGCCATACCCAGGGACTGGTGAAATCTCTGCCCCAGTTCTTATCTGCGTATCCGAAACTCTTTTCGGGCGTCACCTCCGTCAATCGAGCACCTGTTTGCTGCATTCAAGCTGACTCAGCATTTTTTCGTAAAAAGAAACATAGAACGAAAGGCGTGATCTCCAAAGCTCGGATGCGGTTTTGGTCCCCATCTCCATATCGAAAAGCTGGCGAAGTCTTGATAGCCGCTTCTGGCAGTATTTAAACTTTTCATCGAAGGTCATTTCTAAAAAGCTGTCCTTTGCGAGTACTTCATAGATCCGGTACACGTCGAAACGGTCAATATTGTCCGCATCACCGACAGAGAGGGCGAAGGGAGTCCTTTCTCCCGGAAAATCCGCATTGTCGTCAACGTGTATTGCGATACCGTAGCAGATGTCGTTGATCCGATCTTCGCCAATGCCAAGCTCCTTGAGAAACGGCCGTGAAATCGCGGCTGCCCGCCTTCCGTGCTCTGCCCATCCGTTCTCACCGAATTCCTCGCAATAGGAAATGTCGTGAAGCAGACAGGCGATGACCATCTCGGTCTCGTCAAAGCCTTCCTTACGTGCGATCTCAAGGCCTATGTTTGCCACCCGGTATGTGTGCTCGATCCGGTAGTCTTTTGCAGAGGGGTTTTCCCTGAAATGTTCGGCGTCGTCGAATTTGAGTTTTAAAAACTCTTCGGTTTTTCCTGTAAGCTCCCGGTCAAGCATGATACTGTCCTCCGATGATCTGTTATTTCGATACGATTATATCACATCGGACCTTACTGTTATACCGGAAAAGGCTGAAATGCAATAAACCCTCTTGACAAAATTTAAAAAGATTGGTTTAATTGTTAGCGTCGGCTAACAACCGGCAAACGACATACCCGTCTTTAGGAAATAACACCTCAAACGTTAGGAAAATTTAGTTTCTGAAAGTCAAAAATTCTCTAAATTTAGTAACAAAAATGCTTGACATAATTATCTCTTTGTGATATCATTTAGGGGTGTTAAGGTGTTATTGTAATTAACGCCCATTTATTCGCACTAAGGAGAACCGCTATGTCATATTTTTTGAAGAAAACCACACCGTCTAAGAAAGGCCTCTACCTCCAGATCTACGAGGGGAAATATATACCCGGCAAGGGCAAAAGAAATTATTCGTATCAGAGTCTCGGCTATGTTTCCGATATGATTGCCAGCGGCATTTCGGATCCAATTGCTTACGCACAGAGTATTGTCGATGACCTTAACTCTGCCGGAGTAAAAGAGATCGGCAGCGAACCTGTTACTAAAAATATGGGGTATTTTCTCTTAAAGATAATGATCGATAAGCTGAAAGTCGATGAAACTATGAGGCTCATGACTGCGAAAAAACGTTTCAGATTTGATTTCCCCACATTCGTAAGAGAGATGATATACGCTCAGGTCGTAAACCCCGGATCAAAGCATAATGCTTTCGAAAAAGTTCTTCCTGCACTCTACGGATGTCAGGAATTCAGCTATGACCAGATACTCGATACTATACAGTTCATTGGCGAAGACTACGATAAATTCATAGAGCTCTTCAACCACCAAATCGCAAAACTGTACGGTCGACGCACGTCGAAAACATATTTTGACTGTACAAACTACTTTTTTGAGATCGACCTTCCCTTTGAAGATAAGCAAACGGGACCGTTAAAAGAACAGCGACATTCTCCTATCATTGGTCAGGCACTAATGCTTGACAGTGACCAGATCCCTATTGCTATGAAAATGTATCCCGGGAACAAAAGCGAAAAACCCTACCTCAGAGGCACTATAGAGGATATGAAAACCCGCTATGACATTGAAGGAAGAATAATACAGGTGGCCGATAAAGGCCTAAATTGTGCTCAAAACATATATGCCGCAGTAAAAGAGGCAAATGATGGCTATATTTTCTCAAAAGCTATACTCGGAACATCTCTCCCGCAGCCTGAAAGAGAGTGGGTCCTTTACGATAACGATCACAATGTATGGCATGAAGTTCGTGACAGGAACAACGATCTTCTTTTCAAATACAAAGAAGCAATCGATGATTACAAATATTCATTCAGTCCGATTCCGGGGGAGGAAGAAATACCTTTCACCGTTAAAGAAAAGCGTATAGTAATATACAATCCGAATTTGGCGAAAAAGCAAAAAGCAGAAATATCAAAAGAAGTCGAGAGAGCTATCGGTAAACTCTCCTTAAAAGCAGCTGCAAAAGAGGACTTCGGAGACTGTGCAAAATATGTCAAATTCATCTCCCAAGACAAGAACGGAAAGAAACAGAAGATCACAGCTCAGCTTAATCAGGACAAGATCGATGAAGCCATGAAGTATGCAGGTTACAACCTTCTTGTGACATCAGAAACATCAATGAAGGCTGTTGAGATATATCAAACTTACCACCAGCTTTGGCGTATAGAGGAAAGCTTCAGGATCATGAAAACATATCTTGAGGCCAGGCCCGTATACCTGCAGAACAAAGAGTCTATTTACGGACACTTCCTGATATGCTATCTGGCTCTTACAACATTGCGGCTTCTCGAGTTCAAAGTCTTCGAAGAAGAAATATCGACAAGTCACTTGGTTAGTTTTATCAGAAACTTCTATGTAACAGAACAGTCCAACGGAGAATATATCAACAACTGCACAAAAAG
>JAFSVU010000002.1 GCA_017444825.1 Clostridia bacterium
ACTGTATCAATGTAAATTCTGTAATCAGGTTGTTGTAAAATCAAAGTAAACTTCTTTTTTCTCCAGATAATTTTGGATTGTATTCTTTCTTCCGCTTGTAATACGCACGTGCCTTGCGGTTATTTCTCTCTGCTTGACAGTCAGGGTTATTGCAATACCGCTGACGACTGGAATGGCGGACGAAGAAATCACCGCATGCCATACATGTTAAAATCGAGCTTTGCGAGAACATATAATCCGGATTTGTATCGGGTGGCGGCGCGACCGTTGCTACCATCCGCACAAACGAGTACCACGCGATATCAAAAACAGAATGCACCTCGGCTCCCATTTCTATCTTCTTCGTCCTATTGTTTTGCTTCAAATTCATTTTTACAGCTGGAAATAAAGTGATCACGCCTTTCATTAAACTGTCGTATTTAGCGCTTATCTGCTTTATGTATTCATCGTCGTCGGTATACTGTTTGTACTTTTCAAGCAGAGGAATACTCTCGCGAATGCGCCCCTCGTAATACAGTTTTCTGCCCGCAGAGGCGTCATGTTCCAAATACACTTTATTTAAAACGTCGTAGTATTCAAAAGTGGATCCAAGGTTTGAAAGGTCGTGAACAAACTTCGAAACCAAAAATGAGGCATCTCCCCTTAGTCGCTCATAGATATTCGGATTCTTAAAATCCGCACTTTCAATTATGTCACACAAATCATCAATGTAGTACGGATGAATATTGTTCCGACACCAATCCCAGACAAGCTCTGTAATGTTCGCAGAGCTGTCTGGGTTATTTATTTTTCTGTACAGATTACAGAGGTTCGCCAACAGTTCCAATCCGGTCAAAGAATAGTCCGTTCCTGCTGTCGGACGTTTTGTATACGAAAACACAGGGACTATCACATCTTCTTTGATCTCATGATCAAATTCCCAGTAATAGTCCGGAAATCGCACAGCTTTATATATCATTTCACCTGCGCCGCCGATCTCGGTGAACGTAAGCATTTCCGTTGATAACCGTTTCACTTGATTTCTCCTTTTTTCTTACCGTTAGTCTTACCGTTGAAAAATCGACTTCGGTAATATTATAGCGTATAATGGTGATGAAAACAAGAGGTAACTGCAAAATATTTCTAAATGACCGGATAATCCAATTATGTTGTTAAGAGAAGGTAAAGATTAGAAGAAAATCAGATTATTGTTGACAGGTAGCCGATACTGTTGTAAAATTTAATTGAAATTCGGCAAAACCATTAAATGCCGAAAGTCAATCAATTATAATCAGGGCAGAAAAGATGGCAGACACACCAATACTTCCTGAGGATCAGAAGATCTTTTCCATGCAGGACCTTAGGAAAAAAGGCTTCTCGCAGTATAAGGTCAACAGGCTGGTCGGTGAAGGAAAACTTGTTAAACTGAATAAGAGTTATTACGAAAACGCAGAATACCGTGGAGAGGAATCTGATTTCTATTATACAGAAGTTTACGCGCCGAAGGGTGTGATATGCCTGCTCAGTGCAGCTGTTTATTATCATCTGACGACATTCATTCCTGACGGGGTGGACATTGCTATTCCCAGGAAGGGTAACGTTTCCGCAATGCCGGATTGGCCAAAGCTAAATGTTCATTATTATACAGATGACAGGCATTCACTTGGGGCTATAACGGTCAGAGAAGGCGGGAATGAGTTCCGGATCTATGACATGGAGAAAACTGTTGTCGATATAGTGTTTTACAGGGAGAAGGTTGGAATCGGAGAGGCAAAGGAGATCCTTGTGAATTATCTGCAAAGGAAGGATCGCAACCTGAACAGGCTTCTCAAATATGCAAAGCTGATGAAATGTGATAAGACAATGAGACAATATCTGGAGGTGCTGGTATGACAAATGCAATGTCAGTAAAAGACAGATTGAAGAACTTCGCAATTGCAAGCGGTAAGACGTTTCAGGAAGTACTGACGACATATGGATTGGAAAGAACCGTATTCAGGCTGTCGGTTTCAGAATACAAGGATTGTTTTACACTTAAAGGCGGGATTTTTCTTTATGCTCTGTTTGGTGGTGAATTCGCCAGAGCCACAAGTGATATTGATCTCCTGGCAAAGAATATGCCTAATAATGCGGAAGATATGAAAGAGGTGTTTGAAACCGTATTTTCCATTGAATGTGATGACGCGCTCAAGTTTGATCCGGACACTCTGGAGGTCAGGAATATCACAGAGTTCAAGGAGTATCACGGTGTAAATGTTTCGATAATGGCATATTTGGACAGAACCAGGGTTCCTATATCGATAGATATTGGATTTGGCGATATAGTTTATCCTGACAGGGTGAAGATGGATTTTCCGGTGCTGCTCGATATGGAAGTGCCGGAAATCTATGCATATTCGATTGCTTCAGTTATAGCCGAGAAGTTCGAGGCCATTGTTTCTCTCGGAGATGCCAACAGCAGATATAAGGATTTTTATGATATTTACATACTTGCAGACCGAAATGATTTTGACGGAACAGAACTGAAAGAAGCGGTCATAGAAACGTTTGAGCATCGCGGTACCGGATTCGATGACATATTTGCATTTAAAGATGATTTTCTTGCAAGCGAGATTCATCAGAGCAGGTGGAAGGCGTTTCTAAAAAAGAAGAAAGCACTGATAAATGCAGAACTGGGGGCAGTGGTGGATTTGATCAAGGCGATGCTGCTTCCAATCGTGGAATCTATTGAAAGCTGTACGGAATACTTATTGAAGTGGGATCACACATCCGGAAGTTGGAAATGAAGGGACAGGGCAAAGATATTTGGAGGATCATGTGAAAATGCATGGTCCTTTTATTGTACCTGAAAAGAAACAGTCAAATCATATCTAAAGCCTGTGCAATAACCTCTTTTTCACGCAGTTACGATCTGTTCAAGATTGATAATTAATTCAAAATGAAGTACCATATGGCGTGGTTATGTGTGCTTTCAAATTGCGAAAAGCACTGTTGTTTTTTTCATCCGCATAAACATAGTGATGCGTCGCTATTTTCATTGGTTTCTGCAAAAACGGAGGCTTCAGTGGAACATCGCATCGGCAAAACCGCGAGCATGAATTGTTGGATATATGCGGTGCTAATTGATAGAAAGGTGATTATCTATGACTTATACTTATCCCCCCGAAGAATACATCCGCCAGCTTAAGGCGTACAATGAGCTTGAAAAGATGACTTTTTCCCCGGAGGACAGCCGGGAGTATATATTGGCGAAACTGGAGGAGCGCTCTGCAAAGAAACGGGTGATCGCGGACGTCGCCAATACCATGATCCGGGAGTATATCGAAACTTTTGAAAAGGACCCGGAAGCGCTGACAGGCGAAGACGTTGAGAAGCTGGAGAGCATATCGGAACAACTGTTCCCTGACGGCGGTTTGGTCGGAGACATTGGCGCAACGGATCTGGGTATCTTTTATCGCATAACGAAATTGCTGCTGGGATATTGGCGAAAACAGGGGGACCTGAGTCGCTATATTCTCGCGCTCAATCGAACCTCACTCGGGCATATGGTACTGATCAACGGCCATACCTACGCATCGCAGACTTTCCCTTATCAGGAGGAGGGCCTCGCACTGGCAAGCCGGCTCAATACAGGTGAGCTAAGTGAAAAGGCACGGACAAAGCTGCTGCTCAACGATATTACAGTTGTTCCGGGAACATTTCTTCTATGCAAAAGACCATGGCATTGAATTTGACGCGGAGCAGTCATACCCGCTCCTCCGGGATGTGGCCGCCTCTCTTCGCATGATCCTGGAGCAGAATCCCGGCTTCGATACGATCGGAGATCTTTCCGCCTATCTGCTGATCAATGATTTCTTCCTCGGAGATATAGCTCTTGAGGAATTGCTTAAGGGGATCAGAGAACTGCAACTAAAACTTGCCGATAATCCAAATCCTGCCGTGCAGGCCCAGGGTCTGGGGCCGTTCAGCTACCATTATCTTAACATGCTGTACCGGTACAGCGATGCGCCGCAGGAGGAGATAGTCAGGCGAAGCCTGGAGCTTGTAAGAGAGGTCCTTCCGAAGCTCAAGAATGTTACCCGCATGGTCAATGACGTGAACTTCAACCGGTACATTGTCGAATTCCTGAACGCCGCCTCTCTGACCGGCTCCTTCGACGAATTCGCGGGGGTAATTCTGGAGAGCACCATCTACGCCGACAAACCGCTCTACATCCACACCGAAATGGTGCGGGAGATGAGCCGGGCAATCTTCGACCACATGATTCAGACGACACCCGAGGTATTCGACGGCGTGGCAGGGAAGGATACCGCGTATATCCGTGAGCACGTGGAAGAGATGAAGCGTCTGCTGGACGAATGCTGCCTGTTCCACGACATTGGCAAGTTTTATATGCTTGACATTGTTGAGAATTCTATGCGCCGCCTAACGGACGACGAATTCGGACTGATCAAGATGCATCCCGGATACTTCGAGAACATCTATCAGACTGTCGATGACCGTGACGAGCGGGTGCTTTGTATCCGGGACTGCGCCTTGACGCATCATCTGTGGCACGACGGAACGAAAGGTTATCCGAACGTACCTCAGACGAAGAACCGTGCGTTTGCAGATATCCTTGCCATCGCGGACAGCATAGATGCAGCGACTGACTTCCTGGGGAGACCGTACAACAGCGGAAAGAGCATAGACCGGCTTATTTCGGAGTTTCAGGCTGAAGCCGGGACGCACTACGGTCCCGAGGCCGCCGCAGCGCTTTCCGTGCCTGAGGTGCGAAACCGGTTGGAATATCTGATCACAGAAGGCCGCCGTGAAATCTATTACCGGATCTACGCGTTCAATAAGCTGTAAGCGATCGGTAAGAAAAATGAGAAACATGCGAATCCCTATGATTAGGCATCAAAAACCTCTCCTGTCTTCCGGGACAAGAGAGGTTTTAACATTGGTAATGCTCCTATGTTTAACCATATTTGTTTCTTTATTTCAAGCTTTCAGCAGTATAATACGATCAGGCAACCAATAAAGTGGGGCGTTACGATGTTCTAAGATGAGCCCCGGCAGGAATTATTACTATGATAAAACTGTCATTTTATGAAATCAAAAAAAGGATCACGTTTTCCGCAATTCTTTTGATATTGCTGTCGGTTCTTGTTCTGTTCCTTTACAGCCTTTCGTTCAGCGGGGTGGTATACCCTGATGGGGATCTGTACGGTCTCTTGCGCGGCTATGAAAAGGCAACCGGCGAAAGAGGAACGCTGCTTGGAAGTGACGCCGAGTCCGCACTTATGGAGTTTTACACAGCCCGCATCGACATTGTTCCGAGCGGAGGCGAAACGTTTTTTGTTGAAGGCGATGACGTGGGCCTTGCCATTGAAAGTTATTTCAGTCATGAAAAGTATCTGTTTGACGATTCTCAAAGCGCAGAGATTAAAAAGCTTATCGGGGAGAGCGACAGCCTGTTTACCGCGAATCTGATGGAGAACTTCCATTGGACCATGTTCTGGACCACGGTTTTCGTGCTGACGGCGATCGCTCTGATATGCGCTTTTACCGGAAGAAAAGAGGAACCGTCGAGGGCAGAGGTCATCGGATCCACTCTACATGGAAAGAACACTGAAATGATCGGATTTTCTGCGGCTTTGATCTGCTCACTTGCGGCGATCGTTGCGGGAATAATTTATGTGATAATTCGCGAGTTAAATGCGATAAGCGCAGGGGCAATGGCGGAAAATATTTACGGAAGATATGCTTTTGACCTCTCATACAACACGGAAAGCATGAGCTTTGGAGTGTACGTTGCATTGGCGATGGTCACTTTCGCGCTGTTTTCTTTTGCATGCGCCGCTTTTAATGATCTGATCTCGGTCCTGCTGGGCGGGGGAACGGCTGTGTTTGCCGTCATTCCGGCGGAAGTGCTCCTGCAGTCCTTTATTGCCAAGCTCGTATGGCTGAACGGATTTGAGCTTGACTGGCAGCCGGGCGGGGCGACCGGTTTTTTGTTCGGCGGAGGCGGGGGCAGGAACGAAACGCTTGATTTCAAGCTGATCATCCCGGTCATTTCCGCCTGTTTTGTGGTCCTGTTTGCGGGAAATCTGCTGGTATTTGGTGTCAAGGGAAGGTCAAAGAGGTTGATAAAATGATAGAACTTAAGGAGCTTTGCAAAAAATACGGTGACAACGTTGTGCTGGATAGCATTGGTTTCTGTTTCAGGCCCGGTGTTACCGCTGTTCTGGCGCCAAACGGTGCTGGTAAGACGACAATGATCAAAATGCTCACCACGACCCTTGCACCCACGTCGGGAAAGATCCTTTGGAACGGGCGGGACGTTTCGGAAAAGTCTGTTGAGAGCGAATATCTCAGGCTGCTTGCCTATGTGCCCCAGATTCCGGGCTTCTATCCTTCCTGGACCGCACCGCAGTTTATGAAATATCTCTCACATCTGAGAGGCGTGAGTGACGGTATGACGGCCCGGGAGATCGATGAACGGATAGCCGGAGAACTTGACTTCTTTGGACTTTCCGCAAAGCGTAAGTTAAAGATGGGCAGGTTCTCGGCCGGAATGATCAAACGTGTATTCCTCGCCGAGGCGTTCTTTGCCGACGCTGAGATATATATTTTCGACGAGCCGACTGCAGGACTGGATCCTTTGGAGTGCGAAAAGCTGAAGCGGCGCATTTCGGAGCTCGGCAAGACCAAGACCGTTATTATTTCGACACATATCATATCCGACGTGGAGGACATTGCCAATGACGTCCTGCTTCTCAAAAACGGGAGGATCGCGGTCGGCGGTGACTCGGAGGAAGCGAGACGTAGCGCAGGGGTGAATTCTCTGCACGATCTGTTTTTGTCTGTTTTTGCGGACGGTGACTTCTGATGACAATGCTTTTTGAGATCAAAAAGAACAGGTCTGTTTTTTTGGCGGTACTGCTGGCCATACTTTTTTGCGGCGCCAATTTCGCTCTTACAATGACCAGTTTCGGCGCGTATCGGGACCGGATAAAGCTTGTCTCCCAGGTGGCCCGGAAAACCGGGACCTTTAAGATCACAGATGAATTTAAGAAAAACTATTATGAGATCGTTGTGGTGCCGGAGCTTAAGCAGATCCGGAGAGAAACGGGATGTTCCATCGATTCACTGACCGGATTAAAGGAGAACACGCTAAAGTATGAAGAATATAAGGACGTCATGGCGGCTGTTATGGAGATAACGGTGTCTCCTTCGTTCTTCGACATGGAGAAAAACGAGAAAACGTTGGCGGAAAGAGTTGCTTCTGTCCTTTCCGATTTTGAGAACAGGATTTATACGCAAAGCGGGAAAGATTATTTCCCGGATGACGGTTCCACAGGGTTTGCTGCCGGGTACGCTGTGCTTAAAGGCGCTGTCTTTACGGAATGTTCTGTTCTGACGGTCCTTGTTTTTGCTCTTTGCGCACTTGGCGAGAAGAGGGCGGACGGGGATCCCTTTGGAGTATTGTTTTCAACCGCTCTCGGGAAAAAGGTTTTTAATTGGAAGATTTTTGAAGCTTTTGTTTTCAGCTTCGGGAGTTCTCTGATCGTAATTTCAGGCACGTCGATCGTTCATTTCTGTTATTTTGACTACGCGCCATACGTCAACGCAAGTATTGACGGCCCGTATTTCTTTGCGGGTATAGAGGCTCCGTCCCTGATGATTCCCGGGATAACCTTTTTGCAATACTACTTTGCAACGGTGCTGTTTCTGATCCTCTCTCTTGCATTCATCTTCTGCGTTTTGGGAAGCGTGTTTGTTTTAACGAGGTCAGGGCCGATCTACGTTTTCATAGCGGCTGCATTTCTTGCGGCAGCCTTCATGCTTTCGGGATGGATCGGTGCTCAGCACGCGGAGACTCACATCAAGGAGGTATTCCCGTTCCCTTATTTCGTGGCAGGAAACAGTTTTTTGCTTAAAAGTTCTTCGGGCAGGTCTGAGATCATCATTGTGACGGTTTTTGCCGCGTATGTGGCTGCCTCTGCCGCGGTTTTGACTGTTTGTTTATACAAAGCCAAGGTGCGAAAGAGATGAACAGAAGCTTCTGCGAATGTCTATATCCGTCTGAAACTCCCTTCCTGTAGCTGTTGCATTCTGTCGATTTCAGGATGCAACTTTTTTTGATATACTGTAAACGCCAAGGGAGGGTGCCATGACGATCGGTGAAAATATCCATAGACTGCGAACAGAAAGATGCCTGACACAGGAGGAGCTTGCGGCCGCGCTTTTCGTGTCTTCAGATCTCGTATCCAAGTGGGAACTGAATAAAAGACGCCCCGGGTATGATATGCTTCGCAAAATAGCCGATCATTTTGGCGTTTCTCTTGACGATATAGTAAGCAGCAGGGACTTGATGTACACAAATCTTCTGGCCTGCGTACCTGACGGTTTTGATACGGAACGCCTTACGGAGCATTTGAACTGTTTCCTAAGGAGGCTTTCTCCACGGGATGCAGATGTTTTCGTTATGAGATATTACTGTTTTCTTGATACGAAAACGATCGCGAGGCGCATTGGTGTGAGTGACGCAGGCGTCAGAGTCTCTCTCAGCCGCACCCGTACAAAGCTTAAAAAGTATTTGCGGAGGGTTTGAAAATGGACAATAAACAGCTATACGATGCGATTTCGGACATTGACGAAGAGTTTACGGACCGGGCCTCGCGAAGGGTCAATAACAGGCATGCAAAAGGGAAAAGTCAGTCTCAAAAGTATATTTCGATCGCGGCTCTCGCGGCATTGGCGCTTTCTGCAGTGCTGCTGGTGGCGGGGACTGTCTCGGTTATAATCTCGACTAACAGTATTAAAAATAATAACGATCCGCTGCCGGGCGGAGATCTGCCGTCACAGGTCACGGAGATAAGAAAGCTCACCGATACGTCCGAGGCTGAGATCAGATACAGCAGGAGTGGGGAGTCCTCCGAAAATGCAGGCAAAAAATCAAAAGAACTGAAGGACTGCACGGGTATTTATTTAGAACTCACTTACCCCTCATACGTTAAGAACGGAGGTCTCTTGGAATTCAGGCTTTCGATAGGTCTGGATGCGGACTACGATGAATACTTGGAGACGCCTTACGGGGGGATAACCAAAAGGTCGCCTGAGGTAGCCGTGATAGAGAATTATATTGGAAGCCGCGGTTCGGACCGCTATGTTTCTTTCATTGTGACTTCTGATCACACTTACAACGGCAATATACCATTTAACCTTGGTGACTACAAAAAATACGGCGAAAAATGTCAGAACAGTGATTTCACTTTTGACGGCAGCGAGGGCATGCTTGTCGAGGAGATAGCCAGGGCGCAGGCAAAAGAGCTGTTTTTCTATAAATTCGGGCCGGGTTTCACGTTAAACGGGCCTCTCCCCTATCAGCGGACCGTAAATGCGACGGCAAAGACCTTGAACGCAGGTTCTTCAGGAAGGATCTCGGCGGCGGTACACTTCACCTCGGGCGAGACGCTTATGGAGAGCAACGGGCAGTTCGTTGGCTACAGGCTGTATTATTACTGCGCAGGTGACGTCATCGGCTTTGGCGATACTCTTGAGGAGGCAAAAACCAATGCGGCCGGGGCGGAGATCAGAAATATCATTTACGTTTTTGACGGTTACAACTACACCCGGAACGAGTTGGAAAGATACCGGGCCATCTACGAGGAATACAAAAAAAGAGGGATCACCATCGTCTATTAAAAGGGCTCAGCCTCCGCTCACGCCAATGGCCCTCAGGGAAAGATTTGTGTTCGCAAAAAAGGGCGAAATGTATTATAATCTCCTTCGTTAGTATTCTTACAAAAAGGAGAACAACATGACAGACCTTTGCGGAAAATGGACAGGCGCGTCCGCTGACGGAAGTTTTCGCTTTCCGGCGACGGTGCCGGGCTGTGTTCACACGGATCTTCAGGCGGCGGGTGTATTGCCGAAGGACCTCTATTATCGCGACAACGCGGAAAAAGCCCGGTGGATCGAGGAACATGACTGGGTATACAGCCGCACTTTTACGGTGGACCGTCTTCGCGCCAATGCGGTGCTCGTGTTTGACTGTCTTGATACGTATTGCCGTGTGACCTTAAACGGTGAGACGGTGGCGGAATGTGACGATATGTTCATTCAGCAGCGGATCCCGGTGGACGGGGTGCTTAGGGAGGGCGAAAACGAGCTGGAGCTCTGTTTTTATTCGCCTGTACGCCGCGTAGAGGGAAAGCCTGTGCGTGCCCATGCGTTTACCGGGGAGCGTCTTTACACCAGAAGGGTCCAGTGCACATACGGCTGGGACTGGTGCGTTCGCCTGGTGACCTGCGGTATAGCGGGACCCTGCCGTCTTGAGTTTGAAGACGAGCCTTTTCTCAAGGATGCTTACATATTTACACGTTCTCTGGACAGCTTCGGCGCCGAGGTCGTCTGCGATCTGGAATTCGGATGTTTCGAGGAGGGCTTTACCGCCCGGATCTCCGTGACTGACGAGACCGGAAAAGAAATAATATCATCAGAAAAATACATACACGAATCTTCCCGCAGGGAGATATGGGACATAGCGGATCCGCACCTTTGGTGGCCAAGGGGCTACGGCGAGCAGCCGCTTTATGAGCTTTCGGTAAGGATCGGCGATAAAGTGAAGCGCATTCCCTTCGGCATCAGGACCATGCGTATCTTGCAACGGCTTGACGAAGAGGGCAGTGAAGACCGTAAGATGAGTCTTTATCTGCAAAATGATACAGCCAGCGGACGTGACTATGACTTTAACAAAGAAACGTCTTCTTTTACGCTGCTCGTCAACGGTGTGCGCATCTTCTGCAAGGGTGCAAACTGGGTACCCACGGAGCCTTTGATTTCGGAGGTGCGTGACCGGAAAGAGACATTGCATCTTGAACGCTGTGCGGCCGCAGGAGTCAACATGCTTCGTGTTTGGGGCGGCGGAACCTTTGGAAGCAGGCATTTTTACAGTGAATGCGACCGCCTGGGAATACTGGTCACCCAGGATTTTCTCATGGCCTGCGGAAACTACCCCGAAGAGGAGGATTGGTTCAGGGAGGCTTTGAAAAAAGAGGCGACCTATGCGGTCCGTACGCTTCGGAACCATCCCTGCCTTGCGTGGTGGACAGGCGACAATGAAAACGCCGTCATCGGTAATGACCGCATTCCGAACTATCAGGGGAGGGCTTCTGCCATTGGCGCCATTGCACCTGTGCTGACAAAGCTTGACCCCTCGCGTCCATTCCTTCCATCAAGTCCCTACGGAGGCGACCACTACGGCTCTAAAACTGTGGGCACAACCCACAACACCTTGTTTATTGTTAACGTCCTGAGATGTCTGGAGGACCCCGCCGACACGCTTTCCGATTATCGCAAGCGTTATGAAAACCTGCTTGCCCGCTTTATTGCGGAAGACCTTGCTTTCGGCGCGGCATCAACGCCAATGCTCCGCAGGATCATGACGGATTCTGATGTTTTAAACGGCAACGACATGTGGGAATACCACACAAAGACAAACCCTGCTCTGAACCATACGCTTTATGAGTATCAGTGCATGGCTGCGGAAAAGCTGTTTGGAAGGTTCAAAGACGGTGAGGACCGTCTGTTTAAGACCCAGTTTCTGCAGGCAGAGATGGTCAGGCTCTCGCTGGAGCAGGCCAGGCGCCATCTTTGGTACTGCAGCGGTGTGATATTCTGGATGCTTGAGGACTGCTGGCCTGCCGCCGCGGGATGGGCTCTCCAGGACTACGAGGCGCTTCCGAAGGCCGGGTGGTACTCATTCCGCCGGGGAGCCGGGGAAGTATTGGCGTCGATAGAAAAGAAAAACGGCGGCCCCGTTCTTGTGCTTTCAAATCTCTCACTAAGCGATAAAAAAGTAACTGTAACGCCACGAAGATTCACTGCAAACGGCGAAATGACTTCGGACGTTCCGTTTGACGCGGCAGTGCCTGCCGAGGGCATGATCAGGATACCTCTTCTGTCACCCGAAGAGGGCGGATTTATCACTGTGGACGTTGAGGGCGAAGCACGCGACAGGGCATTTTACAAAGAAGGAACGCTGCCCCTCGTAAAGGCAGACGTTGAGACCACAGTCTCGGATGACCACATCACAATCCGCGCGAAGAGCTACGTGCACGCGGTCAGGCTTGAAGGCGAGGCGGTATTTGACGACAACTGGTTCTCAATGCTTCCCGGTGAGGAAAAAACGGTCACGTTTACCAAGACGGGTGAAAACGAGCCGGGAGTCACTTGCGCGGCGATGACATTGGCGATGTGATCTGAAAGGAACGATCCGTGAATAAGAAGAACAGAATTCTTACGATCATATTGGTTTCAGTGCTCGCGGCTGCGGTCACGGTGCTTCTCTTTGTGCTCGTGTGGAGGCTTATCGCTAAGGAAAACAGTTACAAGGCGGCAGTCAGGCTGTTTGAACAGGGCAGGTTCAGGGATGCGGCAGAGGCTTTCGAAGCGCTGGAGGACTATAAGGACAGCCGTGAAAAAACGGAAGAGAGCCTGGAAAAGTACGATCAGGGAAAGTACGATTACGCCCTCGGCCTGTTTGAACAGGAAAAATACAGTGAAGCGGCAAGGGTACTTGACACCATTTATTATTTTCCCGGTGCCTCAGAGCTTGCCGAACAGTGCTGGATAAAGGTCGTGGGTGAAGAGGTCTGGGAGTCCGTGAAGAGCATCGAGATAGGCAGTGTGCTGAAGCTGGGCAGGTATGAACAGGACGCCAATGACGCCAATGGCCTCGAAGACATCGAATGGGTGGTGCTGGATAAGAAGGGGGCATCTGTATTTCTAATGAGCAAATACGCCCTTGAGGTAAGACCCTATCACACCGATTTTTCGTCAATATCATGGAAGAACTGCGCGCTGAGAGCCTGGCTTAACGGTGATTTTTACAAAACAGCATTCAATGCGGAGGAGCGCGACTGCATTCTTCTCACCGAAAACAGAAGAGACTCGTCGTCCAAATATAACACCTATAAATACGCAAAAACCGAAGACTACGTCTTCCTGATGAGTCTTGAGGAGGTGGACCGGTATCTTTCGGACAAGCCGGATCTTCTCCTCTGCCTTCCCACAAAGCATTTCATTGAGCGGGGCGGATACATCAGCTCGATCAAGCCGGGCCTTGAGGGACACTGCTGGTGGATGACCAGAACACCGGGCGAAACCAATAAGCTGGTCGCCGAGGTATGCTACGACGGGACTTATGACCTTTACGGCCGCAAGGTGGGGTATAAGTTTGATGCGGTCAGGCCGGCCATGTGGGTGGATTGCATGGCACTAAGTAATTAGTTAAAGCGGTGCCGGACAAGGTAATAAGTAATAGTTTGAGGGAGTGCCGCTCAAGGTAATAGGTAAGAGGTAATAGGTAAGAGGTGCTCTGCGAGAAGGGGTGCCGCTCAAGGTAATAAGTAAGAGGTAATAGGTAAAAGGTGCTCTGCGAGAAGGGGTGCCGCTCAAGGTAATAGGTAAGAGGTAATAGGTAAGAGGTGCTCTGCGAGAAGGGGTGCCGCTTTAGGTAATAAGTAAGAAGTAAGAGGGCGCTGCGCGAGACGTGTTTAGATCCTGCCGAGGGGTATTTTGTAATTGTCCCGCCAGGGTCTTTCCTTTTCGAAAGCCGCTGCGGCCGCCAGTACGTCCTCGTCTCTGAATTTTTTGCCGATTATGTGCATGCCTACGGGCAGACCTTCTTTTGTGAGTCCTGCGGGCACCGATGCCGCGGGGTGTCCCGTAAAATTCTCAATAAAAGTCTCGCAATAACCAATGCGCCTCTCCAGCCACACGCCGTTTACGCTTTCCGGGCCTTCGGTGGCTCCTTTGACGTTTGAATTTCTTACCGGAGCGCAGACCGTAACGGGCGAAACGATTATGTCAAAGTTTTCGAACAGGTTCTCCATATAGTCGAGAAGGGCGGTCCTTATCTCGTTGAATCTGTAATAATCGAGCACACCTGTCCCGGCGGCTTTTTCGTTCCAATAAATAAAGCTTTCGGGAAGCTCATTCCTGTGCTCGCCGGCAAGATCTATGCCTTTGTTCTTCAGCTGCTTAAGCTCAATGGCCGTATCTATGCTGATCGACAGGCACCAGAGATCGGCAAGGGTATTGACGTCGTAGGGTATGACGGGACTTATCCGGGATACTTTTGCACCAAGAGCCTCAAACGCCAATGCAGCCTTCTCGACAATATCCGCAATTTCGCTGTCAACGGGCCATATGCCGAAATCCGGCGTAAACCCGATCTTCATCCCCGAAACAGGCTCCTTCATAAGACGCACGTAGTCCTTCGGAGCCCGGGGAACACTGTGAGGATCCCTGGGATCGTAGCGGGCCATAAGATTCAGAAGTGCCGCCGTATCTTCAACGGTTTTTGTGATACCCCCGTTAAAACAGTAGGGGTGGGACGCGGACCAGCCGTCGGGCCTGATCACCTGTGGAATTGTGCCGATCGATGCCTTGTAACCGACGCAGGAGCACCATGCTGCAGGGATCCTGAGAGAGCCGCCGCCGTCGGAACCTTCGGCAATGGGGACCATTCCGTCAGCTACAGCCGCTGCGCTGCCGCCGGAGGAGCCTCCTGAATTGTAATCAGTGTTAAACGGATTTTTGGTGGCGCCGTAAAGAACGTTGTCACAGGTCCCTGAAAAGCCGAAAGCGGGCGCATTGGTTTTGCCAATGGCTATGCCGCCGCCCATTTCCATCGCCTTGCAGAATTCCGAATCCGCATCGTCAATGCGCATATACGAGGGCACGCCTCCGTGGGAGCTCTGCCATCCTTTTTTTGAGGGCAGAAAATCCTTCAGCGCAAAGGGCACACCGGTAAAAGGTCCCGCGTCAATGCCTTTGGAAAGCTTCTTTTCAAGAGCTGAGGCCGCATTCCTTGCATAGTCAAATTTCTCGTAAACAAAGGCGTTAATCGACGGGTTCCGGTCCTTTATCCTTTTCTCGAAATACTGAATGACTTCAAGAGGGGAGACCCTTTTGGTTTTTATTTCGGTCGCGAGTTCCAGCGCGGAAAGCTCGCAAAGATCGCGGTCATTGGTCATGCTTTTGCCTCTTCATAATACTTTTCAATGTACTCGGCTCCGGTGTTTTTAGCTTTCCAAATGCTTACCACTTTATAACCAATTGGAGCAAACAGTACCTCGGACAGAAGCTCGAGGCCGGCGCACAGGACCGAGCAGGTAAGGATCTGCGGTATGGTCCAGGTCACCTGAAGTGCCGACGGGATCAGCGGGAAGATGAAAAACGCGAGTGTCAGGAACACGAAATTGTCGGTAAACTGCGATATGAATGTGGAAACGAAGGACCTGGCCGCGTAGGCGCCCTTGCCGTCGGGGTTTTTCACGAACAGCTTTCCGATGAGAGCGTTTAGATAATTGTTCAGTATGGACGACAGTATGAAAGCAATGGTGCTGGCTGTAAACACCGACCACTGTCCTCCAAGTACGAAATCGAGAGCGGGGTTGCTGAAAACCTTGCTCAGGCCGAAACACAGCAATGCGCAGGTCATGTTCGTCACTGCGGCTATGAGTGAAAGGGTGTTGGCGGCGCCGGGGCCGAAACGCTTCGTTACGATGTCAAGAATGAGAAAAGATACCCAGGATACGGTGATGGCCCAGTTGAGCGCCAGCCAGGGAAGATTTAGAAGGCTGTATCCCGCAAGCAGATTCATGAGAATATTGTCGACAATGAAAATGACGGTGACTGCTATCGGCAATGACCTCAAAAGACACATGGTCATGGCCGGGATCTCTTTTATCGCGCTTAAACCGCGGCTTTTTTGATGTTCCATTGGTTTGTTCTCCTTGGTTTTAGTTTGTATCGCGAAGGATTTAGAGGCCGAACTCCGCGTATTAAGGAAGAATCCCAGGGTATTGTAGCACTTTGCGGTTCTTTGTCAAGAAAAAGAACAGCCGGGACAAGGCTTTTTAAAGGTTGCAAACGACACGCCAATGTGATAAGATGACTCCATAAATTTTCCTTATGAGGAGTGCGAAAATGAAACCGTTTCGTAAAAGACTATTGCAAGTAATATTTATACTTTTGGCGACGGCTATGTTTATGTCGCTCGTCGCATGTGACAACAGACCGCCTGAAGACGGTGAGCTGCCGGAGGATTATGTTCCCGAGATACGCGGAAAGGTAAAAGTTTCATGCATCAACCATCTTTATCAGAACGAAGAGTCCCAGAGAGGCGTAAAGAGCTGGCTGAATGCGTTCCGCAACAAATATCCGGACGTTACCATTGAGACTGAATTCAACCTTTCGGATTATGCTCCGCTCATCGCTTCCAAGACCCTTGGAGACGTGTTCTATATTTCCGACGGAGGTCTCGGCGCGAACGATACTCTTTATCAATACGCTATTACAAACCAGACCATGATGCCGCTGGATTCATACGTTGAGGCTTACGGCATTGATCTTACCGAGCTATACGGAGGCATCCTTGACCTCTGCATCGTAGAAGGTAAGATGTACATGGTCGGTATGACCTGCGGTAACGTTATATTTACTTATAACGTTGACGCCATGGTCGAAGCAGGCATCCTGGCTCCCGGCGAGAGAGTCGCGAACGACTGGACTTGGGAGACCTTCAAGGACTACTGCGAGAGACTGAAAAAATACGAAGCTGACGAGCAGACCCTTTCACAGGTGGGCTGCGCATACTCCTTCAACTGGCAGAACCTCTATTCTCCTTTCCTCTACGCTTACGGCGGAAAGTGGTATGACAAGGTGAATAAACGCGTAAATCTCGATAACGAGAACGTCAGAAAAGGCATTGGCGAAGCTATCGAGCTTATCGACAGACGTCTCGCTTATCCGGTGGGAGTTTCCATGAGCTCAGCGATGCAGAAGGAGTACGGCTCCTGCAGACAGTACAACGGCTGCGTTTTCAACTTTAACGAGTCTTATACGGTCCTCACCGAGAGGGTCAAGAACTACCCGAAGGGAACCGAGTGGGATGTTGCTCCTTATCCGCTCTTCCCCAATGCGGCTTCTCCCTGCGGATGCCTGGGATTTTCCGTGTTCAGCTATACAAAGAACAGAGACACCGCCGCGGCTCTTGCGCTGTTCCTCCTCACCGAGGAAGGCCAGTATGCGCTGCATTCCCAGGCTGGCGGTGACGTGCCGATCCTGAAGAAGCTTGGCGAGCAGGACTTTTGGCACCTGACGGGCGACGGCTACGACGGAAAGAACTATGATGCATTTACCGCAAACTATGAGAATTACGTTCCCGGACAGCTCGGAACCTGCGTGCCTCCGGAGATAGCAAACATAGTTCACGAAGGTATTAACAAGCTGTTCAACAGTTATTGCACAAGTGCGTCCAGCTGGGAAGACCAGCTTGCCCTCATCCAGGAAAAAGCAAACCAGATGTGGGAAACACTTTATCAGGGTTAATTGACAGATTTGCCGGTGAGACGCCGGCCCGATCATTTGGAGGAATAAAATGGGCTTATTTGACAGTGTAAAGAGAATATTTTCCGGAATCATTGGCAATTCCGGCGTGACAAACAATATTACTCAGCCTATCGTGGGAAGAGGAAAAAACGAGACTCAGACTTTTGTTTTCCAGAGCATACCCAAGACACTGGAAGAACTGCAGAAGCTTCCCGAGGCTTCTCTTGATACACCTTTCAAGGCTACGGCGCTTACCGTTCTCGCTCTTTGTGCATTCAAAGAGAATGAAGAGGAATGCTTTAAGATGCTTGATTTTCTCAACGGACCCGATGCGATCACTCCGTATACCCGGAACTTTATTCGCGACAGGTTAAAGGGAAGAGAATACGTGGCCACGTCATTCTTTAAGGGATCAAGCAAGTCTAATGACTACACACCTACGCAACCTTATACCATTGACGTAATGGCAAATCCCTATTCATTTGACAATGAGAATTTTGCCACCCTTTGGGTCCAGAGCTCCGGCGCAGACAGCCCGAGATCCATTGCTCTCCGCAAGAAGCCTTCCACAGGCGAGTGGTTCTTCCGTGAGATACAGTGCATCGGCGACATCAAGGTGCCGGACAGCGCGAATCCCTGGGCTTGATGTGCCGTTCAGGTAATAGGTAACAGCTGATAGGTAACAGGTAAAAAGTAAAAGGTAATAGGTAAAAGGTAACGGGTAAGAAGTTACAAGTAACAGGTGTAAGCCGAAACATGTAACAAAATTATAACGGGGGCTGCGCTGCGGCCTGAAAAAATCCGGCAGTTGATCGCTATTTGCGGAACTGCCGGTATTTTTTATTCTAAGAAATTATTTCCATGAGTACGCGAATTTCCGTATCAAACGTTGGATTTTTTGATCATAATCTTGTATAATAACAAAAAATCAGACACAACAAAGGAGATCAAAATGCTGACTGTCAAAGTTATCAAAAACGGGAGCAGTGTAGTCGTTGCGACCGAGGGCGTCATTGACACTGAGACGGCACCTCAGCTCGGCGCAGCGTTGCTTGAATTGGACT
>JAFSVU010000005.1 GCA_017444825.1 Clostridia bacterium
AAAAATCAGACACAACAAAGGAGATCAAAATGCTGACTGTCAAAGTTATCAAAAACGGGAGCAGTGTAGTCGTTGCGACCGAGGGCGTCATTGACACTGAGACGGCACCTCAGCTCGGCGCAGCGTTGCTTGAATTGGACTACAGTGACCTCACACTCACACTCGATTTTGACAAGACCAAATATATCACCTCTGCGGGACTTCGCGTATTGCTCATAGCGCGCAAAAAGCTCTCGGACGATACCATGCGCATTGTTAACGCCAATGACGATATCGCCGAAGTCTTTAAAGTCACCGGGTTTTCCAACATACTTAATTATTCCCTCAAAAAGCAGGACACAGATGACTGCCATATGAGCTTCAAGGCGCTGCTCAAAAAGAGAGCCGGCGACGGAACCGCTTACGTTTTTGCGGGACGGGAATACACCTGGGACGATGTGGACCGGCTATCGCAGATCGTGGCTGACGACCTGGCAAAGCTTGGCGTAAAAAAAGGCTCTCACGTGGGTATATGTTCTCCCAACTCCATCAACTGGATCATAACCTTCTTTGCCGTACAGAAGCTTGGCGCTATTGCTCTTCTTGTGAACTACGGACTTAAGCCGGACGAGGTCGCAACTTTGGCGGAGATCGGCGATATCACCCACCTTTGCTACGGCGCCATCCCCGGGATCACTGATTTCGGCATATACTCGTCGGCACTGCTTGACGGAAGATCCGCGGTGGAATATATGTACGATATCGGCATTGGCGTGGATTTTTCGGCACGCCTTTCCGAATACGACGCCGTCAAGGACAAATACAGCGAGATGTATCATTCCGACGACCCCAGTGTCGTTATATTTACCTCAGGTTCAACCGGAAAACCCAAGGCGGTGCTTTCTTCGTCATTCAATCTTCTGAATTCTGTAAAGGCGATAAGCATTGAGTGTAATTTTACGAAGGAGGACAGGGTGTGCGCATTCCTGCCGCTGTTCCACGTGTTCGGATTCTCATCCTGCATCGGTATCGGGCTCCTTTACGGATGCGTGTCTTACATACCGACGTCCAGCAAGCCTGCGGCTCTGATAGAACTTATCCGTGACCGGAAGTGCACCGTGTTCAATACGGTTCCGACTATGTTCCTCGCGATGGTACAGCAGCCCGGTTTTACACCGGAGTCTTTGTCGTCGCTGAGAGTTTCGGTCCTTGGCGGATCCGCCACCAGCGAATCCCAGATGACCATGCTCCGCTCGCTTCTTCCGGGCAACCATTTCTGCAATATATACGGTATGTCAGAGAACGCAGTCATCAGCATGACAAGGTATGAGGACACCTTCGAACACGTCACACAGACTGTAGGAAGAAGGGTTGACGGCATTGAGATCGAGATCAGGAACCATGCAACAGGCGAAAAGATCCCGGACGGGGATCCCGGTGAGATATTCATACGGTCAAAGGAGATGATAGTGTGTTACTATCGCCTTCCCGTTGAACTGCAGCCCCTGGATGACGAAGGTTGGCTGGCGACCGGTGACCTTGGCGTCATACTGCCGGACGGCTATCTTAAGCTGGTGGGCAGGGCTAAGGATCTTATCATCCGCGGCGGAGAAAACATCTCCCCGGGTGAGGTGGCAGATGCGGTGGCTCAGCTTCCGGGGGTTGCTGACGTGAAGGTGCTCGGTGTTCCTCATGAGGTGCTTGGAGAGGAAGTCGCGGCGGCTATCCTGCTTAAAGATGGCGAGACGTTTGACGCAGAAGCCGCAAAGCAGACCCTATCAGGTAAGCTTGCAAGGTACAAGATTCCCGAATACTTTGTGGTGATGGACAGATTCCCGCTCCTCGGCAGCGGTAAAATAGATGCGATCAACCTCAAAAAAGAGGTTTTGGCGAAACTGAACAAAGGGTGATCACTATGGCGGAGAATGCGATAATAACGCCCGATGAAAAGAAACGGGACTATGCGCAGGACATTGCGAAGGGTATAGGAATATTGCTTGTCATGCAGGTCCACATTTTCGACTATCCCATGTGGTATCAGATCATAATGGCTCTTACGGGTGTGTGGCTTATGCCTTTCTTCTTTACGCTCTCGGGCTATTATTACAAGCCGGGAGCCAGAACACCGGGGCAATCCATTCGCAGAAGAACGGGACAGCTGCTAAGGCCTTATTTCATCTATTCCGGAGTCATATGGGGCATAACGACTGTCTACAATCTCATTACCGGGGCCTACTCACTCTGGGAGTGCTTTAAGCAGTATCTTACGTTCCTTTTCAGCAGAAACACATTGGTTTTGCTCGGTCTTGCAGAGAAAAGAACGCAGGGATCCGTGAGTGGGATCAGCTTTACGGGAGCGACGGGCACGTTCTGGTTTATAGCCATGATGTTTTTTGCCGACGTCATATTCTACCTCATTGCCGACTGGACATTGGCGAAAACGAAACGTTTTATATCGGTGACATCCGGACTCATAATTACGTCTTTCCTGCTCAACATTCTTGTGGACAGTATCGGAACGGGGCTTCCCTGGAATGTGCAGAACGTTCCCATGGCGACTGCGCTTATGCTTATCGGTGCCATGTTCGGACAGCACAAGATCCTTTCGAAAGACTTTACAAAGCCTAAATGGATGGTCATCAACTCCCTTGCGGTGCTGGCGGTCATTGCCGTGATCCAGTGGCAGTTCCGGGGTGCAGGCGCTTTTTCGGCCGGCGTGTTTATCTACTTTGGCGCGGTCGAACTGTTCCCCTGTGTGCTTTACGGTGCAATAGCTCCATTCATGGCAATATCATTCAGCCGTCTTCTTGAGAAGGTGCCTGTCCTGAACAAAGCGCTGATGTGGGTGGGACACAGGACGTTGCCGATACTTTTGGTACATATGATCATTTCCACACTAATCGCGAAGTTTACGGGCATTGACGCAAGAGTCATGGGCCAGCAGGGGGCCAATACCTGGGAGAGCCTGCTCAACCTTGCGCTGACCATTGCAGTGATAGTCGTTTACCGTATTGTATGGGAGTTTATCCTGAAGAAGATCCATTCAAGAAAACAAAAAACGGCTCCGGCTGCAGGAACTACCTTGTGATCGAAGGGCCGAAGGGCATGGACGAGGCTGCCGCCGGGAAAGACAACTTTAGTTGGGCATGACCGGAAGGGTACAAACAATATATAAGAGAGGAATTTGAAAATGAGAGTTTACGACATTAAGATCAACAGAGAGGCTCCATGCCTCAATGTGCCTGTAAAAGGGCTCCGGTTCAGCTGGAAATACGAGGGCGATGAAAACGGGCTGTTTCAGGATTCATACCGCATAGAGATCAAAAAGGGTGATGAGATCGTTTTTGATACAGGCTACGTAAAGCCGGGAGATGCCAGTGTGGACGTGAGGCCAGAGGGTCTTGAGCTCTCATTTGGAACCGAATATACCGCAGTGATCACTTCTGTAAATAATTTCGGAGGGGTCGCTTCGGCAGAGGAGGATTTTGTGACCGAGATCGGTGACGACGCCTGGCTTAAGGCGGACTGGATCAAGCCCTCGGAGCACATCTCAGGGTGGGCGCCGTACCTCCGCACAAAATTTAATATCAAAGGAAAGGTCAGAAGGGCGATACTCTGGGGCGTGGGTCTTGGCATTGGCGAGTTCTACATCAACGGTATACGCACGGATGAGAATTTCATAGACCCGCCTGCAACTAACTATGAGGAGACTGTGCTGTACAGGGCCCTTGACGTCACAAAACTCGTTAAAAAAGGCAAAAACAACCTGGCAGTGCTGCTGGGCGAGGGCTTTTATTCCCAGAGCAGGGTGTGGGGATGTAACGGCATGATCTACGGCGACGTCTGCGCGAAGGTCATTTTAAGAGTCACTTTTGAGGACGGCAGCGAGACCGAGGTGCTTTCGAACGTAAAGGACTGGAAATACAAATACAGCCCGATATCACTTAACAATATCTATGCGGGCGAGACCTATGATGCAAGGCTTGAGACTTTGGACTTTGGCGATCCAAAGAGCTCTGACGATTGCTGGGGCAGGGTCGTTATTGACGAAACGCCAAAGGGCCGCCTCACTCCGTGTCTTATGCCTCCGGTCAGGATAATCAGGGAGATACCCTGCATCGGTTACCACTGCGAGAGCGGAAAGTCCGACGGCGCATGGATATTTGATATGGGGGAGAATTTTGCGGGCACCTATGAGGTCACAATACCTGCATACTCGCCAAGGGGAGCCTGCTACGTAATAAGGACATCGGAGGCTCTGGCACCCGGTGGAAACCTCGACCACAGGTCGACGGGAGCTTTTGCCACCCAGTGCATCCAGCAAGATATGTACATCGCGGCGGGAGGTCCGGGACCTGAAAAATTCAGGCCCAGGTTTACTTACCACGGCTTTAGATATGTTGAGATCACAGGCATCCACGATTTTTCCAAGGGCTACGGTACCGAGCCTTCTCCCGAAATGATAAAAGGTCTTGCTCTCTCAACGGACTTTGCCGAGACAGGTCATTTTGAATCCGACTGCAAGGACCTGGACGACCTTGACAAAGTTATGAGAAATACATACAGGTCGAATTACCACGGGTATCCGGAGGACTGTCCCGCAAGGGAGAAGTGCGGATGGCTTGGCGACGCCCAGGTGGTCTGCAACTGGGGTCTTCTTTCATATGACAGCGCTTCGGCTTACGAGAAGTACCTGGAGGATATAAGGACCAGCGACAAGGTCTACAAGGTCTGGCAGATGATAGCTCCCGGAAAGAGGGGCTGCGGAGAGGCTTCACCTCTCTGGGGATGCGCGCAGGTGATCATTCCATATTGGTTATGGAAATATACGGGTGACATGTACGCCATCGAGGCGAACTTTGATATGATGGTAAAGTGGGTGCAGCACGAGGTCGACAGGGCAAAGGACTACATTATCGACGTGGGCCTTGGAGACTGGGATCCGCCCAGGGGCAATGAATTCCCGAGAAGAATGCCGGTGGCACATTCATCGACGATGATGTTCTACGAGATCGTATCCAAGATGTATGAGATATGTACGGTGCTTAACCATCCGAAGGTGTTTGAGTATGTGGATCTGCTAAATAAGATAAAAGACTCGATCATCAGACATTTCTATGACGCGGAGAAGCATTCCTACGGCTACAGCGGATCAAACGGAGTGGCCCTGGAGCTTGGTCTCTACCCGAGAGGCGACAGAGAGGCCCTTCTTAAGGCGACCCTTGACGAGTTAAAAGAGGACGACTATGCGATGTATACCGGCATTTATGCGAACAAGTATCTCGTCCCTGCGCTTTTCAGCAGCGGATACCCTGAGGTGGCGATGAAGTTCCTGTTCAACAGGAATCACGACAGCTTCGGAACGATGCTGGATCAGGGTGCCACCTCTATGTGGGAATGCCCGGATATGCATTTTGTGGAGACCAACAAAAACGTCAGCGTGGCGTCTTACAACCATCCGATGCACGGCGGTTTCATGTATACGTATTACGAGAAGATCGCTGGGATCATGCCGACGGCCCCGGGATACAAAACGTTCATTATTTGTCCGGTCGATCTGGATGAAGTGAATTCAATGAAATGTACGGTGAAGTCGCCCTACGGTGACATAACTGTGGCGTACGGACCTGCGGAGGGCGGAGTGAGAAGGTATGTATTTAACATACCCGCCGGAACTATGGCGACGATCCTCCTGGGAGGCAAGGTCTGGGATACCAAGGGCTCCGGCGAATGGGTGTGTGACAGAGTGATCAGCCCTTCATCAGAGCAGTGAGTTCCTCGTCGGTAATAACTTTGTTCTTTAGCAGTATATCCTTGGCGTTTTCAAGGGCCTGCATATTGTTGGAAATGATGACTTTGGCGTCGTCAAAACAGTTTTTAAGGATCTCGTCGATCTCTTCCTTAGCGGCTTCGGTGCGCTCTTTGGTCACAGTGAAGCCCTTGGAGGACATTCCGTAGCGGGAGATCATAGCCCAGGCTATCGCGGTGGCATTCTCGAGATCCGAGGTGCCGCCGTTTCCGTATTCTCCGAGAAGCAGTTCTTCAGAGGCGATTCCCGCCATGTTTACGCAGATCTGCTTGCGAAGGTCTGACGCGGTCTTGTTCCCGACTCCGTAACCCCTGTGCTGAACGTAACCAAGGGCACCGTTTCCTTCGGCTGAGATGGTGATGCGCTCGATGGGTGTCTTCGGGAAGAGAGCCTTGCAGACGATGGCATGGCCAAGTTCGTGGACCGCGGTCCTCATATGCTGGGATTCCTCGATCTCGTCAGGGTTCAGCATCTCGTCTCCGTTGGACATATGTTCAATGAGGTACTTGACGGAAGGTATGTCCTCCGTGGTTATCCGGGACAGCTCCTCCGGGTCGTCCGTGTTCATGCAGCGCTCCGCGTGAATCTCGAAGGTCATCTGGACCACACGCTCCGCGAACCTGCCGTTTCCGAAGTTGGGCACCGATACAAAATACTGCATGATGCTCTTGGTTTTGGCGAGCATGTCGGGGTCATCTGCGTTAAGTCCTGTCTTTCTGATCTTCAGTTTGAATATTTCGGTGAGCTCCTCCGCAGTATAGTCCTTGAAATTGAATGTGAAACCGATCCTGGACGCAATGCCGGGGTTTGACGCTACGAATTCGTCCATTTTATCGGAATAACCGGAGAAAATGATGACGAGATTGTCCTTGTAGTCCTCCATGGCCTTGACAAGGGTGGTCACCGCCTCTTCGCCGTAGGAATCGCCGCCTCCCGCCTGAGAGGATGTGAGAGAGTAGGCCTCGTCGATGAATAGAACGCCTCCTAAAGCTCTTGTGATCACGTCCTGGGTCTTTGGCGCTGTCTGGCCGAGGTACATCCCCACCAGGTCCTGCCTGCCGCATTCGATCAGCTTGTTCTCCGGTACGATGCCTGCGTCGAAAAGCTCCCGCGCCATGATCCTTGCGATGGTGGTCTTTCCTGTGCCCGGGTTTCCGCAGAACAGCATATGGTTGTTTCCGCGGGGGATCTTTATCCCGTAGGCACTTGCCCGTCTCTTAAATGCCACCGTGTTTTTGAATTTTCTGATCTGATCCTTGATATCGTCAAGTCCTATAAGGTCCTCAAGTCCCGACGTTTTTTGCTCGTCTGCGGAGGTCTTGACGGACATGTCCTCGACTGTAGGCACGTCGTTTTCCGTGATGGTGCTGATCTCCCAGCCCTCGCTGTTTTCGTTCTTGGCGTGGTTTATAATGGTCTCCTGGGCCATTTTCTTAACGAAACGTCCGTTTCCGAAATATCGTCTGTTAACGAAAAACTCGGTGACGTTCTCCATGGCTGTCCTGACTCCGGGGGAGAGGGTGAAATTCGACTTGGTGAGCGTGTTTATGTACATCTGCGAGAGCTCCGAAAGAGTGTAGTTCTCAAACCTGAAGGTATAACCGACCCTCGACTCGATACCGGAATTGGCCTTGAGGAAGTCCGCCATCTCCTTTTCGTAGCCCGCCAGAATAACTATGAGGTTGTCCTTGTGGTCCTCCATCGCCTTCACCAGCGTTGCGATCGCCTCCTTTCCGAAGGTGTCACCGTCGTCAAGAGCAAGCGCATAGGCCTCGTCAATGAACAGCACGCCGCCAAGGGCATTTTTTACAACGTCTCCTGTCTTCGTGGCAGTCTGTCCCACATATGACGCGACAAGATCCTTCCTTTCGACTTCGATAAGCTTATTGCTGGGAAGCACGCCAATGTCAAAAAGCATGGAAGCGATGATCCTCGCGACGGTGGTCTTTCCTGTGCCCGGGTTTCCGGTGAAAAGCATGTGCAGGTTTCCGTGCTCAACGTGGATACCTGCCGCCTGGGCTTTTTTCTGGAAGGTGATGAACGATTCAAAGTCGCGGATCTGCTGCTTGATGGCGTTCATGCCTATCATATCCTCAAGGGCAAGCGCGGCTTTTTTGTTATCGTACGCATTGGGGGGCAGCACGGGTTTTCCCTCCACGTTGCTGTAGTTGGAAAGGTAGTTTACGAGCTCCGTGTTTCCCATGGGCAGGAACTTTTCGTTGAACGCCATGAACTCGGCAAACTGCAGTCTGAACTCGTTCTCGTCCGCGATCTTTGCTCGGACATCTTGGGACAGTTCCGCAAGATACGCATCGCACAGCTGCTCCGTGGTCATGTTGGAAAGCCGGATCCTGTTCTGACCGTACAGGAACTTATACCTACTGTCAAGGGCGAGGAATTTGTCTATCTGCTCGTCGCTGTAGCCGATAATGATCACGTACGTATGTTTTTCGGCGCGGCCGAGAATACTCATTATATGCTCGATCCTGCGGTCGTGGCGGCCCTGCTCGGACACGTCCCTGAGAAACCTGCCGAGGCCTGAGACTACGTAAAGGACCTGCCGCTCGAAAACATTGTATTTGGGACCTTCGTAGTAGGGACCGGACGGGTAGCTGTACGGATCCGAGGCCTCCCTGTATTCGGGCTCGTAGCTTCTCACAAGGGTCTTTCCCAGTTCTTCAAAGGTGCATCTTTGGTACTCTTTTGTTTTGATCTTTCCGCTCATGGCAAGGATCTCGGCTATATTTTCGACGATCTTCTTCTTGCCGGTGTTCTTGCTGCCCTCGATGGTGCAGAAGAGGGAATTGGTTTTTTCGTTGTTGGCAAGGGCCATTATGCGATCGAGACCGGGTACCTGTTTTGAACGGTTGAGAAAATTATCCACCACCTTCGCTCGCTTGAATTTGAGAGTTTCGGTGTTAAATGAGGACTTCCTGAGGTAGTCAAGCGCAACCGTGACCCGGAGGACCTTGTCCCAGAAGGGCACGTCCTTGCTGGTAAAGTCCAGTGACCTGATCTTATAAAGAAACACGCCGCCCGCAGGATCGTTGCATATCACGTCGTCGGGGGTCTTTGCGTCCTGAAATTCCTTGTCGCCGTTGTAGTACCAGAGGGTGAGATCGCAGATGACGTTGTCGTCTTCTTCGTCGTCCTTGGGTTTGTGTTTGATGACGGAGGCCTTTCCGCTGTCGAGAAGTCTGTAAGCGATGTCAAGGAGATTCTTGGGCAGGCACTCGATCTGTCCCACAAGGTTTTTTACAAGCTGCTCGTTCTCGGGGAAAGGCATTCCGGTGCCATAACGGATCTTCTCGGGAGAGTTCCGGCGAAGGTCGTCGCATGCGTCCAGCTCTTCCTTGCGGCCCGAGTCCCTGAGATATTTTATATATGACGCGACAACGGGCAGACAGAATTCGCAGGTGCAGTTGGGGCACGTTTTGCCGCAGTTGGAAACGGCGGGGTTGAATCTGGTGCCGATGCATATACCGTCACCCATGTCAGACTTTTCACCGCTGAGCCTTTCGAGGAAGAGGGTGAAATCGGTGAAAGAGTATCTCGGATCGTTCTCCTGGGGCTTGTGGCAGAGCCTGCTGTCAAAATCAATGGAAATAAAACCGGAATCGGAGAGGTTAGGACGCATAGTGACAAAGCCTTCGTCAAGCATCCTCGTCGCGGCGTCAATATAGCTCTGGGGAATGACGTCAAGCGTGGACCCTTCGGGAGTCCATTCAAATTCGTACACCGAGTTTCTGAACCCCGGCCTGGACCTGAATTCATAGCGCTCTTTTAAAATGTCGTTCAGAGTTCCCCTCTGCTCGGAATACTTCATAAATGCGGCGACCAGGGGTATGCATCTGTGCTCGTCGCAGGTACAGGTGCTGCACATCGTAAGAGGTGCATCGGGCCTTGCGGTCAGTTCTCTCGGGTTCTGAACGTGGGTCAGCTCGAGATCATCCGGCATGGGTTCGCAAATGTCAGCGTTAACAGAAACGGCTACGTACAGATCGTCGCCTTTTTTCTTAAACGTGATATCGCCGACATAGCCCTTTCTATAAAAGAGCTCGGCGCGGCGGAATGAATCGTCGTCGATGAGGTTGAGCCGGTTTTTCGGTTCCCAGACCTGATTACGTTTGTTGTTCTGATCTGTGCTTAGTGCCATGTTCGTTCTCCTTGTGAGTCAAAAAAGACAAATAAATATATTTAATTTTATTTTCGGGGCATATTTTTGTCAATACCTTAAAAGGCTTGAACAGAAAGCCTTCAAAATTGTATAATCCTGATATATACGTCTTTCGGGAGGTCGCTTATGTTCATCAATTTCAAATGTACAAATTGCGGTGCTGATGTGGTCGTGGAGGAAGGTAAAGAAACAGTCTTTTGCGAGGCATGCGGCACAAAACTCATACTGACCAATATGAAACCGGTGGCGCCTACCGTGCCTTCAGAACCGGTTCCCGTAAACAATGAAACGGTTTCGGTGCTGGATTCTCTTTATGGCGCCGTTGCGGCTCTTGACGCGGGGGAATATGAAGCTGCTTTTCAGGCATTTACGGCCGTTGCCGAGAGCGGAAGCAATGAGTGGGCCGCAAAGCTTTATGCCGGATTTGCATCGGCAGCTATGTCGAAACCGGGCAATCTCAGAATAAGCGACGGTCTCACCGCAGCGAAGAACGCCGCGGCGTCGGATTATGACGGCGCAGACAAACCGGCTGTTCTTACGGACTTTGCCGAAAGAGTGAAAAAGTTTGCGAAGGATATCACACTAACGTACTACAGCCACGACAAGGACTTCGTTTACGCAGACGCAAATGCCGCGAAGGATCATTTTGACGCCACAAGCAAGCTGGTGGAGTATCTCGAGGCCTGCTCCGATCTGTTTACACGTGAGACCATGAGAAAGACGCCGGAGCTCGAGGCTGTCAAAAAGGGCCTGATAAATGAACTGATAGATTACATTGGTTTTGCCGGAAAGCCCGTGGAGTATCTGGTGGGCTACAAGTGCGTCGTTAAACCGAACAATATCATCGCCACCGCAAGAGTTGAGGAAAAGATGAACTGCCCCTTCGGCCAGCAGTACAAAAACATCGCAGAAAAAGGCAAAAACGCCTTCAACACGGTTCCTTCTACAATAAACAGGGTGAAGAAGATCGAGGACGATATAGAGGCCAACCGCAAGGTGGTGGAAGATTACAAGAAGAGTCTCGAGGACTATCTCGCTTCCAATCCCGAAGACGCCAAGGTATACAAGCGTTGGAGGATATTTACGTCAAAGAAGTCCATTGAGGATATAGAGGCAAGGTTCCCTCAGGCACTCAAGGACAAGAAAGCCGCATCCGAAAAGAGCGAGGCTTTGATTTCAAACCTTGCGGAGGAGCGCAAGAAGTTCCTTAAAGACAACACTATCTGATCGTAAAAAATGTACGCCAAGTTTTTCAAGCCCCTCATGGATTTTATTGCGGCGCTGATCTCAGTCCTGCTGACACTGATACCGATGATCATCATCGGTATTTTAGTGGTTGCGACAAGCCCGGGGCCCGCGATCTACACCCAGAAGAGGGTGGGCAGGGGGAAAAAACTCTTTACGCTTCTGAAGTTCAGAACGATGAAAAAGGGAACCCCCGAGGTAGCAACGCATCTTCTTGAAAGCCCCAAAGACTGCATAACGCCTATAGGCCGTTTCCTCAGGAAATATTCCCTAGACGAGCTGCCCCAGCTGTTTAACATCCTGACATTTAAGATGAGCTTTGTGGGGCCCAGGCCGGCGCTTTGGAACCAGGACGATCTGGTGGCTGAAAGGGACAGGTACGGCGCCAATGACATAAGGCCCGGGCTCACGGGCTGGGCTCAGATAAACGGGCGCGACGAGCTTTCCATCCCGGACAAGGCGGCCCTTGACGGTGAATATGTGAAGCGAATGGGGCCAATCTTTGATCTCAAGTGCCTTTTCGGAACGGTCAAGGCTGTTTTTAAGGCTGAAGGGGTCAGGGAAGGAAAGTCTGGCGAAAGGGGTGCCGGACAAAGTAATAAGTAAGAGGTAGGAGGTATTAGGTGCTGCGCAAGTGCCATCAGAAAAAAGTGACAGGTAAGAAGTGAGTATGGAACTGGTTCAGGAAATAATAGATCGTACGAAACGTTTGGCGGTGGTGGGCCTTGGTTATGTGGGGCTGCCGCTTGCCCATGCTTTTGCAAAAAAAGGACTCGATGTGGTGGGCTTTGACATTTCAAAGCGGAGGATCGAAGCGCTGAAGGAGGGCAAGGACCCTACGGAGGAAGTGGGGGACGAGGAGCTTTCGAAAGTTAAGATCGATTTTACCGACGATGAAAAAATCCTTAAGACGGTGTCATTTTTTGTGGTTAGTGTTCCCACGCCCATCAATTTTGACCATACTCCGGATCTTACGCCTGTGATTTCAGCCAGCGCTATAATAGGAAGAAATCTGAGCAAAGGTTCCATAGTTGTCTACGAATCCACTGTCTACCCCGGATGTACGGAGGACACCTGCGTTCCTGTGCTTGAAAAGGAGTCGGGCCTGAAATGCGGTACTGACTTTAAGGTGGGATATTCGCCTGAAAGGATCAATCCCGGCGACAAGGTGCACAGACTGGCAAATATCAAGAAGGTCGTCTCCGGTATGGACAAAGAGTCCCTTGGCGTGATCAAGGCGGTCTACGACCTCATCATAGAGGCGGGGACCCATCCGGTATCGAATATCAGGACAGCCGAGGCCATCAAGGTCTGCGAAAACAGCCAGAGAGACGTCAATATCGCTTTTATGAATGAACTTGCAGTCGTGTTCGACAGGATGGACATCGACTCGAACGAGGTTGCCGACGGAATGAACACCAAGTGGAATGCCCTTGGCTTCAGACCCGGTCTTGTGGGCGGGCATTGCATTGGCGTGGATCCCTACTATTTCACGTATCAGGCGGAGAAGCTGGGCGTGCACAGCACCATCATTCTCGGGGGCAGGACGGTGAACGATTCCATGGGAAGGTTTGTGGCGGATTCAGCGGTAAAGAAGATGGTGGAAGCCGGACTTGCGCCTAAAAATGCGAAGGTCGCCATACTCGGGCTTACGTTTAAAGAGAATTGCAAGGACCTCAGAAATTCAAAGGTCGTAGATATAATCAAGAGGCTGGGCGAGTACGGTATAGAGACCGTAGTCACCGACAGCAGGGCGGAAAAAGCTGAGGCGCTGAGAGAATACAATGTGGAGCTTCATGACATTGGCGAGATCCGGGATGCGGACTGCGTGATCATTGCGGTGGCCCACAGGGAATACGTTGACCTGGGTCTTGAAGGAATACTGAAGCTTTTCGGGGATGCAGGGAAGAAAAGGATACTGATCGACGTGAAGGGCATCATCCCGAGAGAGCAGCTTGAGAAAACAGATCTTATCTGGTGGAGACTGTAAAATTTGAGGCAGGGAATGTCCTGCCGGACTTCAGCCGGGAGAAGATTGTAGCTGTCCATATGCACCGGCCGTTTGTAAAAAACGATGTTTCAGGCTTATTTGATACAACTTTTTCACGCTTTGTACATTCCGTAAAGTGTCGCGCAAGGTGTTTTTATCGCCAATGCCATTAATTTAAAATATTTTGTTTTATTGCAAAAGCGGCCACGGTATGGTATCATAAAATGAATCGTTGCGGCTTTATCCAGGGCTGCGGCGGGGCAGGCTTTTTGAAAGGACACGGGCTGTTTTGAGAACTGTCTGCCGAAATTTAACGACCGGGCTTTTACTTATGACTAAAACGAAAAAAACAGACGGCGAAATGCCGAAAAAAACAAAACGACACACTGGGCAGGCTGCTCTTGTTCTTTACGATCTTTTAGTGTTTATCGGGGTGTGCGTCATACTGCTGGTTCTCTACCAGAACCGTTCCGTGGACGAGCCTCTCGATATCGTCGACACTCTCATCCATGCCGCTCTTGCGGGTGTTCCGGTATTTGCCGCCAGGTTTATCGGAAGGATATATAAACAGATATGGCGCTACGGCGGTATCCAGGGCTACATAAGGCTCCTGTTTACCGACGCCTGCGCTTTTGTCGTATATATCGTGCTTGAGCTGGCTCTGCCTCTCCCCACCCATATCACCGTGGCAAGAGGTTTTGCACTTTACTGCGCAAATCTCCTGGGGGCATTGGCGCTTAGGATGCTCTACAGGTACGCCTATAAGTGCGGAAACACACGTACACGTTACGGAAGGTTTTTGCTGAAAGTATTCAACATATTTGCGTTTCAGGGTTCGGGCGAGCTCCACGGCTCACAGACAAACGACAGTAACGTGGTGATACTCGGCGCCGGAAACGAAGGGACCGCACTTGCGGAGGAGATGATATCCGACCCGGAATCGAATTTCACGCCGAAGCTGTTTCTCGACACCGACCCCGACAAGATAGGACGCCAGATCCACGGAATAAAGATCTATGACGCGTCGGCCATAACGGACCGCATGCTCAGAGAGTATGAGATCAGTGAGATCATATTCGCGCTGCCGGGCCTTGACGAGGACACTGCGAAGACACTTTACACGAAATACAGGGACTGGGGCTTTAAGGTCAGAACATACGAGTACAACACTCTCCGGGGCGACGAAAACGGACGCGGCAGGCTGAGGAGCATGAGCCTTGACGATCTGCTGTTCAGAAAGCCGAAGAGTATTCTTGATAAGAAAACCTCTGATTACTACAGGGGAAAACGGGTGCTGGTCACCGGCGGAGGCGGATCGATCGGCGCTGAGCTCTGCAGGATACTTGCGAAAATGGCCCCCGCTCAGATCGTAATAGTCGACATATACGAGAATGGTGCATACGACGTAAAGCAGGAGCTTAAGATCGTTTACCGGGACAGCATTGACGTGAGGATCGAGATAGTTTCGGTCACGAACCACGAGGGCCTTCGCAGGATATTTGAAAAATACAGGCCGGAGATAGTGCTCAACGCCGCTGCTCATAAACACGTGCCCCTCATGGAAAACAACTGCGTGGAGGCCGCGTACAACAACGTGTTCGGAACCTTGAACACCGTCCTTTGCGCCAGAGAGTTCGGTGCGGAGCGTTTCATCATGCTGAGCACCGACAAGGCGGTGAACCCCACCAACGTCATGGGCGCCACCAAGCGTCTCTGCGAGATGATCATAGCGGCATATGCGGCTGAAGAGGGCAATAAAGTGAACTTCAGCGCCACCAGGTTCGGAAACGTGCTGGGCTCGGCAGGCTCTGTGGTGCCTCTCTTTAAGAAGCAGATCGCCTACGGAGGGCCCGTCACTATTACGGACAAGAGAATAGTCAGGTACTTCATGTCCATCTCCGAGGCCGCAAGTCTCGTGCTCATTTCGGGAGCGATGGCTGCCAGCGGAGAGCTTTTCGTACTTGACATGGGTGAATCTGTCAGGATCCTCGACCTTGCGGAGGCCATGATAAGAATGTCGGGACTTAGGCCCTACGTCGACATCGATATCGAGGAGATAGGCCTGAGACCCGGCGAGAAGCTTTATGAGGAGCTTCTTATAAAGACCGAAAACCTTGATAAGACTCCCAACGAGCTTATTTTTATCGAACGTGACAGACCTTACACATTGAAAGAGGTCGAAGATAAACTGGAAATACTGCGGGAGGCCATTGACACGGGAAACGATGACAATGTCCGCGCCGCACTTATGAAGATAATTCCCGAATACAGGACTCCGGAAGACGTTAACGGCTCCGCTTTTTCGGGCGGTGAAAATGATAAAACCACACCAGGGTGATCGTTATGTTTGAGAATTTGAAATGGAAAGACAACGGAAAACTGAAGCTGCTTATAATCCTCGGCACCAGGCCGGAGATAATAAGGCTGTCCGCAGTGATCCAAAAAGCAAGAGAATGCTTTGACACAATTCTTGCCCACACGGGGCAAAACTACGATTATTACCTCAGCGACGTGTTCTTTGAGGACCTTGAGCTTGACCCGCCGGACGTCTACATGAACTGTGCGGGTGAGGACCTTGGCGAGACCTGCGGAAATATAATTGCCTCGTCATATAAGCTGCTGAAGGAGACTTCTCCGGAGGCTGTGCTTGTCCTTGGCGACACAAATTCCTGCCTCTCGGCCATAAGCGCTAAAAGGCTTCACATTCCGGTGTTCCACATGGAGGCCGGGAACAGGTGCAAGGACGAATGCCTGCCGGAGGAAACGAACCGCCGCATAGTGGACATTATTTCGGACGTTAACCTGCCTTATTCAGAGCATGCGAGAAGATACCTCATCGAAAACGGTCTTCCCAAGGAGCGCACTTTCGTGACCGGCTCCCCCATGGCCGAGGTGCTGGCGGAGAATCTTGAGAAGATCGAAAGCAGCGATATCCTGGAAAGACTCGGGCTCGTGAAGGGCGGCTATATACTTCTTTCCGCACACCGGGAGGAGAACATCGACACGGATAAGAATTTCAGGTCACTTTTCGATGCGGTCAACGGGATGGCCGAAAAATACGACATGCCCGTTCTTTATTCCTGCCACCCCAGGTCCAGAAAGAAGCTGGAGGAGAGCGGATTCGTACTCGATAAGAGGGTGAGAGTCCACGAACCGCTTTGTTTTACCGACTACAACAGGCTCCAGAATGACGCTTTCTGCGTTGTATCCGATAGCGGAACTCTCCCCGAGGAATCGGCATTTTATTCGATGATCGGAAAGCCTTTCCCGGCGGTCTGCATCAGGACCTCGACGGAAAGACCGGAGGCACTGGAACGGGGCGCTTTCATTCTTTCGGGAATCGACACCACGGGCCTTCTCAGGGCCGTAGATCTTGCGGTCAGCATGAACGCGGAGGGCGATACAGGGGACATAGTGCCCGATTACACAGGCGTAAACGTTTCGTCCAAGGTTATTAAGATCATACAATCCTACACCGGAATCGTGAACAAAATGGTCTGGAGAAAAGATATATGAACATACTTGTCACGGGGGCCAAAGGTTTTATAGGCAAAAATCTCTGCGAGAGCTTAAAATGCGTCAGAGACGGGAAAGACAGAACAAGACCCTGGCTTCACATCGAAGACATTTATGAATATGACATTGATTCGTCCCCGGAGGAGCTTTCGGATTACTGCAGGAAGGCTGACTTTGTGTTCCATCTTGCAGGAGTAAACAGGCCGAAGAATGAAAAAGAGTTCAGGACCGGAAACGTGGGCCTTTCGGGAGACGTTCTCTCGGAACTCTCAAAACAGGGCAGCACCGCGACCGTGGTACTGTCATCCTCGGTGCAGGCGACTCTTTCGGGACGGTTTGGCGTCAGTGAGTACGGGATCTCGAAGAGGGACGCGGAGGAACTGGTGTTTTCCTACGGAGAAAAGACAGGGGTTCCGGTATATGTCTACAGATTTCCCAACGTTGCCGGAAAGTGGGCCAGGCCGAATTACAACAGTGCGATAGTCACTTTTTGCTATAACATCTCAAGGGGTCTTCCCGTCACTGTGAACAACAGGGAGACGGTACTCGACATCCTGTTCGTTGAGGATCTGGTGGCGGAGCTCATTGACAATGCGCTAAAAGGGACACCCAGCCGCTGTGATTTTGAGGGCACGGATCCGGTTTTCAAAGAGACAGGCAGATATTGCGGCTGCCCTGTGACCTACAAAGCAAGCCTTGGCAGTATTGTCGACACCCTTTACGCCTTTAGTGATTTCGGAAACACATTGGTCATTCCCGAAATGAAGGAAGGAAGCTTCGAGAAGAAGCTGATTTCGACGTTTATATCCTATTTCCCGGGGGAGAAGGTTTCCGTTTGCCCCAAGACATCCTCCGACAGCAGGGGGTCGTTTACCGAACTCATAAAAAACCCGGGCTTTGGACAGATAAGCGTTAACGTCACGAGGCCTCTTGAAACCAAGGGGCAGCACTGGCACCACGCCAAGTGGGAGATCTTTACGGTGGTATCCGGCAGGGCTCTTATAAGGGAGAGGCAGATCGGTTCCGATACAGTGATAGAAAAAGAGGTTTCGGGTGATACGCCGGAAAACGTGTTCATGCTTCCGGGCTACACCCACAGTATAAAAAACATATCCGAAAAAGATGACCTTGTGACGATTATGTACGCAAACGAGGTGTTCGACTCGGAAAGACCGGATACGTTCCGGGAGAATGTATGAATCGCGAAAGGGGGCAGTGCAGTGAGGATCAATAACAGGAGGATCGACGGAACAAAACATGTTCCTTACAGTGAGCGGACCGGGGAAGAGTCTGTTGTTTATTTTACGAGAGATCTTTCCGAAGAGGGACTTCTTAAGATGTTCGACGCTGTGGGCGGATGTCTGAAAGGCAAAGTGGCAGTGAAGCTTCATACCGGCGAGAAAAACGGCCCGAATATCATTCCGCGGCCCTGGGTCAAAAATCTTTTCGAGAAGAGACTTGACGAAAATGCCGCTATTATAGAGACAAACACGTTTTATAAGGGCGACAGGTACACCACGGAGCAGCACAGGGAGACCATAGCTGTGAACGGCTGGACCTTCTGCCCGGTGGATATCATTGACGAAGAGGGCACAAAGATGCTTCCCGTCAGCGGCGGCACATGGTTCCGTGAAATGTCTGTGGGAAACCACCTTACCAATTACGACTCGCTGCTTGTGCTGACCCATTTCAAGGGGCACGCGATGGGCGGTTTCGGGGGCTCAAACAAGAATATCGGCATAGGCTGTGCGGACGGCAGGGTCGGGAAGAAAATGATCCACGCATCCTTCCTTAATGACTGGGCTGTCGTGCGCGAAGAGCTGATGGAGAAGATGACGGAATCCACCAAGGCGACGATAGACTACTTCGGCGACAAAGTCTGCTACATCAACGTGATGAGAAATATGTCGGTGTCATGCGACTGCGAAGGCTGCGCCGCAAAACCCGTCGTGACTCCCGACGTGGGAATACTCGCGTCATTGGATATTGCAGCCATAGACACCGCGTGTGTCGATCTTATTTACGCAATGAAACCGGAGGACAGAAAAGCGCTCCGGGAGCGGATCGAGTCGAGACACGGACACAGGCAGCTCACATACATGGCTGAGCTTGGCATGGGCAGCATGAGATACAGGCTTACAGACCTTGACAACGGCGGAAAGGTCATAACGCCCGAAGAGGCAGTGGCGGATGTAAAGCCCTTCGGAACATAAATATCTCCGCACCAATACGGAGGCGCGACGTGCGTCTTCGAAATCACTATAGAAGGACCGTTAAAATGACAGAAAAAGATTTCAAAATGACAAGAAAACTCGCCGAGATAGGAAGGCAGTTTCAGATAAAAGGGGACATATACGCATTCAGCGTTATCAAAAGAGGCAACATTAACGCCACATTCAAAGTGACGTTCAAGGATGAGGAGGGCTCCATAGAGTCATATATTTTTCAGAGGATCAATTCATTCGTTTTCAAGAGCCCCGTTGAGATCATGGAAAACATCGAGCTCGTAACCTCGTTCATTGAGAAAAAGAGCCTGAACAAGCCCAGCCTCAGATTCCGCCATACGAAAGAGGGCAGAAACTACTGCTACGATGACGAAAGTTCCTTCTGGAGAGTTATGAATTACATCGATTCCGTGACCTTCGACATCTGCGACGATCCATACATAATCGCCTCCACAGGCGAGGCCTTCGGGGAATTCATGATGCTTCTTTCGGACCTGGACGGGTCAAAGCTTCACGAGACCATCAAGGACTTCCACAACACCGGAAAACGCCTGGACACCCTTTATCATCACGAGGCATTGGCGCCGGATGAGATACTTTACGAGTGCAGGCACGAGCTCCGGTACATCCATGAGGTGGGTCACAAGGCGAGAAAGCTCAGCGACAAATTCCTTGCGGGACAGTTTCCTGTTAGGGTCACTCACAACGACACAAAGTGCAACAACGTTCTTTTCGACAAGGACACCAAGAGGCCTCTGGTGGTCATAGATCTCGACACGGTAATGCCCGGAATGGCTATGTATGACTTTGGTGACGCTGTAAGGTTCATCGCCAATACCTGCCACGAGGACGAGCCGGACGTGAGGAAGGTTTTCTTCGACACCGCCAAGTTTAAGGCGTTCTGCAAGGGCTACCTGGGACAGGCCAAGAATTTCCTGACGAAAGAGGAGATAGACAACCTGGTGCTGGCGACTTTTTCCATCACTATCGAGCTTGCGGCCAGGTTCCTTGACGATTACATTCTGGGTGACGTCTATTTTAAGATCGATTACCCGGGACACAATCTTGTCAGGACCAGGTGCCAGCTGGCATTGGCGAAGGACATAATGAAAAAGTATGACATGCTGAACGATATCATTCAGGAGACTATACGTTAAACACGAAACGGTTTTTGGGGGGATGTTGATATGAAAAGACCAGGATTTGGTTTGAAAGCTGCGATCGCTGTCGTTTTGATGATTCTGGCGGCGGCCATGGTGCTTGCTGCGTGCAATACGGGTGGCGGTGAACCGGAGCCCACACGCTGGCAGCCCACCACTGCGCCGGACGGAACTACTGCCGCGCCGAGACCCACGCCGAGCGTGATCATTTCCGAAAAAGACACTTACAAGGGAGATACTGCTGAAATGGAGAAAAAGGCTCTGGAACTTTACATTGGCGAGAAGGACAACCTCAAGCTGAAAGACGTTTACTCGTCAGTCACCTGGGAGACAACCGACCCGGGTGTTGCTACAGTGAATGAAAAGACCGGAGAGGTCACGGGTGTGGGATGCGGCGACTGCGTCATAATCGCAAGAGGCTCCGACGTGAAGGCCTCCTGCAGAGTCTATGTGGTGGAAAAGGAATTCTCTTTCGACGACAATATCCTGATATCCATATTCTGGCCTCCCACGCAGGAATACGTGAACGACGAGCAGTACAAGCTCATGCATGACGCCCAAATCGACTGGGTGATGAGCGCAGGCGACAACCTTGGCGACGAAGACGTCCAGCATAAAATGGCTGAACTGTGCTATAAATACGGTATCCATATGACGGCCGCTCCCCACGGCCTCGGAAGCTCTCTTCTCGGAGAGACGTCAAATGAAATAAAGACCATCGTGGAGAGGTACAGAAATCTTCCGGCGGTCAACGGATACTACATTCTGGATGAGCCTTTCAACCCCAACGATTATATTAAGGCATATACGGCGATGAAGGAGCAGGATCCATCCGCGTATATGCACCTCAACTTCCTGCCCTACGGAAGCTACAGCTCGACTAAAACATATATGAGCGTGATGAACGACTGGGCAAAGCTCTGCACCAATGCCGGCTACCCGGTGGAATATCTGATGTTCGACCTGTACCCCTTCGGACTTGAAAAAGGGAGCATGAACAGGACTGCACTCCTTATAAATCTTGAGTGCGTAAGAAAGGTGGGCCTGAGAAACGGCGTCAAGACGGCGGATTACATCCAGTCGGTAGAGCAATCGGTGGCATTCAGATCTCCCAACCGGGAGGAGACTCTTTACGAGATCAACCTTTCCCTGGCTTACGGCATAAAGCAGATATCGTACTTTACCTGGTTTACGCCCCACGACAGGAGCGAGCCCTTTGCCGACGGCATCATAACAAAGGACGGAGTGCCGAACTCTAAATATACCTTTATTTGCGAGCTTAACGACTACGTCCACAAGATCGGAAAAACGCTGGTGCGCTGCGATGCCCTCGAGGTTTGGCAGGGAAGATCCACATATTCGGCGGCGGAGCTGGTTCCGGAGGACTACTTTGTACAGTTTAAGACAAAGACCGACTGTACCCTTACGTATCTCAGGGACAAGACGGACGGCAGAAACTACGTGATGGTGGTAAACAACAGCTTCCAAAAGGCAAAAGACTTCACTCTTGTTTTCGATAAGAACATCAAAGGTGATTTCTCCTACGTGGACGCGCAAGACGGATCTCTTAAGAAACTTGCCAAGAACGGCAGCGGAGAATTCGACATATCTCTCGAAGCCGGTGCGGCCATCATAATCGCTCTTCCCGAGGACTACGATCATTTTGCAGGAAAAGTTTGGAATCCTTCTTCAGGCGAGAATCTTGCACTTCATGCAGAGGTCCTTTGCGACACGTCCGCCGGGACTGCTGATTACCATATGGACAATCTAAACGACGGGGACCGCTACGGGCAGGTATCCGCAGGCTGGCAGTCAAACGGTAAAAAGAACGGTTCCGTGATCACACTGACCTTCGAGAGAGCAGTAGAAATGAACCGAGTGGATGTTTATCCCGTGGGAAATCTCATTGATTACGGCGATCAGGCACCGGAAACGTACTCTCTTTACGTATCGGACAACGGAAGCGACTGGAAAAAGCTTGAAGCAAACGTTTCAAGCGCCGGACGTGAGGCTCTCAAGAAGATCACCTTTGAGGCCGTCACCGCAAAATATCTCAGGATAGAATGCGACAATGCGAAGCACAAGGTGAAGCTTTCCGAGATTGAGGTTTACAACGACAAGGGCGACGTCCCCGAGCCTTCACCGGTTCAGTCGGCTGCCGGAGAGGAAAGAGGCAAAAAGGCCGTAAGCTACAAGAAGGATTCAAACCTTGCTCTAAACAGAAACGTTACCGTTTCCTCCTATCCTCCCGGAGCCGATTACAAGTCCTGGGGATGGTGGCCGTCGAACCTCACGGACGGCGACAAGAAACGAGGCTGGACCTCCAACGTTAAGCTTCACGACTCCGCCGATTCCTCAGAGTATGCGATCATAGACCTTGGCGACGTTTTTGAACTGAGCGAGGTAAGAATATACCCCAACGGCTGCTGGCCGAAGGACTTTGATATCCGTGTATCTGACGACATGGTAAACTGGGAAACGGTGGTCACGGAAAAGAACTCGTCTGCTCCTGATGATTACTATTCCGGTGCAATGAACGGAGCTTCCGGACGGTACGTGCTGGTTCTCGGCACAAAGCTCAGAAACACATCTGCGGACGGGTATATGATGCAGCTGGGCGAGATCGAAGTTTACGGTAAACCGAAGGTGGATCTTGAGGAAGCCAAGGCTCTGGCGGAAAGATATATTGCCCTTGGCGGAGACAAAAACGACGCATCCTACAAGTCGGTCATGGCGGAAGTCAACAGCGACAGCGGTTCAAACAACGCAAAGGGTGTTCTCACGCAGTCGAAACTTGACGTGCTTATGAAGGCCATGCTGGCCAAGGTGGGCACGACTATAGAAGCGGAAACCAATAAATAAACGATAGAACGGGAAGGAATGACTATGGACATTAAACAGATTTTTTCAAGAGATCCTGAGGAAAAGCCCCTTGACGTCATTAAGGACGACGGCGGTTTTACCTCTATTTTCAGGAAGATCGCGGTGGTGGGAGACTCCCTTGCATCAGGCGAGCTCGAGTCGATGGACGTCGGCTGCCCCAGAGGGTACCACGACATTTTCGACATTTCCTGGGGACAGTACCTTGCCAGAATGAGCGGAACCAATGTGATGAACTTCACAAGGGGCGGCATGACTGCAAGTGAATACTGCAACGGCTGGGCGGCCATGAACGGCTTCTGGGACAAGGACAAGGCGGCTCAGGCATATATCATCGCTCTCGGCTGCAACGATCTTGACGGGCTCGGCCAGGCGGTGGGCTCCGTGGCAACAGACATAAACGAGGATCTCCACAGAAATGCGGATACGTTCTGCGGCCACTACGCAAAGATCATCCAGCAGTATAAGCTCATTCAGCCCGACGCTGTTTTCTTCCTGATAACGATGCCAAAAGAGGACGAAACCTGCCCTGCGGAGATCGTGGCAAGACATGACGCCCACGAGCAGCTCATGTACGACCTGGCGGAGCATTTCTCCAACACATACGTTGTGGATCTTAGAAAATATGCTCCCGCTTACACTACGGAGCTTCACAAGCTTTTCTGGACCGGCGGGCATCTTAACTCGGCGGGTTATTACATCACCGCCAAGATGATCGGATCGTATATCGACTATATCGTCCGCCACAATATGGAAAAATTCAACCAGTCCGGCTTTATAGGCACGCCCTGGAAATATTGCGAATAAGGAGCAGATATGGATTACGGTCTTCAGCTTTTTTCTGTCAGGGACTTCACGGATAAGGATCTTCCGGGCACATTGGCAAGGGTGGCCGAAATGGGCTACAAATACGTGGAATTTGCCGGATTTTTCGGGTATTCCGACGTTGCGGTCAAGGCTATGCTCGACATGAACGGACTCTATGCATCCGGCACCCATTCGGGCACGGCGGGACTCCTTCCCGAGAATATCGATGAGAGCATCCGCTTTCACAAGGGGATCGGCTGCGCGAACTACATTATTCCCGGCGACGACCTTTCGACAAGGGAAAAACTGGACCGTTTTATAGACACAGTCAACCGCGCCATGCCGAAGCTTCTTGAAAACGGTATAAAGCTTCATTACCACAACCACTCCCACGAGTTCTATCCCAACGCGGACGGCCTTTTCATTCACGAGGAACTGGAGAAAAAAACGTCCATGCTCTTTGAGATCGACACGTTCTGGGCTTTTAACGCAGGCCGGGACCCTGTTGAAATGTTGGAGAGACTGAAGGACCGGGTTGAAGTAATACATCTTAAAGACGGATTAAAAGGCGGTGTTGGAAGATCTCTTGGGCAGGGCGAGGCTCCTGTGCTGAAGGTCCTTGAAAAAGCCAGGGAACTCGGCCTTACAGTGGTTGTCGAAAGCGAGGGCCTTGATCCAAACGGACTTTCCGAATCCGGTCGCTGCATCGACTTTCTTAAGTCATTGAAAGGGTAATTTTTTATGGACGCGGTTTACGATAACATTGAAAGCGTGTTTTTCCTGATAACCAGGTACGCGGTCCTGGCAATCGAGATCATTGGCGTCATTGTGATGCTCTTCTCGGTGGTGAGAGCCTTGGTCGGTATCTTTAAGAAGGAAAAGACGGTGAGGCTGAAGCTTGCCCAGGGTATTGCGCTTTCTCTGGAATTTGAGATGGGCGGAGAGATACTCCACGTGGTCATGGCCAGAAAATGGGAGGAACTTCTCGTTCTCGGCGCGGTGATCCTTCTCCGTGGTGCCATGGCGGTGCTGATCCATTGGGAGATCAAGGGCCATAAGAGGGACGTAAACGAGGAAAATGAGGTCGAAAAACTGCTTGCAGAGCAGGAGGAGATTCCTGAGACCGTTAAACTAAATGCGCCTGAAAATGAACAGAATACGGCGGTGATCAGCGAAAACAAGGTGGTTTCGGAGCTTGAAAGCGATGTGTACAGGACCAATGAGGTCCGTGAAAAATCTAAATAGTGAGGACCGGATCATGAAAAAATTTGTTTATTTGTTTGTTTTAGCGGCTGCGTTGTTTGCGATCGGGTTTGTGTTTACTCCGGTCACATCTTTTGCGGCCATCACTGCCCAGCCCCAGAGCGACGTTTATCCTGAGGGCGCTGTGGCTTCTTATCTCTGCGAATCGGACGCCGAAGGAGCGGAGTACAATTGGTTTGTGGAATATGAAGGCGTCGAATATGACCTTAATTCTCCCGACATCATGACTTTCCCCTGGATAGCGTATGCGGGCGAGGAGTTCGGTGCTCCCAGCGGAAAGCTGCTTTTCTTCGGCGGGATCGAGAAGGGCCTTGACGGCGCCTACGTTTTCTGCAGAGTGAAGGAGGGCGGCAAGGAGATCAGCTCACAAAAGGCTCAGATCAAGGTGGTTGACAAAGATTACCCGAATATGTTCGGAATCAAGCAGCCTAAAGACGTTACCGCAAATGCGGGCGATACTGTGACCGTGACCTGCGAGCTGGAAAACAAGGCAGAGGATACGATGTACAAGTATTCGCTCAGTCGCCTCAGCAACGAAGAGGATCTTCTTCTTGAAACCAATCTCGACGGGAATTTCGAACTTGAATATCACTCAAACGGCTCGTACACATATTATTTTACGGTTGAGGCCACAAAGGACGGCAAGACTTCCGTAGCGCAATCGTCAATATTTACCGTCACTGTATTTGAACCTCATCCAACGCCTGAGGAAACCACTGAGGAGCCTACTTCTTCACCCACAGAGGAGCCGACTGAGGAACCGACACCCGGCGCAAGTGAAGAACCCTCTCCGGAGATCACCGAAAAACCAACGGAAGCTCCTTCAAACGAGAAGAACCCGGGCCTCGAGAAAATAGCCTTTGTTGTACTTTTAATAGGCATTGCGGTGCTTCTGGTGGCTGTGGTTGCGTTGTTCGTTGTGATAATTAAGAGAAAAAAATAAATTGCATTAGCGGTGCCGGACAAAGTAATAGTTTGAGGGAGTGCCGCTCAGGTAATAAGTAAAAGGTATTAGGTAAAAGGTGGCTGGCGCGAGGGAGTGCCGCGTACAGTCAAAGCGGTGCCGGACAAAGTAATAAGTAACAGTTTGAGGGGTGCCGCTAAGGTAATAAGTAAAAGACAATATGTAATGACCTCCAGATTTGTAGTTTCGTGGATTTACCTGTATACTACAA
>JAFSVU010000017.1 GCA_017444825.1 Clostridia bacterium
ATAGCACTATATATTCTATCACAACAGAAAGATATTGTCAACACTTTTTTTGACAAAATTTGAAACTATTTTTAGGAAAAAATTGAATTTAAGTGGAAATTGTAACTCCTAAACTTTTATCGTGCTATTCCTAAAGACGGGCATTATTAAGAAAAAAAGATTAAGCTGATTGTATTGACAAAAAATGAAAATTCGTATACAATGATGACAGGGGAACACCGATGACGGTTGCTCCAATTTAAGCGTTTTGAACTAACTGCCTTATTTGGAGTTCAGGCGGTTAGTTCTTTTTTTTACTACTTCACAATCATTACTACGAGCATTGCAATACTTACGATAAGCGTCAATAATGCTATAAGCTCTCCCAGAGTGATCATGTCAGCCTCGGTGCATTTGATTTTGTTCATAGGCACCGCCTCCTTTCCCGAAAAGATCGAGTGGAGGTAAAAGAAACAAATTAACTCCACTCGTAAGAGCAGAGCAACCGCCACCGTTATGGTGTCCCCCCGGGCCGCATCAGCGACCATGTTTATTATATCATTTCGGCGTTCTCAAATCAAGTGAAAACAGCCTTAAAACCACCGTTTTTCAAAATAAATAATTACCTATATATAGGTATAATTTATTTTTATTTTAATAGCTATAACTATATTAGTTATAACGTTAAAAACAGCCCCGCAGAAACACTCTTCTGTGAGGCTATAAGATCCGTCACAACCCGCTCTGCCCTAAGATGAATGCTATATCTTCGATTGTCGTATTAGTTACGGAGGAGTCGTCATCTGATATTATTTTATCAATAAGATCCTTCTTGATTTCCTGGAGTTCGATTACTCTCTGCTCGATGGAGTCCTCGGCGATTAACTTTATGACTTCAACATTGCGCTCCTGCCCTATGCGGTGAGCTCTGTCTGAAGCCTGGTTCTCCGCAGCCGTGTTCCACCATGGGTCAAGATGGATAACCGTGTCGGCACCCGTAAGATTTATGCCGGTACCGCCGGCCTTAAGAGATATCAAAAAAACGTCGACTCCGGAATCCGAGTTGAACTCGTCGATCATCCTCGCCCTCTCTTCCCCGGAAGTATCGCCTGTAAACATATAGTATGGTATGTTTAGCCGACTCAATACATTTTCCACTGTATTCAGACCTTTAACAAACTGAGAGAAGATCAGTATTCTGTGACCGTTTGAAATGTATTCCGGTACAAGTGACTCGATCAGATCCGCCTTTCCGGAACCGCCGTCATAGTTTTCAACGAACATGCCCGGATCAACGCACACCTGCCTCAGGCGCGTTAAATACGACAGCATCTCAAAAGCATTTCCATCCCGTGAAAGCCTGTTTGCGGCATCCTCTCGAATCGCAGAGTATATTTTTCTCTGCTCGGGTGTCATCTCCGCAGAAAGAACCCTTTCGAATTTTGGAGGAAGGTCATCGAGAACATCCTCTTTCACCCTTCGCAAAATGAAAGGAGCCACTTTTTTTGCCAATTTTTCCGCAAATCCGTCCTCCAGTGCAGTCTCCGATTTAAAAACGCTGAAATCTTCAAAATAACCCGGCATTACATAGTCGAATATGCTCCAAAGATCCATTACACTGTTTTCGATTGGCGTTCCGGTGAGAGCAAGCCTATGGCAAACATTCAATTCCTTCACCGACTGAGTCTTCAACGCATTAACATTTTTTATGAACTGAGCCTCATCCAGTATTCCGAAGTTAAAAGTACCTGTATACAGCGAAACGTCATTTCTGAGAGAATCATATGAAGTGACATAGACTGCTTTTCTACCATAATTTATTGAATTTATTATCTCACGGCGTTTTGCAACGCTTCCGTAAATCCCTAAAACAGGTGTATATCCGTCGAATTTCGAAAACTCATGTATCCAATTGAAAACAAGACTTTTAGGACAAACTATAAGGCTTGGTTTTGATGCTTTGTCGCTCTTTACGAGAGCGATTATCTGGGCGGACTTGCCAAGTCCCATATCATCACCCAGTATCCCGCCGATGTTGTATTTAGTAAGAATACTGAGCCATCGAAATCCCTCCTCCTGGTAGTCGCGTAGAGGAATCATGAGTTGCGGAATTTCTATATCGGCGCTTTTGAAATTTCTGATGTCCTCGATCATATTCCTGAGATATTTGTCGATGCGGCAATTCTTCTCATGGGCAAAGGCCTTAAGCGCAATAGACATCGGAACTGTCTTCTTTTTGTATAAGCTTGAAAAGTTCAGACCAAAGTCTTTCACCGCGTCCCCAAGTTCTCTCGCCTCTTCCCCGTCAAGGTCCACTATCCTGTCGGAGTCAAGCAAAATGAACTTTTTCTTCTTTTTTATGCCTGCAAGGATCTTTGCAAGTTCCTCTTCGGTAAACTCCCCCTCTTCCAGGAACACCTGCATAACGGTACTGTCCTTATACTTGACCCGTATAGTCTGTCTCTTCACCGATATTATCTGCTTGCGCTTCAGGGTTTCTGACAGGTACACATTGGCAATTCTCCGCAAATACGAGAAGTCCATCTTCATAAATGACAGTATCTTAGATTCTTCCTCGATCACGCCGTTTCTGAATCCGATCTCATCAAGATATCTCACAAACTGCCCATATTTATCAAGGTCGATCTTTTCTACGATTTCATTTTTCCTTATTTCATCATTGTCCTTGGTTATTGATGTTTTTTCCGTTATTCTGCGATCGTCATAATCAAAATACACATTGATTTTTATCGCGCTGATTTTCAATTGATCTTTTATGGCCGGATCAACGTCGATGATATCAAAAAACCTTGCATAAATATTCTTTCTGAAGTGGGAAAGAATAGGTTTTATAGAAACATCACTATTTTTGCAGGCAAAATCGATGATTTTCAGTTCATCCGATCTCATGTCGGCAATATCGATCATATCTTTTTTATCGCCCGGTGATACGATATAGCCTGACGAGCCTAAACAAAAGAACTCTCCCCCGTTTAACTCCGGAATCATTTTGTAAGAGCGGTCGAGACTGATTTTAACTTTTTGAGGGGCGAGTCTGACCAATGCAGGTCTTTCTTCAAATAAAACAGTCCTCCCTTTCAGGAGTTCAAGTACCTGTTTCGCAGCGCCTCCGGGAATCGCAAAAAGTCTGTTGCGGTTTTCAAACCGAAACAGCGGATCTTTAACATTTATTGACAAAAGAATTCTCAGGATCGGAATGTCATCATTACAGAAGTTTGATGTTTTGTGTGTCAATACAAGGCCCTTGCCGTACTCCACTGTGGTCTCATTGGCGAATGCATTCAAAAAATCGGAAACGTTCTTAACAACATATTCTTTTTCGTTGCCCACTTTGAGTTCGACCATTAGATTGCCTTTATAATCCGTTGAAAAAGCATAGGACAGGTGTACTTTATTGGCCTCTGTCAGGTTGATGTGAACGTTTTCGAATGAATTGCAGAGAGACGTGTATCGTTCTATAAAGTAACTGTTTTCTCTCCTGAAATTATCTATGTCGATAGATTCTCTAGTCTCGGAGTAAAGCCTCTTATAGCCTCCGGTATCAGCTTCAATGCATATTTCAGCTACGATCTCCGGATTGCAAACCTTAAGAACGCAATCTTTATCCGAAACTGTTGTTTTACCTTCATTCTCTCGGACCGAACTTGCAACGATCGTGCCATGCTCCGGATCAACGATATCGAATGTTGAAATCACATTTTTCCCATCTTTTTTGATACTGTAGGCAGTGCGAAAATAACGGGTGATGCACTCTTTTGAGGGAATAGTATACGGGGCGATTTGAGCATTCTTGTCAGCCAGCTTTTTCCTGACCGCGAGGGTATATGCAGACATAAATCCGGAATCCTTAAGCAGGGAAATGTTCTCATAGAGCAACAGTTCCGCATTGATGCTCAGGTCAGCACGATAGGATAAAAAAAGAAGATAGTTGGCCTTTTCCCTTTCCTCAGCATCCCCGAGAACGGAGCATAATATGTATTTTATGTTCTCTGCATCAGGTTTTATTGCTTTGATTATATCTTTTCTGCGTTCAGGCGAGAACTGTTTTACCAATGAAGCATCAACACTTATTCTTCTCAACTTCCGAAGAATCGAATAAACAGTTTTTTCGTCACGATCTAACAAAAATGAATTAACCAGTGTCTCCGCACGAGGTAAAAGATCTTCAGGGGCCATGTCAAGCTTTTCCGAGATTGGAACAAGAATATTACCGGGGATTTCTACGGGATCCACATTTTTCAGTGCCGCCTCCGCAAGGCTGAACCTGCGGGCATCCATTTTGACTTCGCTTTTCGCCAAGTATTCCAGCAGTCTTTTGAAATTATCCGTATATGCAAGATAAAACTCCAACATCGGGTTTTCGCTGTTAGGTATCGTCTTATTCGACGACGCCAATGCTTCATACTTTTCGAGAGACTTGGAAATATCTCTCAAATAAGCTTTGTTACTGGTCACCTGCCTGTCTTCATAATACATTTTTACGAAAATATCTTCGTCTTTTGAAACGACCTTTCTGATTCTGGAGTCCAGCATCAGCGCAGCCACGGTGAAACGGTGATCGTCAAGGTAGTACTTGTTATAATTGGACGTAGGAGAATGCAACCGTCCTGTATTGGCGTTGATGAGCATGTTTAATACCTTGCCAATATAATCAGGCGACTCAGACGGGAATGACTTTCCAACCATATCCTTTATTTTAAGCACCTCGTCATAACCAATTGTTTGCTTCTCATAGTCCTCATCGTCCAGGTATTCAGCTATGGGGAAATATACCATATATTCCCTTTTGAACGGGTAATCGGAATCGTAGTATTTTCCGATGATATCCCTGCATCTTCTTGTCAGATCAAGAAGCGCAAACGGCACATGCTGACAATTATAAATCCCGCAGGAGCACCTCGGATAAAAACGATTTGTCAAATCGACAGACACTCTTTCAGTATGGTCTTCTTCACTTAACTGGTATACGATCCTGTCATCGTAAACAACACTTTCTTTGACCTTCAGATTATTTATCTTCAGGTATTTTGGATTCAGCTTTTTCCGGTTATTGAATTCGTCCTGCAGAAATAGCCTGAACTGAAACAGTCTGAAAGATTGAAATTCATGCTCTGTAATATCCGACCCGACATTTAATATCGTTCCGTCTTCGAAGAGGACAGCTCCGGGACCCTTTTTATAAAAATCTGCAAGTCCGATGCCATATTTTTCATTCACAACAAAGTATGGTCTGCAATAATCTAAACTCATTTTTATCCTCCGACCCGGAAAACGCAACTGATTTCCTAATAAACTTACCCAACAAACTCAAACGCCATCCTCGGCAAATGCTCTCTCACGTATATCGTCCCGCAGTGCCTGAACCCGTATTTGGTTAAAGCCGCTCTCATTGGCGCGTTATTCTCGTGGGTGTCGGCCCTGAGGTGGCCGCAGATGCCTCTTGCGTAATCGCATGCGGTCTTCACGATGCCTCTGCAGCCTCTCTTTCCGGCGATCCGGTGAATGGTCACGTAGGGCTTGTCGGAGAGCCAATTGCCGTCGTCGATCACAGCGTATGTGGGATCATCACCCTCAAACAGGCAGAAGACCCCGCATATTTCAACGCCGCGCACAATGACCATGCTTCTGCCCTCCTCAACGTCCTCTTTAACCAAAGAGACGGGCGGGTAGTCACTGCCCCACTGGTTGGGATTGCCGTTCTTCCGCATGAAGACCCTCGCCCCTTCGTAAATCGAAAGGATCGTGGGCAGTTCCTGCGCAAACGCCTTCCTCACAGTGTATTCGGAAACCTCATCATCAAACACGTTTTAACCTCACCTGTTACTTAGTACCTGTTACTTCTTACCTTTTACTTATTACCTTGAGCGGCACTCCCTTGCGCCAGCCGCCTGTTACTTCTTACCTTTTACTTATTACCTGAGCGGCACCCCTTCCGCAGGCACCTATTACCTATTACCTTTTACTTATTACCTAAGCGGCACTCCCTTAAACCTTTACTTATTACTTTGTCCGGCACCGCTTATGCCATTACTTTCCTTCAAACTGCAGCTTATACAGCTTCCAGTAATAACTGTGGTGCGACAGCAGTTCCTGATGCGTGCCTCTCTCGATTATCTCGCCGTTCTGCAGCACAATGATCTGGTCCGAGTGCTGGATGGTGGACAGCCTGTGGGCGACTATCAGCATGGTGCCGATACTGCGCATCTTCTCCAGGGACTCCTGTATCAGGGCTTCCGTTTCGGTGTCGATATTGGCGGTGGCCTCGTCGAGGATCAGGATGCTGGGCTTGTGGAGCACCGTGCGGGCAAAGGACAGCAGCTGGCGCTGGCCCTGGGAGAAGTTTTCGCCTCTATTGGCGACGGCGTCCTCATACTGCTCTGGCAGCTTTTCGATAAACGTGTCGGCATTGACGTATTTGCAGGCCGCCTTGATCTCCTCGTCCGTGATGGATTCGTCGTGGAGGGTGATATTGGTTTTGATGGTGCCCGAAAACAGGAACACGTCCTGCAGCATCTGGCCCACGGCGTGGCGGAGCGACTTGATCTTGATGTGCTTTATATCCATGCCGTCGATCAGTATCTGGCCCTTCTGAATCTCATAATTTCTTACAATGAGGCCGAGGATCGTAGTTTTCCCCGCTCCTGTGGCGCCAACAAACGCGCACGTTTGTCCCGGCTCGATCACGAATGACACGTCTCTCAGTATCCAGTTTTCGCCCTCGTATGCAAACCACACGTTCTTAAACTCGATGCGGCCCTTTACGTCCGTGAGATCAACCGCGTCCGGAAGGTCCCTCACCTCGGGCTTCACGTCAAGGAGATTGAACAGACGCTCTGAGGCGCTCCTTGCCTTCTGGATCTGATTCAGCTGGTCCGCAAGTTGCTGTACCGGGTTGAAGAAACGCCCTGTATATAGGTAAAACGCAACAATGGAGCCCGCTGAGAGACCCATCTTTATGCCGAACCAGAATATCATGGCCATGGTGGAAATATACACCAATGTCACAAACGGTCTGTAAATACCGAACCCCTTGATGACGTTGAACCTTGACTGGCGCATGGTGTTGTTCTTCTCGTCGAACTCGTCAAGCTTGCCCTTTTGGCGATTGAAGAGTTTGATGGTCTTCATACCCGACAGAGTCTCGTTCATAAACGCGTTAAGATCGGATATCGCCTGTCTTTCACGCTTGAAAGCGCCGCTGACGTACTTCGAAAAAATGAGGGATGACACGAATATCAGGGCCACCGAGATGAGCATCAATGAAGCCAGCTTCCAATTGATTACGTACATGATAACGTACACGCTGACCACCGTGAGCAGGTTTCTGATGACGCTGATGATCACATTGGTGAACATGTCGCTCATGGACTGGGTGTATGACGTGACCCTTGTGACCAATGACCCCACCGGCATCTCCGTGAACTGCGAAAGGCTCATGCCCTCGATGTGGGAGAAGACCTCGATCCTGAGATTGTAGATTATCTCCTGGCCTGCCTTCTGAAGTATCATAGATTCAAAGTAGAGGAATACGTTGTTGATCGCGCAGATCAGGAGGTACACCACAGCCATCAGTATCACGTACGAAAGCACAGGCGTGTCCGACGACAGGTTGTCCGTCACCGCAGCGGTGATAAGGGGCAGAACAACGTCAAGTCCCACGTTTATAAGGATAAGTATGCCGGCAAGTATGAAGCGGCCGATCTCGGGCTTAAGATATCCCGCGACCCTCTTTACAAACTCGCCGAGAGGTATTTTCTTGTCGCCCTTCAGGCGGTCTTTTTCGTCAACCATAACAGCCATCAGGCATCACCTCCTTTGATCTCGTCTTCAAGTTGCTGAAGCTCAACCATTTTCGCATAAGTGGGCGAAATCTCGCTCAGTGCAGCCGGCGTGTCGAAAGCCTCGACCTCACCGTCGTTCATCACAAGAATGCGGTCCGCATGGGCCACTGAGGAGACCCTGGACGCGATGATAATGGTGGTGCGCCCCGCCCTCTCTTTTCTGATGTTTTCAAGTATATGCTCCTCGGTCCTTACGTCCACCGCCGAAACGGAATCATCAAGTATCAATATCGGAGCATCCTTAAGATATGCCCTTGCAAGGGAAATACGCTGCTTCTGACCTCCCGAAAGGGTCACGCCCCTCTCTCCCACAACGGTGTCGTAGCCATCCGGGAATGCTTCGATGTTTTCCTCCACGTCCGCAAACCTCGCGGCATTCTTCATCTCCTCCTCGGTGGCGTCGGGCTTAGAAAACGTGATGTTTTTCCCGACAGTCGAAGAAAACAGGAAATTCTCCTGGGAAACAAAGGCCACAGAGTCCCTGACGGAGGCGATGTCGCACTTCATGATGTCGTTGCCGTCGATGAACACGCTCTCCTCGGGTATGTTGTAGAGTCTGGAAAGAGCCGTTACAATAGTGGTCTTGCCGCAGCCAACGCGTCCCACCACGCCAATGAGCTCACCGGCCTTAATAGTCAGCGTCACGTCCTTCAGCACTGCGGCGTTAGGCTTGTTCGGGAAAGCAAAATTAAGCTTTCTGAACTCGATGTCGCCTTTTACGTCCTTAAGCACCACGGGGTTCTCACAATTCTTAACGTCCTCCGGAGTGTCAAGAAAGTCGCTCACCCTCTTCAGGGACGCCTTTGCCCTTCCCAGCTGGCTCACCAGCATTCCGAGGGCGATCATTGGCCAGATGAGAGCGTCAAAATAGCCGATGAACGTGACCAGGTTTCCCGCATTCAGGTTGATCGGATGGCCGAAGATCGACACCGGCGACCCGCTTATGAATGCGTACACGAACCAGGCGCCGAAGCCCATGATAAGCGAAAGGATGAGGCCTATAAGAAGCTCGATCAGTGTATCAAACACGATGTGGACTCTGACGTAGCGCAGGTTCGCCTCTTTGTTCTTCTTCGCCACCTTTGCGAAAGCGTGGATCTCATTGGTTTCTTTCACAAAAGCCTTTATGACGCTGATGCCCGTGAAGTTTTCCTGGGTGAAGTCGTACATTTTGTCGTATTTTTCCTGGCGTTCCGTCCACCTCTGGGCGGTGAATTTTTCCACCAGAAGGCCCCAGACGAATATGAGCACCATGGGGATCATTGCAAACATGGCCATTACCCAGTCGAGGCTGAACATATTGACGATGACCAGAAGTCCCAGGAACATGGAGTCGACGATCTGAACTGTGCCGAAGCCGGTGTAATCCTGGATCTCCTCAAGGTCCGTGGTGAACCATGACATTATGGAACCAACTTTTGTCTCGTGGTAGTAGCGCTGGGAAAGGCGCTCGGATTTTTCGAACATCTCCCTCCTAAGCCCCGCTTCAATCCTGAAGGAAGCAGTAAAGAGAGTGAAACGCCAAAGCATCCTGCCGAGGAACATGACTCCGGCAACGCCAAGGAGCTTAAGGCACAGCACGCCCACAGCCTCAACGTCCACCGGTCCCTCCGCATTCAGCAGATTTACAATATCCCCCAGATACCTGGGGAGGAAGAGCTGCATGTAGTCGATGGCTACAAGCGCCAGCACCCCCGTTATGAACATGTACCAGTATTTCAGGTAGTATTTGTTTAAGTGTTTTCCTAATAACATTATGATTTCCTTTCAACCAGAATACCGTTCTGCATCCTGTAAATAACGTCAAGCTTATCCATCACGTCCACATCATGGGTGACGATAATTACGCAGTAATCGTGCTCCTTTGCAAGAGTTTTGAGAAGTTCTATTATCTTGTCGGAGTTTTCGGCGTCAAGGTTCCCCGTAGGTTCATCCGCCAATATCAGATGGGTCTCGGAGGCAAGGGCTCTTGCGATGGCAACTCTCTGCTGCTCGCCGCCCGAGAGGGTCACAGGGAATCTGTACCAGCAGTTTTCCGGTATCTCGACCTCTTTGAGATATTTCTCCGCCCGCGCTTTGGCCTCCTTCTTCGGGACCTTTCTCAGCTCCATCGGGTACATCACGTTCTCAATGGACGTGAGAAGCGGCAGGAGCCTGAAACTCTGGTATATCACGGACACTTTGTCCCGTCTGTACTCCTGAAGATTCATGGAGGATGTGGATACGCCCTCGTGGAGCACGTCGCCGCCCTGAGGAAGAGTGATTCCCGCCATCAGAGAGAGCACCGTACTTTTTCCGCTGCCTGACTTTCCTATAATTCCGTAAACCTTGCCTCTTTCGAAACCGCAGTTCACGCCCTTTAGCACGTCCACTTTATTCCATTTTGATCTGTAACTGAATGTCACGTCTTTAAGTTCAAGAATCATAATATCACTCCTTGTCGCTGAGAACGTCCAGCAGATTAGTTTTCGACATTCTGAGAAGCGAAACCAATGAACCCGCCAGGAATCCTCCAATGAAGCTCACCGCAAGTATCGAATAACCGTTTAAGCCGGCAAATATCAGAAATACCGCAAACGAAATAGCAGCGCCAATGGCCGCCGGCAGCACCTGCTCCGCCAGGAACAGCAGAAATACGGAAAAGTCCTTCTGTCCGATGGACCGGAGCGTTGCGATCTCCACCCGCCTTCTGTAGGCCATGAGAGACGCCGCGGCAATGCCCGCCACCGCCACCAGCACTGAAAGAGCCGGCACCATGTTTTTCAGATAGCCGATGTTTTTCTCTATCTTTTCCACCGATTCGCAATAGTCCCTGTCGGCCAGCACCGGGTACAGCCTGTAGAAGCCTGAGGAATGGACTCTGCTGAAGCCCTTGTCCCGGAGCCACTCCTTCGCGGCTCTTATGTCGGAGGTATTGGTCAGTCTGAAAGCGCAGCTGGAATAGCTTGTGCGCACCTTCACCTTATTGATGGGGTTTCCCATCTTATCCATAGCCGCCGGAACAAGCTTTGCGGAGTTTGCGATCCTCGTGTATATCGTATCACCGCTGCTCACCGACCTGAAGGAGCCGATTATAAGATACGTTTCTCTCACCAGATCGGAGCTTATATCCACGGTAATGCGGTCTCCGAGTTCAAGCCCGTATTTTTCCAGGAAGCTTTCCGAAACCACGGCGCAAAGCTCTCTTTTATCCTCCGTATAGTCGAAATATCTGGTTTCAGTGCTCCGGGACGAGAGTCTGAGTCCTTCAAAAGGCGTTTCATCGCTCTCAAACCAGCTATCGTCGTAACCTTCAAGATAACTTATCTCCGGGTCGTCCGCCGCAAAAAACTCCGGCGTATAACCAATGGCGTCTGTGTAGAACATCTTCGGCCCATTCATGAAATTCGTCAGGAAGTTTTCACCTCTGAAGCCGCCGGTCACGGGTTCCCCGGAATACTGCTCCGTTTCGCCCGTCCTTCTACGTTCTACGGAATAGACGCTGTACGGGTCGTTCAGTGACAGGTGTATATCCGAGAAATATTCGCCGTCTGCAAATCTGTTCAGCATACTGTCGGTAAACACAAGGTCGTAGCTCTTCTTTCCGCCGTAGTCGGTAAGATATCCCTTTATAACGGTATTATCTTCAAGTTCCTTCAGCCTGTTCTCGTACATTGTGATCGCACCTGCCGGGACCAGTATGAAAAGCGTCATGACCGCGCCGATAACCGGGACCGCAACGCTCCTGAGCCCTCCCCTTGTGATGGAAAGGATGAGATATTTAAGTCCCGCACCTTTTATGTTAAGCGGTTTTGCGCTTGCGGGAACCCTCGGTCTTTTCTCTTTTTTTGTCTTGATCTTTACCTTTGCGCCGATCTTTCCCACTGCGTTCTTAAGAAACGCAAGGCATGAGAGAAGACCGAGCAGCGCAACTCCTATGCCGCAGAGGACACCGGGCCACCAGGGCATAGAGACCGTCACGTCGATAATGGTTACGGTGCCGAGGCTTGCGGTGCTGTAGAGCTTAAGCAGCGACTGCCCCTGTTCCAATGTCTTTGATATGAAATCCACCAGCTTGTCCGAGAAAAGGGATGCTGCAGCACAGCCTGCCGCTGCCGCAGGAACCAGCACAGTCCCCGCCGCGATGGCAACGTATGCCCGGAGGGACTTTTTCGGCGTGCCCATCATATACATGGTGACAAGGGCATCCGACTGCCTTCCGACAAATACGTATCCGAACAGCACCAGCATCGCCGCGGTAGCCGCAAATGCGGCGCCGGTCACAGCCAAAGCGTCCAGTTCCAGTTTTTCCAGCATCTCAACTATGACGCTGTAGCCCTGGTCTCTCACCGAAATGTCAGCTTTTTCAGGCAGCAGGCCTTCGAGGGTCTTAAGTTGCTTTTCAGTAATGCCGTTTTTCAGTTTAATTGTCCCAAGCGTGTACCCTGAGAACCCGTTTATCCGTTCAACCGGTATCTTTGTACCGCAGTCCGAAATGTAGATCAGCGGCCGCTCATTTGACGTTGTCGAAAAAACTCCCGTCACGTAGAAATCTATGCTCGTCGCATTGTCGTGATCGCTCCAGTATGAATCGATGATGGATGTAAACTCCGTGGACGTTATCTCAAGCGTCAGTCTATCCCCCGCAGCTATGCCCATCCTGTCGGCAATGAAATTCGGAAGTATGCAGCAGGAGCCATTGGTTTTTATATCCTCTGCGGTCCAGAGCCCCCCGTCCTTGAACACATATTCCTTCTCCACAAAGGGTTCAAGAAAGGCCGGATCCTCCGAAACCACCGCATAAGTAGAGGTATTTATCTTTTTGTAGTTCTCCGCGGCACTGAAGAAAAAATCGTACCTGGGGTCGCCGTTCTCAAGCATGGGATCGTCTGACACGTCAATGCAGTTAAATTCCTGCACAAACCCCTGCTCTTTTCCAAAATTGTTTATGATGTCACCCACCGTAACGTCGATTACACCCGCAATATTCCCGTCCGTGAACCCTGTCACCAGCATAAATTCGCCTGCGTCCGCATCCTCATTATGGACCCGGATCACACTGTTATCGCCAATGACGTCCGCATAGATCACCTTATACGCCTTGTACGCCGTGCCCATCCGTCTCACAACGCCAATGAACACGTTCTCCGCGGGAGTCTCATTGATTATCATCGGGAAATCAGGCACAGATACCGTGACGGAGCGGCTCATGTCTATTTTTTCGACAAAAGAAAGCTTTTCTATCTCGTCAAAGGGGACAGACTTTCTTATCTCAAAAGCATTTTCGTCCGTAACCGCCTTGTAAGGAAACCTTCCCGCACGGTACTCTATGGACGCCTCGGTCACGTACGTCCTTTTGCACTCGTCAATGAGCATGGAACACATACCCACAAGTGCCGAGCCAAGTGTCAGCGCAGTAGTAAGCGACAGCAAAAGTATAAAAAACAATATAGTCTTGACCGGGCTCCTCAGCACCGATTTCAGACTGTTTCTTGCGATCATAAAACACCTTACACACACCTACCGCGGGACAGACATCCCGCGGCAAGTTCATCAAAAGCTATAAGGCAAAATACCGGACCATCAGAAAAGCTTCAAAAGATCTTCCTTCTTCTTGTACCCCATAGACTTGTTTACTATCTCACCGTTCTTAAACACCAATATCGTCGGTATCGCATTGATCTTGAATCTGTCGGCCAGTTCAGGCTCATCGTCCACGTTGACCTTGCAGACCTTGATCTTATCACCATACTCTTTGTCGATCTCTTCCACGACCGGAGCCAGCATTCTGCAGGGACCGCACCAGCTTGCCCAAAAATCCACCAGCACAGGTTTTTCGGCTTTCAGAACTTCATTTTCAAAATTGTTAAGCGTAACCGTAACTTCAGCCATTTCAAGCCTCCTTATAATATAACATACAATGACAGAACCCCTCGAACTCCGGATCCTTTATCTGGTCACGGAACTCCTTGCACATGCATTTTGTGTCCGGTGTACGTTCTCTGCGGCAGGGGCAGTATCCGCCTGTTTGCTCGAGTCCTTCGCGTATCGTCTTCACGATCTCTTTGTCTTCGTTCTCGGTAATCCTCATTTCATACCTCACAATCGTTTCATTAAATGACTTTAACCAAGTCACTTCTCCGGGCTCACGCCTATCGCGTCAAGTACCTCGAGAGGTACGTAGAAGACCGCCGTGGCTTCGCCTTTCTTTGCGTTCTTGCGACCGGAACCGTCCTCAAACTTGTAAGAGACCGGATTGGTCAGATAGATGGGGAGGCCGCACTTGATCTCGTGCTCCGCGCCGTCAGCGCCAATGTATATTCTTGAATTACGGGTGACCTTGGCGCCGTTGGTAAATGTAAACGTCTCGGTCTCCTCGTCGTAGGTGCCGTAGCTGTACTTCGTCTGATCATTGTTATCGTAGACCGGAACGAAGAGCTTAGACGTGGCAACGTCAAGCTTTGTGATGCGGGCCGCCTCGCATATCGCGTGGGCTATATCGCTGTTGTTGATCTGATACGCCTCGTTGAATTCCGACCCGTCGTAAAACTTTCCGGTACGCACCTTTTCGGCCGATGCATCAAGGGGCAGTCCCAGCTTCGTGAGGATCATTTCACGAACGGTTTCCGGAGCGTAGAGCCATACCGGAACGTCCTGGGGCGAGTGGCCCACCGCCGCTCCGCCGACAACGGTATTATCCGTGATGACGCCGTCATGCAGCGCCTGGCAGAGGGAATTAATGTCGGTGAAGGATTTACCGAGCTTGTTGCCCCTGTTGGGAGCAGTGTTCTGGGTGGCGGGATCGTAAAAGCCGCCGGAGTCATGATCAGGACAGGCTACAACGATGGTGTCGCCTCTCTTTTTAGCGTAATTAACGCAGTAGCCGAATACCTCGTCAAATGCCAGGTAGTCGCCCACCGCTTCTTTAACGTATCTCTGCTCCGCGGCATTGTCGATGGCGCCGCCCTCGATGACGAGCACGAAGCCGTTGGGATTGTCTATATTCTCATCCAGGACCTTGATGGCCGATTTTGCCAGATCCATAAGAGTGATATCCTGTCCCGCCTCGGCGTCCACATCGTAGAGCAGATGGTGGCCCTGGTAGTCGGTGTTCCAGGCGTCGACGGTCATGTTATAGTTTGTTTTCGTAAGATCCCTTCCCGCTTCGATCATCTTAGCGTAATCGATCTGGAATTTTGAAAAAAGCTTCTTCGCGCCTGATTCCACCGCCTGATTGAGACTTGCAAGATCCTCGACCACAGTATAGCCGTGGTTTGCGGCCCGGTCGTCATTGCAAATGAGCTTATCGCTGTACTTGAGAGCCGCCTTGACGTATCCGCCGTCGGAACCGTAGCAGAGCTCCACGTCAATGAGTGAATTTAGCAGCTGCCTCGATGCGTCAGGCTGGTATGCGCAGTTGTCCTGGTCGGGCCTTCTCAAAACGTGAACGGTGGCTGTGGAAGGTGTTGCGTCCACCAGTGTCTTTGTGGTGACAAAGCCCGTGGATTTCCCGTCAAGCCTTGCGGCCTCCAGCAGATTTGCAACCGGCGTGAAGTCGGCAATGACCCCCGTCATCGTGTAATCGGTCTTGTTTCCGCAGAGAAGCGCGGTGCCCGCGGCGGCCGAATCGGTGGCCGAGTGGTCAGCCATGTGGGTCATGGCAGTGTTTGCGTGGGCTATCATGTACTTGTCGAGGTATAGGGACGTGACAGTCTCGTTCTCAATGGCATTGGTGGTTATCACCGTGGCCATGGTGGAATTTTCGGTATCTTTTATCCCTTCCACGATGCCGTCCACGGCTGTGGCCGCAAACTTCTGTTTGTAGGCATTGGCGTAGTCATACGTGCCGAAGCCTGCGCCGTCCGGAATGAGGAAAATGACGTTTTTGATCACGGGCTTTTCAGCCAGTGCCTGCATGTACTCTTCTTCGGAAATGTTGACCGCTGCACCGTCCCGGTAGATAAAGTAAAAACCTTCAAGCTCCAGCGTCTCTCCGTCGGTGACGCCCTCATAGCCCCTGCTCTTCAGAGTCTGATCGTACTCGGAAAAATAGCTCTCTGCAGCAGGTAAAAGAGCGAGAGCAGCAGCCTTTCTCCGTTCTTCAGCCTCTTTTTCTTCGTCCACCGCAGGTGCGCAGGATGCGAGCATCGCAAGTACCAGCAAACAGATCATCGCAATAACCGGAAAAGCTTTTTTCCTGTCATTAAATCTCATCAAACACAGCCTCCTTTTATCTTTGTCTAAGAGATTTTACAACTAAGCAGTGCTTTTTTCAATCCTCTTCATGGGTGTAGTCGGGGTCGCTCACCACAGGAGTCACCGGGTCATTGGTCACAGAGCCGTCCCCCGTAATGTCAATGGGCTCGCCAAGGTATTTCGGATCGGGCCTGAATATGGTGTTGAGAAGGTCCTTGCACCGTCCGAAGATCTCACGTATCTCCCGGTTCAGCTGATTGTGGTAGCGGTGAAGATCCGCCGGCACCCCCTCCGCTTCTACTCCGAACGCCTTCGCTATGAAAACAGCTCTGAAAAGATGGTATTTTTGGGTCACGATCACCATTTTTTTGACGCCAAAGACCTCTTTTGCCCTCACCACGGAATCGTAGGTGCAAAAACCCGCATGGTCCATGAAAATGTCCTCGGAGGGCACCCCCAACTGTTCCGCGTAGGCCTTCATGCACCCGACTTCGTTGTAGTTCTCCGAGCCGTGATCGCCGCTCATAAGTATTTTTGGAGCCACGCCTGCCTTGTAGAGGGCCACTCCGGTCTCTATCCTGTCCCTCAGCATATCGCTGGGGGTGCCGTCGGGTTTGACCGAGCAGCCGAGAACCATTATGCAGTCGGGCTTCTCAAGAGTCACCTTTTCGGCAGATTCTCTGATTCCGGATCCTCCCGACGCCAATACTATCACATCGAAAAGTATGGTGAGGAACGCAAGGAACCCGGCAATGCATCCCAGTGTGACGAGTACGCGCTTCAGCGCTTTTTTGAATTTACTCTTAGCCGGTCTGTCTTTTGCACTCTCTTTTGGCGGTCTTTCCTTTTTGACACGCTCTTTTTTCATTCGTTCTTTCTTCATTGGTCCTTTCTCCTAATCGAGAGCAGCCCGCCTGTGGGAACGTCGAACTGTCTCTTTGCTCCCAGAGTGTCGCCCTCGTCTGAGATCTCTCCGAAAAGATTGTAAACTCTGTAAGTGTATTCTGATCCGTCAAAGGCTCCGTCTTGAGGCTCTCCGGCCAAAACGTACTTTTTGGCGGTAGAGTTGAAAACATCTTCATCCACGCCCTTTAGTTCAAAAGAATTGGTTCCGTAGAGGACCGATATCCTCTTCCCGTCCTTCTCGGCCGCGATGATCTCGTAGTTATAGTCCGGGATGCCCGGTTCGAAGGTTCCGTGGAGGATTATATCCCGGTTCTCCGTCCAGTATTTCACAAAACTTTCGACCACCCGTTTCTGATCCTCAGTGGATCTTGTAAGCAGCACCGAGATCTGGGGCACCGAAAACATTACGTCAAGGAGCTGGCGGGCCACGTTTTCACAGGTCTCGTCCCTGCTCCAGAGAAGCATGTCGGAGTGAATGGCGGTTTCCGGATCCAGCATTCTTAAAGTCGCGATGCCGATGCGGTTGGTGGCTGAATCATAGGCGCAGTCGCACACCCTCAGCATGTTCGCGTGATTCACCATCTCGGCTCCCACGTACCATTCCCTGAACTCGAAAAGAAAGTCGGGGTCGATGGCGGTCATGCGGCCGTATATCTCGTCCATGAGCGTCCTCACCGCGGTGATCATCGACTCGTGGTCCATCTCTTCGTTGTACGGAGGAAGTATCTCCGCAGGGACGTTAAAAGAATCTATGAAATCCAGCTTCAGCCCGTCTATACCGTATTTTTCCGCGAACGTCTCGTAGATGCCTATGATGTAGTCCCGGCAGGCCTTGTACCTCACGTCAAGAACTCCCGCTCTCATGCCGTCGACCTTCTGGGCAAGCCTGGATTCCCACTTCTTGTAGTCCTCAGTGGCATAGCCAACGAAGGGCACCGGGAACCACATGATGAGCTTCATTCCGATCTCATGCACATGATCCGCAAAGGCCTTGAAATCCGGAAATTTGTCCTCCGCCACGTGCCAGTCGCCGCACTTGAAATAGTCGCCTGTTCCGCCTCCCTCGATCTGCCAGCCGTCATCCAGAATAACGGTCTTAAAGCCCATTTTCGAGGCCATGTCGAGTTCTTCCGTCAAAAGCTTCTGATCGGGATCCTGGTGGAAATTGTACCAGGACGAATAAAGGGGAAGCTGAGCATATTCCGGAATTTTTGCGGAAAATTTAAGATTCTCCCGCATGAAGGCGCCAGCCTCTTTTATTGCCTGATAATAGGGAATCTTTCTTCTGTCCACCCTCAGGATCACGCACTTCTCATCTGTCTGAAAGACCCCGTCATTTTGAAGTTCTATCCTGTAGAGAAGCTCGTCCTTCTGGCTCAGATCGTCGACGCTGAAGGTCATTCTCGCGGTCTTTACCGTGTCCGAAAGAGCCGCAGTCACCACGTTGTTTCCTTCGCCGTCAACTGTGGTCATCACGGGCGACCCGTACTGGAATTTGGAGTCGTTGATATTGGGATTCCACCATTGGCGCATAAGGTGGTCTCTTATGCATAGCGGCGTCCATATCTCCCGGGCCTCCGCCATTTTGGTGGCAAACCTGTAAACGCCCTCCTCCAGCCTGAAATACTCAATCCCCTCCTCCGTTTTGAAGGGACTTAAAGCCTCGTTTTTTTCGTTGAAAATGATCATATAACCTCCGGAATGAAGTCGTCCGCGTCTCTCAGATCTTAAGAGAGTATACAAAATCGTCCATCACAAAACCGCCGCCAATGTCGTTGACCTCAGCCCTGATGCATTCAAAGCCCGCGGACTCGTAAAAGCCCATGGTAGTTCCGTTGTTCTTGTTCACGTTAAGCCGGATGCTCGAAAGGCCCTCTTTCTTTGCCAAGTCCGACAAAAATCCTATTACCTTTGTACCTGCGCCTCTTCCTCTGGACGGCGCCTCGATGTAGAACTTGCTGAGATAAAGGTAGTCGTTTTTAGGGTAAAACGCGAAAAAACCAATGTCTCTCCCGTCCCCTTTGATAAAGAAGTATTTCACGCCCCGTCCGAGCTGGTCCTTTATGGCGGGCACGGACTGGAACATATCAATCATGTAGTCGTTCTGGACTATTCCCAGGATCGGGTCGTAATACTCGCGTACTATCGACATTGCAAGCTCCGACATGCGGGCTGTTCCGGCATCGTCGCCCGGCTCCAGCTTTTCAAAAACGACTGTTTCGAATTTTTCGGTCATACAGTTTATTCCTTCGCATTTTTTAGACCTTTTTACGGTCACAGTCATGCTATCAAATATCCATTGAACCGACCTTAACTCAGGGCAGCATATCAGGGTATTCCGGCGATATTTCAGGGTCCTCCGGCTTCCCGGTATCCTCGATGTAAACTGAGGCCTCTTCTATCATGTCGTCGTAGCCCCGAAGTGCCGCAAAAGGCGAAAACTGGGCCGCGTAGCTCTCCCTTGAAAGCTGAGGGTGCACCTTCGAAACATGGTGCGGAAGACCTATTATATCGTCATATTTTCTGTCAGCCATTGCCGCTTCTCCTCAGGCCTTGTGCCCTCCCACCGAATCGTTTCGCTCCCTCGCAGTCGCGCCTTCCTTGAAGCTCATTCCCTTTATCACCGCGTTTTTTCCGAATCTCTTTTTGATCTCAAGAGCCGCCAGCTGGAGATTTTTCTCTTTCGCAAGAGCCTCCTTCTCCGCTTCCTCCCTCCGCTCCTCTTCACCGTCAAGGTCGAAAAGGCTGAGTTGCTTTGATTCGGGCTCCTTTGGCGCGTCTCTCTCCGGGATCACGTGGTTTGCCACCACGTACATTCTCCTCACCGTGAGTTTCTTGTCCACGATCCGGCCAAACAGTTCCACCGTCTTATCGACAATGATTCTGGATGACGAAGTGAATCTTCCGAGGTTTATCGAGCCGTGAGCCATCTTCGGAGTCTTGCGGCCGTACCTGTCGATCTCCGTGGGCCCGTCATAGTTTTTGCCTATATTTTCCACATCATAACCAACGGTGAGCACGATCTGATCCGTGACAAGTCCCTTGTCCACAAGGTCGAGTGAAAGCCCGTCCGACATCTCCTTTATTATTAGCTCGCCAAGGTCAAATGGGTAAGGCCCCGTGAGCACCTGTCCCACGCTCAGGCTGTTGTTCTCCGGCTTGTAGGCCTTTACGTCGGCAATGGTAGTCGGCTCGTAGCCCCAGGCGTGGTTTATGATCAGTTCCGCATTGACGCCGAATTCTTTATAGAGAGCCTCCTCGAACTCTACGGAGGTCTTCGCGATGTCCCCCTGGGTATGGATACCGAGACGCCCGAGCCTCCTTGCGATGCCGGGGCCAATGCGCCAGAAATCCGTGAGAGGCCTGTGGTCCCAGAGTTTCTCCCGGTAGCTCATCACGTCAAGCTCCGCTATCCTGACCCCGTCTCTGTCCGCCGGGATGTGCTTCGCGACTATGTCCATGGCGATCTTGGCGAGATACATATTGGTTCCGATGCCCGCCGTCGCGGTGATGCCGGTCTCCGCAAGGACCGTCTTTATCATTTTCATGGCAAATTCCCTTGGCGTCAGCTTCAGGTTCTCAAGATATGCGGTGCAGTCAATGAACACCTCGTCAACGGAATAAGCGAATATATCCTCGGGCGCCACGAATCGCAGGTAGATCGAATATATGTTGCTGCTGACCCTCATGTATTCGTTCATCCTTGGTTTTGCTCTGATGAAATCAAGGGCCAGGGTCTTGTCGCTTTTAACTTTTTCATTGTCATCGGAGGCACCGGAAAAATCGGCGCCGTTAAGGGCCCTCTTCCGCTGCCTGTTGACCTCGTTAACCCGCTGTACCGCCTCGAAAAGTCTCGCTCTCCCGGGTACGCCGTAGGATTTCAGAGACGGTGAGACTGCAAGGCAGATGGTCTTCTCGGTCCTTGACTCGTCTGCCACCACCAGGTTTGTGGTGAGCGGATCCCGGCCCCTTGCCACGCACTCAACGGAGGCATAGAAACTCTTAAGATCGATAGCGATGTAGTGTCTTGATCCGTCGTCGATCACAGAGTCCGCCCCCTTTCGGTTCATTGGTTAGTGGATTTTGTTTGAAGAACGCTTCCGGGCCCGAAAAGCCTTTGCCCGAAGCGATTTAATGTGATAAACTTCACATTGAATGATATCATATTTTACGTTAGATCACAATCGAAAGAGGTAGCTTAAATGACTGTGACTTCTCTTGAAAGCTGGAAGTTTTGCATGTGCGAGAACAGCAGGGTCAGAGCCGGGAACATGGATCCCAGGACCATTGGCGATGTTCTTAAAACCGGTCTTGAGATAATGCGGGCGGACGTTCCGGGAAATCTCGAGCTGGATCTGATGAAGGCGGGGCGTCTCCCGAAGGACATTTTTGCCGGGACAAACATTCTGCTCACGCAGGATCTCGAATGCATGCATCTCTGGTATTTTACGAGGTTTGAGCTTCCGGAAATAACCAATGACACCGACCCGTTCATCAGGTTCTGCGGCATCGACACCGTTGCCGATATTTACGTCGACGGGACTTTTCTGGCCCGCACCGAGAACATGCTCATCGCCCATGAGTTTCCCCTTGCGGGGCTCTCCGCCGGGACTCACGAAATAGTCGTTCACATCATCCCCGTGTCGGTCTACGTGAGGGATCTCGACCTTGAGACCAAGTCGTGGGCCATGAAGTACACAGGGGATTCGCTGCTTGTCAGGAAGGCCGCCGCCATGTACGGCTGGGACATCATGCCAAGGTGCATCTCCGCGGGCCTCTGGAAGCCTGTGATCATAGAACTGAAAAAGAAGACGCGGATAGGCGATTTTTACCTTTCGACCCACACTCTTTCCGAGGGCTTTGCCGGGCTTTTGCTGAAGCTTAAGATCGAGACAGACTTCGACGACCTCCGGGATCTTACGGTAACAGTCAAGGGAAAATGCAAAAAATCCTCTTTTGAATGCTGCGCGACAGTTTTTTCCTGCAACCAGGTGCTTGAGATACCCCTGAATGACCCGGTTCTCTGGTGGCCCCGGGGTTACGGCGAGCCCGATCTTTACGACGTCACGATAACGCTCTCAAAGACCCTGTTCGAGGGCGGCGTCCGTGTGTTCAATAAGCCGGGGGAGACACTTGACGAGGTGCATTTCCGCCACGGAGTCAGGATCGTCGAGCTTGAGAGGACGTCTCTTGCGGGCCCTGACGGAAAGTTCTTTTTCCGCATAAACGGTAAAAAGATATTCGTGCTGGGTTCAAACTGGGTGCCTGTAAACACCTTCCCTTCGCTTATCGACGAATACACGCTCCGCGGACTTGAGCTTGTAAAAGACATAGGCTGCAATATGATACGGTGCTGGGGCGGCAGTCCCTACCCCTCCGACGTTCTCTACGACTACTGCGACGAAAACGGCATCCTCGTTTGGCAGGACTTTTCCATGGCCTGCGGCCTTTACCCTGACGATCTCAGGATGCAGGCCCTCCTTCGGGATGAGGCAATTTTTGTGGTGAAAGCACTCCGGAACCATGCATCCCTTGCTCTCTGGTCCGGCGACAATGAAAACGACATCTTCTGCATGATAAGGAACGGCACAGTTTACGGAAGACCCGTTAACCAATACGACCCGAACCACAACAAACTGACACGGGAAGTGCTGGCGGACGTGTGCGAGCGGTACGACGGCTTCCGTCCTTACATCCCCAGCTCCCCCTATATGGATGAGGAGGTCTTCAGGACCGGAAAGCTTCCCTCCGAGGATCACCTCTGGGGCCCCCGGGACTACTTCAAGGGCACGTATTACAAGGATCAATCCGTGGCTCATTTCGCGTCGGAAACGGGCTACCACGGCTGCCCCTCCCCCGAGACCTTAAGATCATTCATATCGGAAGGCTCCATAAATGACCGTGGTGACGGCACGATATGCACGAACCCCGAATGGCTGGTGCACTCCGCCAGCATGGAAACGGATCCGTCGGCGCCCTTTGCGTACAGGGTGCCGCTCATGACACGCCAGGTGGAAAGGCTCTTCGGCAAAGCGCCGAAGGACATTGGCAAGTACGCCCTCATGAGCCAGATATCCCAGGCCGAGGCTATGAAATTTTTCATCGAGCACTTTCGTATCGGGAAATGGTACAGATGCGGCATAATTTGGTGGAATATCATTGACGGGTGGCCCCAGATCTCGGATGCGGTGGTGGATTTTTACGGCAGGAAAAAGCTTGCCTATCATTACATCAAATGCTCCCAGCAGAGGTTCTGCCTCATGTGCGATGAGCCGGATGGCGAAGGACTTGTGGTCATTGTGGCGGTCTCCGATATACGGCCCGATATCGAGATTGAATACCATGTAGAAGACGTTGTTACCGGGGAGACAGTCATTTCCGGGAAGTGTACAGCGCCGGGTGACGAGTCGACTCCAATAGGCAGATTTTTCCCTAAAACAGGCCACATTTACAGGCTCACCTGGCGGGGGCTCGGAGACAATTCAACAATTATGGGTCAAAACCATTTCACGGGTGACATTGGCGCGGGGCTGGATCTTGACTCTTACGTTGACGCCATGAAAAAGGCAGGACTTTGGGTCACGCCGGACGGGTTCTGACATCGGAGGGTAAGGTATGAAAAAGTTTTTTTTCAGAATGATCGTCATATTCATCGTACTTTTGACGGTGGTTCCGCTCACGTCATTCTCTTCAAAAAGCAGGACCGACAAGTCAACGGTCATGAAGGGCTACAGGGAGCCTCTCAGCGAAGGGGTTTCCAATACCATAACCAATGCCCTCTACATGTACAATACCTTCTGGACCCCTCTTTCAAGCATTTCAGCCTGGTCCACATCCAAAAAGTCCACCCGCCAGTTCATCGAGGGTCATACATACCGGGGCATCCCCTACGGCCAGCCCGTCCACAAGGGAGCTTACGTAGGTTCGATCGCAGGCGTTGAGGATTTCGTGAAAGCTGTAAATGATCCCGAAAGCGCCCTCTATACCGACCGGGGCGAGAACACCTGGGAATACACCGACCACGGCGGCGATATCAAGTACTCCCCCTACTACTCCAACGACTGCAGCGGTTTCGTGTCGGCGGCTCTCGGCATTAAGCGGCACACAACCCGTGACATTGGCGGTGACGAGACCCTGTTCCCGAGGCACGGCTCTAATATTTACGACGCAAGGCCCTGCGATTTCATCAACACCCACGAAGGCGGCCACGTGATAATGGTCCTTGACGTCATTTTTGACGAAAAAGGCGGCAATGTCATCACCATCGCAACCATAGAGCAGACCCCCGACATCATCACCGTGAGAAGCTACGGCAAAGGCGGCACCAACGGCCCCCTGTCAAAGCTTCAGGAGCGTGTGGACAGCGGCGGTTACTACCTCTGCCGCTACAGGGATATCGACAGCGTAAAACCGATGAACGGCGCCCTTGATAATCTCCCGAAAATAGTAAACGCCATTTCAGAACCCTCCTCTCTTATGGCAGTGGACAAGGCCTGCGTCGGAAACGTCTACGTGGATCTCACCGAAGACTCTTTTGACCTTGAGGGCTTCTCACTTGTTGCAGGCGATCACCTGAAATACGAGTATTCCGTTGACGGAAGTGAGTTCAGACAGGTAGACTTATCGGAGGTCTACAGCGAGCTCAGCGCTCCGGTGTGGGGCTTTTCCTACATGTACCCTCATGGGGAGTATTTTACCGTCACTGTCGCAACGGATGGTCTGAAAGAAGGTTCCAATATCGTCGTGCGCGCCTCTGTTCCCGGAAGCGACGTCACGTATGGCGTGGCAGACCTCACCGTAAAGGACGCAAAGGAGCCCCTCAAATACCACGTCTGCATCGATTCCTACAACAAGTATTCCCAGAGCCCCGACGTGATCGTCATTGACGAGGAGGACAGCGAAATAACTCTCAACGGCTGGTGCATGTCGGACAGTATAGTCCGCTTCGAGATCAAAACAGACGACGGCCTCTGGTATCAGCTAAGCCAGAACTACCGCCAGGATGTATACGACGCCTACGGTAGGGACTACCCCTCCTGCGTCGAGTGCAACGGTTTCAACTGCGGCAGGGACCTTTCGGGCTTCACATCCGGTAAGCACACCGTCTCCCTGAGAGCTGTCGCCGCAGACGGCCGCACATTTACAATAGTCACGGTCAATCACGAGGTCAAAGGCAGCCCTTACCTCATCATCGCCCTTATGATCATCGCAGTAGCCCTGATCGTATTTGCCTATGCTGGCATACCGTTTATTGTAAGAAGCAGAAAGCTTAAGAAAAAGGCAGCAGATACATCTTCTGAAACTTCATCCGAGACCGTTCCCGACGCAAGTTCTGATACAAATGCAGTCCCGGAACCGGAAGCGATAAACGCTGAAGCTGAAAATTTGGCAGCTGAAGAACAGGCGACCGGGGACAAAGATCAGGAGCCCGATCCGGGTCCGGAGAAGGAAGAAAACTGACTTTTGAACATCGCCAATGACATTGGCATCTGTAACAACAAAGGCGCCCGGATCTACAGCCTAAACGGACGCCTTTTGTATTACTTTACCAGCCTATATTCGCCTTAATTTAGGCTAAAAAACTCTGTGTCGGTTCAATCGTTACTGTCTGATGCCCTCGGGCAGGTTGGCGATTATGTACTCCTGAGCCTGAATGTCGTAAATGTTAACGTAATAGATGTTTCCGTCGATTCCGACTCTCTCCTCGACCTTGATTCCCAGCTGCTCGCCACTCTCTGTGGGGCGCTTTGTAAGTCCGCCTGTCGGTCTCTCTTTTTCCTCCAGCAGTCCGATGCTGCTCAGCCACTCTGTAATGGCTCTGTAGTGGAGAGGCTTCATCGTTTCAAGATCTACAAGGGTATTGATCCTGTGGGTAAGTTCCGATATCGTGAGAGGTTCCTGTGAAAATTCGTACCTTGCAAGCTCGTCCGCAGTGATAGAAAATTCGGACTTTCTGGATGTCTTGCGTGTCGCAACTGATCTCTGCTGATCATTATTCAAAAGGCCCTGCAGAATTCCCGATACATAAAAAAGGCAACGTGATATCTTTATATCGTTGAGCAGATCTGTTTCAGGCACCGGCTCATTGGTAAGCGGATTCATTCCGTTGGCCATCTTGTCAATGTAACTCTTCGCATGTTTCAAAAGTTCTAAATCATTCATTTCAATCCCGTCCAATATTTGAATTAAGGCTCTCAATGCCTACGCTAACAAATTATATAAAAGTAATTCCCCCGGGTCAAGTAAAAAGTCCCGATTAACAAACATTTTTAAAAAAAACAGGCTATTTAAAAGCCGTTTAAAAAACGGCCAATCATTTATCCGCCTGCATACGTCGATCCGGTTTCAGAGCACTTCCCGAATCCTTTCAAGCACCGAAATATCCGCAGGAAGCCACTTCACGCTGTACAGGTCGTCCTTTCCCAGCCAGGCGGATGCCTCGTGCTCTTTGAGGACAAGATCCCCGTTTTTGACCTTTGCCCAGTAGCATCTCATGTCAATGTGGTATTCAGGATAATCGTAATGAACCTCTTCCAGAAAGCTCTCTATTTCGATCTCAGCGCCAAGCTCCTCCCTTATTTCACGCGCCAATGCCTCCTCCGGAGTCTCATTCCCTTCGATCTTTCCTCCCGGAAACTCCCACCAGTCCTTATAGTTTCCGTATCCCCGTTGTGTCGCAAATATTTGGTTGCTTTCATTACGCAGCACCGCCGCCACGACTTTTATCGACCGTTCAGACAATTAATTACCTTCTTTTTTAACTATTACCTGTTACTTTTTCCCTGCGCGGAACTCCCTTCGCGCAGCGACCTCTTACCTCTTACCTATTACCTATTACCTATTACCTATTACCTACGCGACACTCCCTTCGCGCAGCGACCTCTTACCTGTTACCTCTTACCTATTACCTCAGCGGCACCCCTTCGCGCAGCGTCCCTCAAATAAACTCCTCCGGCCTCTTAAGCTCCTTGAAAAAGTGGAAGCTGAGCATCTTGTTGCAATACGGGCACTCTGCAGCACCCTCCTTGTATCCCTTGCGGCGCTTAAAATCAAAATAGCCGAAATCCACACGCCTCCCGCAGGAAACGCAATTGGTCGAGTAATACACCTTGGCTTTTTCGGCGACAAGCCTCCTGTTGTACTTTGTAACGTCTATCGCGTTCAGTATTCCCATGACCAAAAAACTGATGCCCATGATCGAAAGGATCAAACCAATGACCTCAAAGCAGACGACCACCGTTCCGACGTAATCAAGCTTGTAAAACAGTATCGGCATGGCTATACCCGAGGTCAGCAGCAATCCGCCCCACACAAGCAGTTCAATTCTCTTTCTCTTCATCATATCCTCCAAACAGCGGTCGGGACACTTCTATGCCCGTCCGATCTCGGTGTATTCGATCTCGCCGAGCCGGTTTCGCGCCGATTTCATCAAAGATATATAACCGACCTTCATGGCTCTGCTCTCCAGCGTCAGCTCATCCGGCCTTCCGGTGACCTTTCGCGCAAGAGTGATGTGGGGATTAAAGGGTTTGAGATCGTATGGGATACCCGCATCGGCCAGCTTCTGTCTCAGTTTTGCAACGTATTTTTTCAGCTCATCCGGCACCTTCACCTTACCGCACAGAATATCGCCAAAGTAGCATATACCGCAGGTCTCGATCTCGAAAGGCTCATGGGGGATGCTCTTCATTATCCCGATGACGTCCGCAGGCTTCTCAAACTCCCCTATAAATGCGAGAGTGACATGCATATTCTTCATCGCGGTCATCCTGCCGCCAATGCCCAGCGCCTCCGCGTCCTTCTGCGTTTTTACAAGCGCTTCCGTCAAATGGTCGTTCAGCCTTATCGCAATGAACAGTCTCATTAAGTTGCTTTTCCCCCTTACCGTGAACCGGTCTTTACAAAATCCGTAAACGCCCGCCTTGCCTCAGGCGTAAACTCCCCGTGGCGGCAGCCCTTCATCACCTCAAGGTAGACCTCATGGCCTTTTTTTCTCATCACTTCGACGTAAGCCTCGATCCCCTCGACAGGAAACAGCTGATCTTCTCCGTCGGCAGTTATGAAATACGGTATAAACGGCATGTTCTCCGTAAATGCGACCGGCGAAACACCGTCGATGGCATCGCCAATGGGTCCGTCCCCTCCCGCAAAAGTGCTCACCACAGTCCTTGGAATGTCGTCCTGCACGAACATGGAACCTCTCAGATCTATGCAGGGACACGTCACGGCGCAGGCAGTCACTTTATGCCTTGATTTAGCACAATATGTCAGACCTGCAAGGCCACCCATACTGCCGCCGGTGGATACAAGAGGCGTATCATCGCCAAGGCCGTATTTTTCTCTTAGCGCATCCACAATGAGGTCCGAAAACCTCACCGCCCCGCCGTTCATCCAGCTCCAGGGCCCCGCAAAAACATATGCAAGAACAAGCCCCGCGTCTGCAAGCTCCGCCGCATAATCGCCGCCGTAGGGAACCATCTCAAGTGTTCCGCCAAGGCAGGAGCCCCCGCCCAGTCCCGGAAACTCGAGAACTATCCCCATTGGCGTGCCTTTAAGGTATTCCTCGTTTGTATTGCAGTAAAGACGGTAATTATTCCTGTTTATAAAATCTCTGTCTTCTCTGAAGTGCCCCATGCGGTTACTCGTAATCCTCGATCCTCCACTCGTCGAACCAGTCGATATACCCCATTTCACCGTCAAATCTGAAAGGAAGCCAAACGTAGTTCGCCTCCCGTGTCTTCTCCTTGGGGATCCTCTTCATGACCTCGTTTGCGAACTCCAGTTCCTCCTTCGAAGCGACTCCCGAGAAATGAGCGGCATACATTTTCTCGTAATCTTCATACGGAAGATCCATAGCCTCAGGCATCCATCGGTCTCCCAAAGCAATGTAAAGATCTTTCTTGCCCGGAACCTTGAAAACACTGGATATCTGGCTGTGGAAGGAAGTCATGGACTTGTCTCCGGGATGGGGATTTCCAAGAACCTTGTATGGGCCGTGCCAGCTGTCGGCCACCGCAAGCTCCGAAGGATTGGGAAGGTAGCCCGTGGTCCCGGACGTGACGAGATAATGCTTAAAATTCCTGTAAAAATGGGAAGTTGCCTCTCTTACGTAAGGCGGATAAGGGTGGGGAAAATGAGTGGTGTAATAGCCCGTTACGCCCGTATAGTCGTCGGTAAGATCTGCGCATATCGTCTCCGAGTGCACACGCTCAAAATAGTAATATGCCTTTCCGTCCGGCGCCACCGCAAGGTCAAAATCTCCCGCATCCATGTTGAGGGGTCTCACACCCTCCCGTGCCACCGTGTAAGGGCCTGTCAGGCTGTCCGCTGTAAGGACCGTCTCGTCCTGCTCTCCGTTCCTGTGCATGATCTTGCACCAGCACACGAATTTTTTCGTGCGGCGGTTATATATGATATGGGGCCTGTCCATCATCGAATGGGGATTGAGACCCGATTCCTCATTTTCGAGATCCGGCGGAATTATGAGGCCCAGGTCCTCCCAGTTGTAAAGGTCGTCGGACACATAGCATCTCACACCCCAATGCCAGATACCCTTCGCGGGATCCGTAAATTCCTTGTTTTCTCCGTACCAGTAGTACCTGCCGTCAAGAAACATCAGGGAGCCTCCGTGGGCCTGGATCCGTTTGCCCTCAGTGTCGAGCCAAACCTCGCCGGGATGAAAACTGCTGTACCTCTTTTCCATGTTCAATAGGTCCTTTCCAAAAACATCGCAAAGCCCTCCGGCGTCCCTTCGCCAAGGCCAAACGAACAGTTCATCTTTGATCACCCAAATGATACACCAAATCCCCGTTTTTTTCTACCGGAAATCAGGTTTCTTTTCCTGCAAAATGTGTTAAAATGGATATGTTAAATATTACTTCCCTCTGTTTGAAGGGAAACGGTCGCGAAAGGAGTCAATCAATATGAACGGTACAGAAAGAACCGATAAGATCCGGATATTGTTCGCCATTTTGTTTTTCGGCCTTGCAACCATCGGGATCGCAATATTTTTTCAAAACATAAAAGCATCTTTCAGCGGTATCACAAATGCGGTCTTCACGTTATTCTTTGACGGATATATGGCTGTTACAGCGCTGGCTGTATTTCTCGGCATCCGCCTACTCGTAAAACAAGACGCTTCTGTGGAAAGATTCGGCTTTATCGCCGGTATTCTTTTTATCGCATATTCCCTGTCCTGGGCTGACAGTCTGGCATTGACGAGCAAGCTGGCCATTGACAATATCATAGACTGGACCGGTGTCAAATTCGATTTCTCGTTTATGTCGCTTCTGTTTCTGGGAACAGGTGTCCTCCTGGTGGTAAAGCCTCTTCGCAACAAACTGAAGAGATTCCTGGGCATCATTTTCTCCGGCGTATTTGCCACCGCGATATTCATCACCCTTACGAAGTTTCTCATAAACACCATTGCATCTCTGGTGGACAGGACCATCGGGGTTTCGTTCTTCTTCAATCTCTGGACGGCAACGATCGCTTCCGCGTCATACGCCTGCGTCATCGCCCTCCTGCTCCCCCAGCTTTTCGTCGCCAAGGCAAACTCCTTCACAAGGAAGATCTGGTTCGTGCCTGCATTGGTTTATGTTTCGGGCGGACCCTTCGCCAGGGTCTTAAGCACCCTCACCGGCAGAGGCCTGCTGAGGACGGATATCCAGAGCTATTTCGATCTGTTTTCATTGTCATTCGTAATGGCCCTGCTCATATTCGGTTACTGGTGCGCTTATAACGATGACCTTCTCCACGGTTTCCCCTTCCGCAGGAAAGCGACCGTGACCAATGACACCTGGGACAGCGTGGTGAACGATTGACCGCCAAAACTATAAAATCAAATTTAGACAGTTTACGCCGCAGGGTTTGATCTCCGCGGCGTAAATCATTTTAACGGAAGTCAGCTTCTGTCGATGCCTCCCAGCTTGTTGACCTTTACCAGCCAGTCGCCAAGGGCTGGACTGACCGCGTCGGCCCACGTGAGAAGGTGGCACGAAAAATACGGTACCAGCATTTCCTTCTTTTTCTTCAGCACGGATTTGATTACAGCTTTTGCTACGATATCCGGACTGAATTTGGGTGTGATCTTCGGACATTCAACGTCTGTTATCATGTCGGTGTCGACGCGCGCGGGGCATATAATGCCCACGTGGATACCGTCCGCTTTCAGTTCCTGTCTGAGGACCTGGAAGAACCCGTTCATGGCAAATTTCGACCCTACGTATGCCCCGTCCGGAGGAACTCCTTTTTTACCGTCCATCGAGCATGTCGCAACTATCGAGCCACACTTTTTAGCGGTAAAATAGGGAAGCGCAGCATAGACTGTGTTCAGCGTTCCAAAGTAGTTCACCTCTGTGACACGCCTGATCTCATCAAGTGTGAGCTCCTTTGCGGGGCAGCGCAGATAAACTCCTGCGTTGCAGTAAATAACGTCCAGTCCGCCCAGCTCTTCTATCGCTTTTTCAACAGCTTTTTTGATTCCTTCCGCATCGGTCACATCCGCTTCAAGTACCACCGCTTTCCTTCCCAGAGCTCTGATCTCCCCGGCGACGCTCTCAAGCTTTTCCCTTCTTCTGGCAATGATCGCAACGTCGGCGCCCTCCCTCGCCATCATGATGGCGGTTGCCCTTCCGATACCGCTGGAAGCGCCGGTTATAGCCACTTTTTTATCAAGCATTTTCTGTTTCATAAATACCTCCGCACCCGCGCAGCGGGTCTGTCATTACTGTTTCAATGATAAAAGCTTTGGGCCGGTTTTTCAAGTGTGATTAAAGGATCGCAACAGAGTTTAACCTGCTGAGGCCGGGCAGCATTCAGGTCCCGTCCGCATTTTTCAGGAGCATTTCAATAACGTCCTTAGGGAGTATGATGTAATCTCCGGAGGGATTTAACATGATCCCGCTTATCTCTTCCATCTTTGCCACAGTCTCGAAGAATCTTTTCATGCTGCAGCATATCACCCGCACGTCCTCTTCTTTGCTCAGTTCTTCAACGGTTGTAAAAGCCACTATATATTTACCGTTGTCTTCGGTATCGACAGATTCCATGCGGTACGTCACATCACGTCTTATCGAGAAAATCTCGCCTATATCGACGTTGCTTGAAAGCGCTATTATCTCGTTTCCTTCATTGGCCTCATACACCGGAACAAAAATATCCGCTCCGTCTGCGATTCTCTTCGATATGACGCCAAAGAGAGTCAGAAGCGAATCATTTGTCTTCTGTTCAAAAAAATCATTCGCAGCCTCCCCGATAAATTCATTATATCGAAAGTTTCCCGGCCGCACCGTCACGACCTCGTCTCTGGCATCGTCAAATTTCGCAAGAACTATGGTGAAACTGTCGGGAATACGTGCAATGCATTCATCCTTAATATTTCCGGGTATGCCGTAAAAAGCCTCTGCGATGCTCCCGGCTATGCAGGTCAGCGTGTCACAGTCCCCTCCCAGCGAGACGGCAGTCCTTATAACGTCCTCAAAGTCCTCGCCTTCAAGGAATGCGGTTATAGCCTCGGGGACGGTCTCCCGGCATGACTCCACGTGGAAATATCCGGGCCTTATCTCATCACAGGTCCTCGACAGATCGTAATGAAACTCTTTCTCGATATATTCTTTGATCTCAGCCTTGGTCTTCCCTTTTCTTGCGAGAAATATCGCACTGGCGACCGATTCCGCGCCTTTTATCCCCTCCGGATGATTATGGGTGACGCGGGCGGTGAGTCTCGCGTAATGTCTGGTCTCTTCAAGGGTCTTGTACAGCCATCCTGCGGACGAAACACGCATCGCGGATCCGTTTCCAAAACTATTATACGGCGGCATGGGCTCTTCCGAGAAAAGCCATTTTATGAATCTCCCGCCGTACCCTGCGTCAGGGTATTCTCTGCCCCGGCGCCGCATCGACGCTATTAGTTCGTCGGTTACTTCCCTGTCCGTCTTTCCGATGGTCTTTATGAGAGCCTCCGCCACCGCCACGGTCATGACCGAGTCGTCCGTAAAATGGGACTTTTGGGAAAACATCGGAAAATCCTTTGTCTTATCACCTCTGTCGAACTCGTAAGGCGAGCCGACTATGTCTCCGATAATTGCTCCTATCATACAAAAGCACCTCCTGTTTTTTGATCGTCTCCATTGTACGTCAAACTCCGGGAGGTGTGGTCGCCTGCCGGGCGACAATTTGCATTGGTTACGGGCAGTCCGTCAGATCTTGGCTCCGAGACATTCGTACCCGTAGGCATAGAGCGTTGCGTTGATCTCATAAATGTCATATATCTTTTTAGTCAGATAGTACCTTATTATCAGATCAAAGTTGTTGCTGAAGGACAGGGCATATCCTGCGGTGGAAAGAAGATCCGAGGCTGTGTCTATGTCAAGCTTCAGCGCGATCGCAAACGCAACTGCGGTCTCCTTCTTGGGCCTGTAGTCCTTTTTTGTCTTTATTTTCGAGAAAACCTTGCGGTCGACATTGGCGCTTTTGTACACCGTCACGTCGCTGAGACCCCGCTCGTCGATCAGTTTAAACAAAGTATCGCTGAAAGAGCCGGATCGCCTTTTAAGGTAGTCTTCAAGGGTGCCTGTGTCGTCGGGGATCGCCTGCTTGCCGTGAACCGCCTTTTTTTCGACTGACTCACGGGCCACATTTCTCACGGGGACGGGAACCGGGTCATAGAAAACATTTTCCTCTGCGCATATATCGTAACAAGAGCTTTCCTCGCGGGCACGGAGGTTTCTCCGGCCTGAAAGATTATGGTTTTCGACCGCATAGCTGTCGCTTATGAACCGATCGATATCGCCAATGACCTTCTCCGAAAGAGCCACCGCCTCCCGGGAGTACACCACCAGAGTGACGAGCATTTCGTGATCCATCAAAAACTTCTGTATCTCCGAAAGCGCTGCGGACAGGGCCTCATCCTTCGGAAAACCGTATGCTCCGGAGGAGATAAGGGGAAAGGCCACCGACCCGCACCCGAGACTATAAGCAAGCTCCAGGGAGTTTTTGTAGCACTCTTTAAGGATCTCAAGCTCGCCGGCCCCTCCGCCCTGCCAGACGGGACCTACGGTGTGTATGATATACTTTGCTTTGAGGTCAAATGCGGGAGTGCAGGCCGCCTTGCCGCGGTCGATATTGCCTATTTTTAGGCGCGCAGAAAGAAGCCTGTCGTATCCCGCAGCTTTGTAGATCAGGCCTTCTGCGCCTCCTCCCGGCACAGGCTCCGGGTTTGCGGAATTTACGATGGCGTCGGCTTTTACCTTGGTTATGTCGTTTCTGATTATGTTAAATGGCATTGGTCATTCACTGTAATTCGGGTTTTTGACTTCCCATGCGGGCATCGCGATCCCGGTGCTGCTCATGATATTGGCGGCTTCGCTTGTCGCGTCCTGCATCATGCCGTAGCGCACGGAATAGGGAGTCTCCTTGGGGATGATTTTTATGGTAAATGCATCGAGCTGCGAGACCTCGCATTTCATCTTTCCGCCGTAGCCGTAGTATGGCATGATCCCCGCGATCTCATCGCCCTCGGCAAGGGTAATACCGTCGCCCACGTTCTTCAGCTTAACGATTATCGTGCCGTCGTCATTGAAAGTTACGGATTCCGGCTCCGGAGCCAACATATATTCAGCCTGCCCGACACCGTAGGAAACGTATGCCGCAGCCTGCGCCGCCCTGTAGCCGACGTCAAACTTGTAAAGCGGATGGGCCCACTCAGGGTCGCCCTTCTTGTAGCCTCTGTCCATGGACGTCACGATGTAATAGTTGGGAATTATCTTGGCCGCGTCGAACTGGGCAGCACGCATGAGAGGCACGTAGGGCCACATTGAAGTGCCTTCGATACCGTAGGAGCTGAGCTGAATATTGATGAACGGAAACTCGATGCCCCATATCTCACGGTAGCCCTCGACAGTCTTTGCCAAATGTTCCGCGTAAAAAGTATACTGCTCGCCGCCGCTTTCGGACTCTCCCTGGCAGAAGACCATTCCGGTGATCCTGTTTTTCGTAAACGGAGCCATCAGAGTGTTGTAGTGGCCCGAGAGAGGCACCATTGCGCCCGCGGTATAACCAAGGTCCTTCGCCACGCTCTCAGGCATCAGCTCCTGGATCGCAGCGCCGCCGGCTGCAGTCATGATGAGGCCGAGGGGGACATTGGTCAGTTTGCTGAGCTCCTTGCCGAAGTAGTAGCCTATCGCCGAAAACGGCTGCACATTCGCAAGGGTCGCCTTTTTCCAGCAGTTGTTTGCGTTGAGAATATCCTCGTGGGGCACAGTAGCGTCTATCGTATTGTTGTTCACGCCGTCAAGCACGTCCTGAGCAGCCTGGGAGAACACCCTGATGAGGTCGTCGCCGCTGATCTCCTTGTCGTATTTAGGAAGCTTCGCCCTTGCGAGAGAATAGCTGAGCTCGCCGTTGGACTGGCCGGACATGATCCACACGTCGCCCACCAGTATATCGGTAAACTCGGTAACTTCGCCGTTTTGGGGATAGACCTTGAGGGTCTGGGGCTCGGCAGTGGCCTCGTGGGAGGAGAACCTGATGTTAAAGCTGCCGTCCTTTTCGATCTTTGCGTAGCGCTTTTCGCCCATGAACTCGCCGTAGATGTAGCCTTTTGTCTGATCGGCCCTTCCGAAGACGTTGAAGTAGGCGTTCCGCTGCACCACCATGTCGGATGAGATGGTCCCGTTGACTTTGTACGTTATGAGCTCCCCCGCATCGTTTGGTTCCGCCTGTGGTTCAAGCGCGGGAGGCGCGATATTCGTTTTGGGAAGCGGTTCTTTCTCAGGTTTCACACACCCATCCATGGTCCCTCCGATCGCCGCCAGCAGGACAGCACACGCCAGCAGCCTCAAAACTGTTTTAAGCATTCTCTTCATTTTCATTACCTCGTAAGTATCGGTGACATGATCTGCTCATATCCTCTTCCATGGATTTTACAACGGGACGTGGAAGAATTCAAGAATCCGGGGGAACAAAAAAACCATAGTCTCCGCAGGCTTTTTCTGATATAATCGCCAATAACTCGTCCGGCGCGTGACAGCTTGCCGGAAAACACATTGGTTATCGGAGGTTTTTATGAAAGTTGCGAGACGCGCATTTATTATGGTTGTTATGCTCTCTCTGGCGGCGGTATTGGCGCTGTCCGGGTGCGGCGTGCTGACGACGGGGCCCAAAACCTGGACGTCGGGGCGTACTGAGTCAAAGCTTGCCGAAAAGGAAGCGGCGACGGTGATCGAAGATTACACTCTGCAGGAAGGCACGGCGTCTGAATTTACAGTCGCCAATTACTTCGGGAACGATATGATCGTGCCGCGGGACCGCCGCATCGAGATCTGGGGCACCGCGCCCGAGTCTGAAAACGGAAAGATCGTAGCCGCGGAGTTCAAAGACCTCAAGGGTTCCGGCGAGATCAAAGACGGAGCGTTCTGCTTCGCACTTCAGGGCACCCTCCCCGCAAGCAAGGAGAAAGGCCAGAGCCTCATCGTGAAAGGCGCTGCAGGAGTTCAGAAGGAATATACAGACGTGCTGGTAGGCGACGTGTGGATCGTTTCCGGACAGAGCAATGCGGACCTCACCTTCTGGGGCACCCTTTTGCAGACCACCAAGGATATCAAGGCCCTCTACGACGACTACCTCAAAGAAGCCACTGAGGAGGACGACATAAGGATACTCCAGCAGATCAACTGGACACTTCTGAACAAAGCGGGCATAGCGCGCATGTCCGAGCCCCAGAACGACATCGGCAAGCAGTCCAAATGGCAGCTTGCCACAAAGCGCAAGGTCTACAGCACCGGCGCCCAGACCAGCTTTTCCATGCTCGGTTACTTCTTCGCCAAGGAGCTCTACAAGCTGAACCCCTCCGTTCCGATCGGTATAGTGATGGCCGCCTGCGGAGGCTCACCTCTCGACCTTCTCTGCTCGCCCGAAGCGTACGAAAAGTTCCCCGAACAGATCAAAAACAGGACCATCACCCTTAACGACATCGAGCTTCCCTACTGCGCCATCTACAATGCTTTCATAGCGCCTCTCCGCCATGTGGGCGTGACCGGAATGATCTTCTACCAGGGCGAATCCGACGCGATGCTCTCCGCCTATTACGCAGACGCACTCAAGACGACTTTCGAGGACTACAGAAAACAGTTCGGCACCAATATGCTCTTCCTCAACGTGCAGCTCACCTCCTACGGTTTCGAGAGCGGAGGCGAGACACTGAACGGAGTCTGGGAAGCGGTTCCCGAGATGCGTTTTGCCCAGGCTGAGCTGAAGCTCGACGGCAGTCTCCCGCTTTACGAGATCATCCCGACCATAGACGTCGGTTTCAGAAAAGGCGACGGCGACGGGGCACACCCCTATTACAAGTTTGAGATCGGTGAGAGAGCCGCAAAAATGGCCGCAGCCATCCGCTATGGTCAGAGCGACCTCGAGTCCGTCGGCAGCCCTGTTCCAAAAGAAATAACCTATACAAAGGACAAAATCACCATCGAATATCAGTACGTCGGCGGCGGTCTGAGATCCTCCGACGACAGAATCAATCCCCAGGGCTTTGAAGCTCTCATCAACGGCACGTGGCAGATCGTTTTCCCCACTATTGAGGGTGAATCGACCGTCGTGATCGAGGCGGAAAATGCCGAGGGCGTGCGCTATGCGCCGAACCTCAGGTACTTCAACATGAATGCTGCGACACTGGTTTCGGGCACCGGAAACATTGCGGTTCCCTTCAGCGTGGAGTTCGCTCAGCAGGACGGTTAAGACATTTTAACATTAGTATTATGACATGACCAATAGGACGCCCCGGTGCATTTCCGGGGCGTTTTTCTTTTTTTACGCTTTATTATAAAATATTAAATGGTTTTTTAAGGCTTTTTGTGCCGACAGTATTGACAAAACAGCGGAAAAATGATA
>JAFSVU010000018.1 GCA_017444825.1 Clostridia bacterium
AAACCGGCGAATAAGGAACTCCTTTTGAAGCGGGTCAAGATGTTTTCCCATAATAGACACTCCCTTCCGGTAGTCGACATCATGATATAAAATCAGCTGACATTTTTCTACCTGTTCGTGTCTACTTTTATTGTAGCATTACCCCAATGTGCTATGTTGTTTTGGAGTCCGGATTGATTGGTTACTAAAGGGTGCAAGTAAGGTGCAAATTTACAGTCATAATATCTGTCAAATGTGATAATTAGGACTTTTCATCAACCGGTTGGTAGAATTCCGTGGCAGATGAACAGTATTTTAATCATATCGTTTTTCATTTCTTCATAGTTTTCCGAATGTCAGCCGTATCCTGCACTGCTCTTTTTAGCCAGTCCGCTCTAACATAATCGAACGGGATGACCAGCTCACGGATATTATCCTCTTTCCCGGGGCGCACAATGTCCTCCGGCAGGTAATCCAGGCCTACTTCGCGCAAACTCAAAACACTGTCATGGATCCATCCGACTGCCTGACCGTCGCAATACAGGCAATAGCAGCCAAACATCTTCTTGACTTCTACACTTAACCCGCCAAGGCTGTCCAACCACTCTTGAATTATACCCGGATCCTCGTATGCCATAACTGTCCCTCGCTTCTTTATTGCACCAACCATATCCTTTTTGTTGCCAATGGGTCCAACCGGAATTGTATCATGCTGAAACTTGTTTGTTCAAGTTGGACAAACAAGTTTTACGGGCTCTGCAAATAGTTCCTTTTTCTCATTATTTCCTTGAGTCTTAGGTTCTTGTCAAACACATCTTCCGTCAGGCCGTTAAGCTCCAGAAGACTCCGAACACACCATTCCGGATCCTGAGTGTGGTACGAAAAGTAAAGATCGTTCATCTGTTTATAGCTGAACAGCTTTGCCACAAAATTTGTTGATTCATCGCGGGTGTACGAAATATATCTGTACATATAACCGATCCAGAAAAGAGCCTCGCGGGAGAACTTGATCTTTCCGTAATCGGTGGGCCCGAACTGCCTTGTGATCGAATCGATTCCTTCGGCAACAGAGAGCGACGCCAATGCCGGATTGTTCTTATCCTGCTCCTCCAGAAGGTCTGAATGCAAATAACGTCTTATAAAAATACCTGTTGAACAGTCAAGCTCGGCCGATTTCTCAAACAGTTTTCCCTGGTACTCGGCCAGCAGCAGACCGTTGTGATCAAAGTCTCTCATTTCAATATTTCCTCTATATAAAGGCCTGTTTTAAACTGCCTTTTGGCAAGCTTCAGCTTTGTATCGATTGGGAGTTAGACCTCGCTGGTAAAATAAAAACGCTTTATGCTGCACCATGTCAGGCGCTCTGTACTAAACGGGCAATCATCATTATAATCTGCCGGGTCGAATCGCAACCCGCCGACGAATCCATTCCAGTTAGGGTTGCTGCTCATATCGACGACATATGTGTGAGATTCTCCGTCCGGTACGGTTTCAAATTCGACCATGCGCTCTCCATACCAAATCTGGCTTGCGACATCTGTGAAGAAGACCTGAGCTTTTTTACTTGTTCCGACGATTTTCATTTCAATATGGAGGTATCTGAAGTGAGCGGTGTTAAGGCTGAAGCCGGTTTTAAAAATGTATGGATCTTCATTTTGGAAAGCAAATCGTAGTTCACTTGGGTCATTGCTTATTGGTTCCATTTGGTAAATGTTGTCAAATTTATCGCGCAGTTCAGGATCAAACACTGTCTTTGCGGTATCCTGGCCGGGAAGAGAAATCACGTTAACAGTATAATTGACAGGATCTTTTGATTGCAATTCGATTTTGTTGATTTGGATCGGATGTATATATATTGAACAGACGCAACTGAACCTTTCATAATGCCTGTTTATCAGGTAGATGTAATCGTCATTAATAATGATCTTATCCCTGCAAGCAGAGTGCCTTTCCGGAATGCCTGCGACGTCTACCCTGCAGGAATAAACCGGTGAATCAAAAACGATTGTCTGAGTGTACAGACCGTCTTTTTTCTCTTTCAAATTCACCGGACATGTCAATACTAAATGAGTTGCAGTAAAATCTTCGGAGTACTGCAAACTGTTTAGTTCATGCAGTATTTGTGGCAGCAAATCGAGTTCTACCGCATATTCCTGTTCCAAAGATTTTATGAGCTTTCCTATATATTCGCTGTCAAAGCAAAGTGTTGCGGGAAACTGTCCGTTTTTTGACTGGTACTTTATATTCAGAAGTCTGATTTTTTCAAGTCTGGCAGCATGCTCACCGAATTCGCCGATCAGTTTTTTCAAGGCCTCGCTTATATTGTAATTATCGCCAATGTATAGTAGCCTTTCGTAAAGATACTCTTTGTGCTTTACAAAGTCGTGCAAGCTTTTGTAATTGATTTTGCAGTTGACAGACTTTAATTCAGTTATAATCGTTCTATATAACTGAACGCCGTATACTACGTTAGGGTTATTGTAAAGTTCTTTCCTTGGCGAACTGTACCACTCGCTCTCTTTGACACAGAATAGATAGTGCGACAGGTTTTTGATAAAAAGATCGAGGTGAAAATCTGCTTTGAAAGATATTTTTGGCTTGACGACGGTCAGAGTTTGACTCACGGCGTCAATGCTTCCTCCGGACATGTAATAGGATCTCACTCCATTCAAGGAGTCGTATAACTCGCTTGCAGCGATTTTAGTTACACGCTGTCCCTTGGTTATGTCAAAAAAGATGGTATCGTATTGGGCTGTTTCTTTGTTGTAACCAAAAACCACCAGCGGATGTACAAAATGGTTCCAATGATATCGCATGGAAACGGGTATAAAGTACTCATCGACCCATAGGATCGCGAATTGATCAGAGATTATCGCATTTTGCAGGACTTCATGAAAATCGTTCAATTCATCTATGGAATAACAGGTCAGTTGATTGAATAGTCCGTAAAAATCCACGTTGTCGACATAATCGACAACACCGTCATACATCATCAGATTGACGAATCTTTCGGTGATCCAGCCGGTTTGACTGGGTCTGTTGATAAAATAAAGCAATGGATTGATCTGAAAAGCAGAATTCGTAACAGTGTTCTTTTTCATTGGGTTTTTCCTCCGGGTTTGCTATCATTTACTATGTGATCAATTACTTCGCTTATGATTATTTTGCCGTTTCTGTTTCTCGGCAGGCTTGCACATCGGACGAAAATATAGGGTATCTCGTAAGACATCAATTTTGATCTCAGTATTTGTTTATCCTTTGGACCAATGTCTTTTTCATCTACGTACAGGCACCCGATCCGTTCACGGCCGGATATGTCCACCTTTACTACAATGCACTCTTTTACGGAGGTGTTGTCTGTTATTATTGTTTCCACGTCGCCGGGATATATCTTATGGGAATCAATGATTATAACATCGTCTATCCTGCCTACAATGTGAAGCTCGTCGAATTCATCAATAAAGCCTATGTCTCCGGTGTTAAACCAGTTTTCGCAAAGTGACGCGTATTTCCATGTCCCTACGGCATACCCTTCAAACTGACAGGGGGATTGAACGTGCAAAACACCATATACACCACGTGGCGTTTCTTTGCCTTGCTCATCAAAAATTTTTATTGCAACACCCTTAACCGGCTTGCCGACAGAATTGGTTTTGCAGCACTCAGGCCTTTGAGCCGATACTCTCGGGCCGAGCTCTGACAAACCGTATACGTTGTAGATGGGAATGTTTGAAAAAACATCATGCGCCTTTTCGTATGTTTTATCGTTCAAAATCGAGCCACTTACATAGATCGTCCTGACAGAGGAAAGATCATATTTTGCCTCATCGTAGGCATCCGCAAACATTGATAACAACGTGGGATTGACACATATGAGAGTGACTCCAAACAATGCAATATACTTAAACACATACCTTGGGGGAACAATTATTGGGCCTATTACAAGTTTCATACCTGTCTTAAGTGCGACAAGCAGTTCGCCTACTAATGTGGAGGAGTGTGAGATAGTTTTGCAAATGTATATGCAATCACTTGGATCAGGCTTCATATAGTCGATGATCGCTTCTGCATTTGTATTGATCGCAAAGTGCGATAATATAATTCCTTTTGATTTTCCGGTGGTGCCTGAACTGTAAATAATAACGGCTTCTTCTCTTGTGTTTTTTTTATGAAAACTACTGTAGATATTATCCGGCAAAAGTGCAGGCGCTTCATTTAATCTTTCGAATGTAAAAAAACTGACTGAGGTCGACGCAATGGAAAATGCCTCATAATACGCCTTTTCAATATAGCACTTTTTGACACCGGCTTCTTCCATCATTGCCAAAGCTGTATCCGCAGGTATTCTCCAATCTATGAGAACCGCACAATCACCATTATTCCAGATTTTGATTAGAGTGTCGATATACCCGATAGAGTTTTCTCCTATAATTGCGACTCTGCACATAAATAATCTCCTTTGATAAATCGTTTTCCGTGAAAGGAACAGTATTAGATTATCCTAATTACATTGGATGTTTAATGTGATAAGATGATTTCAGTAATTGTCTATCAGAAAAGAATTCAAATCTCTTCTTCTTGGTACCTTTGGTTTCTCTGAGGAATAACCAAAGACAATCAAACCCATTAACTCAAGCGAATCATCTTTGATTTTCAGGAGTGACTTGATTTGGTCTTGCTTGGAAACTATTTCTCCGATCCAGCAACTGCTTATTCCCAAGGAGGTTGCAGCAAGCAGCATGTTTTGAATCGCTGCACCGCAAGATTGGACATCTTTTACGTAGTCATATGATAAGTGTTTGTCGAGAAAAACAAGAATGAACAACGGCGCAGAACGCATCCAAGACTCGTAGGCCGACAGATGCGATAATTGAGAAATCATTTGGACATCAGTAACACAGCTGAACTTCCAAGGCTGACGATTTTTACCGGATGGAGCACAAATTGCTGCCTCTAAAATATTCTTTTGTTTTTCAGCATCGATTACAGTTCTTTCGAAACTCCGGATGCTGCGTCTTTCTTTAATACAATCAATTACATCCATAGCTTATGATAATACTTAAAACAAAACCATTCTGTTTGCAACGGATTTATTATAGCATGATACGAACGGAAATCAAATAGTTGTGATGATGATATTTTGTGCTGGTCCGTTTTGTAATGATCGGTGTAATACCGGTTTTTAAGGGTTGAGCCAGACTTCAAAAAAGGACAAAAATTCTTCGGAGAAGGGTTGACAAGGATCTCATCAATGTGTTAACATGAATTCCAGCAAGGTTGATTAAAAGCCGAGACGATAGTAAATGATGGTATATGTTGTCGTCTTTTAGAAGAAAGGGAAAAAATATGGAATCAGTGTCTTACAGTTGTTTATTACTGTTTCTTTATCACGATCACAACAGTCAAAGAAATCTCAGATTTTAGTTTGTCTGTTCGCGGACTGACGGCTCAGGTTAAGTGTGGGTGTGTCTTGTTTGTGAAACAGTTTGTTTCTAATGCTCCGGCATTATAAAGCCCATATGAATAATCGTACATTTTCGGCGTGAAAGTGTCTTTGGCTATAGTTCGTCACGTTCCCTAAGTTTTAATGATATGTCTTTGGTCTCTTGCAAATGCTTGATGACTGCTATTTTTGGCATACGAAAAAACTGAATAATTGTGTCATTTTTGGTGCACTCCTAGGTTATACATAATCAATAATGCATTTTGAATGTATTGGTTTGAATAAAATAATGCGTTGTAAGGGAGAAAGGAAATGAATGTAGAAACAAAAATAATTGAGCTAATTTTTCGTAGTGATAATTTAGAAGATTATAACATTGATGCTTCAGCCGATATAATGAGCATCAACATATTTGAAGATTTGGGATATGATTCGATTCAATTTGTAGAACTAATCATAAGTATTGAAAAATCATTTATGATCGAGATCGATGATGACATGCTGGATATGAGTCTTTTTTCAACAGTTCAGGATATTGTGAAAAGCATCAAAGAAATGGTTGGAAACGGAGAAGAAGTAGAAAATGGATAATTGTTTGTTAGAGCGTATGGTTACGCATTGTTTTTCAACGGTTCCTTATTACGAAAAGATAAAGGAACAAGCCGGCGATTCTTTTTACGGGCTTCCAATCATTACAAAGGAAATGGTTTCTTTAAATCCGGATGATTTTTTGTCGTCTTCCTATGTTAAGCCTTATGAACTAGGCAGGCTGATCAATAAAAAAACATCCGGCAGTACGGGAACCTGCTTAACTATTTACTGGTCACACGGTGATGATACACTTGCCAATTTAGAGGCCTGGAAATATAGACACAAATGGTATGGCGTGTCGATCAAGGATAAATATGTTTCTTTTCACTCCACACTTTATTACGCAAATCGTTTGGCAGAAGAAGAACCGTTGTTTATTCAAAGAGGTAATAATCTATCTTTGTGTAAAAACAAACTAACAAAGCAAACGATCGGTGAGTATTTCGAACTGATCAAAAGCGTAAAACCAAGCTGGATGTTTCTTCAACCGAGTGTTTTGCAATTGTTATTCAGGTATGCTTCTGAAGAACAGTTATCCATTTTGAATGATCTGCAATATATTGAGCTTACGGGCGAATATCTTTCAGAGCAAACAAAAAAGGCTTTTGAATCGCTGATCCCCAATGTAAAAATTGCAAATATGTATGGAACAACTGAAACCGGTTGCGTCGCACTGCAGTGTCCCTGCGGACATATGCATATACTACAAAACGCTGTTGTTGAGATATTTGATGATGAGTATAAGCACCAAACAGAATCGGAAGGGAACGTGGTGCTGACCACGCTGAAAAACTATGCTATGCCGCTTCTTCGTTATCGAATAGGCGATAAGGGATTAATTAAGCGGTCAAACTGTGAATGTGGTTTTTGTGGAGATGATATTATCATTACAGCGGGACGGGAAGGCGACATTGTTTATTCTCCTGACGGAAACAATAAGACCTGCTACAGTTTCCTAAAGGTAGTCGAATACGTAAACGATGAATTCAACAATCCCATCGTTCAGTTCAATTTTGTTCAGCCTGACAAACAATCATTGGTTATGTATTTACAGATCAAACCTTCCTATGACAAGTGGAAAAGAAGCATTGAGCAATTATTATATGACAAACTCAGGGAAGAGTTTTCTGCATTCGTGAATATAAAGGTGGTGTTCGACGGTGAGTACGATTTTGAAAGAAATAACAAGATCAAGTTTTTTGAAAGAAAATGTCTTTCAGAAGGGGAATGAGATGAATAACCTGCCATTTATAAAACTGTTTAAATCTGTATATGGTCATTACTTTTTTGATGTTAACACGAATCAAATCGTGAAAATCAGCCAAGATGCCTACTTAAAGCTTGAAAAAATACTCAAGGAAGGTTCCCATACCGGAGGAAGCGATTTGATAGATGAACTGATCCAAGGTGATCTTGAACTGAGTGAGCTTAGAAGCGAAGGTTTTTTGAAAAGCAATCGCCCGTTAAAAATTGAAATGAAAGAGACAGCCAAGCTCCCTTATTTTCTGGAACACAGATTACGCACATTAACACTTCAGGTCACACAGCAGTGTAATTTTCGTTGCAGATACTGCCATTATACATACGGAGACGACAAACAATACCATTCGCATAAATCGAATTCAATGAGTTGGGAAACAGCAAAGGCGGCAATAGACTTCTTTGCGGAAAGAACGCGGGACACAGTACGCTTAGACGTAGGATTTTATGGCGGCGAACCCTTACTTGAATATGAATTGATAAAAAAATGTGTGGAGTATTGCAAAACCAAGTTCGAAGGGAAAAAACTCAGTTTCCATATGACCACCAACGCTTTTTTATTGACGGTAGATCGGGCAAGGTACTTAATCGAAAACGGGACAAGTATTCTTGTGAGCATAGATGGGCCCAGAGAGATACACGATAAAAACAGAAAAAACGCAGGAAACGGCTCCGGAACGTTTGATGTAGTATTTAAGAATTTGGAAAAAATAAAAAATGAAATTCCTCAATACTACGAAAAATTGTCGTTTAACAGCGTTTTGGATCCTGTTAACGATTGCAGCAAAGTGAACAATTTTTTTAACTGTGACATGTTCAGAAAACAAGAGGTTAAGGCATCAGTACTTCAGCCATCTGTTGGGAAAGGTGTTTTCTATTCTCAAGAGTATCTAAATACCGACAAGAAAGATAGGTTACTTGCGTTACTTGCTAAAATTGGTGTCATAGAAGAATCGTGTCTTTCGGTGCTTGCACTTAACAATTTGACTGCCATTAAACGATTTGACGATGATATGCAGCGTTTTGATGATATTTCGCAAGTTATGGGTCACGGTGGACCATGTCAACCGGGAGTGTTCAAGTTGTTTGTTACGACAAACGGGAATTTATTTCCTTGTGAAAAGATCAAAGATAATTCTGAGGTAATGAAGTTAGGAACTGTTTTTACTTCAATAGATGCAGAGAAAGCGAAATACTTGTTTAATGTCGGAAACATCTGTACGGAACGCTGTGTAAATTGCTGGAACATACGCCACTGCCAGCTGTGCGCAACAAAAATAAACGATGGCAATGCTCTGTCTGCCGAGATGTGTGCAACCGAATGTAAGAAAAATTGTTCAAACACGGCATCTCGAATAAAAGCATATATTGCCTTGAGAGAAGTTAAGGAAATGATTGATAAGGGGGCTGTGTCATAATGATTAAAAAAACAATCGTTTATCCGTATAGCAGAAGTTTTGCAGCGTATTTGAGACATATCAATTGCAATAAATTATACAACGTTACTGAAGCTGTTATCCCCGGGAGATGGTGGAAGGACAATGAAGATGCTGGAGGCATAGACGGGGGCGAAAAAATAGGAATACCGATCAGATATGGTTTTGAGGACTGTTTAAATCAGTGTGATACGGTAATATGGGCAAGTTATGAGTATTATGATAACAAAGCCTTTTATGATACTGTTTTATCGAAGATAGAAAAAGCTTTAGAGCTGGGGAAAAACATTGTATGCTTTGAGGAACTGACAAAAAAAGAACTTCAACTGTTTAAAGAAAAAGCGGCTGCAAATAATTGTCTGTTCATCTACAAAGAAAACGAAAAATATCCCGGATCCGATGACGGTGCGCAGAAACCCATAGATGTGCCTATAATAACCGTAACGGGACTCACAGAAGAGTGTTCTAAGTTTGATACGGAATTAAACGTTTACAGAGCGCTCTCTGCGAAAGGATACAGGGTTTTGCTGATATCATCCAAAACTAACGCAAACCTTTTGAACATTTATTCATTTCCATCATTTATGTTTTCCCCAAAACGTAGTGAAATGGGAAAAATGAGATTGCTAAGATCGTATATAGCACATTTACAACAGAAGGTGTCTCCGGACGTTATAGTTTTGGGCGTACCGGGAGGACTGCTGCCGTTTAACGATCAGTATGATATGCATTACGGTATTATTGCATATGAAGTATTCTCGGTGCTAAAAACGGATTACAATGTTGTCAATGTATGGTGCGATGTTTTAGACAGTTTAATCATCGATAAGATACCCGATATCTGCAGGTACAGATACGGAATGAACGTAAATGCGATAGGAGTATCAAATATAAGCTTATATCTCGAGGGTTTGCAAGATGAACAAAGTACTTTGGAGTATAGCGTTTATGACTCGGATATGGTTGATAAGACAATAGCTTTTACAAACAAGGAGTCTAATAGCCTGAAAATGTATAACCTGGTAAAGAATGATTCAGTTGACAAATTAGTTGATGACATCATTATCTCATTATCTGAATAAAGGAACAAAAATAATGAACTGCATTGATCAAAACCGGAATGAAATAGAAACGATTATACGTGAAATACTATGTAAAAAACTTTGTAGGGACGCAGAAGATCTGTCAAAACTATCCGTTACGGAGCTGCTTTATTTGTATGGAGAAATATGTGCAGAGTTCAATATTCTTCTTACGGCGGACGATATTAACAATGGCTGTTTTTCTTCATTACATGATCTGATTGATACCTTATGTGAGAAAGGAAATAAAAAATGAAAAAACTCGTTAAAAAAAATGAAAACAGGTTAATGAATATAAACATACAGGCGTTTGGTGCCTGCAGGAGCGGGGCATGTAGTTGTGCGTGCTATGGTCCCAAACATCCCGAATTCGATGACAACACCGATCGTGATCTGTTGCCTACATTGCACAAATAACTAAATAAATCTTTTGTGTCCTTGCAAAGTTTTTTACATAGTTTTTTCACGTGGAGAAAACATGATCAAAGTAGCGTTTATTGACAATGGTATTACAACGGGTTTACTTCAGGAGGGGTTTGTAGATGAGACTGTTAGCTTTTTCACAGCGGACAACTCGCAAGACACGAACGATGGTACAGTCAACCATGGTTCATTGTGTGCAGCGATTTTTGAAAAGTATTTGCATTTTGACAAGCCGTACATAATAGACGTAAGAATTTCAAAAGTTGGCGAAGAGTCCTACCTGGCAGAATTCATTAAGGCTATTGAGTGGTGTACAGATAACAATGTTGACATAATAAATATCAGCATGGGGACCACAAACCGTTTTGCATTTCCGGTTATCAGGAAAGCCTTGCATGCTGCATTTATGAAAGGAATCATTGTTGTCGCAGCCATGGATAATGGACAAAAGTATACTCTGCCGGCCTGTCTTTCGGGTGTTATAGGCGTAAAAACGTCGACGCTTTATACAAACGGAGAGTATAAACTCAGATGGTACCCTTTTGACGGAATAGATGTTATTACGGGGGGACGGCATCAAATTCAAACTCCTGATGGCAAGGAATTGGCTACTATTAATACAAACAGTTTTTCTGCACCTGTTATCACTGCGCACGTCTCAAACATTTTTTTTGAGTTTGGGAAAATACCGTACGATGAAGTGATGCTGTTGCTGGCGAAGAGGGCGGCAAACACGTTTGGTTATTTCATAAAAGGATATTATCCATACTTCTGGAACAGTATTACAGATTACAAGGATGACTTCCTTTGGGATAAAGAAATGTACTCAAAGATTGTAAAACCGTATCTGAAGAATAAGAAGAAGCCAATTGAAACACCGGCTGTTTCTTTCGCCGGTGATAACAAATCCAAATGCGTCGAAGTAATCGACAAGTTCGCTCAAAAACTGGAAAAAGAAAGCTACACATTTATCATATTGTCGGATTCGATATTGAGATTCTCGGACAATGTCATTATACCGTCAGGATGCGATATAGAGAACTTTTTTTCCTGTGTTGACGATCTGTTTACACCCGACGTTTATCTTATTGTGTCAGAAAACAAGTGTCCTGCGGATGTATTGGTTAAAGTTGACGATTCAATTCATATCGAATATGAAGACTGTGGAAAAAACTTCGCAAAAGAATACTTGATGAACGATATTTGTGAGGCTTGTGGATATTTGCTCGAGATACTTAAATGAGAAAGGTGCAAAAATGAGATCTTTTTTTAAGACGGTTCGGTTTTCGTTTGGATTGCTGTATAAGTCAAGCAAACTGATGTTTGCAGCGTATTTTTTGCTGCAGGTGGCTTGCAGCGTTGTCCCATTAATGAGTGTTTACGTGTTGAGAGACTTGTTAAACGCTCTGGTCGATATAGAGTCAGTAGGGTGGTCTGTTCTTTGGCCGGTTTGCCTGTATGCCGTTATCCTGATCTCCTTGATCGTTCTCCAATCGATGGATTCCTTGCTTCATGATCTGATGTATGAAAGGGCAATGCACAAATATGCCTATGATTTTGCTCAAAAAATGAGTGTATTGCCAATGTCATTTATTGACACAGCTGAAGGAAGAGACAAGATTGATGAGGCGCGTTATTTGATGACGACGGCGGTCAACTTTCCGACGTATCTCATCAGATTTTTGTCGGTTGCAGCTTCTTTTGTTATAGCATACATGCAGATTGCGTCGTTTAATATTGGTTTTTCTCTTTTATTTATTTCCCTCTCTGTTCCGGGAATAATATTTCAAATGGTTTTTTCCAGGAAAGCTGACCGTCTCAGAAGGGCTCAGGCTCCTGACGTAAGAAAGTTTTGTTATTACAGATGGATGCTGACTGATGCGTGGCCCGCAAAAGACGTTCGCATGTACGATCTCACGAAACCGATCTCGAAAAGATATGATGAAGAAAAAAAGCATTACCGCGATGCAAACAAAAAGCTGGATAAGAAAAAGATGTGGGCGGAACTGCTCACGGAATTGGTTAAGAGAAGCGGCGAGATCGCATTCAGCATTTTTGTAATAATAAAAGCGGTTTCGGGGGAGATCGGCGTGGGCGACACGGCAATGTACATTAGTTTTGCCGTTGCTGCGATCGAGTCGTTCGAGGGTGTTGCAGGCATTCTTGTTTACGGAGTGATACGTTCGAGTGCGAATATGAAGTATGTTTTTGATTTCTTCGAAAGAGAAACACCCGAACGTAAGACAGGAACGCGAAAGCTTGAATCGTTTGAATCATTGGTTTTTGACAATGTATATTTTAAGTATCCTGCTTCCGAAACATACGTTTTGCAAGGCGTTTCTTTTGAGTTAAAAAAAGGTGACAAGCTTTCTATCGTGGGGGTCAACGGTTCGGGAAAATCGACGATAGTAAAACTGATGCTCGGCCTGTACGAGATCGAATCGGGGACAGTGCTTATAAACGGATATCCGGTAAGCGATTATGACATTCAGGACGTACGCAGACTCTTTTCCGCACTTTTCCAGAGTTTTGTTCAGTATCCGCTCACGCTGAGAGAAAACATTGCACTGTCTGATTTAGACCGGATGGATAATGATAAGGAGATTGAGAGCGTATTGGTTAAAAGCGGTGTATTTGATGAGATCAAGCCAAAGCTTAAGAATGGGTTGGACTCTTTTATGACCAGGAGCTTTGACGATGAAGGGACCGAACTTTCAAGAGGACAGTGGCAGAAGATCGCGTTGTCCCGTGCATATTTTAAGAACGCAGAGATCGTTATTTTTGATGAACCCTCTGCCGCACTTGACGCTGAGGCTGAAGACCGGATATTTAAGAATTTTGAAACGATAGCTGACGGAAAAACAAGCGTAATGATCTCACACAGGATATCGAGTGCCAGGATCTCAAACAAAATAATTGTGTTGGACGGTGGGAAGATCACCGAACATGGAACTCATGACGAGCTTATGGAACTAAGCGGTCTGTATGCAAAGCTGTATAACCTCCAAAGAAACAAATACACGATAAAGGAGGAAGAATGAAATGAACAAAGTGAAGCGTTTTTTCTCCGGAATGATCAAAAATGTCTGGTTTGGTATTAAGACAAGTTTCTTTGCGTCAAAGTTCTATTTTTCAATGAAAATATTGATACTTCTTTCCGAGACCCTTATTCCGCTTGTGAATATCTGGCTTTGGAAAGAGATCCTGAACGGAATCGTGGATTACGAAGCCAAGGGCGGCGCAATTTTGATATGTCTTGCGGTTTATCTTGTCCTGCAACTGGCAACCTATCTTCTGGCGAAATTCGGTTCGTACGTAAACACCCGCTTCGGAGATGAGATGCAGTTCTATATCGAAAAGGTTATGATGGAAAAAACCTCCCGGGTGTCTTTGGCGTTTTTTGATTCTGCTCAAATGGGGGATAAGGTCCGCCATGCAAGAAGCAATTTTGACGCCATGACGCAGATGACCTGGCTTGCGTTTGATATTGTCTCAGCGTTTATCAACGTAATTGCCGCGCTTGTTATCGTCCTGGCATACAAGTGGTGGGTGGGGCTTATTACGCTTGCATTTTTGATCCCGTTTATGATTTATAACAAAAAACGGGCTGAGCGCAGATTGGAAATGGAAAAAGAGCAGCTTCGTGACAACCGCAAGATGGATTATTACGGGAACGTGTTTTCCGACAACAACATCCAATTTGAGGTGAAACTGAATAACATTGGCGCGTATTTCCTGAGTAAATACAGAGAAACATGGAAAAAGCTTTACAACATCAACAAATCGGAAAACGTCAGGCACAATATAATTAATTCGCTGATCCTTGCGCTCAACGTCTCTTGTGATTTTCTGGTGTTGATATTGTCTGTCTTCGACGTCGTTAACAATCAGATAGGGATCGGCGACGTACAGTATAATCTGAGCATAGTTGCGAGGCTTCATTCACAGGCGCAATTGCTGATGGAGCAGGTGATCCAATTCCTTAACAGCAATACAAGGCTGATGGAGCTTCAGGAATTTTTGGATATTAAACCGGAAACAGAAAAGAGCGGCACGCTTAAGCCTTCGCAAAACCCAAAGATCGAGTTCATAGGCGTCAGCTTTCGATACCCCAATTCTGACCAATACGTTCTCAGGAACTGTTCATTTACAATAGAACCGAACGAAAAGATCGGTTTGATAGGTCTTAACGGGGCAGGCAAATCAACAATAATCAAGTTGATGTTCCGTTTCTACGATCCGGAAGAAGGGTGCATAAAACTGGACGGGGTCGACTTGAAGGAGTATGACGTTTATGCGGTGAGAAAGGTGTTTGGCGTTCTGTTTCAGGACTATGTTACTTACTGCCTGCCGCTTAGGGAGATCATAGCTCTTTCCGATTTTGACGAGCGATTCAATGATGAAAAGCTTAAAAGAGCCTGCGATATCAGTGGCGCAAGTGAGATCATCAAGGACTGGGAGGACGGTTTCGAGAGCGTTTTGGGGCGCTACTATGCAGATAACGGGAAAGACCTTTCCGGTGGTCAATGGCAGATTGTAGGCCTTGCGCGTGCATACTTTAAGGACAGTGATTATATGATTTTGGATGAACCTTCTGCAGCGCTTGACCCCTTTGCGGAAGACCGGATATTCGAGCGGCTTTACCGGTTGAGCGAAGGGAAAAGCTCGGTTACTATCTCACACAGGCTGTCCAACACGACTCTTGCGGATAAACTGTTGGTCATTGACGACGGTCATATCATAGAGCAGGGTTCTCACTTTGAGCTTCTTAAGCAAAACGGGAAGTATGCGCAGCTGTTCCGGCTTCAGGCAGAAAAATACCAATGAGTTCTGAAGCGCCAAATGGTTCAGATCCGGGCGGGTGTCATTCCCGCCCTTGTTTGTCCTTGTTGTCAGGTAAACGATGCGATTGACAAGAAAGGGGTTTGCAAATAGAATACATAGGATAAGTAAAAGCGGTGCCGGACAAGGTAACAGGTAAGAGGTAATAGGTAATAGGGGCCCACGTCGACTACATTTCATCGAGGAACGATTCTGCACGAAGTGCAGCCAAGTGACGAGATGCAAGGTGCGAGACGCAAGGGGTGCCGCTCAAGGTAACAGGTAAAAAGTAAGAGGTAATAGGGGCCCACGTCGACCACATTTCATCGAGGAACGATTCTGCACGAAGTGCAGCCAAGTGACGAGATGCAAGGTGCGAGACGCAAGGGGTGCCGCCTTAGGTAAAAAGTAAGAGGTAATAAGTTAGAGGTGCGGAAATAGCGCATTGGCGTAAAACACGGAGGGTTTATGAAAGACTTTGGAAGACCGCTCAGAATCACACACGGGTATTTCGGCTACAGTGAGGATGACAGTTTCGACGTAAAAGTAGCGAAGACCGAGAGTCGCATAAAGGCGCTCAAGGAGAAGGGCTTCGGCGGCATTGTGACCAATGTGGCAGACAGCAACTACCTTCACAACGAGACCGAGTGGCGGCTTATGAAGGAGAAGGAACGCATCTGCCGCGAAAACGATATGCGCATGTGGCTCTACGACGAAAAGGGCTACCCCAGCGGAGGGGCGTGGAAGGAGACGTTGACGGCTCACCCGGAATATGAGGCGAGGGCACTTGTGGCGGTCCATGAGGTGCTTGCCCCCGGCGAGGAGAGGATCTTCAGGCTGCCCTACGGACATGAGGAGACCCTTTCGGTGGCGGGCTTCCGGATGAAGGGGGACGTGATCACCGACGGGGAGCTTGACGAAGGTCCGGTCTTTTTCGGGAAAGACGACGAGACAATGGTCAGGAACGACGGCGAAACGAAGATGCTGGTCATTGGTTTTTACACGAAAAGGGCCTTTGAGGGCGCCCACTGCCAGAACAACGTGTGCGCTTCGAGGCGGTACATTGACGTGAGCAGCGAGGAGGCCGTGGGGGAGTTCATCGACAATACCTACAGAAGATATGCGGACTGCCTTGGTTACAGCTTTGCAAAGGAGATCGGTGACGGGAGGCCGGAGGCTACGGTCGAGGCTATTTTTACGGACGAGCCGTCCTACATGGGGCACTACATTAACCAAGGGATCAAAACTCCGGCGATCGACCACACCCCGGACCCGAACATACCGCTTTACCCCGTGATCAACTGGGGCATGCATTTCACGGAAAAATTCAGGGAGCTTTACGGATACGATATCACGGACAACCTTGTTTACCTTTTTGCGGGCGGATCCGAGAAGGCGAGGCGCGTGAGGCGCGATCTGGGTGGGCTGGCAAGTCTGCTGTTTGAAACAAGCTTTTTCGGACAAATAGGGAAATATTGTGAGGAGAGGGGACTCCTGTTTTCGGGCCACGTGCTTCTTGAGGACGAGCTTAAGCTCCACGTTCGCTTCGAGGGCAACATCATGCGGTTCCTTTCCCATATGCACGTTCCAGGCCTCGACATGCTCCATTCGGTGCCGGAGATCGTCAGAGCCAATGCCTTCACCCCGCTTCTGGTAAGGTCTGCAGCGGAACTTTACGGCCGTAAACACGTTATGGACGAGGTCTCTGCCCACGCACAGGGCGGCAATGTGACGGAGGAGCAGGTTAAGTGTTCGCTTATGCTTCAACTCGCGCTGGGTGCAGACATTTTTACATCATACTACAACGACTGCGCGTACACTCCGGATTTCTGGCGGGACCTTAACCAATGCATCTCGGACGCGTCAAAGGCTCTTGGCGAGAGGGACCTCGGCAAGGCTCTCATTTATTACCCCATCGATACGGTGATGAGCCTGCAGAAGCCCGGAACCGAATTCGACAACGCCCCCGGGGAGCAGACGCTCATTGACAAGTGCCAGGTAAACCTTGAGACAGCAATGAACTGCTTCGTGGACAGCCTTGTCCCGTTTATATTTGCGGACCCTGACGGTATCGAGAATGCCGCCTCCCGTGAGCCTAAGCTCGTAGTGGTGCCCGGGTGCCTCATTACCCCTAAGACAGCGGAATTTATAAAAGCCCTCTCGGGTCGCTCCAGTGTGGTGTTCTTTGACCCCGAGGGGGCGTTTCAAAGCGAATACGGCAGGGCTGCGGGCCTCGGAGCCGCGCCGCTGACAGGCAGCGGCGCGGCGTCGGCACTTTGCGAAAGCGCCGCTTTCGCAAAGCTTCGTGAGGCGCTGCCCGCCGGAGGCCTCAGGACCGGTGCCTCCGGCGTGGTCGCGGCCTACGGCCGCGCACAGGGCGGCGCAAGCGCCGCCCTGGTGGTAAACAGCGCCTCATCCGAGGCCCGTATCCTTTACGGCCGTAACGAAAAAAGCGATGTAGTCCTGCCGCCATACGGTTACGCCATGCTTACCCTTGAATAATATTTCCTCTCCGGGTGGCAGGAGCTTAGATACGACTTTTCGGTTTGATCCATTGGTTTCTCTTGCGGCGGCCTCCAAAATTTAGTAAAATAAATCGACAGTTCAAAAGGGTTTAGTGCTGTCATTTCTGTCCCGGCCATGCGGGATGTTTTTGCAATTTACATTGCTCAGGCTGTAGAAAAGAGGTGTATTGACATGTGGTGGATCTGGATAATCGTATGGGCCGTTGTATTTGCAGTCATGCTTGTCATCGAACTTGCCACATCCGGTCTCGTCTCGGTCTGGTTTTGCGCCGGAAGCCTTGTCGCTTTAATACTTGCCGCGTTCAAGGTCGATGTTGTCTGGCAGTGGGTCGCTTTCGTAGCCGTATCGCTCGTGACCCTTGCTCTCACAAGACCTATTGCAAAAAAGCTGCTTAAAGTGAAGGCCACGCCCACAAACAGTGACCGTATAATCGGAAGCCGCGCCCTTGTGTGCGAGGAAATAAACAACCTCTCGGGAAAGGGAAGCGTTAAGGTGGAGGGACTCGTGTGGAGCGCCCGAAGCAGCGACGATTCCGTTATACCCGAAGGCGTCTACGTGACGGTCGAAAAGATCGAAGGCGTGAAGGCGGTCGTAAAAATTGAAGAAACAGATGAACAAACCAATGCCTGACACAGTGTCTTGCAAAAGCCCGGAGCATTGGTTAGAGTCAGAGAAAGAAGGAGGTCAAAAATGATCACTGCGATCCTTGCAAATGAAGGCGTTATCTTCGGCGTTATCGGCGGAGTCGTGGCGCTTCTGTTATTGGTTATTATTACAAGCATTAAGATAGTGCCCCAGTCAAAGGCCTACGTCATCCAGAGGCTCGGCACTTATTACACAACGTGGCAGACGGGTCTCCACTTCAAGGTCCCGATCATAGATTCTGTCGCGAAGGTCGTTACCCTGAAGGAACAGGTCGTGGACTTTCCGCCCCAGCCTGTTATAACCAAGGACAACGTAACCATGCAGATAGACACGGTCGTGTTCTTCCAGATCACGGACCCGAAGCTTTTCACCTACGGCGTGGACCGTCCGATAACGGCTATCGAAAACCTTTCGGCGACGACGCTGCGTAATATAATAGGCGAGCTTGAGCTTGACCATACGTTGACGTCGAGGGACACTATCAACTCAAAGATCAGGGCGATCCTTGACGAGGCCACGGACCCCTGGGGAATCAAGGTCACAAGAGTCGAGCTGAAAAACATCATCCCGCCTCACGAGATCCAGGATGCCATGGAAAAGCAGATGAAGGCTGAGCGCCAGAGACGTGAAGTTATACTCAAGGCTGAGGGTGAAAAACAGAGCCGCATTCTGGTGGCCGAAGGTCTCAAAGAGAGCCAGATCCTCGCTGCTCAGGCCGAAAAAGAGGCTGCCATCCTGAAGGCGGAGGCCGTAAAGGAAGCCAAGATCAAAGAGGCCGAGGGTGAAGCACTTGCTCTCCGCACGGTCCAGCAGGCACAGGCGGACGCCATCAGATATATAAACGAGGCCGCTCCGGCAGAGGGCTACCTCACGCTCCAGAAGCTGAGGGCCTTTGAAGCCGCTGCAAACGGCAATGCCACAAAGATCATCATCCCTTCCGAGATCGCATCCGTTGCGGGATTGGCTGAGGGCGTTGTCCAGGCGGTTAAGGGCGATGCTCCCGCTAAAGATGCCCCGGCTAAAAAAGAGGAATAAGCGGCACGGAAATAACCAATGCGGCCTGCCCGCACAGATAAAACGCGCTGCGCGATGAGTCTGCCGAAATCATTCACGGCCGCCTCCCGCGCAGCGCACTGTTGCCTTGCCGGCACCCCGGCGCCGCCACTTATTACCTCTTACTTCTTACTCATTACTTATTACTTTGTCCGGCACCGCTCTAACTTTGAGCGGCACCCCTTTAACTTTTACTGTTCTATGATTTTAATCATTGCGGAAAAACCCAGCCTGGCGCGCAACATCAACGCAGGCATCGGGAACATGATAAAGAGAAACGGCTATTTCGAAGGCGGAGGCTACATCGTCACGTGGGCTTTCGGCCATCTTTTTTCTTTGTGCGACATCGAGGACTACGGGAATGCTCCGAGGCCTGAGGGCGAAAAGCCCCGCTGGACCATGGATAATCTCCCCTGTTTCCCCGAGAAATTTAAATTCAAGCTTAGAAAGGACGACAGCGGGAAGGAGGACGACGGCGTCAGGAATCAGTTTGGCGTCATCAGAAGTCTGTGCCTCAGGCAGGACGTCGATACCATTGTAAATGCCGGGGACGCCGACCGTGAGGGAGAGATCATTGTGCGTCTCTGCGTTATGAACTCCTTCGGGAACCGCGAAAACCTTGAGAAGTCGGGAAAGTCGCTGAAGAGGCTCTGGCTGCCGGATCAGACCCCGGAGACTGTGCGTTCGGCCCTGGCGGATCTCAAGGATGAAAAAGAGTACGAAAACCTCGCCAATGAAGGCTTCGCGAGGACGTATATAGACTGGCTGTACGGTGTAAATCTCACCAGATATGCGACCATAAGGACGGGGCGCCTCCTGCGGGTGGGGCGGGTCATCGTGCCCATCGTCAAGGCAATCTACGACCGTGACATGGCCATCCGGTATTTCAAACCGGAAAAATACTACAGCATTTCTTCCGAGGAAGAAACCAATGGCTGCAAGGTGCAGCTGGTCAGCAAGCTCAGGTTTGAGAACGACAGGGAGGGGCGAGGATACTACGATGCGCTTAACACCTGTGACCGCTACAACGGTCAGGAGGCTGTCGTCACCGAAAAAAAGACCAAAAAAGAGACCATAAAACCCGGCAAGCTCTACTCGCTGTCGAAGCTGCAGAGCGTATTGGGGAAAAAATATAAGATGCCGATGGAGAAAAGCCTTGCCATCGTTCAGAAACTTTACGAGGCGGGCTACCTCACGTATCCGAGAACCAATTCCGAATACCTGGCGACTGCGGAAAAGGACAAGGTCAGGAAGGTCCTTGGCGTGGTGGCAAAGCTCGGTTACAACGTGAAGTTCAGGGACGATAAGACTATCTTCGACGACTCAAAGATCGAGTCCCACTCAGCGATAACCCCGACGTACATTATACCCGACAAAACCAAGCTCACAGAAGAGGAGCTGACCGTCTACTCCACAGTTATGAGAAGGTTTGCGGCGGTGTTCTGCGGGGAGCCCTGTCTTGCAGAAAAGACCGAGATCACCGTAAAAGTAGGCGACCTTGAGGAGTTTACTCTGAAGGGGACAGTCGTGACCCAGAAGGGCTTTATGAAGTACGACGACGGCGGGGTTTCGGACAAAATACTGCCTCCCCTCGAGAAGGGTGACCGGGTGAATATTGACTTCAAACCAGTGGAGAAGGAGACAACGCCCCCGAAGCATTATACCATCGAGACTCTGAATAATTATCTCAAGAACCCCTTCCGCGAAGAAAAGGCGGAGGCCGCAAAGAAGCGGAGCGGGAAAGATCAGGAGCTTCAGGAGGACACGGAGGCCGGGGAAGGCGCCGAAGAGGACGACGCGGAGGAATACCGGATGATCCTCGAGGGTCTGGAGCTTGGGACCGAGGCCACCAGGACGGGCATCATTGACAATGCACTTAGGAGCAAGTACATCCAGCTGAAAAAAGACGTTTACACGATCCTCCCCGACGGAGAGTTCCTGATACAGGCCATCGGAGGCATGCACATCTCCATGGACAAGTACAAGACGTCGGAGCTCGGAAGAACTCTGAAAAGGATATTCCACGGGACCAAGAACATTGACGAGGGCGTGGCGGAGGCCAAGACTGAGGTCGCGGAGGTCTTCGGAAAGAAGGACCTTGTTGAGGCGCCGGAGGACGACACCAACTTCGGATTTATAGGAGACATGGTGGGGAAGTGCCCACTCTGCGGAAGCGACGTGGTACGCACCTTTTTCGGCTACGGATGCTCCGGATATGCGTCGACGGGATGCAAGTTCTCGGTGAATCTTCTGGTCTGCGGCAGACTCATATCAAAAACCAATATGTCCCTCCTGCTGGGCTCGGGACGCACGTCCAAGATCAAGGGGTTCAGAAGCAAAGCGGGGAACGTGTTCGACGCGGTGCTGAAGCTTGAAGAAGGAAAAGCGGTTTTTGATTTTGACAAGTGATCAGGTTAGACGTCGACCGCATTTCATCGAGGAGCGTATCTGCGTTTTGTGAAGCTTTTTGCCGTAAAAATGCGATAAAAGTTTAACTTTTGCCTTCGCGGGGCGATGAAGCCGAAAATCGGCCCGACCTTATTGAAAAACGCCGGAAAACAAAGTACAAATGGGAACCGATGGGCAAAAAGTGATGCAAAACGAAGCAAAACGGCCCATAAGTGGGAATAAACCTTTGACTCCGGCCTTGAATACCCTATAGATTGAATGATTCTTAAATCGTGAAAAGGCTTGAAAATAACTGAAAAATTTAGCAAAATCAACTTTGGCGTTTATTCGGCCGATTTTTACATTTATAAAGGATGAATTGAAATGAGATATTATACCGAATCTGTTGACGAGGTCCTGGCGGAGGTTAAGAGCAGTTCCGAGGGATTGACCCGGGAGGAGGCCGGGGCGAGGCTTGAGACTTACGGAAAGAACAAGCTTGCCCAGAAGAAAAAGACTCCTCTGATCGTGCGGTTTTTTAAGCAGATGCTGGACCCGATGATCATAGTTCTGATCGCTGCCGCGGCGGTGTCATTGGTTACGGCCATCATCAACGGAGAGGGCCCTGCCGACGTCATCATTATAATGACCGTTGTCATAATCAATGCGATCCTGGGCGTGTACCAGGAAAACAAGGCGGAGAAGGCCATCGAGGCGCTGCAGGAGATGTCTGCGGCCACCAGCAAGGTCAGGCGCGACGGAGTCGTGAAGGTGATCCACAGCGAGGAGCTGGTTCCCGGAGACGTGATCGAGCTTGAGGCGGGTGACCAGGTGCCTGCGGATGCGAGGCTTATCGAGTGCCACAGCCTAAAGATCGAGGAGGCGGCGCTGACGGGCGAGAGCGTGCCTGTGACCAAGCAGACAGAGCAGCTTCAGCTCATCGGAAACAAAGAGGTTCCCCTGGGCGACAGAAAGAATATGATCTACATGGGCTCATCGGTATCCTACGGGCGCGGCAGAGCAGTGATCGTAGGCACCGGTATGAACACCGAGATGGGTAAGATCGCCGACGTGCTGGCAAAGACCACGGACGGTGACACACCCCTTCAGAAAAAGCTGGCCCAGCTTAGTAAGATCTTAAGTATTCTGGTCCTCGGGATCTGCGTCGTGATATTTGCCTTTGGCGTAGGAAAGGCCTGGCTTGGCGGCCGGGGCACCGAGAATTTCGACATCTGGAAGACGGTCCTTGAAACGTTTATGGTGGCTATAAGCCTTGCGGTGGCGGCGATCCCCGAAGGACTGGCGGCCGTGGTCACGGTGGTGCTTTCCATTGGCGTGACCAATATGTCAAAGCGCAATGCGATCATAAGAAAGCTCACCGCGGTGGAGACACTGGGCTGCGCGCAGATAATCTGCAGCGATAAGACAGGCACTCTCACCCAGAACAAGATGACGGTCGTGGAGCACAGAGGCGCAGACGAGGCACTTACGGCTACGGCCATGGCCTGCTGCAGCGATTCGACCCTTGACGAAAACAACAATGCGGTGGGTGAGCCCACGGAGAACGCATTGGTCAATTTTGCATACAAGCTGGGCATGCCCAAGTACGACCTGGCCCGGGACTACGTGAGAGTAGGCGAGGCGCCCTTTGACAGTATGCGGAAGATGATGTCCACTGTGCACGAGCACGAGGGAAAGGTGGTTCAGTTCACCAAGGGAGCTCCCGACATCGTTCTCTCCCGGTGCGCATATTATCTTGACGGCGGCAACGTCCTTCCCATGACCGACGCCAAACGCGCGGAGATACTGAGGGACAATAAAGAGATGGCGGACAAGGCGCTGAGAGTCCTTGCGGCGGCTGAAAGATTCCATGAGGCTGTGCCCGAGGACCTTGACGCGGCGGTGCTTGAGAAAGACCTGATTTTCCTCGGCCTCACGGGCATGATAGATCCCGTAAGACCGGAAGTTGTGGACGCGGTGAAGGAGTGCAAGAGCGCGGGCATAAAGACCGTGATGATCACCGGCGACCACCTGGACACCGCTGTGGCCATTGCAAAAGAGCTTGGTATTTTAGGCGAAAACGAAAAAGCGATCTCGGGTTCTGACCTTGACGATATTTCTGATGAAGAGCTTCAGAAGACCATCGAGCAGTACAGAGTCTACGCGAGGGTGCAGCCTGAACATAAGGTGAGGATCGTCAATGCCTGGAAGGCGAAGGGCTACATAACAGCCATGACGGGTGACGGCGTCAACGATGCCCCCAGCATCAAGAACGCTGACATTGGCGTGGGAATGGGCATCACCGGAACGGACGTGACCAAAAACGTTGCGGACATGGTGCTGGCGGACGACAATTTTGCCACCATCGTGGGAGCCGTTGCCGAGGGAAGAAGGATATACGACAATATCCGCAAGGCCATCCAGTTCCTGCTCTCCTCCAACATGTCAGAGGTGCTTACAATATTCCTTGCCACGCTGTTTGGCTTCACCATCCTGAAGCCTGTGCATCTCCTGTGGATCAACCTGATCACCGACTGCTTCCCGGCTCTCGCACTCGGCGTTGAGCCTGCGGAGGCCAGAATCATGGAAAAACAGCCCAGGTCCTCAAAGGACGGAATCTTCTCCGGAGGAGTGGGCTTTGACATCGTTTACCAGGGCATCCTCGTTACAATACTCACCCTCACGTCGTTTTTCATTGGCGAGTGGATCGCTGACGGCGCGAATTTCAGCTTCTTCAATATTTCGGAGGACTGTGTGGCCGGAATGACCATGGCTTTTGTCACCATGAGTATGGCGGAGATATTCCACAGCCTCAACATGAGGAGCCAGCGGGGCAGTATTTTTGCGCTGAAGACCAAAAACGCTATGCTTTTCGGCGCGGCGGCTTTGAGCTTCGTACTTACCACGGCGGTAGTGTTCATCCCTGTGGTCAACAGCTGGTTCGGCTTCGCTTTCACCGCAGGCTTTGAATTTCTCGAATACGTCATCGCCATGGGAATTGCGGCCCTCATGATCCCCTGCGTTGAGATCATAAAACTGGTACAGAGAAAAATAGCGAAGAATAGGTAATGGATCCTGCAATACTGTTTGGTTTAAACTCAATATTTCTCGGGATAGGCCTGGCCATGGATGCTTTTACGGTGTCCGTGGCCAATGGTCTCTCTGAGCCTTTGATGAGAAAAAGAAAGGCTCTTTTTATCGCCGGTGTTTTTGCGGTCTTTCAGGGGATAATGCCTCTTTTGGGCTGGCTCTGTGTCCACACGATAGTGGTGTTTTTCCGGGAATTCGAGAAGTGGACCCCGGTCATAGCACTGGTCCTTCTGGGTATTATAGGCGGAAAGATGCTCGTCGAGGGGATCGTTAATAAGAAACGGGAGGAGGAAAAACCGAGGATCGGAGTGCTCGCTATACTGGTCCAGGGCGTGGCAACGTCAATAGACGCTCTTTCGGTGGGATTCACCATTGCCGAGTATGAGCCGGCAACGGCTTTTATCTGCGCTCTCATCATAGCGTCGGTCACGTTCCTCATCTGCCTCGGAGGCATCGCGATAGGAAAGAAATTCGGAATGAATTTTTCCCGTGCCGCCCGGATCGCGGGTGGCGCCATTCTTATAGCCATCGGCATAGAGATATTCATAAAGGGCTTCTTTACTTTTTGACACCAACACGCCGTTGTAGTATAATTTTTTCGCAATAATCGGGCGCCGGTCAAGGCCCGGAAATGCCCGCGAATGCTTCAAATCACATTAGGAGAAATGATATGAAAGTTTCGGAACTTCTCGGAAGAAGATTTAAAGAGGCCCCCTCATCCTGCATCATCGACAGCCACAAGCTGACGGTAAGAGGCGGCTACATAAAATACATGGCCAACGGCATATATTCCCTGCTGCCTCCAATGAAGAGGATCACGCGGAAGATCGAGAATATAATGCGCGAGGAAATGGACGCCATCGGAGGCCAGGAGGTGCTGTTCCCTGTGGCGATGCCCGCATCACTCTGGGAGGAATCCGGAAGATATACAAGCATCGGCAGTGAGATGGCCCGCTGGACCGACCGCAGCAACAACGCCATGGTGCTGGGCATGACCCACGAAGAGGCCGCCGTGCATATGGCGAGGAACATTGCCGAGTCCTATCAGCAGTACCCGTTTATGATCTACCAGATCCAGACCAAGTTCAGAGACGAGCCCAGAGCCCGCGGAGGCCTCATCAGAGTCCGTGAGTTCACCATGAAGGACGGCTACTCCTTCCACACATCCCAGGAGGACCTTGAGGAGTACTACGCCAAGTGCTTCAAGGCCTACGAGCGCATTTTTAAGAGAGCGGGCGTTAAGAATTTCATCGCCGTAAAATCCGACTCGGGCATGATGGGCGGCAGCGTCTCCCACGAGTTTATGCTTCTCACCGAGATCGGCGAGGACACGTTGGTTATTTGTCCCGAGTGCGGCTACAGCGCCAATATGGAAGCTGCGGAATGCATCACAAATAATGCGAAGGGCGAGGCTGAGCCCATTGAAAAGGTTTCGACTCCCGACGTAAAGACCATAGAGGACCTCACGAAATTCCTCAAGATTCCCGCGGAGGCATTCTGCAAAGCCGTCGTTTACCAGAAAAACAGTGACGATGCTTACGTGGTGGTGTTCATAAGGGGCGACCTGGACGTTAACGAGACGAAGCTCAGAAACTATCTCAAGGAAGAGATCCACCCCGGCGTTGTGACCGAGGATTGCGGCATTGTCGCGGGATTCATCGGACCGAAGGGCATCACAAAGAACGCAACCGTAGTGTTTGACCGATCACTCGAAGGCATTGAGAGTCTTGTGTGCGGCGCCAATGAGCCTGATTTTCACTTCAAGGGCCTCAATATTGCCCGTGATATAGGGAAAGTTGAGTACGTGGACGTGGCCAAGACCTACGCCGGAGCCCAGTGCCCCTGCTGCGGCAAGAAGGCCCTCACCATTAGCAAGGGCATCGAGATCGGAAACATATTCCAGCTGGGAACGAAATACACCAAGGCCATGGAGATGACGTACCTTGACGCGAACGGCGAGTCCCACTACCCGATCATGGGCTGCTACGGCATTGGCGTCGGAAGGCTTGCGGCTTCAATCTGCCAGGAGAGCCACGACGACTACGGACCCATCTGGCCCATATCCATTGCCCCCTGGGAAGTCGAGATATGCAATCTGAGAAAAGACGATGAGCGGGTGACCGGGACTGCGGAGAAGCTGTATGACGAACTGACCAAAGCCGGCATCGAGGCCATCTACGACGACAGAGACATCAGGCCGGGGTCGATGTTTGCGGATGCAGACCTCCTTGGCGTGCCGGTGAGAGCCGTTGTGAGTCCCAAGACCTGCGACAGAGGCGTTATCGAGGTTTCACTGAGAGACAAGAGCTTAAAGACCGAGTTTGAGGCCGGCGAGGCTGCGGCGAAGATCTGCGAGCTGGTGAACGAGCTTAAGGCAAAGCTCAACGCCTGATATATGAAATAACGGCCCGGGTTCCGAAAGGCTGCCCGGACCTTCTTTGTATAAACCGATCATCAAAAGAGGAGTGAATAACTTAATGTTCAAAAGAGTTGTCAGAACCGTTTTTGCGCTGCTGACTGCGCTTGTTATGCTGGCGGGACTTTGTGTTTCTGCGGAGGACGCTGTGACCACCGGGGCTGAGGAGGCCTTTGTCAGCAGTAAATACGGCGCGAAGATACCTTCCTGGGCGATCAAGGAGAGCCGCAGATATTCATATGATTTCAGCGAGGAGAGCCTTGACTTCTACAAGTCCGACGGAGGGCTCAGGATACTCGGCGCGTCGGGATTCGTGGTGAAGAACGGCACGCTGACATGCGGTTTCAGAAAAACCTTTGCGATCGCAAGCGAAGGATACCTGGGCGACGATTACGGTCTTGGCGGGGGCACCCTCTCATTTAAGCTTTCGATGACCGGCGGAAAATTCAAAGTCATCCTCCGCGATTCCGCAGAATCCCCCACGAGAAACGACCTGTATCTGAATTTTGAGTTCAACACCGACGGAACGGTGAACGCGGGGGACGCAATGGCAAAGAACATGACCAATGCAGCCCTGAAAAATATTTTCTCAAAGAGCAGAACGCCTGTCATAACATTCGAAGACCACGTGACGTATATCGATCTTCTGGTGGACGGTGAGCAGGCCTTGAGGCTCGATTACGTCGAAAACGGCGCGGCGGACGGCGAATACACCGTGCCCAACTACAGCAGCAGGATCGTGATGAAGGACCGGGACGGGAACGTCATCGGGTCGGAGGAGAACTCGCAGATCCAGAGGGGCGGAAGGTTCCTCATCTGCTTCGACAATTTCGAGGGATACATCGACGATCTGACCTTCGATAAGACCACGGTGGACCAGACGCTGCCTGATGGCGCGGAGAGGGTCATTGATTATTCAAACTGGGTGGCCACAGACGATCTCGGCAGGACGACTGCTCTCGGCGACAGGGCGGGTGCTCCCAGGGAAGACAAAACAGTGGGAATTTTCTATTTCCTCTGCTGGACCGGCGCGGGCATACATATCCAGGACAATACGAAGCTTTTCCTGAACCTGGGGCTTGACGGCATGAAATCATATCTCACCCAGAGCGGCGGAGAGGCGTACTGGGCCGAACCGTACTTTGGTTATTACAGGAACACAGATACGTGGGTCTACAGAAAGCACGCGTATATGCTGGAGGCCGCAGACATCGACTTCATTTTCCTGGATATTTCAAACGGCGTGGTCTTCGAGGAAGGCCATCTGACGCTCCTCGATACGTGGCTGAAGATCAGGCAGGAGGGCGGACATACGCCTGACGTCTGTTTCCTTTGCGGCGACACCCCTGAAAATTTCGAGAAGGACCTGACTCTTTTGAGAAAGGGGGGCGCTTTCACGGAGGAGAACCTCAAAAAGTATGAGGAACTTTTCTTCAAATGGAACGGAAAGCCCCTGATATTCGGAAACACCGAAAAACTCAGCAAGAGCAACAGGGAGTTCCTGAACGGTTTTGAGGTGCGCGGATGCTGGGCCTGGGAGAACAGGGACGGCTACTGGAACTGGATAGAGGAGCTTAACCGGGACGAGGCCGGAAATCTCTACATGTACAAGGGCCGTGACGCGGCCGGCAATTTTGAGGAGCTTGCGGTGGCTCTCGGCCATCATCCCTCCGCCAGCAAAGGAAGAAGCTTCGTGGAGGGCCGCCAGAACTCAAACGGTCTTCAGAATTTCGAATTTTACCTTGAATCTACGCCATGGGGCACCGGCTTTTCGTCCCAGGCGGAATACGCTCTCAGCGTGTCTCCCAGATGCATAATGATAACGGGCTGGAACGAGTGGATCGCAGGCAACGGCCGGGGGTCCGACTTCATGGCCAATACGCCCGTAAACAACGTGCTCTACGTGGACCAGTTCAACCCGGAGTTCAGCAGAGACGGAGAACCCATGCGCATCAGGGACGGAGTGGGCTTTGGCGACAATTACTACTACCAGATAGTCGATTTCGTGCGCCGCTATAAGGGCATCGACTCTCTTAAAACTGCCGAGGGCCAGGAGAACTTTGACGGCGAAGGAGCCATGAAAGCCGGAGAGGCATCCTTTGACAGCGTCTGGACAAACGTGGGACCCGAGTACAGGGATACCATTGGCGACGTGGAATTCCGAAACACCATTTCCTATGACGCCGGGTTCAAATATCTCAACGCCACGGGCCGCAACGACCTTGAAAGCGCTAAGATCTCCCAGGACGGCGAAAACGTCTATTTTACGGTGAAAACGGTGCACGACGTGGAGACGGCGGACGACAGCTGCTGGATGAACCTCTTTATCGACGCCGATCTGAACCACGACACGGGCTGGGAGGGTTACGACTTTGTGATCAACAGGAGCCGTGACGGTAACCAATGCACCGTGGAGAAGCTTGAAAAGGGCTCTTACAAGGGAACCCCTGCCGGCAATGCGGAGATTGCGTTCAGCGGAAACAGATTGACCGTAAAAATAGCCAAGTCGATCCTCGGGCTGCCGGAGAAGACGGGCATCAACATCGACTTCAAATGGGCCGACAACTCCACCGAGACGGGCAACGTCATGTCCTTCATGGACCTTGGCGACACCGCTCCCAACGACCGCTTTAATTTCAGATTTGTAGGCGATTCGGTGAAATACGAAAAAACCATAGAAGAGCAAAACGGCGGCAAGAAGGGCTGCGGCGGCATCCTTTCCGCAAGCGTCGGCGTCATAGCTCTTGGGGCAGTGATAATGCTCATTAAAAAAAGGGAGGACTAACCAATGGGAAGAAAAAACTTCGGCGCCAAACCGCTCAGCTATCCTCAGCCGGTCTGGATAATTGCAACATACGACGAAAACGGTCAGCCTGACGCCATGAACGCTGCGTGGGGCGGCATCAGCGAGATGAACGAGATATCAGTCTGCCTCTCCGCCGGCCACAAGACCTGCAAGAATTTCGAGAAAACAGGGGCTTTCACCATCAGCATGGCCGATGCGAAGCACATCACGGCCTGCGACTACGTTGGCATCGCAAGCGCCAACAAGACACCGGACAAATTCGAAAGAGCGGGCTTCACCGCCACGAAGAGCTCCTTTGTGAACGCTCCCGTGATCAACGAGCTGGCGGTCTGCATCGAGTGCCGGGTGAAGGAGTACAACAAGGACACCTGCATTCTGAAGGGAGAAATCGTCAATGTCAGCGTTGACGAGTCCGCATTGACGGACGGAAAGGTGGACGTAACCAAGGTCGCCCCCGTCTGCTTCGACCCCTTCAACAACACGTACAATGCCATTGGCGAGGCTGTAGCCAATGCTTTCTCCGAGGGCAAAAAGCTTTTTTGAAGGATAAAGCCTTGAAACCCTATTGAAACCCGCGCGCCTGCGCAAAAAAAGGTTGAAAAGAATAATCCGAAGTATTAAAATTGCTTGGATTGTGCGGAGTCCCCGGCTCAGACGGTAAAGATTTCCGCAAATAAAGACAAAAAGTCCTTATCACAATAAATGGAGGTTTATTATCATGGCAGTAAAAGTTGCTATTAACGGTTTCGGACGTATCGGACGTCTCGCTTTCAGACAGATGTTCGGAGCAAAAGGCTACCAGGTTGTAGCTATAAACGATCTCACAAGCCCAAAAATGCTTGCACATCTTCTCAAATATGACACAGCTCAGGGCTCCTACCTCGGAACGATCGGTCAGAATCTTCACACAGTTGAATCCACAGAAGATTCCATCATAGTTGACGGAAAAGAAACCAAGATCTACGCTTGCAAAGACGCTAAGGATTGCCCCTGGAAGGCTCTCAAGGTCGACGTGGTTCTCGAATGCACAGGCTTCTACACCAGCAAAGAGAAATCCATGGCTCACATTCAGGCAGGCGCTAAGAAAGTCGTTATTTCCGCTCCGGCAGGCAACGATCTCCCCACCATCGTTTACAGTGTTAACGAGAACACACTGACCCCCGATGACAAGATCATCTCCGCAGCATCCTGCACCACCAACTGCCTGGCTCCTATGGCCAATGCGCTCAACAACGCTTACCCGATCGTTTCCGGTATCATGACAACTGTTCACGCTTACACCGGCGACCAGATGATCCTCGACGGCCCCCAGAGAAAGGGCGACCTCAGAAGGTCCAGAGCAGGCGCTATGAACATCGTTCCTAACTCCACAGGCGCTGCAAAGGCTATCGGCCTCGTTATCCCCGCACTCAACGGAAAGCTCATCGGCTCCGCTCAGAGAGTTCCTACAGCTACAGGTTCCACCACGATCCTCGTTGCTGTCGTTAAGGGCAAGGACGTTACAAAAGAGTCCATCAACGCAGCTATGAAGGCCGCCTCCAATGAGTCCTTCGGCTACAACACAGATGAGATCGTTTCCTCCGACGTTATCGGTATGAGATACGGCTCACTCTTCGATGCTACACAGACAATGGTAGCTAAGATCGACGACGACACATATCAGGTACAGGTTGTTTCCTGGTACGACAATGAGAACTCCTACACCAGCCAGATGGTTAGAACGATCAAATACTTCGCCGAACTTAAGTGATCACTCTTTTTTGGCTCTTTACGCAATCTGCGAAAGAATATTTATGATAGAAATGCGGATGAAATATGCCGCATTTTTATTATGTTCGCAGATTGCTTTTTGCGAGCGGACCTCTCGTAGTACCTTCGTACGACTTCGGGTCCGCGCGCAAAAAAATAGCTCAAAAAATAGTGATCACATTCTACGAGGAAGTTTAAGGCTCTTTACGCATTTTGCGTAGAATAACCTTTTAGAAAAGTGCGGATGAAATATTCCGCATTTTTCTTTTATCAGAACGCAAAATGCTTTGCTCGAATGGACCGCTCGGAGTACCTTCGTACACCGTCGGGTCCATTCAAGCAAAAATAGCTCATAACTCTGCGTTTATTGTTATAGACTCTTTTTTGGCTTTTTACGCAATCTGCGAAATAACAATTAAGATAAGAATGCGGATGAAATATGCCGCATTTTTATTTTACACGGAATCACTAAAACCGAAATAAAACTGTTTGAGATTTGTAAAAATGACAATTTGTCTCTTTTTTTTTGATTTTGCAGTGTTATAATAACAAGCGATGGAGCTGTTTTGATTCCGGTCTGATCTGTAGACTGAATGAGGATATAGTATGCTTGTTGGCCAAATGAGGTACTTGCAAAAAGAACTGAGATTTTTGTTCATGGCAAGGAGAGTAATATGAAACTGAAAACTACATTGGTTTGTTTGATGATGATCGTTGCGCTTGTGTTTTCTGTGTCTTGCAAGAGAATAGAAAAGACCGGAATGGAATTCAAGATAGATTTTGGCTCTCCGGGAGAACCGGTGGATATTTCCAAGATAAAGATATCATATGACCTGAGAGAGTTAGAAAATAAAATTTCCGGCAAAACTGCGTATATTTATGGCTCTTCAAAGATTGAAAAATATGATGATATTGCCGAGCAGTTCGGGTTTACAGCCTTGCAAATTCTCCCTGCTGTCGATGATGTTGTTGAATATCAGGATATATCAGATGATCATGTCAGGAGGCTTCTTATTTGGCCAACAGGAACAATTCGATATGATACAGGCGTGAAAGAAACGTCTTTTGAAACAAAAGTAAATCAGAACGATTGTGTTGAGCTGTCGAAACAAGTATTAGAGCAATATGGTTTAACAAACCAAAGGTTTGACAGCGAATGGAATTACAGTGAAAGAAGGCTGACTGATCCGCAAAACAATAAAACAACGGTTATCGGATATACTGTGATTCTTTATTTTTTACTGAACGGAACAAGACTGTACGGTGAGCCTCGTGTAACTATACAGTTCAACGGCAATGGAGAAGTCGTTTCAATAATGTATAACATGCCTGATTATTATGAGGCCGGGGAATGTGAACTGACAGGCATAGGGCAATTGCTGAAATCAATCAAAAAAGGGACAATACCGATGATGTATGGATTTGATGAGGAGCCGGAAAGCATCACGATAGAAGACATTGATTTGTGCTATTATTCTCAAACGTCCGGTGATAACATTGCCGTTGCCCAACCGATCTATGTTCTTAGTGCAATCGGACATTATGAGGATAAAGACCTGAAATTCAATATGTTGGTTCAGGCTAACCCGAACGATGCGTGATAATATTTCAAACGAAGGGAAAGAAAATGATGAAAAAGACTGTTTTGGCGTTGTTTTTGACGGTTGTAATTGTGTTTTTGTTAACAGCTTTTGTCTTTGCAGATGAAATCGATTCCAGGGCCATATCGAGTGAGGAAAAGGAGTTATTGGGCGCTGGAAACAATGACATATTGATCCGTGTTTTCAACGGCTCATTTCTTCATGGCTTTGCGCTCGGTGCCGGCATCGATGAATTGACGGGTCCCAAATATGTCCTTGAAGAAATGATCGTTTCTTATCGCCAAGGTGTTCCCGATTCAGCGGTCTGCTACAGGATCGATGATTCTGTTGCCAATAAAATAGACGGATTGGAGAGCGCGGCTTCCGTTTTTGCCCAGTATACGAGCGGGAGTGCGGTTGATAAGCTTGAGAAAAAGATAAAGGGCACGATCAGCAGCATTGTTTGCCTGTGTGGAGAAACGTCGTACGACGGAATATACGTATACTACAAAACAGACAAAGAGGATTACGTTCTCTACAAAGAGTACGCTTCCGCTGAAAAGACTTACCTTTTCCCGTTCGCAGATTTTCAAACTGTTACGAAAGAATATCGGAAAAAGAAAATGGAAATGCTCTACGATGAAAACGGAGAGGTGCGCAAAGGGGGAAGTTTACGACTGGAAGATGCAGTCAATGTGGGAAAATACGAATTTTCCTTGAATGCTATTGAAGGCTGGATAATAACTATTGGTGCTACGGCAGGATTGGCAATCGCGGTATTTATCGTGATCAGGAGGGTCAGATCAAAGGCCCGGAAGATGACCAACCGGGTCTTTTTTAGTGCTCTGTAAGGGTAAAAACTGCCCTGAAGCCGGTCGGATCGTGCTCGTAAGGGGAGAAATAATAAAAAAACCTTGAAATTAGCACTCACCTCTTGACAGTGCTAACAATCGTGGTATAATGTAGGCGAACAAGGAAAGAGGCCCCGGGCAGAGATCCCAAGGAAGGATTCCGGGAGCGAAAGTCCCTGTCCCAAAACATTATAAAACGGAGGAACAGATCATGTATTTACCGAGTATTTTTTCTGAAAACTTTTTTGACGACTTTATGGATTACAATTTCCCTACAGTGAATGTGGATAAACAGCTCTACGGGAAAAATGCGAACAGAGTTATGAAGACCGATGTCCGCGAGCACGAAGACGGCTATGAGGTCGAGATAGACCTTCCGGGCTTCAAGAAGGATGAGATCGACGTTCAGCTGGAGCAGGGTTACCTGACAATTAGGGCTGCCAAGTCTCTTGAAAAAGACCAGACAAAGAAGGGCAAAGTGATTCGTCAGGAGCGTTACTCAGGCACAATGTCGAGAACCTTCTACGTGGGCGAGAATGTGACCGAAGAGGAAATTAAGGGCAAGTTCGAGGACGGCGTGCTCAAGCTCTCCATCCCGAAGGCACAGCCCAAGATCCCCGCAAAGAAAACGATCGCTATCGAAGGCTAAATAACATGAAGGCTAAATAACCTCGTAAGATCCATACCTTTCCTTTCAGGGCTCGTTTGAAAAGCCTTGAATGACACAGGGCGGCAGGTCAGTCAAATGGCCTGCCGCTTTTGGTTTTGACGGATGTTACAAAAAGAGGGCAGGGCCCGACCGGCTCCGGGGCCCTCCGGTATAAGGCGGCCCCGGAAACTTGACAATGAAAAATGCCGTAACTATAATGAAAGCCTGAGACCGGTATTGGTCAGTAAAGAAAATGCGGGGAGTTTTTGATGATACCCTACTGTAATCTTAACGGATATCTAAGGAACACGTACGGGGCGAGGCTGAACAAGATATGCATTGACGGCGGCTTTACGTGCCCAAACAGGGACGGGAAGTGCGGCACGGGCGGATGTGTTTTTTGCGGAGAGAGAGGCGCCGGGGATCACATCAAGGGCTCGGTTCCAATCGGGACTCAGGTCGAGACGTACGTTAAAAGATTTCCGGGGGACGTGCAGTTTATCGCATATTTTCAGAATTTTACAAACACCTATGCTCCCGTGGAGGAGCTGAAAAAGAGATATGACGCGGCACTTATCGATCCCAGGATCAGGGTGCTGGAGATCGGCACGAGGCCGGATTGCATTGACGAGGCGGTCGGTGAGCTGCTGGAGAGCTACGACAGGGAACGGGACGTTTGGGTGGAGCTGGGACTTCAGACCGCAAACGATAAGACCGCAAAGCTTATCAACCGGGGCTACACCCGGGAGGTCTTTGAAAAAGCCGTGGAGATCCTTCAGAGGCACGGGCTCAAGACGGTGGTCCACCTGATCGTGGGGCTGCCGGGAGAGACCTTCGAGGACTTCAAAGAAACGATAAAATACATTAACCGGTTCCATCTTTTCGGGATCAAGATCCACTCGCTTTACGTCATGAAGGGGACGGAGCTTGAGAGAATGTACAGGGAGGGCCTGTTTAACCCTCAGACGATGGATGAGTACGTTGACGCAGTTGTTTACGCGTTGCTCCATCTAAGGCCGGACATGGTCATCCACAGGCTGAAGGGTGACTGCCCGAGAGATCTTCTTGTGGCGCCGGAATGGAACACCGCAAGGGACGAGGTGCTGGGCAGGATCAGTAAAAAACTAAACGATAAAGGTCTCCGGCAGGGGGATCTTTTCGGGAAATAAATGGATTTCCGGGAAATGATTAGAATATTCGGGAGACATTTCCGGAGAATACCGGGGGGAGGAACCAATGGCAACGCCTCAGAAATTCGAATATGAAAAGCTCGTTATAGGCCTGATCTACGCCGACGAGGAGCTGCTTGAGACCGTCAAGACCGAGCTTGAAGCGCTTTACGGGGAGATAGATTCGGAGTCCGAAAAGTATTCTTTTTCGGATTTTTCCGGGTATTATGACGGCGAAGCGGGCGGCACTGTCTGCAGGCAGTTTGTGAGCTTCAAGGCCCCTGTGGATCCATCAAGGCTTGCGGAGATAAAGCTCATGACCAATGACCTGGAGCGCACCCACGAGGGGGCTACGGGCAGAAGAGTGAATATAGATCCGGGACTTATTGGCCACGGAAAATACGTGATGGCCACGACCAAGAACGCCAGCTGGCGCATACCACTTGAAAAGGGGATCTACGCCGAGCTCACCCTCTCATACGCCAGAAAGAGATGGAACGACTTTTATTGGACCTACTGCGACGTAAAGAGCGAGCGTGTAAAAGCGTATCTTGCCGGGGTGAGAAAGATATACCTGGCCCAGAGAAAAGAGTTCGAAAAGGCGTAAGGCGTTTGGTAAAGCGTAACGGATTTGAACGATGATAAAGAAACAAAGAGGGGCGCCCGAATCAGGTCTGGAGCCCCTCTCAAAGTCCTGTGCGCAACGGGATGAGCTTAGACTCTTCCGGACTCCTCCACGTCAAGAATGAAATACGTGGCACCGCCCACGGTGACTTCCTCGCCAACGCTGTCATTGCGAAGGCCTCTGCCGAAGGACTCGTTTGTGGACTTGACCGTTTTTCTGGTGCTGGAGAACACTTTGAGGATCTCTTTGGCGTCGTCAATGCGGTCGTTTTCAGTGCCTATAAGAAGCGTGGTGTTGCCTACGTTGAGAAAACCGCCTGTGGTGGAGAGGCGTGTGACCTCGAAGCCGCGGTTGGTTAATGCGGAAACTACGATATTGCTGTCATCGTTGTTAACTATTGCAAGAATCAGTTTCATTGGGTAAATCCTTTCTGCTAAAATAGCGATAATATCGTTGATCGGCCAAATAAATTCGGTTGATTAAAGGTCATAACTTAAGATCGTGAAGCTCTTGCGGTCCAGCTTCCTGTAATCGGGGATCTCGTAGCGGTTATCGTTGGAGTCGCGAACGAGGACTCTGCCGTCGTAAAAGATTTTAATGTCGTTGTGACGGTTCTGAATCGTGAAGGTTGCCACGCCACGCTCGGTCTCGACGGTCCACTTGAGGATGCCGAATTTCTCGGTCCTGTCCACCATGCGAAGGATCTTTGGGACCATGTAGTACTCGCTAAGACACATCTCCACCAGTTCCCGGGACTCGGGCATGAGCCGGGAAACGTCGCGAATGACTGCCCGCTCTTTATTGTCCTTGTCAAGCAGCGTAACGTATTTATTTCCGCCGCTCACCGGGAAAAGTCTTCTCGGCTCCACGTCCTCTATAACGTTTCCGTCGTAAAAGTGGACGTCAAGGCGGGGCATCTCTCTCAGCACAAAACGTGCTTCATCTCCGTTGATATAGATTCTATCCATTTTGACATCCTCCCGTCAATCGAAATTTTCCTCGGCCTTGGAGGCGCGAACCTTCTCCGACATCGACTGTATCTCGACCAGCCTGTAATACTTGCCCTGCAGGGCCATGAGCTCTTCATGCGAGCCGCTTTCTATTATCTTGCCCTGGTCGACTACGATGATCTTATTGGCTTTTCTTAAAGTCGAAAGCCTGTGGGCGATCATGATCGTTGTTCTTCCGCTGATGAGTCTCTCAATGGCCTCCTGTATAAGGTTCTCGGTCTCGGAATCAACGGAAGCCGTAGCTTCGTCGAATATCATTATTGAAGGATTCTTAAGCACCGCTCTTGCGATGGAAATTCTCTGCTTTTCGCCGCCTGAAAGACCAATGCCTCTCTCACCCAGCATCGTGTCGTAGGCGTCAGGCTGCCTTGCGATGAACTCGTGGGCATTGGCGACGTCCGCCGCGTGAATTACCTCCTCAACGGATGCGTCAGGCTTGCTGTAGGCTATGTTGTTGAAAACAGTGTCCCGGAAAAGCATCGCTTCCTGCTGAACGTAACCAATGGCTCCGCGGTAGGCCTCGAGATCCAGGTCTTTTATGTTCTTCCCGTCCAGAAGAATGTCGCCCTCGTAATTATCGTAAAACCTCATGAGAAGGTTGATGAGGGTGGTTTTTCCGGAGCCTGTGGTTCCGACGATTCCCACGATGTCGCCCGGCTCTATGGTGAGATTTATGTCGGAGAGGACCTTCTTGGTGCGGTCGAAGGAGAAGTTCACGTTTTTGAACTCGATCCTTCCCTTTATTTCGGGCAGAACTTCATGTGCCTCGGTAGAGACCTCGGGCTCGGCGTCAAGTATGTCGAAAACTCTTTCCACCGAAGCAAGGGCCTGCTGGTAGGAGTCGTTGAGGTATGCAAAGAAGTTGACCGGCCCGTAGAACATGGACGTGTAGCTGAGGAACGAGACCAGAAGACCTGCGGAGATGCCTGTTCCCGCGATGACCCAGTGGCCTCCCACCGCCCAGATAAGGAGGGATCCGCAGGTGACTACAAATGAAATGACCGCCGGGAAAGCAGTTGTGATCCTCGCAGACTGGATGTCCACGTTGTACCACTCCTCGTTGTATTTCTCGAACCTGTCCACAGCTCTTTTCTCGCCGGTGAACGCCTTGACTACCCTGATGCAGGGGATCGAGTCTGTGAGGACCGATGTTACCGCTGCCCATCTGCGCCATATCCTTCTGTAGAAGGGTGCGATCTTGCGTCCGAACCACTTTGCGCCGAGCACCACGATAGGCACCGGAGCCAGGGAGAGGAGCGTCAGTCTCCAGTCCATGATGAACATGATAACTATGATGCCCACCAAAGTGAAAAACTGGACGATCACATCCTGCGAGAGCCTCAGCACGAACCCGTTGATGGTGGCCGTGTCGCCGCTGATCCTGTTGATGACGGAGCCCGTTGACGTTTTATCGTAAAACTTCATGGAAAGTCGCTGGGCATGGGCGTAGACGTCGTTTCGCAGTGACTTGATCATCCTGTCGCTGCTGAGCCTGAGCACATAGTTCCTTATAATATTCACGGTGACGCCAATGAGATACGACCCCGCAAGGATTGCCACCACGATGAGAAGCATCCTTGAATCCTTTGCCGGGAGTATATCGTCAACGAGATGCTTTGTGATATAAGGCGGCAGCAGTGCGAGAGCAGTTGAAAGCGCCGAAAGGATGAGGCTTACGAGGAGCTTCGGCGCCTCGGGCTTCACGTATTTCATGAGCTTCTTTACAATCTTTCCTTTTGACGCGCAGTTGATGCACTCCGCACCGGGCCTTAAAAGCCTTCTCCCGCACCTCGGGCATACGCAGAGGAGCTTTTCGTATGTTGCGTCCACTACTTCAAACTGTTCTTCAACGCTCGCTCCTCCCGCGACCTCCGTCAAAAACTGTGCGGCCATGTCGCAGAGCGTGGCAACTGAGTACGTAAATCTGAGGGGAATTTCATTGGTTCCGTCCTTCTTCGTAATGCGGAGCTGGGAATTCCCGTACATTCTTTTGACGGCAGCTGTCTCAATATCGGCGATCTCACCCTCCGATACGCCGCCCTCTATCTCGGGATCCACGGCAATGTACCTCTTCTCGGTCACCGCAAGCGCCGTCACGCCGTAATTTGCCCTGGCTGTAAGGTCGCCCACGATAACGAACAGAAGCCTGTCATCGTCACGCATTTTCTCCGAGATCTTCATTTCGATTTCTTTCGGCAATTCTTTATTCTTTAGAAATGTCTGATGCTCCATGAGTCACCTCCGATCGGCTTTTTGAAAGCCTGCGGTATTATAGACAAACCAATTCTTTTGTCAAGCCAAAAAAGCCTATTTTTCAACATATTTTAAAGTTTCGGCACACAGCTTCGAAATGGTTTCGGAATTAAGCCGTGGGCCCGGTTGAAGAAACAGTGAAAAAGATTTTCCGTTGAAAAGTATTGGCGTATCTGTTACGATGGACTTGTATGAAAAGGCCGCAGAAACTGCGCCTGAAAGGACAGGTGTCGCCAATGAAAATAGAAGACGAGATATTTGCCCGAAAAAAGGTGCTGATGGAAAAACTTGAGGTCTTTGGCTTTACAAAAACCAATGACCTTTGGACCTACAGCGTAGATTTCCTTGACGGTGACTTCAGGGCCGAGATAAACGTGAGCCCGGACGGGACCGTTGACGGTAAGGTGATCGACCTGGCTGCAGGGGAGGAGTACCTTCCTGTCCGATACGAGGATCGCATTGGCGCGTTTGTGGGTACGGTCCGCCTGGCATACGCGGATATTCTTACGAAAATCGCCGAAGCCTGCTGCGAGGATGAGCTTTTCGTGCATCCTCAGACAAACCGCATAACGTCTCTTATTTATGAAAAATACGGAGAAAAGCCTGATTTTCCATTCTCAACTGCGCCAACCTACGGGGTGTTCCGTTTCCCGAAGAACCGCAAGTGGTACGCCCTTGTCATGGACATTCCAAAAAAACTGGTGACAAAAGATCCGGACGCCAATGAGATCGTGGACGTGATCAATATCAAAATCGACGAGGCAGACCATGACGAAATCGTCGCGAGGCCCGGATTTTACAATGCATATCACATGAACAAGAAAAGCTGGGTGAGCGCCATCCTGGACGACACCGCGCCGGACAGCTGTCTTATGGAGCTCATCGACAAGAGCAGAAGGTTTGCGGTCGGCTCAAAGGGCGTGAGAAAAGCAGTTGCCGCAAAATAACCGCAAAATAACTGTTGCGGCTCTCTTATAATTAAGTTATAATACCTTGGCGTCTGCCGCCTTTAAAGCGGTGGAATAAACACGAAAACGCGGAGTTAAGAGCTATTTTTTCGAGCGCGTTTTCAAAAACGAATAGCACGATTTTTGCATTTGTGCCGACAAGGTCCTGAGGAGGCAAAGTTACGAGGGACCTACGAAAATCCGGCCAGGCTTGTCGTGCGCGGTCCGGCAGCTATTAACAGATATTAGAAGATACGGACGGCGCGATATGGTCGGAGATAACATGGCCTTGCAGTTTTTCGGGGCGACGGGTTGTTCCAAAAGAATTCCGGAGGTTCCGAAGAAACCGCGGCGGAGCGGTGGCTCCGTCATAGAAATCTTCTGCTGCAGATGAACGGCGCATTGGTTATGACCGGTGCGTTGCTGCAAAAACTCTTTGCGGGGGCAGGAGATCAGCCGGGCTGTGGGTTCGCGCAAAATTGGCTGTAATTTCGGCTGTGCGCGGTCTTTACCGCAAAGGGGGATGCAAAAAAATGGATGGAATTAATTCTTCTAATGTTGTCGAATTGCGCAATATTACGGTACAGTTCGAGAACGACGTTATCCTTGATAACCTTAGTCTTTCGATCAGGGATAAAGAGTTTGTCACACTGCTGGGCCCGTCGGGCTGCGGCAAGACAACTACGCTCAGGCTCATCGCGGGCTTTCTCGAACCGAATTCGGGCGAGATACTGTTCGACGGTGTTGACGTAAAAAATGTTCCGGCACATAAGAGGCCTGTCAATACTATTTTCCAGCGCTATGCGCTGTTCCCCAACTATAACGTATACGACAATATCGCCTTCGGACTAAAGGTCGCGAAGGTGCCTAAGGATGATATCGCAAGGCGCGTGGACGAGATGCTCGAGCTTGTGAACCTGAAGGGTTTTGAGAAGAGGCCGGTTCAGAAGCTGTCGGGCGGTCAGCAGCAGAGAGTTGCCATTGCAAGAGCCGCGATCAACAACCCCAAGGTGCTGCTCCTTGACGAGCCCCTTGCAGCCCTTGACCTGAAGCTCAGGAAGGACATGCAGAGCGAGCTTAAGGCGATGCAGAGACGTCTCGGCATCACCTTCGTGTTCGTCACCCACGACCAGGAGGAGGCTCTTTCGATGTCGGATACCATTGTCGTTATGGACAACGGAAAGATCCAGCAGATCGGAAGCCCCACCGACATCTACAATGAACCGAAGAACGCATTCGTGGCGGATTTCATTGGCGAGTCGAATATCATAGACGGTGTAATGCTGAAGGACAGGCTTGTGAGATTCCACAACAGGACCCTTGAGTGCGTTGATTCGGGCTTTGCGCCCAACGAGCCGGTGGACGTGGTCATAAGGCCGGAGGACGTAGATATAGTGCATCCGGACAAGGGTCTGGTATGCGGTACCGTCACTTCCGTTACGTTTAAGGGCGTTCATTACGAGATCATCATTGACGTTGACGGTTTCAAGTGGATGGTGCAGACCACCGATGAGAGTAAAGTGAACGATTACGTGGGCCTTTCCATTGAGCCTGACGCCATTCACATCATGAAAAGGTCCGAGTACTCCGGTACGATGGGAGACTACAGCTATTTCAGCGACGAAATGGAAGAGATCAGCAATCCTGATTTTGGCAGTGAGGAGACCGAAGATGAAAAAGTCGACTAACGCTCTCCTGAATGCCCCGTATGCGGTCTGGGCTGCGATATTCGTCGTCGTCCCGCTTTTCATAGTGCTCATCTACGCTTTCACGGACGGCGAGGGGAATTTCAGCTTTGCCAACATACTTGCCCTCAAGGACTACTGGTACAATTTCCTGCTGTCCCTGCTCTATTCGCTTATCGCGACGGTCATCACGCTTCTCATAGCCTATCCCTTCGCCTACGCGCTCAGCAAAACTGCGGAGAAGACCCAGAGGATCCAGATGATGCTGGTCATGCTTCCCATGTGGATGAACCTTCTCATCAGGACTTATTCCTGGATGAACATCCTTGACAAAAACGGCGTCATAAACCAGATCCTCACCGCCATGCATCTTCCCACTGGAGAATTTCTCGGAACACCGGGCGCGGTCATATTCGGTATGGTGTACAACTACCTGCCTTATATGATATTGCCTATTTATACGGTAATGGCGAAAATGGATCCGGCCCTCATAGAGGCAGCCAGGGATCTTGGCTGCAACGGCTTCAACGTCTGGAGAAGGCTGGTGCTTCCTCTCAGCATGCCGGGCGTTATCTCAGGCATCACCATGGTCTTCGTGCCCTCGGTCAGTACGTTCTACATTTCCCAAAAACTGGGCAACGGAAAGATCATGCTCATTGGCGACACCATAGAACGTCAGATGCAGATGCTGAACAATTACAACCTGGGCGCTGCGCTGTCGCTGGTGCTCATGATACTGATACTGGTCAGCATGTTCATAATGAACCGCTTCGCGGATAAAAACGGGGAAGGGGGTATGATCGTATGAAAGCCGTCAACAGGATCATAATGGCGGTGGTCTACACGTTCCTCTACGCTCCGCTGCTTCTGATGGTGTTTTTCTCCTTCAATTCGGCAAAGTCGACCTCTGTTTTCGAGTCCTTCTCCCTCAAATGGTACGGAGAGCTCTTCTCCAGCAGCGACACACTTGCCGCTTTGAGAAACACACTTATTCTGGCAGTCGCGTCCGCGGCCATAGCTACAGTCCTCGGCACCCTTGCCGCCTTCGGCATATTCCGGGTCAGAAGCAGGTTCTTCAAGCAGACCATGCTCACCGTAACCAATATCCCGATGATGAATCCGGATATCGTGACCGGTGTCTCCCTGATGCTGCTGTTCGTTTTCGTGGGCAGGCTGATAGGTGCAACGTCCTATCTGAGCTTCTGGACACTTCTCATTGCCCACATCACGTTCAACTTGCCTTACGTTATATTGAACGTATTGCCGAAGCTTAACCAGACCGACAGAAGCCTTTTTGAGGCCGCTCAGGACCTTGGCGCACCACCCCTCAAGGCGTTCTTCATGGTCGTAATGCCTCAGATAGTTCCCGGCATCATATCCGGCGCAATCATGGCTTTTACGCTTTCGCTGGACGACTTTGTCATCAGTTACTACACGTCCGCAGGCTTCCAGACCCTGCCCCTCAAGATATACTCGATGACAAAGAAGATCGTAAAGCCCGACATGTACGCTCTTTCCAGCATCATGTTCGTCGCGGTGCTCGTTCTGCTTCTCATATCCAATATTTTCCAGATGAGATCGGAACGGAAGCAGAATCCTTCTCTCCGGACCGGTGGGCAGAAAAAGTCCCGGAAGGAAGCATTGGTTAAGTAGGAGCATTGGTTAAATAACTGTAAACCCGGCCGGGGACAAAACGGGAACCGGCCATATCATAAAATAATGGAGATCAATGAAATGAAAAGAATTGTATGTGTAATAGTTGCCTGCGCGATGTTGATCGCTGCCGCCGTGCTTCCGGTTTCATGCGTCAGAAATGACGTTGTTTTGGAACTTGAGGGCGACTACACAGGACTTGAGGGTACGGAGCTTTACGTTATGAACTGGGGCGAGTACATTTCCGACGGTTCCGAGGGAACTCTGGACGTTATCAAGGCGTTTGAGAAAGCCACCGGCATCCACGTCACCTACGACGACACCACTCCCAGCAACGAGGCGATGTACGCAAAGCTTAAGAGCGGCGCAGTCTCCGTCGATATCGTCATTCCGTCGGACTACATGATCCAGAGGATGATAAAAGAGGACATGCTCCGGAAGATCGACACCTCAAAGATCCCTAACTATAAGTACATACTTGATGAGTACAAGGGCCTCTACTTTGACCCTCAGAGCGAGTATTCGGTGCCCTACAACGTGGGCATGGTCGGTATCATCTACAACAAGACGATGGTGGAAGGCACTCCCGACAGCTGGGATCTTCTCTGGAACGAGACCTACAAGAACGACATTCTTTCATTCAACAATCCGAGAGACGCCTTTGCGACAGCCCAGTTCCTCCTTGGTCAGGATGTGAACAACGAAGACAAGGCCCTTTGGGATACAGCCGCCGCAAAGCTTAAGGAGCAGACACCGATCCTCCAGGGCAGAGTCATGGACGAGGTGTTCAACAAGATGGAAGGCAACAACGCAGCCATCGCTCCCTACTATGCGGGAGACTACCTCCTCATGAACAGCATCAACGAGGACCTTGAGTTCTACTACCCGAAGGAGGGCACCAACATATTCGTGGACTCGATGTGCATCCCTAAATCATCGAAAAATTACGAGGCAGCTCTCATGTTCATCAATTTCATGCTTGAAAATGAAGTGGCACTCGCCAATGCCGAATACCTTTGCTACGCCTCGCCCCACAGCGGTGTGGTAAACAATCCGGATTACTCCTTCAAGGACAATCAGATACTCTACCCCGATGAGGCCCACAAGCCGAAGACCCAGTACTTCTATGACCTCGATCCCGAGATCAGAAGCTACTATGAAAAGCTCTGGGAGGAGATAGTGAGATGACATTCTCTGCAATGCTGCAAAGAATAGCTCTGCTGGCAGCCGGGGAAGCCCCTGAGGCGACCCCGGACCCGGCAGTCGTAGTCGCAAACAGGCCGCCGATAGTATGGTTCATAATTATCGGGTCGGCCATTGTGCTTATCGTTGCCATAATACTGGCGGTCAGGTCGGCCAACAGGAAGTTTGGAAAAGAATGGTAGAAGCGGTGCCGGACAAAGTAATAAGTAATAGTTAAAGCGGTGCCGGACAAAGTAATAAGTAATAGGTAATAAGTAAAAGGCAATGGGTAAACTTAAAAAGAAAGAAGTTATAGGGAAAAAGTGACTGAGAGAGCTGAGGAGAACGGAATACTTTTCAAGATCGCCTGCGGACTGTGCGGGATCTTTGTTATTTTCTCCTACTCCCTGCTGAGCTTTCTGATGAGGGCGATACCCGGGGTCGAGGATCTTGACAGCAGCACGAGGCGGATCGTTATCAGCGGAGTGTGGCTGGTGCTCGCCTTGGCCGCGGCATTGGTTCTGTACTTTACCAAAAAGCAGAAGCCTCTCGAGGGGTTCAGGTTACTTGAGATAAGAAGCAAAAAACAGGCCTATATCATGCCCGTTATGACGGTGACGGCCTTCCTGGGAGGCATCGGCCTCAACAGGATCGTCACGGTGGCAAATTCGGTCATTCCATTTCCGGATTCATGGGTAAGTGCCCATGAGGAGTCGGTGGAGGCGGTGACGGAGGGCGATCCCATAGTTTCGGTGATCGCGGTGTGCGTATTGGCGCCGCTCATCGAAGAGCTCTCCATGAGAGGCAAGGGGATATATTACTTCAGAAAAGCTTTCGGGAAGAGGGCCGGTACGGCGGTGGCGGTGATATTGACGTCACTTCTCTTTGCGATCCTCCACGGCAACATCATCCAGGGCCTCTACGCATTCATCTGCGGCCTGCTTTTTGCGCTGCTTTCGCTGCGGGCGGGGTCGGTGGTGCCTTCGATATTTGCCCACATTGGTTTCAATGCGTCGAACCTGCTGTTTTACGCGTTTTTGAACAATCCCAACAGGGAGTACCTGACTCTCTTCGTCAATATCGCCTGCGTGGCAGTTTTCCTGATCTCGGTGGCGGCGGTGTGGATAATGGGCAGCTTTCTCAGAGAAAAGAAAAAAAGGGACGATGCTCCGCCCCATGACATATACATTGACCGGTAACGGAGTTTTGTGCGGCTCCCTCAAGTCGGGGGCCTTTTTTGAACCAAGGGTGACGATATGATTATTCTGTTTATAGGCGATATTTTCGGGGTGCCGGGGCGTGATGCGCTTTTTCACGGCCTTTACAATATCAAAAAACGGGAGGGCGTGGATCTTTGCATCGCCAATGGAGAAAATGCCGCGTCAAACGGCAGGGGCCTTTCGGGGCGCGACGCCTGCGACATAATGGAGTCGGGCGTTGACGTTATTACGATGGGAAACCACGTCTGGTCCTGCCGGGAGTTTGAAGAGTTCGCAGACAGGATGCCTGTGGTGAGGCCCGCAAACATCGGACGGGGCCGCCCGGGAAAAGGGTACCTGGTCACCGAGGTGAACGGCGTTAAGGTGGGCGTCTGCAATATTGAAGGCAGGGCGTTTATCGACATCGTAGGGGACGACATATTTGCCTGTGCGGATGATTGCATTGGCGCTATGAAGGCGGAGGGTGCAGCGATAACCGTTGTCGATTTCCATGCAGAGGCCACCTCGGAAAAGAAACTGGTGGGGATGTACCTTGACGGCAAGGTTACCGCAGTTCTCGGGACCCACACCCACGTGCAGACTGCTGACGAAACGGTGCTGCCGGGAGGGACCGGCTATATCACGGACGCGGGCATGACGGGTATCTCCAAGGAGAGCATCATCGGCATGGCTTACAAGGGGGTCTACGAGAAATATGCCCTCGGAAGAAAGAGCTCCTTTGAGCCGGTCAAGCACGGGACGCTTGAGATCAGAGGCGTTGTGATCGATGCCGACGAGACCACGGGGAAGTGCCGGTCTGTGAAGCGGATCGCGGAGACGGTGGTGCCGCCGGTGTAAACACGCCAATGCGGGATGAAGGCCATGTTTGAAACAAAAGGGAAACTGACACTGTACAGGGATGAATTGCTCGGGAGCTTAGAAGGCGTCGGGCATTTCTTTACTACGCGCTACGGCGGTGTATCGGGCCTCAACGGGAACCTTTTTAACGTATCCTTCGGAAAAGAAGACCCGAAAAATGTGGCGGAAAATATCAGGATCCTGGCAGCTGCGGAGGGCCTTCCTTTCGAAAGATTTACGGCGGTCCGCCAGGTCCACGGGGACACGGTGGTAAGGGTCACCGAGGATATCGCCGGTGCCAGATTCGGGAAGCCTGACCTTTTGATCGAGGCGGACGCATTGATCACGGACATTCCGTTGACGCCCCTTCTTACTACCCATGGGGACTGCGTGCCGGTTTTTATCTGCGCAAAAAACAGGGCTGTTGCCATGGTCCACTCAGGCTGGCGGGGAACCGCGGCGAACATATCGGGAAAGACCGTGGAGGCCATGGACCGGGAGTTCGGGGTGAAGCCCTCGGAGCTTACCTGCGCCATAGGCCCGGGAATATGCAAAAAATGCTTTGAGATAGACGGGCCTGTCTACGAAATATTGCGGGACGCCTTCCCGGAAGATGATCTCTTCAGGTATGACCCCGTGAGAAACAAATACTTCGCAGACCTTCCCGGAGCAGTCTTCCTGTCCCTTACAAGGGCGGGGGTTGATCCCGAAAGGATAGGCCGTGGCGCTCCCTGCACCTGCTGCAGAGAAAACAGAGACGTTTTCTTCTCCTACAGAGGCGAAAAAGGAACCAATGAAGGCCTCATGGGCGCCGCGATATGGCTGGAAAAAGCTTGAAGCCAAAGGCCGGAAGCGCTGTTCTTTTTGCATAAATATTAAAAATATAGTAAAATCCCCGTGAAGGTCGAATCTCCTGCGCAGGCCGCAGGAATAGTGTGAGGGTTTATGTTTTTCAAAAGATCCCGGACGAATATGCTTAAAAAGGTCGCGGCGTTTACATTGGCGCTGGTGATGCTTGCTCTGTGCGGATGCGCGGCGGGAGACGTTGAAAATCCGGACGACACGTCATCGCCTAAAGGGACTGCTTTGCCTGCGCCCGCTTCACCCACTCCCGCGATACCGAAGGACGGCGGCGTTCTCAGGCTGTCCCTGGGGCCCTATGATTCGATCAATCCGCTGATCACCGGCAATGAAGACATCCGTATGTACATGTCCACTCTCGTTTGCGAGACTTTCGTTTACATCGACGAAAATATGGTGCCGAAGCCGGGTATTTTCAAGTCCTGGACCGTTGACGATTCTTTGACGATTTGGGAATTTACCATCGAGCAGGGAGTCAAATTTCACAGCGGCACCCCCGTGGAGCCTGTGGACGTAAAGAACGTGATCGACTACATAGTGGGCTTTGGCGGAAACTATGCCGAGAGCGTGGAAAACGTCACCGGATGCTCCGTAAAGGACGAGAATACGATCCAGATATTGCTGAAAAAGCCTGATGCGCTGTTTGTGAACAAATTGGCGATACCCCTGGTGGGCTGGCAGACATTGGTTACGGACCAACCGACGGAGATAGACGGGACGGGCATCTTCAAGGTGATGGAGATAAGCTCCTCGAGGATATACCTTGCGAAGCACACTCTTTACAGAGACCAGTCGAAGTATACGCATTTTGATGCCGTCGACATTTCGGTCTTCGACAGCGAGGACGGGAAGATCAATTCCGATTTCGACTTCTGTCTGGTGCAGGGAACGTCCGTAGGCACGGACCTCATGGACAGAGACACTTATGTGTACTACTACCGGGGCAACAGCTTCGATTACATTGCCATCAACTGCACCTCGTCATACGTGCTGGCCAGCGACACCGGGTCCACCGTCTGGGGAACCGACAATTATATTTCACTGGACAATCCCTTCTCCGACAAGCGCATGAGGCAGATGCTGAATCTTGTGACCTCAAGGGATGCGCTCATGCGCGCGGCGGCCTCGGACCACGGGGTGCTTTCGCTGTTGCCGCTTTATTCGGGCAGTGTCTACAGGAAACAGATCAGCGACGGGTACGACTACAGTCCGGACAGGGCGAGCTCCCTGCTTCGCGACATTGGTTATGAGAAGACCGACGAGGGCTGGTTCAAGAACGGTGAGGAGATCGTGATAAGGGCGATCTGTCCAAAGCGCAACTACAGGATGCTTTCGGCAATGCGAATGGTGGCCGACGCCATGAGAGGCATTGGTCTTACGGTGGAGGTGTCGGAGCTTTCGGACGAGGAATACCTGACAAAGCTGAGAAACAAGGAGTTTATGATCGCGGCGGTGGAGACTGACCTGGGTACGTGGCAGGATTGCAGCGCATATTTTGAAACTGCCGGCAGACTCAATTTCTCGTTCTACACAAACGGAAAGGTCGACGACTATCTCAAGCAGATCAGAACTCACAGCGACCCTGCGGTGATCTCGGCCGCTTACGCAAAAATAGAGGAGATCGTGCTTGACGAATGCCCGATCGTGGGACTGTTTATATCCGACAATGCCATTGTGGTGAGGAGCAGGCTGAAGGGCGTCCGGGACGAAAGTCTCAAACCCTGGGCTCCGCTGGCGGCAATCACCGAGTGGTGGATCGAATGATCAAAACGGCGCGATCTGTGCCGGGAAGGAAAGATCATGGTTTCGTATATTATAATAAGCGTCGTCTGCCTGGTCCTGCTGGCGGCCGACCAGATAACCAAGGTTATCATTGATACAAACTATCTGGAGGGACAGGTCGTCTCTGTCGTCATCAAGGACTTTTTCTCCATAACCAAAGTTCACAACACCGGCGCCGCCTGGGGGATCTTCGACAATGCGACCCTGCTTCTTGCGATATTCTCCCTGATCCTTGCGTCATTTATATTTTTCGCTTTTCTGCAGGTAAAACCCGCTCTTTTGAAGCTTGCCGCAGGCCTCATTTTTGTGGGCGCCATCGGCAACGTGGTGGACCGGTTCCGCCTTGGTTACGTGGTGGATTTTCTGAGCTTCAGGCTCTTCGGCTTTTACGATTTTCCGGTGTTCAACGTCGCCGACATCTGCGTTGTGAGCGGCACGATAGGCATAATGATATTCCTGCTGTTCTACTCGTCTAAAACCAGGGCCTTCAGAGAGGGCACCGTGCTTAGCAGGCTTTTCAGCGGGAAAAATAAAAAAACAGATACACCTCCGGCGGAGGAAACGACCGAAGAAAACAGAGATCAGTTATGACAGGCAGCTCACGCACCATCAACCTAATATGTGACGTGAAGGGCGAGCGGATCGACGTGTATCTTGCGGACAGCTGCGAGGAGTTTACCAGAAGCGGCGTCAGAAATCTCATCGACAAGGGCCTGGTGGAGGTCAACGGGGCGGTGTGCAAGGCAAACTACAGGACTTCCGAGGGCGACGTGATAGACGTGACGGTCCCGGATCCGGAGCCAATTGACGTGGAGCCTGAGGACATACCTCTCGATATAGTTTATGAGGATCCCGAAATAATAGTTATAAACAAGCAGCGGGGGCTTGTGGTCCACCCGGCGCCGGGAAATGCCTCGGGAACGCTGGTCAATGCGCTGCTTTTTCATTGCAAAGATCTGTCCGACATAAACGGCAAGATCCGCCCGGGCATCGTCCACCGCATCGACAGGGACACCACGGGCCTTATCTGCGTGGCAAAAACCAATGCCGCCCACCTTTCACTTGCCAAGCAGCTGAAGGATCACTCCATGGCGAGGGTGTATTTCGCCGTGACCGAAGGAGCGCCAAGGGGAGGCTCCGGCGTGGTGGACTCCCCCATAGGAAGACACCCGACAGACAGGAAAAAGATGGCTGCAGGCGTGAAGAACGGCCGCGAGGCGGTCACACACTACGAGACTCTTGAGAAAAAAGACGGTTTTGCGCTGGTCCGCGTGAACCTTGAGACGGGCCGCACCCATCAGATCAGGGTGCACATGGCCTCCATCGGTTGCCCCGTGGTGGGAGATCCCGTCTACGGAATCAAGAATCTCAGGGGCCAGGAGGGCCAGCTGCTCCACGCGGGAAGACTGACACTCAGGCACCCGCTCTCCAACGAAACCATGGTCTTTAAAGCCCCGCTCCCTCAGGATTTCAGATCTTTCCTGGTAAAACACGGCTTTGAGCTTGCCTCAGACACGGAGGACCTGCTATGAATATTGCGATAATAATGGCCGGAGGGACCGGAAAAAGGATGAATTCAGATATCCCCAAGCAGTTTCTGACTGCGGGCGGGAAGCCGGTCATCATCCACACTCTTGAAAAGTTTCAGGCTGCGGAGAGCATTGATGCGGTGACCGTCGTGTGCGCTGAAGGGTATATTGGTTATTGCAGGGAGCTTGCGGATGCATGGAACATCACAAAATGCCTGTCGGTGATCCCGGGAGGCGCGGAGCGGTATGATTCCTCAAGAAAGGGCGTGGAAGAGGCTCTTCGGATCGCAAAAATTCTCAAAACCAATGAGCCGGACGTCACCGTTCTCATCCACGACGCGGCAAGGCCATTCATAGACGAGCGGATAATTAACGAAAACATTGCCAATGCCTCGGCGCTCGGAGCCTGCGAGACGGTAAGCCCTATGAACGACACCGTGATCCGTGGAAAAGACGGTTTTGCGGAGGCTGTCGTGGACAGGGAAGACCTGTTCAAGGTCCAGACTCCTCAGAGCTTCAGACTGGACGTTATTAAAGAGGCGTTTGAGAGATATGACCCCGCGGTCGACGGCCCTGTGACGGATGATGCGTCCCTGGTCCTCAGGCTCGGGGGAAAGGTCGCGCTGGTAAACGGCAGCCCTCTTAACATAAAGATCACGACTCCCGAAGACCTGGGTTTTTTCAGATGAAGGTTGCCCGCAACACCAAAAATTGCTATAATCAGCACACAAGCAGACTCGACGGTCGCGGGCGGTAACGAAAGGACCCGTCTGAGGAAAGTCCGGGCTCCGCAGGGCAAGGGTGCCGGGTAACACCCGGTGAAGGTGACTTCCAGGAAAGTGCAACAGAAAACAACCGCCCGTTCTACGGGTAAGGATGAAAAGGCGAGGTAAGAGCTCACCGGCATTGCGGTAACGTAATGGCCGTGTAAACCCCACCCGGAGCAACACCGTTATGGGCCGCATGGCTTGCCCGGCCGGCCTGAGGTGGCTCGATTTCGGCAGTGATGTTGAAACTAGATAGATGACCGTCTTAAACGACAGAACCCGGCTTACAGGCCTGCTTGGACCTCGAGATCGAGGCTCTTTACGCAATTCGCCCAAAGAGTTTTTTTTGAGCAATTGCGGAGATAAGAGTCCATGATTTAATCAGTGGGCGAATTGCTTTGCCCGAGTAGACCTCTCGAGGTACCTTCGTACATCTTCGGGTCTACGCGAGCAAAAATAGCACTCAATCTCGAGGCCCAAGGCTGATTGCTAAATCGGCTCTTTACGCAATTAGTTTTGCCAAAGGGTTTTAAAGATATTTCTGCGGAAGAAATACGCACGTTTTTAATTGCGTGGCAAGACAAATTACTTTTCGAGTGCAAACCGCTCGAAGTACCTTCGTACATCATCGGGTTTGCCCTCGAAAAAATAGCTCAAGCCAGAATTTACAAGGCTGATTGCTAAATCGGCTCTTTACGCAATTAGTTTTGCCAAAGGGTTTTAAAGATATTTCTGCGGAAGAAATACGCACGTTTTTAATTGCGTGGCAAGACAAATTACTTTTCGAGTGCA
>JAFSVU010000019.1 GCA_017444825.1 Clostridia bacterium
ATAGCACTATATATTCTATCACAACAGAAAGATATTGTCAACACTTTTTTTGACAAAATTTGAAACTATTTTTAGGAAAAAATTGAATTTAAGTGGAAATTGTAACTCCTAAACTTTTATCGTGCTATTCCTAAAGACGGGTATTTATAAAATAATCCAATCATTACTTAAAAAATCTTAAACAGTTTGACAATTTAATGTAATGTATATAAAATATAAGCAACTCAAATATCTAGGTGCGACATGTGATTTTACGATCACTGTCACCAACAGTTATTGAAAAGCCGTAACAATAACAACAAAAGCTTTTAAGAAAGCAGGAGGATAAGACATGTCAGACACAACTAAACGTACAACAGCAGAGCTTAACACCACATTCCTGTTATTCATAACTGCAAGGCAGCTTATAAAGAAATATCAGGAAGAGCTTGATAAAGTCCAGCTCTCCTACTTTGAATATCTTGTGCTCCTCGCCCTCCCCGACGGAAAAGATGAAGGAATGACCATAACTCAGATCTGCACCACCATTCACATTGAGCCCGGTTCCATCAGCCCCTACATAAAGAATCTTTGCACAAAGAAACTTGTTTTCAAACGTCACAACAAGCGCGACAAGCGTTCATTCATCGTTAAACTAACCAATGAAGGCAAGGAAATGAAGGCCAAGATGGAAGAGCTGGAGAAGACCATACTTGAGAAGTCAAGCTTGGACATTGGGCAGGCTGAAGATATCGGGGATAAGGTTTTCGGGTACTACAAAGAGGTTTATAAGAACGAGAAATATTAAAGGGGTGCCGCTTTAGTTTGAGCGTGTGCCGGACAAAGTAATAAGTAATAGGTAATAAGTAATAAGTAATAGGTAATAGTTTAAAATACTACTATTTATAGGAAAATTGATGCGCGGCAGGACTGACCTTGACCGCGCATTTACATTTATAACAGTTTAAGGAATAATTATCTGTTAAAGTGACGTTTTTTTCTCGTTGTGAACGCTAAAATTCCGCAGGAAGCGAGGATGACAGCTACCGCTGCGCCGGCAATGACAGGCCAGGGGTTAAAGCGGCTGCAGCCATTGGTCAATTATAACCATGGACTGGAAGCAGGCTGAAAGAATGCTTTTTTTGCGCGTAAAAAGCATTGGTTAAGTTGACTTGTATTGTTTTATTATGTATAATGGCCAAAGGCACTTATGGCAGACACAGGTGCTAAATACAAATGAGAAAACACTTATCCGTTTTCCACTACCGGAGGTTGTATTTTTGGAACTGCTGAGTTTTCTAAACTTTCTGATTTCGGTAATATTCGTATGCTGTTACTCCTACCAGTTTGTTTACATACCTGTTGTTTGGTTTTTCAAAGACAAAAAAGCTAAAAAGATAAAAGAGGCCCGCGGTGATATCGTTATGCACCGCTTTTGTGCCATCATCTGCGCCCGCAACGAGGAGAAAGTAATTGGCGACCTGATCCACAGTCTTCAGAGCCAGACCTACCCGCAGGACCTTCTCAAGATCGTCGTCATGGCCGACAATTGCACCGATAGCACTGCTAAGATCGCAGAAGAGCTTGGCGCCACCGTTTACACCCGCTTCAACGATGAGCTCATTGGCAAGGGTTACGCCCTCGACGAACTGTTCCAGAAACATCTCAACAATGACTTCCCCGGCTGCTTTGACGGCTATTTCATTTTTGATGCCGACAACATACTCGCCAATGACTACATCGAACGAATGAACGAAAAGTTCTGCGACGGCTCCGACGTCATCACCAGCTACAGAAACAGCAAAAACTTTGACACAAACTGGCTTACCGCCGGCATCGGTCTCTGGTTCCTGAGAGAGTCCCGCTACCTCAACCACTCAAGGCTCATCCTCGGCACATCCTGCGCCGTCTCCGGAACCGGCTACCTATTCTCGCAAAAAGTTCTTGACACCTACGGCGGCAGATGGCCCTTCCACCTGCTCACCGAAGACATCGAGTTTTCCATCGACTGGATAAGCAAAGGCCACAAGATCGACCTCTGCCCCGACGCTGTCTTCTACGACGAGCAGCCCACAAAGCTCTCTCAGTCCTTCAGGCAGAGGATAAGATGGTCCCGAGGCTACCTCCAGGTACTTTACAAGTACTTCTTGGTGCTCATGAAAGGCATCTTCACGTTTAACTTCTCGTGCTTTGACTTCTTCATGAACATTGCCCCGGCCTACATCTTGACTCTTGGAGCCCTCGGTTCAAACATAACCCTCATCATCATGGGCCTTGCCTACGGCGACGACCCGATGATTGCCGTCTGGTCCATCCTCCAACTGTTTCTCAACAGCTACCTGGTGACCTTCATTGTAGGCTTAATCACAGTCATCACCGAATGGAAAAACATCAATGCGTCCACCTTCAAAAAAATCTTGTCCGCATTCACATTCCCGTTCTTTATGATCACGTTCATTCCGATTGCAGTCGCCGCACTGTTCGTCAAGGTCAAGTGGAAGCCGATTGAGCACAACGACTCGCTGGATGAGAGGAAGAAGCGGGGGAAGAAGGATAAGTTTTAGAGAGTGCCGCTTAAGTTAAAGCGGTGCCGGACAAAGTAATAGGTAATAGGTAATAAGTAAGAAGTAAGAGGTCACTGCGTGAGCGGTGCCGGTTAGGTTAAATCGGTGCCGGACAAGGTAATAGGTAATAAGTAAGAAGTAAGAGGTCACTGCGTGAAGGGGTGCAGTCTAAAGTAATAAAATAATAATTATTAACTATACAATAGCTTACGATTGAGAGGCGTATCGCGACTATGCTAATTATCAAAGAAGTCAGCATCTATTAGTATTTGGATATCATAATCAGGGGCCTTCGGGCCCCTTAGTTATTTTGAAGCAAGTTTGTGGAGCTTCGTCAAGGGTCAAGACAAGCGGCGATGGCCGTGACGCGTTCACCCAAACCTGCTTTTACAAAAATAAGGGGGCTAAAAGCCCCCGAATAATGATTTCCGTCTCCATTGAGTGATTTATATTCCTTGTTGTATATCATTTGTGGTTAATTTTCGGATCGCGCAGCAACTATTACTCTAAAAAGTAAGTTTATCGACTTTTTCAGCCAGCTCAATGATCTTAGCCTTGGCGTTTTCAATAACCTTCCGCCCGGTCTCATTGTCGAGTCCACCGCGTCTGATCTCCCTGCGAAGTATCCTGGTGTAGCCCACAATGCGGGCTTTATCTTCGAGAGATTTTAGATAGTCGGTGTCATTGGAGCCAAAATAGAGAGCGAGCATCTTGTTCCAAAGCTCCACGCCGGTCTCAAAGGAGATGCCAAGGAACCTCTTTACGACGTCGTGGTCATGCTCGGCATAGCCAATGTAAGCATTATACATGCTGGCAAGCTCGAACACAGGGTGGCCGTAGCAAAGGGTGTCCATATCGATGAGCAGAACCTCGCCGTTCTGGAGCATAACGTTCTTGATATGGTAGTCACCGTGCATCATGTGCAAATCGTCGGGCACGTCATTGATGAGTTTTGAGAGCTTGTTGTAGGTGTCTTCAGGCAGGTAGTCCTTTGTGAACAGAGCCCAGTTGGTGGCAACCTCTTTCATGTTGGGCATCGAATCCGGCTTCACAACGGTTGAATGGATGAGTTTCAGAAGGTCCACGCTGAGTTTTGCGATCTCGTCCACACTCTTCTCGCCGGATACAAGCAGCTTTGCGAAGCTCTTTGCGTTTAGAAGCTCAAACACCGACCCGTAGCCGCCGTTTTCGATCTTGACCACGTCATAGGGAATGGCCGTTGGGATGCCAAGCACAAAGGCGGTCCTTGCAAGCTCGCGCTCTCTTTCAATCTCCGGGAGAGCGTCAGGGTTCTTATAAACCTTTACAATGATCTCAGGATTGATGCGGTAGACCTTGCCGTTTGCGCCCTGCCCTATGGCCTCGCAGCCTTCAACGGAAATGGTACGGAAAGCCTTTCTTACCTCCATCATCTCCGTAAAACCTGTCATGTCGAATATCTCGTATACGTCAGAGGACACATTGGTGAGGATCGTATCGGAGCACGCTTTTTTTAGGCGAAGAATGATACGAAGTCCGGCGCTGGAAATATATTTCAGCTTATCGCAATCCACCTCTATAGAAGTTGCAGGATTATTAGCCCTGATCTCATTGATCTTCGCCTCGACCTCCGCCGCATTTGCCGAATCGACATAGCCGTCGATATTTATCTTTAATTTGCTATTGTTTATACTGTAATTGATTTCTGCCATTTTAACCCCTGCCCTTTATATTTTTTTCTTTATAGTCAAAATATTTTTGCCTTCCTTGTACTCGTAATTAACATCGTCCATGGTTTTTTTTACCAGGAACACGCCAAGGCCGCCGATCTTACGGTCATCAGCGCCAAGGGTGATATCCGGATCCTTTTGGGAAAGCGGATCGAAAGGCTTGCCCTTATCTATGAACGTTATGACCACCGCAAGGGGATCATTCTCGACGTCAACGATCACCGTCGCCGGACCCGTCTCCGGATTGTATGCATAGCGCGCTATATTACTGAAAAGCTCATCAATGGCCACGTCGATCTGCATCTGTATCTTCATTGAGCAGTCAAGAGCCTCAAGCTTGGCGTTAACAAAATCAGTCACTTCATTGATATTATCGATCGTCGCTTCGATCGTAAGAACATTATCTTTTTCTTCCACTTTATCACTTCCTAAATAATGGACGCACAGCATGGTGACGTCGTCAAACTGAGGCGCATCGCCAACGAATACATTCAATTCTTCATGAATTTTATTGATTATCTCGTACGGCGTACCGTCCGGGATATTGTTTAAAACGTTAAGCAGTCTATCTAAGCCAAAGAGCTCCTTTTCAGCGTTCGTAGCTTCCGGCACACCGTCTGTGTAAACAAACAGCTTGGAGCCGGGCTGCATCCGGAGTTCGTATTCCGTATACCTGACACACTCAAGGCCTCCGATAACGAATCCGTGTTTGTCCTTAACGATATCAAAGTCGCCATTGGTTTGTTTGAGAAGAGGATACTCGTGGCCTGCATTGGCGGCGGTAAGCTTGCCGGTCTTGAGATCGAGGATGCCCAGCCAAACCGTAACGAACATCTCTTCCCTGTTGTGAATGTATAACTGGGTATTGACCTTCTGAAGCACCTCCTTCGGCGAGATCCCTGTCATGGCAAAGTTCTGCACCAATATCTTCGAGATCATCATAAAGAGAGCCGCAGGAACGCCCTTTCCGGACACATCCGCAATAACCAATGCCAGATGATCGTCGTCAATGAGGAAAAAGTCGTAGAAATCGCCGCCCACCTCTTTTGCGGGCACCATTGTGGCGTAAATGTCAAAATCCTTCCTGTCAGGAAATGCCGGGAAAACGTTTGGCAAGGTGTCAGCCTGAATTCTGGTGGCAAGGGCGAGTTCCGTTCCAACCCTCTCCTTTTCCGAAACAGCCTTAGTCAGCGACTCCTCGTAATCCGAGAGATCGGTCTCCATATCCGACATGATTAGTGCCAGATTCTCCACCTCGTCGCCGGTCTTAATATTCAAGTCTGAGAAACGGTTGGTGCTTCTGATGCCTTTCTTTTTGTCATTTGCGTAAGCGGCGGCAGCCTCAGCAATAGCATTAATAGGCTTAACCAATGTTTTCTTCATGTGGAACACCAGCACAAAAGCCACAACGTTCACGATCACAAACATGGCCAAAAAATACTGAAGCGCAAACAGCCTCATGCCAAGAGCGATCTGCATGACCTCAATATCCGCCATAACCAATGCAAACGCATCGCCGTTTTCATTCCTCAGCGGCACACCGGAAGTAATCAGCCAACCGTATTCTTCGGTATTCTCCACAGCAAAGGGTCTCTTCGCCTTAGTCTTACTGCTCTTATCCGAACCCTGCCAGTTATACATGTCATCAAAGCCGGAAGCAGTGCTGTATTCCCAGTCGCCGATATTGCAGACAAGATCGTCCTCAGTCTCGGGATCCGCAATGTAGACAAGCCGCCCGGTATCATAATCGTAAAAACCTACATAGATTGCAAAAACATCACTGTTTGACTTAAAATAGTTAAGAGCACTGATGGCATTGGTGTAGTCCGGATCGGTCAAAAAATCCTCAAAAAACTCTCTGTATTTGTCGTAATCGTAACTGTCACTGCCCGGATAGCAAAGAAGCTTCTCCCCCTCGGAAAGGCTGTCGTATCGCGCCCTGACCTTCTCCGTAAGCCTCTCAAGATCCATGTAATCCTTCATCTCAAGAAAGCCCTTGGCGCTTCTGGTAAGAGTAAATGCCTCGCCAATGTACTGATCCCCCAGGGCAACAGCATAAAGGCTGATTCCGATAATGAACGCAACAAGGCCAAACACAATGGCGGCTATAATCGTCGCTCTGAAGGTCCTTGCCTCAAGCGAATAGTGCCTCCGCTCAAGTTTATTCATTTCTCTGATACTTTTTTCAGGCATAGATTTTCCTCATAAACGCTTTCAAAACATATGTAAATTATATCAAATTCATATGCCCTTCTTCAAGGCTGTTCAAAAGATTTTGCCCGCTCACGTACTTATTTTTTATTGACAATTTCTCCGATTATTTGTATCCTTTCTCTGTCCAAAATCTATTTAACGGAGGATCATTATGGCTAAAGTATTGCTTATCAACGGGAGCCCCAACGCCAATGGCTGCACCGCAACTGCTCTCAAAGAAATGATTAGAGTTTTCGAAGAATCGGGCATCGAGACCGAGCTCATCCATATCGGCAGTAAACCCATCCGCGGGTGCATAGACTGCGGCAGGTGCAATGACCTTGGCAAATGTGTGTTTGACGACCAGGTCAATGAAGTCGCCGCCAAGTTCGAAACCGCCGACGGCATTGTTTTTGGAAGCCCCGTTTATTACGCCTCCCCCAACGGCACTCTGATCTCATTCCTCGACAGGCTTTTCAACAGCACATCCTTCTCAAAGCATATGAAGGTCGGCGCGGCAGTTGTCTCTGCCAGAAGAGGCGGCAATTCCGCATCCTTTGACGTCCTCAACAAATATTTCACCATCAGCGGCATGCCCATCGCATCCTCTACCTACTGGAACCAGGTCCACGGCTTCACCTCCGAAGACGTCAAGAAGGACCTCGAAGGCCTCCAGACCATGAGGAACCTGGCCCGCAACATGGCCTTCCTGATCGAGGCTATTGGGGAGTTGAAAGTAAAGAAAGGGTTGCCGGAGGTTGAAAGAGGCGCGTTTACAAGTTTCCATGAAGGAAAGTAGTTAAAGCGAGTGCCGGACAAGGTAATAAGTAATAGGTACTAGGTAATAGGTGCTGCGCTAAGGGCCAACGTCGACCACATTTCATCGAGGAGCGATTCTGCACGAAGTGCAGCCAAGTGACGAGATGCAAGGTGCGAGACGGGAGCGGTGCCGGACTAAGTAGTAGTTTGAGCGGTGCCGGACAAGGTAATAAGTAATAGGTACTAGGTAATAGGTGCTGCGCGAAGGGCCAACGTCGACCACATTTCATCGAGGAGCGATTCTACACGAAGTGCAGCCAAGTGACGAGATGCAAGGTGCGAGACGGGAGCGGTGCCGGACTAAGTAATAGTTTGAGGGGTGCC
>JAFSVU010000003.1 GCA_017444825.1 Clostridia bacterium
GAGCGATTCTGCACGAAGTGCAGCCAAGTGACGAGATGCAAGGTGCGAGACGCGAGCGGTGCCGGACAAAGCAAGAAGTAACAGTTTGAGGGGTGCCGCTAAGGTAATAAGTAAAAGGTAATAGGGGGCCCACGTCGACCACATTTCATCGAAGAGCGATTCTGCACGAAGTGCAGCCAAGTGACGAGATGCAATGTGCGAGACGCGAGCGGTGCCGGACAAAGCAAGAAGTAACAGTTTGAGGGGTGCCGCTAAGGTAATAAGTAATAGGTAATAAGGGCACTGCGTGAAGGTAATAAGTAAAAGGTAAAGGTAAACTGCGCCGGGTGGCGGAGAAAGGACTGAAAAATGGTAAGACTTGCGGAAATAACCGAAGAGAACTGGCTTGACGTGGCTTCGCTGTCGGTGCACGAGGAGCAAAAGAGTTTTTTGGCGCCGCCAATCGGCACCATTGCCAGAGGGTATGTGTACAGAAACTGCAACGGCAAAGTCCGGGTCATCCAGAACGATGAGGAGGTCATTGGCGTTGCGCTGACAAGAGAGTTTACGGACGAGCCTTTGGGCTACGATCTCCAGCAGTTCATGATAGACAAACGCTATCAGGGAAAGGGCTACGGAGCGGAGGCGTTAAGGCTTATCCTTGAGGAGCTTCGCAAGGAGGCTCATTTTGACCACGTCGAGGTCTGTGTTAAAAAGGAAGACAAGGCGGCAGTCAGGCTGTACGAGAAAATGGGATTTACGGATTCCGGATATGTCGATGATAGCATGCCAGACTGTCTTAATATGATCTGCAGATTGTTCGCCTGATTCAGAACCGCTTATACAGTCCATTTTTCCCTATAACTTCTTACTTTTCATCTATTACCTGTTTCTTATTACCTTGAGCGGCACTCCCTTTAACTTTAGCGGCACTCCTTTCCGCAGGCGCCTTTTACTTTTTACCTCTTACCTATTACCTTGAGCGGCACTCCTTCGCTACACTTTTACCTTTTACCTCTTACTTATTACTTTGTCCGGCACCGCTTTGACTGTACGCGGCACTCCCTTTAACTTTAGCGGCACTCCCTTCCGCAGGCGCCTCTTACTTCTTACCTCTTACTTATTACCTTGAGCGGCACTCCCTTGCGCAGCCCCTTTTACCTTTTACCTCTTACTTATTACTTTGTCCGGCACCGCTTTGACTGTACGCGGCACTCCCTTTAACTTAAACGGCACCCCTAAAACTTCTTCCCTGTCTCGATAATCTTCGCCAACTCTTTTCTCGCATTGGTTATAACCTCGTCGCTTGAGGTAAAGTCGGTGATGCTCTTTGCCACTTTGCGGATTATCCGGTCGACCTTGGCGTCGTCGCCGCAGGCAGCCTTGGCCATTTTTATGAGTTCATAATCGTCAATGCCGTCGCGCACAGCCTCAAGCCTGAGAGAGGAGCATGGTCCGTCAACACCCACCTGTCTGCCGCTGTAAAGGAGCGAACCGTCACCGAACACAAATGGGGTCAGCCATTTAACGGTATTCATATCCTCCCAGGGGTCTGAGATCTGGTCCCAGAAGTTGGAGCTCCAGTAGAGGAAGCCGTTGACGCCGTAAAGCTCAGCCTGCCAGAAGATGGAGCGCTGTTTGGCTCCCTGCATGTTAACGTAAAGATTTGCGTAGGGTTCGCCGGGCTCCCAGCAAACGTACCACCAGAGATCGTCGCCCCGCTCGCACATCGCCTTCATTCGGTCGGCAAACGAATCCTTCTCTTTCAGCTGGGTCTCGCTGTAAATATTTTTCGAGTCAAAGCAGAAGAGCTTGGGACACCATATGTTCATGTATTCCGATGCATAGTCAATGGCGTCGCCGCCCTCGGGCATGTCGGGGTCCATGAAGAAAGGCACCACCATGCGGTAGCCGGGGAAAAGCTCACTAAGGCGCCGTCCGGCATTGCCCAGATTGTAATAGTCACCCGCTTCCGCAGGCTCATCGAGGGGGTAGAAATAGGCCTTGTCCAGCCACTCCTGCTTACTTGAAAGCTTCTCGTAGTATGTGCGGATCACATCGTCGTCGCCGGAATATGGAACGCGGAATTCGGTCACTCTGGGGTCGTCCATGTACGCGTCTGCCCGCTCGTCAAGTATGTCGTACGGCAGGGAGTAGGCGCATATATTATGCTCCAGCAAAAACTCATAATACTTGTTATAGAGTTCCTGGGTCTTCTCGCCCTCCGACTTTTCCACCTTCTGGATCGAATAGGCGCTGAGGTCTGATACGGCTGACATGGACCTGGTTTTCGGAAGGCTGAAATTCCATACGTGCACAGTGATGTTTCCCCTGTCAATGACCTCGCCGTTCACTTTTACGACAAATTCGGTTCTGTAGTCCCCCGGCGTTGCGCCCTCCGAGTCAAAAAGAATGTAAAAAGGCGTTGCGCTGTTCGAGCCGATGGTGAGGTTCTCCTCCACAGGTCTCAAACCGTCAGGGTAGTACACGTACTCTCCCAGCAGCTTCTTGTCGGTAAAAAAAGGTTCCTGAAAAGCGGTCCTTGTGTAGGCTTCCTGAAAGACCTCGACGCCAATGCTCGCGCCCTCTTCGTTCACGGGCTCTTTGACCTCGATCTCAATGGGCCCTGTCACGAATTCATATTTGAGAACTGCCTGGCATCCTTCCTTCTCATCCGCGGCCATATAGACCGTATACGAGGAGTTTCTCCCCGGTGCGTCATCCTTCAAAATCTTTTTGGTGGGTGCTTCAAACCACATAGTTCTTCCTCCGTTTCCGCATCCGCCCGCGAGGACGGCAACGAGAATCAGCATACATCCGGTCAACACAGTTAAAACGATCTTACGCATGATTTATTTATCCCCCGGATCGTGGGCCACAGGCAGCTTCCAGCGAAATACCGCAGCAAGTATACGCAGCACGAAAATGACCGAGGCTCCCACGATCGTCGCAACGATCTCCCCGGCCCAGAGCCTCATCAGCACGAAAACGATGCAGCCTATAAGGGCCGCCGTGGCATAGAAATGTTTAACGAACACGTAGGGCCTGTTTCCGGCCATGATGTCCCTAAAGATACCGCCGCCAATGGACGTCACCACGCCAACGAATATCAGAAGAAATACGTTGTCGCCGTAGCCCGCGTCAATGGCATACCCCATGCCGACGACCGCAAAGGTGCCGAGGCCCAGGGAATCCACCACCAGCAGCATCCAGTCTCTCACCTTCTGGGCTTTCCCGTGTATTCTCCTCACCCACGGTATGAACATTATTAGAGACGTGACAAGAGCCACTATGGCAAACGACGGGTCTCTGAAGGTCATAGGAGGCGTGATGCCGAGTATCAGGTCTCTCAAAACTCCTCCGCCGGTGGCGGTGACAAAGCCCAGGATGGCCACCCCGAAAAGATCCATTTTCTTTTCGATGGCAACCAGGGCTCCGGAGATCGCAAAAGCCGCAACGCCAAACAATTCAATTACGTAAAGAGCAACGTTCATATTTCACCCTGCTTCTTCAAGATAGTCCCTCGCGGCTTCAATGAACTCGCCTGCCGTGGGGCTGCCCTTAAGGGGCCTGTAATCGTCCCCGAATATCAATCTGAATTTCTCCCTGTTTCCCCGCTCCCAGCCTTTTTTCACCGTGTCGCGCACCGCCTTTTCCACGGCGGTTCCGCTCTTTCCGCGCTTTTTGGCCACCTCGGGGAATATTATCTTAGTCAGCGATCCGTACACCTCATCAGTTTCACAGGCCGTTACCACTGCCTCGACGCAGTCCGAAAAGCCTCTCGATGAACGGGGAAATCCCAGCTTTTTAAGCAGATTTTCGACTTTCCCTCTAACCTGATCGTCAGCTGACGACTTATCTCTTTTTTCTTTCAATCCATCCGCCCCCTTCAGGGGGATGATAGCATATTTCCCGTTTTTGTAAACCCCGGGAAATATTTTAGTCAATTTCCTTCGATCGATATGCCGTTAAGCGATGCCTCCAGGTTGTTGATGCGGATGGAGGCGGTGCCTTCCATTGGCGTCATCTTCACGGAGGTGTAAAGCCCGCTGTCTATCCAAAGGGTCGCAGCGCCGCCGGAGACCTCAAGGCGGAAATTGTGGAAGTCAAGGGACGTGAAGAAGAAATCCTCCTTGCGGAAGAGTTCCTTTTCGGCGCCGCCCGAGACTTCTCTTATGACGAGAAGCCTTTTGGGCAGGTTTACTCTGAGCTCTCGGAAGCCATTGCCGTTTTCGGAAAATCTGAAGGCGTATCCGGAATCGTCGCCCGCGGGGAGTCTGTCTATCCTTACCGCGCATTCAAGGCCCAGATTCCTTTTGGAGGCCTTGGCTTTTAATGCTTTTTCACAGCCTGTCGCATCTACAGCGATGTTGACCTTGCCCTCTTCGGCATTGGCGTGTGCCCCTTCCGGAAGGTCGAAATCCAGAGATACTTTTTCGGTCAGTTTTTGCTCAAGGGCCCGCTTTCTGCCCTCGTCATCGGTGACGCTCTTTATATTGCAAAAGTCGAACACGCAAAAGTCATCCTTGCCGCTGCCGTTTGAAGCTATCCCCACGTAAACGTCAAGGCCCTCCGCCTCCGTTATCTCGAAATGGAGCTCCTCAAGCCGCGGATATTCGTTCTTCACGATCTTCTCGGCAATTATCTCTCCGGTCTGAATGACTTCGACCGCCATTTTCGCACCATTCGGCCCCGTAAACGCCTCGCAGGAGAAACGATGTGACCCCATGCCCAGGTGAAGGCCCTGCATAAGAGAGACCTCGCCCTTGTCAAAATGCTCGATGATGCCCTTGGTTTTGTCGCAATAGGTGACGGTGTGGGCAGAGTCCGGATCCGGGTTGCGGTTAATGGTCCAGTTTGCAAGGCCTCCAAGGGAGAAGTCTCCGTTTCTGAAATTGCCCGCCGAAATAATGCCGCAGTCTGTCAGAACGTCCGTCGCCTGAATAGGGCCGAGGGAGCATATGCCCACGTAGCGGTTGCCGAAGATCCTGATCTGCTTCACAGGCGAGTAGTCGTCGGTCTCGGTGTTGTCGAAGGGCTGCTTTCCGTTGTATGGGTTGTCGAACCAGGCGCCAACGGGATTCACGCAGGTGAGCACATTGTCCTCGGCAATGACGTTGGATATTTCCTCAAACTCCTGGTTGGGATCGGAGGTGCCCCACGTGATGAAGCAGATCGCCTTGCCGCCGCCGGAATTGAGATATGAGTGGCGCACTGTCACGAATCTCACCGAATTGTCCTCGCCCCGGGTATTTGTCCACCAGAGAAGTCCCCTCGGATCCTCGTAGTGGGTGCTCATGACTATCGCGTCGTCGTTAGACTGGAAGAAGCAGCGGTTCACGAAGGCATGCTTCACGCCGCAGACGCCAAAGCCGTCGCCGCTGACGCACTTGACCCGGTGGAGCTTCACATTGGCGATGTAAACGTTCTCGCAGTGGTTGAAGCTGGTGTGGTAGTTGTTGGAGCGCTGTATCGAAACGTCTCTCATTTCGACGTTTTTGCAAAGGAAAAGTCCCAGAGGGATGCAGTGGATGCGCCTGAAGCAGCCGACGGAGTATCCGGGCATGCCCACGTTCTCCTCGGAGCCGGTGTCAAGCATCCTGATGATGCCGCCGCCCGTTATCTTTATGTTCTCAGCGTTCGCCGCCTGTATCAGAGGAAGGTTGGCGGTGTGGAGATTGTGGGTCCAGTTTATGCCGGGGATGATGTCGTCGTGGCCGTATGCGGGCTCATATGTGTAATGTTCCCGGCGCTGAGACTGCCATAGCACGGCCCCCTCTTCGATCTTAAGCTCAATGTTTGACCGGAGAAGAATGTTCGTCACGATGTACCGCTTCCCGTAAAAACTGCCGTCGCCGGGGATCACCACGATTCCGCCGCCCTGCCCGGCTGCGGTATCAACAGCCCTCTGTATGGCCTCCGTGTCATCGGTCATGGCGTCACCTTTTGCGCCAAAGTCAGTCACGTCGAAGCTGCGTTCCGGGACGTCGAACCTGTACGGATTAGTGTCAAAGCATTCGTAATTTTCGATATAGAAGCGGTCCGTAAGGCACACGGGCTCTTCGACGTCCTCCTTCGGCAATGCGAAAAGAAGCAGCTGGTATGGGAGCATCGTGGTCTTATCGTCTCTGAGCGGCACTCCCTTAAACTCAAACGAGTCACCTTTTTTCGCATCTTCGGGGAAAGGAATGATTCCCAGTGCTTTCTTTCCGGCGACAGTCTCGCTGCCCGTGCCAAAGCCCGTATCGTCAGCCATGGTGCCCGCGTACAAACCAATGCACCCACCGCAGCGGCTCACAAGCTTTTCAAAGAGTTCATCCGGGATATCCTCGGAAAATGAGGCTTTCACGGAAAAAGTGTCGCTTTGCGGATCCGCAACGCATTCGTTTACGTTGGAATATACGGTGTAAAACGGCTTTTCCTGCTCGAAAGAATAGCTGTCAATGACGAGCTCTCCCTCGCCATCGCTCTCAAGTCTGAAGCCCGTAAGCCTTCCGTCACACCCGGGGCAGGCCGAGAGGTTGAAGTAATAGGGATGAGGCCCTGCATCCTTCGCAAGCTCCATCGTCACCCGGTTTTCCACGGAATACATTGGCGAGGTCTCCGAGGTAAAGCTAAGCGATGCAGTCTTTGCGCCGCAAAGATTTCTTATGACCGCAAATACCGTATTTCTAAGAGGCATTTTCATACCGTACGCAGTCCCCTGGTCAAGGGGGAGATCCTTCGCTTCTAAAAACCCCTTTCCCGAAAGCTTCAAAACAACGGAGCAGCCTCTGTCATATATTTCCGCACCATCCGACGCCTCGTAAAAATGGGCCTGTCCCGGAAACTCCGAAAGAGTGTTTTTCACGTACACAAACTCAAAGCCGCAGGACAGAGAGTCACCGTCAGTCTCAAGCACCAGCTTTTCGGGCTCAAAACCAATGCCTCCCGTCGAAAAGCATATTCCCTCCCCGGCGGCAAACCTTGCCTCGCAGGCGCTGGCGTACGACTCCGAATTTTTACCTAAAAAGACCGCGCGTATAATGGCCCCGTCAGAAGCGGAGGCGCCCGAAAGCCTGAACCCGGTGACCTTTTTAAGCAGCGTCTTCAACTCTTTATCAAGCATTATCACCGCAGGATCCTTTTTTGAAAAAGAAGACCTTCCGAGGTCCCTTGCGGTATCCACCCGGAACAACGCCGGAATGTAGTTGTGCGAGCATATGCCCCGCATTGACTTTGAGATCGGCGCATAGTTTTCGCTGCAGGAGTAATCCGTCTGCGGTCTTCTGTCGTAAGTGTATTTGTTTTTTACCAGGAATTTAGGCATTTTGTGTCCCCCGATCCATATATTGTGCGGTTTCCCGCTTTATCTCATATTCAGTAGTAGACCTTGGCAAGGAAAAGACCGGAGGCAGGTGCGGTAAAGCCCGCGAAGTGCCTGTCGCCCGTTTCCAGAGCCTTCGTAATGTTTGAGGCGTCCATGGCCCCGCTCCCGATCTCCAGAAGCGTGCCGGCGATTATCCTGACCTCATTGTATAAAAATCCGTCGCCCGTGAGTTTTATCACGTAGACGTCCGGAGCGTTTCCGTGTCCGAACAAACCAAAGCCGTCAGCGGAAGAGACTGATGCCCCGGTTATGGTCCTCACGGAGCTCTTTTTCTTCGGCACCGCCGTCGCAAAGCCTTTCATGTCGTGGGTCCCGATAAGTAGCCTGCAGGCGTCGTCCATCTTCGATACATCGACTGCCGAAGGGTGGCGGTAAACGTATTTTCTTTCGAAAACAGGCGGCTTTTCTCCGGTCGTGAAGTAGTATTCATAAGTCTTGGCTTTGGCCGAGAGCCTTGCGTGAAATCTATCTGACGCCTCCTCGCAGGAAACAACGCGCACCGTTTCGGGGAGATACCTGTTGAAATAGTCCCTGATCTCGGTACAGGAAAGCTCCCCCGGGAGCCTCACGTTTGCCACCTGGCCTATGGCATGAACTCCCGCGTCTGTCCTTCCGGCGCCGTTTACGGCAGTTTCGCATCCCGAAAGAAGGGAAGCCACCTTTTCAAGGCGTCCCTGTACGGTTTCCGAATCCGTTCCGGGAAGCTTCTGCCAGCCCCGGAAGGAGGTTCCGTCGTAGGATACCGTCAGTTTGAAGTTCTTAATTTTTTCCATGATATCATTGGTTAAAAACCGGTTTAAAATGCCCCTCCCCGCATTTGCGGAAACATGTCCCGCGCGGGAAAGGGCAGATCTCAGATCATTTTATGATCTCATTATTTGTCTTCTTTATTCTCAACGTTCACGGAATCATTATCTTCCTTTTTTCTTCCCTTTTTCAGAATGAGGTTTGTGATAATGCCGAGGATGAGCGCGGATGCAACCGTTGTGATGGTGACCTCACCGAACGTGAAGGAGAGACCGCCGACACCGCAGATCAGGATAACGGATACCGTGAAGAGGTTTGCATTGTCGTTGAGATCCGACTTCTGGATCATCTTGAGTCCGGACACGGCAATGAATCCGTAAAGCGTGATGCAGACGCCGCCCATTACGCAGGGAGGTATGGAGCTTAAGAACGCCATCACGGGCGAGAGGAATGAAACGATGATCGCGAGGATAGCAGCGGAGAGGATAGTAACTATCGAAGCGTTTCCGGTGATGGCTACGCATCCGATGGACTCACCGTAAGTGGTGTTGGGGCAGCCACCGAAGAGAGCGCCTGCGAAGGAACCTACGCCGTCGCCAAGGAGTGTCCTGGAGAGGCCGGGATCCATGAGAAGGTCTTTCTCGATGATGGATGAGAGGTTCTTGTGGTCTGCAATGTGCTCAGCAAACACCACGAATGCCACCGGAATAAAACCAACGGCAATGGTTGCGATGTAAGCGGGGTTGACTGTCTTGAGTCCCTGGATCGCTTTGATGAACGTGAATTCGGGCAGCGAAACGAAGGACGTAACCGTGACACCGTTTGCGAAAAGATCCGTAAGAGGTGCGAAGTTGACTATCTGGAGTGCGGGTGTTTCGGTCACGATACCGATGATCGTGAAGTAGGACGCCAATGCATAACCTGCAAGGATACCGATGATAAAGGGGATGAGCTTGCCCATTTTTTTACCGTAGGTAGAGCAGCTCACAACGACGATCAGTGTCACCAGAGCGCAGATGAAGCAGATGTAGGGGTTTGCAACCGGGTTTGCGGCCGCATCCGTAACACCGCCCTTTACAGCGTCGCCAACGGCATTTCCCGCAAGGCTGAGACCGATGATAGCAACGGTGGGGCCGATAACGACTGCAGGCATGATCTTGTTGATCCAGCCCACACCCGCGATCTTAACGACCACAGAGAGGATCACGTAAACGAGGCCCGCGAAAGCCGCGCCAATGATGAGACCGAAGTAACCAAGATTCTCGTCGCCCATGGCAATAGCTCCCGCAAATGCACTGAACATTGAGCCGAGGAAAGCAAAGGACGAGCCGAGGAAAACAGGGCTCTTGAACTTTGTGAAGAGCAGGTAGACGATGGTTCCGATACCTGCACCGAACATTGCGGCAGAAGCTGTCATGTGGCTTCCGGTGACCTGGTTAACGACACCCGGAACCGCAATGGTAGCCGCCATGATCGCCAAAAGCTGCTGGAAGGCAAAAACCAGTATCTGTCCGGCTTTTGGTTTGTCGTGGACATTATAAATCAACTTCATAAATACCTCCATATCTTGCACACGCTGGTACAAATTAATATTTATCATTAAGCGGCTTGCTTACCGGCCGCGTTATGACCTCGGTTCCGATCGCTCTGTTTTTCAGCCGTAGAGCTCGACGGCCACCCTGTCATCGTAAGGCGGGATCTTGACCTCAATGCGCTCCGCCCTTGCGGTGGGCACGTTTTTACCCACGAAGTCGCCTCTTATCGGCAGCTCTCTATGGCCCCTGTCGATGAGCACCACCAGCTGTATTCTGGAGGGACGGCCTCTCTGCATGATCGCCTCCATGGCGGCTCTTGCGGTCCTCCCTGTAAAAAGAACGTCGTCCACAAGGACGACAATCTTTCCGTTGATATCAAAATCGATGGCAGTACCCTCAACACAGGGATTTTCGGAAACTTTCGTAAGATCGTCACGGTAAAAAGTGACGTCAACGGCCCCGGTAAGGGGCTCCGTTCCTGTGATGGTCTCGATATTTTTAGCGATAGTTTCGGCCAGCGGGATACCCCTCCTTTTAATGCCTACAAGGCAGAGATTTTCGCAACCTCTGTTCTTTTCAACGATTTCGTGGGCAATGCGCACCAGCGCCATTCCTACGGCTGTTTCGTTCATCAAAGTGGCCTTGTAAGTACTCAAAAAGCAGGTCCCCTCCCTTCGGCCCAGGATTTGAGACATTTTACCAAAACGAAGGAATTAAGTAAAGGATTTTTTTGGTTTTTGCCCCTGTTTTCACCTGTTTTCCGTTGTAAAAACAAGGCGCCTCATGGTATACTGTACGTGTCTTTAAAACCAATTTGAAACGGAGCCTCGTATGAGTATACTTGCCGATCTTAAAAGTGAAATGAAAGCACCGCCGGAGGGCGTTTTTTATCCCGATCTTCTGAGAGCCAGGGGTCTCTCCGCCAGCCAAAACGAAACCAATGTGAACGTCCGCGCAGACGGCATATCGGCCCTCTTCGAGATGGAGAAGCCGTTCATATACGGAAACGATCTCATTGCCGGAAGCATCAGAGGCTACTTTTTCAAGATCACCCCGGAGGAGGAGCAGTTCACAAAGGAGTGGACGGACAAATATCCGGAGCGCTGGTTCTTCACCGGCTTCGACCACTATGCTCCCGATTACCGCACCGCCGTAAATATAGGCATTCCGGGGCTCATCGAACGTATCGATACCTCCCTTGAAGTGAACAGAAAACCGGCGTCCGTCGCGCTGTTAAAAGGCATGCGCCGCACTCTCGAAGCCTTCCTTGTCCGCGTAAAGAGATATGCGGAAAAAGCCAGGAGCCTCATTGGTTCGGAGGGCTATGACGATTCGAGACTGACGTTCATCGCTCTCAACTGCGAAGCGCTGCTTGAGGGGGCGCCGAAGACCTTTGCCCAGGGGCTCCAGCTGGTGTGGATGCTACACACCTCCTTTGTGGCGGAAAAAAGATATGCCATGGCTCTCGGAAGAGCGGACCAGTACCTCTATCCCCTGTACGCAAAGGATAAAGAGAACGGGATCCTCACTGACAGCTTCTGCGAAGAGCTCCTTGCAAACACGTTTTTGAAGATAGTCGAATTCAGATACAGGGGCTTTGACGACGTGGTGAACATTGCCATTGGCGGCGTTGACGAAAACGGCGATACCGCGGTAAACGATCTGACGTACTGCATGATCCATGCGGTGAGGGACGTTAATCTTCCCGGCCCCAATCTTTCCGCCAGGGTGTCCTCAAACTGCCCCGACAGGTTCCTGGACGAGTGCCTCAAGTCGATAGGCACGGGCCTGGGGTATCCCGCACTCATGAACGACGACGTGAACATGGCCGCCCTTTTGAAAAAAGGCTACGAGCTTAAGGACGTAAGGGATTACTGCATGGTGGGCTGCATCGAGAATTTCATGGCCGGGAAGCAGCCGCCCTGGTCCGACGGACGTTTTGACCCCATCAAATACCTTGAGGCGATACTCCGAGACATGCCGGGGGAGGAGCTGGACGCCATAAAGACCATGGACGATTTCATGGAGCTTTACGAAGAAAAGCTGGAGCTCGGCACCGCGGAATACATCTCGTGGATGAGAAACATCACAAAGCAGAAGGACCCCGACGATCACATGTCGCCCTTTATTTCATGCTTCTGCGAGTGCTGCATAGAAAGAGGTCTTGACATAAACAACGGCGGCGCGAAATATCCCTCGGCCCACGGAGCGGCCCTCATGGGTATCGGCACCGTCAGCGACTCATTGGCGGCGATAAACAGGCTGGTCTTCGACGATAAAGCCCTGAAGCTGTCCGTGCTGGCTGAAGCCCTCAAGGCGAACTTCGAGGGTTATGAAGAGCTCAGGGAAAAATGCATTGCCGCGCCGAAGTACGGAAACAACGACGACTACGTGGACAGGTACGCGGTTTGGTACACCTCCACCCTCTCCGACATGTTCGACTGCTACAGGACTCTCGACGGCGGCCCGGTCTATACGGTCATGGCCTCCAACACTTCGAATATAGACGCAGGACGTGAGATCGGCGCCACACCCGACGGAAGACTTGCGGGCAGACCCCTTTCGGACGCCGCATCTCCCACTTACGGATGCGACAAAAGAGGCGTTACCTCCACCCTTCTCTCGGTGTCAAAGCCCGACTACACCAGAAGCGCCTGCGGTTCCGTTGTCAACCAAAAATTCTCACCATCCGTGTTCAAGGACGGAAAGCGCGAGAAGCTGGCCCAGCTTATAAGAGTGTATTTTGCCCGCGGTGCCCAGGAGATACAGATCAATTCCACGTCCCGCGCGATCCTTGAGGACGCAAGGCTCCACCCCGAGAACTATCAGTCGCTGATGGTACGTGTCTCCGGGTTTTCAGCTCTTTACGTAACTCTTCCCGACGCTGTCCAGGAGGATATTCTCAGCCGCACCCAGCACGAGGACGTCTGACGTATGGTTCTTCTCAACGTAAGCTGTATACAAAGGTTTTCCACCGGCGACGGCCCCGGTATCAGGACCACCGTGTTCTTGAAGGGCTGCAATCTGCATTGCCCATGGTGCCACAATCCCGAGAACATATCCCCTGCGCCTGTCACTCTTTTCTTCGAAAAAGCAGGCAAAAAAGAATCCTACGGCAGAATGATGGAGCCCCGGGATGTCGCCAATGACGTCCTTGAGGACATTGAATTTTACAAAAAGGGAGGCGGAGGCGTCACGGTGAGCGGCGGTGAGCCTATGCTCCAGCCCGAGGGAGTCTCGGAGCTTGCGGCCATACTTAAAAGCGCCGGTGTTCCGACCCTTGCCGATACCGCGGGATGCGTCCCCTGGCGGTCCTTCGAGACGGTCCTTCCCTACGTAAATGATTTTTATTTCGACGTAAAAGCGGGCACCCCCGCAAAGTACTCATCTTTCGTAGGAGGCGATCTTGCCCTCATCGAGAACAACCTGAGAAAACTGGTCCTTCTCGGAACCAATGTGACCGCCCGCATTCCTCTGATCCCCGGGTTTAACGATTCCGACGAGGAACTGAAAAGGATCGGTGAACTGATCGCAAGCTCAGGCGTTGCCCACGCCGACATTCTCCCCTTCCACAGGCTGGGGGTGGCAAAATATGAAGCTATGGGCATTGGTTATACATATAAGGACACGCCGCCCCTCCCCCGGGAGAGAGTTTTACGCGCGGCAGAGATAATGGGAAAATATGCCGAAACAGGCATTGAATAGAAGGAGACAGTTATGAAAGCAAAGGCAGCTGTTTTTACCGCACCGAACACCCCCTTTGAGGTGAGAGAATTTGATGTCACCGAGACCCCGAAGGGCTTCGGCAGGAGCGAGCTTATAGCAAGCGGCGTCTGCGGCACGGATATACACATTTACAAAGGCAGGCTTGGTATGCCTGTGCCGTCGATCATTGGCCATGAATTTGTGGGACGCCTTGTGGATTGCGACGGTGAGACCGCCGCCAGATTCGGTCTTAAAGTCGGTGACAACGTGATCGCGGACATTGCCGTTCCCTGCGGGGAATGCCTTCTTTGCAGAACGGGAGACGACGCCAACTGCGTCAACATGAAGGATACGAACAGCGAAAGCATCGATAAGCCCCCCTACCTCTACGGAGGCTATGCGGAGGTAAACTACACTCCCCTTTCGAACCTGATCAGGATCCCGGAAGGCGTGGATCCGAAGGCCGCGGCTGTTTTCGGCTGTCCCGGCCCCACCATCATCCACTCCGCAAGGCTTGCAAGGCGGGCGGGTTTTGACATCGGGCCTGACACCACCGCGGTCGTGCAGGGCCTCGGCCCTGTGGGCTGTTTTGCAGTCACATACCTTAAGGCCCTTGGCTTGAAAAAGATATATGCAATAGGCGCTCACCGCAACCCCTCCCGGGCAGCATTGGTCAAAAAGCTCGGTGCAGATGAAGTGCTAAGCCTTGAAGAAGACGGGGCGTCTGCCGTCACGGAAAAGCTTCTTTCGGAAAACGGAGGCCTTGGCGTCGATCTTTGCATTGAGTGCTCCGGCGCTCCTTCGGCCCTCACCCTCGGCATGGACGTTCTCAGGAACCGCGGCCTCTACCTGATCCCCGGGCAATACAGCAACAGCGGAAGCATATCGATCCCTCCCGAGGTGATCACCTTCAAAGCGCTCCGTTTTATCGGCTCCTCCCAGTATTCGGTCATTGACGTTAAGGACTACCTGGAGTTTATGAGGTGCCACAGTGATCTCACGGATACGGTCCTCTCCCTGGGCTCGTTCTACAGCGTGAGCGACGTGAACAAAGCTTTTTCGGACGCAATGGCGGGTAAGAATATAAAGACGCTGCTGGTAAAGTGAACCTTGACACGGCGAAGGCCGTTTTATATAATTTTCTACGATTTCAATTAAATTCGTTGTTTTACGAAAAAACGCCTGTGCTCGCTTCGGGCTTTGGCAATAATTGTACAGAGGAGATCTATTATGAAAAAGTTTATCGCATTGTTAATATGTGCACTGCTTGTAATGTGCATGGCTCCCGCAACTGTTTTTGCGGCTGACGTTTTTGACGTGGACGACGTTGACAATTACGCCACATTCATCGACAGCTTCTATTGGAACGGTGTGCGCCTCAATAACGGCGACGTGGCACGCTACACCATCGATGAATATATGGAGAACAGCAGTTATTATGAGACCCGCGAGACCTGCGGATTCCTCGGATGGGTATGCTTCTACGAGCCTGTAAAAGTGTTCGGATATATGATCAACGGCGAGCTTGTAACGGATGAATCCTTCGCATGGCAGGACAACACGGCACTTGCCTCTGTTGTTGAAAAATGGTGGCCCGGAAGCGGAGAACTGGTCTGCGAATATGAAATAACAGTCCCGATCAAGGACCTTTACGGAACCAATGAGATCGTGGCCGTTGCAGTCCTGGAATCCGGCGACATAGTAAAGCTCAACAGCGAGCTCGAGCCCACAAGGGACACGACCACAGTATTTGAGTTCGAGCCCGACCCGAACGCCACAGCCACCCCCGAACCGACCGAGGCACCCACTGAGGAGCCTACTGCAGAGCCTGAAACTCCCACTGAGGAGCCTGCGGATGAGCCCACCGAGGAGCCTGCCGGGGACGCCACGGCTGAGCCCGCGGATGACGCAACCGACGCTCCGGCAGATGCGGCCACAAAAGCTCCCGAAACCAAAAAAGAAGGCTGCGGAAGCTTCGTTTCCGGGTCTGCGGTGATAATGATCGCAGCGGCGGCAGCGGGTTTGGTCATGAAGAAAAAGAACCATTAAAGGGAGTGCCGCTTTTAGTTAGAGCGTGTGCCGGACAAAGTAATAAGTAATAGTTTGAGGGAGTGCCGCTTTAAGTAATAGTTTGAGGGGTGCCGCTCAAGTAATAAGTAATGGTTTAAGGGGTGCCGCTTTAAGTAATAAGTAAAAGGTATTAGGTAAAAAGTGCGGGCGCTTTGGATCGGATTCCGAGCGCCCGATTTTTAATATCGTAAAAGATAAGAATCGTGAAGCAGGTGAAACCCATGCCATGATAAAATCCAGGCGGTGCCCGGCATCATAATTCGGGGGCTATGGCCCCTTATTTTTACCGGAGCGGGTTCGGGAGGACCCGTCAATGGCGGCGATTGCCGCTTGTCTTGACCATTGGCGAGTGCTTCCGAACCTGCCAAAAAGCTTTATGCGACATATTTGTAATTTGCTCTTGATGCGTTTTCGAGCTTAGCTTTGGTTGTATTAACGGCAGATATAAGCATCCTTTTCAGCGACAGACACCTGTCCATGACCGGCTTAAAATTTAATTCATCGATC
>JAFSVU010000020.1 GCA_017444825.1 Clostridia bacterium
TCATAATATGCGTGAATACCGCTCAAAATCGTCCTTTTCTCGTCAGAACCGTCATCCAAAGTGAACTTTAAGAGCTTCTTGGACTTGGGTACTGCCTCGCATTCGAGAACCTTCACAGCGCGGAAATCGGACTTGGAGAAGGTCTCAAAATCGACCTGATCCTGGAACAGGGGCTCGATCACGACGTTGGAAAAGTCGATTTTTTCTTCGACGATAGGAGCCGCTTCAACGGACTTTTCTTCCGCCTTGGTCTCGGCCTTTTCGGTCTTATCCTTGTCCAAAGGTTTCATTGTCGGGAACAGCAATACGTCTCTTATCGCCTGGCTGTCCGTGAGAAGCATAACGAGCCTGTCGATACCGTAACCGATACCGCCCGTGGGAGGCATGCCGATCTCAAGGGCGTGGAGGAAATCCTCGTCGGTGTGGTTGGCCTCTTCGTCGCCTGCCGCAAAAGCCGCGTCCTGGGCCGCAAAACGCTCTCTCTGGTCGATCGGGTCGTTGAGCTCGGAGTACGCGTTGCACATCTCCCAGCCGTTCATGAAAAGCTCAAAACGCTCCACGTAATCCGGCGCGTCCGGCTTTCTCTTGGTGAGAGGGGATATCTCCACCGGATGGTCCATTACGAAAGTGGGCTGAATAAGGTTCGCTTCGCAGAATTCCTCAAAGAAAAGGTTCAAAATGTCGCCTCTTGTGTGGCGCTCTTCAAACTCAACGCCCTTTTCCTTTGCGGCAGCCCTCGCCTCCTTCAGAGTTTTTATCTCCGAAAAATCGACACCCGAGTACTCTTTCACAAGTTCCACCATGGTGACCTTCTTAAAAGGTTTTCCCAGGTCAAGCTCGTGCTCGCCATACTTTATCAGGGTCCCGCCACACACAGTCTCCGCCAGATATCTGAACATGCTCTCTGTGAGCTCCATCATCCCGTGGTAGTCCGTGTAGGCCTGGTAGAGTTCCATCAGCGTGAACTCCGGGTTGTGTCTCGTGTCAACGCCTTCGTTTCTGAACACCCGCCCGATCTCGTAAACACGCTCAAGGCCGCCGACAATAAGCCTCTTGAGGTAAAGCTCCAGTGAAATTCTAAGCTTCACGTCCTCGTCAAGGGCATTGTAGTGGGTCTCGAAGGGTCTTGCCGCAGCTCCGCCCGCATTGGCGACCAGCATTGGCGTCTCAACTTCGATAAAATTCCTGCCGTCCAGGAATTTTCTGATCTCGCTGATTATTCTGGAGCGCTTTACGAAAGTGTCTCTGACCTCCGGGTTCATGATAAGGTCCACGTAGCGCTGGCGGTAGCGGGTATCCGTGTCGGTTATACCGTGAAATTTCTCCGGCAACGGATGGAGCGCCTTGGTCAGAAGAGTGATCTCCTCCGCGTGGACTGAAACCTCCCCCGTTTTGGTCTTGAACACAAAGCCCTTGATGCCGATGATATCGCCAATGTCAAAAGTCTTGAAAAGCTTATAGCTCTCCTCGCCAAGGGAATCCGTTGAGCAATAGGCCTGAATGCGGCCTGCCCTGTCAAGAATATGGGCGAAGCTCGCCTTGCCCATGATACGCTTTGCCATAAGTCTGCCGGCAATGGCGACCTGCTTGCCCTCGAGGGCGTCGTAACCCGCCAGGATCTCCGACGAAAGATGGGTCCTGTCGAATTTGGTTATAGTAAAAGGATCGATGCCCCTGCCTCTCAGGTCCGCAAGCTTCTGACGCCTGATCTGGACCTGCTCCGACATGGTGGGCACGTTCTGCTGGTTGTTGTTTTCCATATATAAATACTCCTGTGGGGCCTTTCTGCGGAGATCAGTCCGCCAGCCCCATGATCATTCCTGTACTCCGATACCTGTGATCTCGTATTCCCTGGTGCCTGCCGGTACCTGTACCTCTACGGTATCGCCGACCTTTTTCCCGAAAAGAGCCTGGCCGAGAGGAGATGCGTTTGAGATCTTGTGTGCCAGCGGGTCTGCTTCAACGGATCCCACCAGTGAATAGTCAATGGTCTTTCCGTTCCATTTGCAAAGCACGCTGACGATATTTCCCAGCTCCGCCTTTTCGCATTTCAGGTCTTTTAGTGAGTACACGTCGGCTCTTGCGAGTATCGCGTCAAGGCGCTCTATCTCGGCCTCGTTCTCTCTCTGCTCGTTTCTGGCCTCATCGTATTCCGCGTTCTCGGAAAGATCGCCAAGGCCTCTCGCGAATTCGATCCTGTGGATTATTTCGTCACTTTTCTGTCCTTTGAGATAAGCGAGTTTCTCCTTGAACTCAATAAATGTTTTCTCGCTCATTGAATAACTGTCTTCTGCCATAACATCAATCTCCGTTCATAATGATCATTTCAGCTTTGCATAGCCGTTGTCTTTCAGTATTACGTCATGAGCGCCTCCCTCAACGATGCTGGTGGAGCTGACAAGGGTGAGCTTGGCGTTTTGGTGGAACTCCGAGATGCTGAGCACGCCGCAGTTGCACATTGTGGAGCGAACCTTTCCAAGGGACAGTCCCACGTTGTCCGCCAGACTTCCGGCGTAAGGTACGTAGGAATCAACGCCCTCCTCGAAGGAAAGAGCCGATTTCCCGCCCATATCGTAGCGCTGCCAGTTTCTGGCCCTGTTGGAGCCCTCGCCCCAGTACTCTTTGTAATACGTTCCGTTAATATTTACCTTCGCCGACGGGCTCTCATCGAACCTGGCGAAATATCTGCCCAGCATGATGAAGTCTGCTCCCATGGCAAGCGCCAATGTCATATGGTAGTCAAACACGATGCCGCCGTCGGAGCAGATCGGAATGTAGACTCCGGTCTCTTCGAAATATTTATCCCGCTCTTTTGCCACCTCTATGACCGCAGTGGCCTGGCCTCTTCCGATGCCCTTCTGCTCTCTGGTGATGCAGATGGAACCGCCGCCGATACCGATCTTCACGAAATCGGCTCCGGCGTCAGCCAGGAATCTGAAGGACTCGCCGTCCACAACGTTTCCGGCTCCGACCTTGACGGAGTCGCCGTACACGCTTCTTATCCAGGCGATGGTGTCCTTCTGCCACTCCGAGAAGCCCTCGGATGAGTCAATGCAAAGCACATCCGCGCCTGCCTCAACAAGAGCGGGAACCCTGTCCTTGTAGTCGCGGCTGTTGATTCCGGCGCCTACCATGTAACGTTTGTTTGCGTCAAGGAGCTCATCCGGGTTGTCCTTGTGGGAATCATAGTCTTTTCTGAAAACAAAATACTTCAGATTGTTATTCTCGTCTATTATAGGAAGCGAGTTGACCTTCTGGTCCCAGATGATGTCATTGGCTTCTTTAAGAGTTATTCCCTCTCTTGCGAAAACGAGCCTTGAGAACGGTGTCATGAAGGTCTCGACTTTCTCGTCGCCCGACATTCTGCTGGGTCTGTAGTCGCGGCTGGTCACGATGCCGAGAAGTTTTCCCGACGAAGTTCCGTCATCCGTCACCGCAACAGTGGAAAAACCGTTCTGCGCTTTAAGCTCGAGGACGTCGCTCAGCGTGGCATCGGGCCTCAGGTTCGATTTACTGACAACGAAACCCGACTTGTAATTTTTGACCTTCCGCACCATCTCAGCCTCAGATTCAATGCTCTGGGAACCGTATATGAACGACAGACCGCCGCATCTGGCCAGCGCCACAGCGAGATTGTCATCCGAAACCGCCTGCATGATCGCGGAAACCAATGGAATGTTAAGCGTTATCGCAGGAGTCTCGCCCTTTTTGAATTTTACGAGGGGCGTCTTCAGCGACACCTCCGACGGGATATGGTTTTTTGAAGTATATCCCGGCAAGAGCAGGTACTCGTTAAACGTACGTGAAGGTTCAGAATAAATAAAAGCCATTTTTCCTCCATTCATCATGTCCCGGCGAAGAACCGGGAAAATACCTTTTTATATAACAAAAAAGCATCGACACGGAAATATGAACTTCCCGTGTCTGCCGCTTCCGGCGTATTTTACACCAAAAAAGCCAATGCGTCAAGATGCTCATTTACCGTAAGCATTCCTGTTTTTATCGCTGAAATCCCTTAATTCGCGGGATCCGGGTCTTTAACGTATCCGTATTCCTCCAGCATTTTTTCCGTCATGAAAAGATATGCCGTGTTGCCTGCCCGGTAGTTTTCGGATTCGCTGTCCGTGTCGTACCAGGTAACGTCGATGTAATACTTCTCACCGCCGGAGTATACCGCGTTCCATGCGTGTCTGCCCTCCCCCGGGGATTCGCCTTTAACTATTTCGCATTTGATGTCCGCACGCCTCATCAGCTCGTACATCGCCTCCGCATACCCTGCGCACACCGCACGCCCCTTGACAAGAACGTTGTAGGCCTGATACATGTCGAAAAGAGAGGTCTGAGCCACGTCGTATGTGACGCTCTCGGATACCACAAATATGAAATAGAAACACTTTTCGTAATTGTCAAGTCCCTGAGGCATTTTTTCGATGATCCTGTCCACCACCGCGTAATAGAGGTCCACCGCCCTTCTGACCTTGTCCCTGTCCGATTCGGGATGGTTCAGCCATTCGTTCGGCATATAGTAGGTAAGTTCGTAGGATGTGCCGTAAAAGTCTGAAGAAGGCATCATGTCGCTGTAGAGAAACAGCTCGGGTCTGTCAAGTCTCAGCGCGTCGATGGCATTGGTTACGGGATAGAAAAGGTCGCTGTCGTAATCGTTCTGGTCAAGCGAATAATCACCGAATTTCTCTGCGTTTTCTTCCACTTTTTCGTAGAACAGTACCTCGTCTGCGCTTTTCAGAGAATCCTTTGCCTTCGGAAGCGATCCGTAAGCTCCCGGATCGAGGTCCTCCGCCAGCCTGTCGCCAAGGGAGTTCATAAGCGTCACAGCCCTTTTTATAATGCCGTCGATCCTTTCGGATGCTTCTTTTTCGATGTCGGAGTTAAATTCCTCACCCGGATCGAAGGAGGTTTCATATTTCGGTTTCAGCGGAGTCGGGTCCGGGGCGTTTGTTTTCTGATCATCCTGACCTCCGGGCGAGGGGACCCGGTCGTTAGGCACGATTCTTATAATGCCGCATCCGGCCAGGTAGACAACAAGAAGCAGCGCCATAAAAAAAGCGCCGCACCTTCCTATTATTCCGTTACCGCTGAAATATCTTCTCACTTTGTCTTTCCTGCTTTACAGTCCGAAGACTCTTTTTGCTTCGGGGTTCCTTGACGCCATCTCTTTTTTGATCCTCTCGTCGGGATCTATGAAAATGTCGAACTGAACGCCCTCGTCCTTTCCTCTGGCGGTAAAGAAATATATCTCCTCGCTCTCCTCATTAAAGCAGGGGAGCACCTTGTGATTGTTTTCCTTGGCCAGTTTTTCCTTCACCTCCACCTCTTCGGCTTTGGCGATCTTGAACCCCTGGGCGTCTCTGATGTCGAAGCTCATCACCTTCTTACGCCAGGTCTGGTTCCTTATCTCCGAGATTGTCATCTCGCCCGATACAATAGACAGCTCGTACTCAAGTCTGCTTCTCTTTATGAGCAATATCGATCCGTAGCATCCGATTCCGGTGATCATGATGACAAGAAGCACGCCGATCAGCTCAAGCAACGCAAAAAGCACCGTGTCTATCGCCACAACAGCGACCGCGATCAGTATTATCCAGACCGGGATCATCTTGTTTTTTCTTGCCCTTATAAATGACTCTGTTACGCCATCGTTCATCATATGTCAGTCTTTTATCCTCATATTATCGGCAAACACCTTCAGACGCTTCCCGCGTCCGAAGGTGTGTCAGTCTAAATTGTAATCTTAAGTAATTACCGAGTCAGCCAGCTGGCTTGGGCAGTTTCCTGAAGCTTCTGGAGTCCCTCAAGCATGGTCCTCTCGCCGGAGAGATAGCCTTCAACAGCATAGGCGATGTTGATCTCGCCTGCGGACATCGTAGGCATGAAGCATCCGAGGGAGCCTGCGAAATCCGCGCTTTCAGCAAAGTTCGAGAAAACGGAGGAGTTCTTTCCGGCCTTTGGATACTCGCGCCAGAATTTCTCCGAGTTTGCTTCCTTGTTAGCGGGAACGGACTGGCCTTGATCCGCATATCCTTCCGCAGCATCTTTTACCGTTGCGTAAAGAGCCAGATAAGCGCAGGTGCGGTAGAAGTCGTCGTTGTATGTTTCGCTCTTGCCGTGGTTGACCACTGCAAAGCCGTATACATTGGCGGCGATGGCCTGGTGATAAATGCCGTTCTCCTCGTAATTGTCATCTTCCCAGCGGGGGAAATGGATGAAATCCCAGGTCCACTTTTCGCCTTCGGACTCCTCGTCCTCGGCCGCCAGCAGCGCCTCGCTCCATCTTGCGATATCCTCGTGATCCGCAACTATGAATGCGTATTTTGAAATATCATCGGGCTCAATGTCCTTGGAGTTTACGCAGGCAACCAGTCCTCTTGCGGGATCGATTATGTCTGCCATATCCTCAAGGCCTTTTACAACGCCGGGATGTGTGAGGTCAAGCTCTTTTACATCTTCGGAGTTTCCAACGTAGTCATAAATGTCTTGACCGTAGCTTCTTGCGAAAGCGCCCCATATCGCATAGTCGGTATAGTCCATCGCGATCGGAGTCTCAACGCCCTTCTCCTTCAGCGCCTCTGCGATCTCGACCATGTCGTCCCAGGTCCAGTCGTCGTGGGGGAAAGAGAATCCCGCGTCTCCTATAAGAGAATAGTTGAGGAGCACGAACTTGTGGTTGTACTCAAGAGCTATCATGTAGACGGATCCGTTGTAGAAGCAGGCTTCGTAAGCCGCGGGAAGCAGGTCCGTTGCGGGGTTGATCTTCTTATACGTGTCAAAATTCAGGACAGTTCCGATGTACCGGGTCAGATCAATGATCTTGCCCTCCTGGGCATACTTTGCCATTCTCGGCGCATCCAGCAGTATAACGTCTCCCGCCTCTGAAAGGTCGTCCGAGTCCATAAGATCGTCCAGTGTCTCAAAGTAGAGCTCCGGGCTTACACGGTCAAGATCGATATTGATCTCAACGCTTGGATAGTCGGAAACGAATACCGATTTGTATCTTTCCAGGTTCTGGGCTCTGTCAGCATATAGATATCCTGAAAGTCTGATCTCATTTACAAGAGCTTCCGGAGTGGGTCTCGGGGTCGCTTTTGGGCCGTCATCGTCCTTTTTCTTCTCGGCGCAACCGAAGAAGCTGAATGTCAGAAGCAATGTCAGAGCGACAGCGATAATGATCTTTAAAGCTTTTTTCATTTGTCCCTCCTCCTTATTCGATAACACCGATACGCTCGATACCGGCGGCAAGCTGCTTCTGTCCGAAGATGTAGACCAGAAGGACCGGGAACATGACCATGAGGCACCCTGCGAAGAGCATCGGTTCCGAGAGAGCTCTGTCAAGCTCCGACATCATCTGGGATGTGGCATACTTGTTGAAGTAGTTTCTTATGTTTGCAAGTCTCGGCTGCAGTGTCTGTTTGCCCTCGAGGTACATGTAGGTGGGAGCCTCGTAGTTGTCATTCCAGTGCCATACGAATGAGAATATGAACACGATGGCTATGGCCGACTTGACCAGAGGCAGCATGATCTGTCCGAAAACTCTGACAGGGCCCGCGCCGTCGATCCTTGCGGAGTCGTCCAGTACAGGAGGTATTCTCTGGAAGAAGTACATGTAGATCATTACGAACAGCGCGCCGCGGAGACCGAGTCCGAATACCGCAGGCAACACCACAGGTCCCCACGTATTAACAAGGCTCAAAGTCGCCCAGAGTCCGTACGAAGCAAGTATCATAACCTGAGGCGGGATGAGAAGCACCAATACCACCAGGATGAACACTATGTTCCTGAATCTGAACTTGTAGCGGCCCAGTGAATAACCAATGAGCGCACAGGACAGTGTCTGGAATATTGCCGAAAGCAGCGACGTTCCGAGGGAGTTAAAGAATGACGGAATGTAGTCGAGAGCCTGGAAGGCTTTCACAAAGTTGTCCCAGTTTACCGTGGTCGGAATGTACTGGACCGTCGGATCCATGTAATCCTGCGACGTCATGAGCGACGTACTGAAGATGTAGATAAAGGGCAGAATGAAGAGGAATGCCATCTCAATGAGAACAAAGTAAACAAATATTCTCGATATGAAATGCATTATTTTCTTTTTCGCCTTATAACCAAGGTTTTCGTATTTCTTGATGAGGCCTTTTATACCGCCGATGCGTTTCTTTTCGACAACACCTGCAGCGTTTTCAGCAGCATTAACGGTTTCTGTTGTCACTTCAGCCACCTCCTCGTAAACAGTATGAATATGAGTATGACCGCGAGCGTGGCAAGCATGTACAGCCAGCTGAGAGCGGAAGCCTGTCCGTATTTCGTACCCTCCTGAGTCATGCTGTTCATGATGCTCATAACAGGGTTGTCGGAAGCAACGAAGGAGTCAACAAGAGCATAGATGCAGTTCAGGATCACGAAAGGTGAAATGTAAGGCAGCGTAACGTGCCAAAAACTTTCCCAGGCGGTAGCACCGTCGATCTCAACGACCTCGTAGAGGATCGCCGGAACACTCTGGAGCGCTGCGAGGAAGATCAGTATCTCAACACTGCTGGCCCACATGATTGAGCCTATGTTGCTCATGATCGTTCCGAAGAAAGTATTTATCTCAGCGGAGCCCGTGGTGATGGAGCTGAATACGCTCATGTTTCCTACGCCATCCGCAAAGAGGTAAGTCATAATGGTTCCGGCAAGGATGACCGGGATGAAGAATATGACACGGAACACTGTCCTTCCCGGGAACTCCTGCTTAAGGAGCACAGCCACGAACAGCGAGAACGCAACGATGACAGGCACCTTAATGAGAGACATACCGAAGGACTTAAACACCGTTTCACCTACGGACGGATCCTGGATGACCTTAACGTAGTTGTTGATGCCAACGAACGTACTGGTTCCCTGGAATCCGTAGAGGTCTGTAAGAACCGTCTGGAAGAAGCTGATCCTTACGGACAGCACCAGCGGCACCACTATGAAACCGAGAAAACCTATCAGCCAGGGGATCGAGAAAACGAATCCTTCAAGGTTGCGTCTTTTCTCAAAAGACATCAGAGTGTATTTTTGAGAATGCGCAAGCTTCTTTTTATACTTAATCTGTTTCAAATCAACCGGCCTCCCTTCTTTATCCGACATTAACGGTCTCGAATGCGCCGTTTGTGACAAGGCCTATGCCAAGAGCCGGAACAACTCCGTCCTCGGTCTCAAAAGCCTCATCTCCGTAGTTAACATAAACCTTAATGCCGTTGCTGTACTCGGTGCAGTAAACATTACCGGATCTTGCTCCGTCAACGCAACGGTGGCCGGTGATCTCTGCGGCAGCAACAGGGGCGAGCACTTTGTCGGCTATTACGTAGCCCTTCTGAATATCCTTCGAAAGTTCTCCGTACTGTGCCTTGAAAAGTGAATTGTAGTTTGTGTATCTGAGTTCCTCGGTGGGCTCATGGGTCACTTCGTATGTGAGAAATGCGCCGTACTCAATGGATCTCAGGATGGTCTTGGTGTAGTCGGAGCTTCTGTTGACGGCAGATGAATAGTAATCAACCAGTCCGTGATACACGATCTCAAGAAGCGGCACAGACTCATCGATGGAGAAGAGTCTCGAGGTCTCCGTAGGAATGTCGAGGATGTTGTCGGCGACTGAAGCCGCATACTCATAGCCATAGTATACCGATACGGTGTCGAATACCTCTTTGTACTTCACGATCCAACTGCGGTAGTATTCCAGTCCCTGCTGGCGGAGAAGAGCATTCTCCTTGTTATAGTCGGTATAAAGCAGATTGCCAAGCTGCTGGAGGTCAAGGTTCTTAAAGCCGAGCTTTGAGAGGTTCTTGATGTCGTTGCTCAGCATCTTGTTGTTGTAGTAGCGGGGGCTCATGTAGTAATAGTCCGAATCCCTTCTGAACACGCCCGCGGTGCTGACCAGCTTATAGTTAACGTAGAACGTACCGGGATTCTTTACGACTGCCTGCCTGAGACTTGCGCCCTTCGGATTTCCGTAGAGTATGAGCATGTTCACGTCAGCAGAGACGGTGGCATCGCTCTCCGCAGCATAGGAGTTGAGATCCTTCAGACCGCCGGAGCCGCCCATAGCCAGACCGATGTTGTATTTCCGCGTAATGTTTCCGTAGTAGCCGTTCTGCTGCCAGCCCAGCACGGAGTAGCGGATCTTCGGCAATACCGTCTTAGTGTCGCCGATAATATCCTTTATCTGACCGAAAGTGGTCATGACCTTATAAGTCGGGAATATGGATACCGAAGCCCTGTTTATGTCAGCCACAAAGACCTTGAGGTTGAGCACGTCAGGATTCTTGTTCTTGTTCTCCTCAGTGTTTACATCCACCTCGGAATTCTTCAGATAATCAAGGGTCTTCTTATCGTTGCCCCACTTCTCAATGATAAAGTTTCTGATGTTCTTGGCCACATCCACGTATGAGTAGTCCTTTGAGCTGTCGATCTCAAACATGTATTTCATGGTGAAATCGCCAATGCCGGACGGAACCTCGAGGAATGTGTACTCGGAACCGCCGTTGCTGAGCTTCGCCTGGTAGAACTCTCTCCACTTGAAGTAATATGAAATGTAGTAGAACGGGAGGCTCTTCGTGCCGGGCTTGCCCATGAGGATGGAAGCATTGGCTTCGCTCTCGGTAGCAAAGCATGTGAGCATCACTTCGTCGTCGATCGTGCCGAAAGCGGGAAGCGATATGGTCTCATTGGTCATATTCGGGTAGTTGAACACGTCGAATATGTCGTCGTAGCCGTAAATGCGCTTCTGGTACTCGTCGTATGTGGAAATACGGGGCACGTCAAAATATGTGAGACCGCCTGAGCCGTCGGGAGTCACGTAATAACCGCTGTCGCCCTGTCTCTTTGCGCTGATAAAGGGCAGGCAGGCTATGGAAGCAACTCTCGGCATCTCGTCGGAATCATTGTCGTAGTCCTTTTCCTCCTTGTCCTCATGGACATCCTTCTTGGGAACGTTCACCACGAGGTCGCCGTTTTCATCAAGGTAGAACTCAACGCCAATGCTGAACTCATAATTGACCTTGTAGGTCTCCGCCATGTTGTTGGTCTTGGTGATCTCAACGGGGATGGTGTATTTAACCTTGAAGCCGTTTTCGATCATGTAATACTCGATGGTAAGCTTATCGTTCTGGTTGATACCCCAGTCCTTTCCTCCGTCAAGGTTGGAAGCGGTCCAGCCGAGTCTTACAAGAGACGAAATGATGTCATGGTTCTTCTTGTACTTCGGGTAGGGATCGTCTTTGGTGGCGGGATCCATCTCGCTTTCAAGCGGCGCTGGCCAGCTTCTGATCTCTTTTCTGTCGCCTTTTGCATTGGTTATGTCAAGGATCAGCAGCTGATCGGCAGGCGAGAACTTAAGGATTGTCTCACCGCCCTGGCTGTTTTTGACCTTTGCGATCTCGGTCATGCCGGCATCCAGATCAATGCCGGCGCCCACAGGCTTGGGATCGTTCATGACGATATAGTCGCGAAGCCATTTGATGTAGCCGACGTTTCCGCCGAATATTACTTTGTATACTACGAAGACAGCCACGAGGACCACTATCACCGAAATGGTGGTGGCGATGATCCTGTTTCTCTTCTTTTTCTTTCTCTGCTGCTCGAGGAACCTTTCGGCCTCCTCTTTGTCGACGTAGACATTTCTCTTTACATTTTCCTCGTCCAGAGACTTGGAGAACAGAGAGGGCTTGTTCTCTTCGGGATTTTCGGTGCCCTGAGTTTTGTCGACAGGATTGGTTTCTGCGGCATTTTCCGGGGTCGTTCCCTCTATAGTCGTGTTGACTTGAGCAGCGTCTTTATCAGTTTCGGTCTTCTTTATTTTCTTAGACAAGATAGCTCAACTCCTTTGCAAACTGAACGATGAAATCGATAAGCTGTGATGTAAGTCCTCTCACGATCATGAAGAGAACCACAACAGCGGCAACACCTGCGGCCGTAAGCACGAATACCAGCAGCGCCTTAAGCGGGTTGAATCCGTGTACGCCCTTCATGCACATGAATACGAGGAAAATGACCCATGCGTATGAGATGTATTGTACAATGTTGTAAAGAGGCATTTCCTGGAGCGTCAGCACCTGGGTGATGATCGCCAAAGGAAGCTGGATGAGTATGAAAGGCACGTGGCAATATGCTCCGCCGATCACAACGTCCCTGAATCTGCCTTCGCCGTAAAGGATAGTCGTAACACCGTAGTTGACAGTGCAGATGACCGCCCAGGGAAGGATACAGAACAGCAGTTCAAATCCCCAGTCAATGAATTCCAGAGACTCACCGTTTCTGTAAATGAAGCTCGTGGCGTACAGTGACAGGATATGTGTCACGATGTAGATCACCATGACTATCACCGCATCAAGGTAGGTTCCCTTGTTCTCATATCTGATATCTTCAAATCCGTCCACCGGATGGATCGAGATATGCACCATATTCTTGAGAAAGGCCACGGTCTTTGTGAAGAAGTTGACCTTCGGCTCGCCCTTCGGATGCTTCATCCTGTAGCGCTTCATGATGGACTTAAATACCACGAGACCTACGAGAAGCACCACGAGCACGGTGGCGATGATCGAGAAGTACTCGCCAAGGAAGTCGGAGCGGAGCTCTTCAAACGCTGTGGACGCACCTGTCGCATCCTCGGCATCGTAGAAATACTGAAGCGCTTCACTGTATCTTTCTTCTCTCCAGTAGATCTGACCGATGGACTGAAGCGCAAGAACGTAGAAGTTGTCTTCGCGCTTTACTTCCGTCCACTGAACGAAAGCATTGTCGGTTCCGGTGGGGTCGTCCGGGTTGTCAGCGGCTTCATATTTTCCGTCGCTGTAATTCTTATTGGCTTTGTGAACAAGTCTTGCAAACTCGGTCTGTTCGAATACGTAAACGGTGTTGTTCTGACCGTTGAGAACGTACAATCTGCCGTTTTCATCCACCTCAATGGATCTCGGGAGGGAGAACTGGCCGTAGCCCGTACCTACCGCACCGAAAGCGAACAGGTTTCTGCCCCACTCATCATATTCATAAACACGGCCGTACGTGGCGTCAATGATGTACGTGTTAAGGTCCTTGTCAACGGTGACGTCGATAAAGTTCTGAAGGTCGGCTGAGTTTCTCAAAAGACCTATATCCGAGAAATCCTTTCCGGCGTAAAGAACGTCCGAACCTGCGGGGTTTATCTTACGCATCTGAGCACTGGTGTAACCGGTCGTAGTGGCGTAGATATAACCGTCATGTATAAATATATTGTTAAAAGTATAAGGGAGCGTAACAACGGTTCCTTTTCTGGACTCTCTTGACCAGAGGAATCTCGCGACCATCTCCCAGAATGTGAGAGCAACCTTGTTTGTTCCGAAATAGTTTCTGAACTCACCGTCGGAGGAGAGCATCAGAATACCGTTCGAGTCGCCAACGGAGCAAACGTAGATGTATCCCTTCTCATCTTTTACGACGCGCTGGGGCTGGTAGTTAAAATCATCCACCAGTATGTCACTGGACGGAGTCGGATATGCGTAACGGAAATTGCCGTACTTCGTGAACTCCACAAGTCGCTTGTTACCGTAGTCGGCTACGAGAATGGTTCCGTCTTTGTCAACGAACACGCAGGTCGGCTTGCTGAGCTTGCTTCCGTCCTCCTCGAAGCCTGTGATCTCGAAATCGAAAGTGTAGTCACTCTTCAGAATAACGATCCTGTTGTTTCCCGTATCGGCGATATAGATCTTTCCGTCGGGGCCGATGAAAATGTCCTCAGGGTCGAGGAGTTTTCCGTGCTCCTTGTCGGGGAAGTCGATTACCTTGCTGATTTGATAAGCCTCCGGTGTGGGAAGGTTCCAGCTGTAATCGTCAGAGGATGACATGAAGTAGTTTGAGTACGGAGTCGCGGCACTGACAGGCGCTATCGTGAAAAGTGAGAGCACCAACGCCAATGCGACCGAAAGACACACAAATTTTGAAATGTTTCTTCTCATCCGGCGCCTCCTTTACTTGATACCCGAGTGGGCCATCGTATCCATAACGCTCGACTGGGAGACGATGAATACGATAATACTCGGAACAGTCATGATGAGTGAGGCTGCGGCATTAGCACCTTGTCTTGCAAGACCACCCTGCAGGGTGCTCATGAAGAATGCAAATGTACGGAGCTGCTCCTCATAAATGTAGGTCGTGGAAGCCGAGCTGTCATTCCAGATGCCCGGGAACGTCAGGATGACGCAGGTCGCCTGGGCATTTCTTAAGAGAGGCAAAGCTATCTTTGTGTACAGCTGCCATTCGGAGGCACCGTCTATCTTTCCGGCTTCAAATATGGAATCCGGCACCTGGTCAAGGAACTGCTTCAAGAGGAACATACACGTGCAGTTTGCAAGTCCCGGGATGATATATACCAGATAGGTATTGTCCAGATGAAGACCCGTAACGATTATGTAGGACGGGATGGCCGCAGCACCGGATATGATAAGGAGCGCGTTAGTAACGAGCTTGAAAAGTCCCTTCGCACCGGGGAATTTGTGCTTTGAAAGCGGGTAGCAGGCCATCGTTCCGACGACTATCATTGCGAAAATGTACAGCACCGTGATAAGCACAGTGTTGAACAGGTATCTTGTGAACGGAACCATCGTGTTTGAAGTAATGCTCACAAGGTCGGTGAAATTCTTGAGTGTCGGGTTGGACACGTAGAATCTCGGCGGATAGAGGAACAGCTCTTCGGCAGGCTTGAATGCCGTAACCACGAGGTAGATCAGAGGCAGAAAGGATACAATGCCCGCAAATCCAAGTAAGATCGAAATTACGGTCGGAGCATATTCTCTGCGTTTCTTGGCTTTCTTTAAATAATCAACGTCTACTTGAAACACCTGTCATCACCCCTTATCACTTAACAGCCTGAAGGCAAGTCTTCCTATACCGAGAACCAATGCGGAGAGCACGACGGCGATGGCCGAAGCATAACCGACCTCAAAACGCTGTCCGGCATAGTCTCCAAGGTGAAGCATGATTGTAAGACCGGCATCCTCAGGGCTCGGGTGTCCCACAAGGGCCTGGCTTATTCCGCCTACCGTAAACGAACCGGTTATCGTAAGGACCGCGGAGAAGAGCAGCTGAGGCATCGTCTGCGGTATGTCAATGTAGATAAGTCTCTGGAATCTTGATGTGATACCGTCGACCATGGCCGCGTCGTAGAGTTCCTTATCAACGTTGGTGAATCCGGCGACGAAAGAAAGGAATCCGGTACCCAGTGAAGACCACAGCGAGACTATGATGATTACAGGCATGATCCAGTTGACATTCTGAAGGAACTGTATAGGCTCCGTGATCAGGCCCGCATTGAGCAAAGCTGAGTTTATGTAACCCTGGCTGTCGTTTGCGAAAACCACCAGCCATACGACGCTGAGCGCCACGCCGCCGGTAAGGGAAGGCGCGTAGAAGGCCAGTGTGTAGAGCGGCTTCAGCCTCTTCGGAACCTGGTTGATGAACCAGGCGAAGAAGTACGACGCAATGTAGGAAACAGGTCCGACTATGATCGCGTAGTACAGAGTGTTGCTGAAGGCCTTCAGGAACAGGCTGTCCTCAACGAAGAGGTAGAGGTAGTTGTCCCAGAAGATGAACCTCGGAAGGCTCAGCGCGTTGAAGTAGAAGAAGCTCAGCGCAGCCGAAGCGATAAGAGGCAACAGCGTGAATGTGATGAAGCAGATAAAGAAGGGAGCGATCAGCGCATACGACATCTTGAACTGGCCCATCTCATGGAGCTTAAAGCGGAAATACGATTTCGTATAATCCTTCTTTTTCTTTCCGGTGGCCAATTCCTGATTGTCGGAATCGACTACCACAGAAGGCTCATTTTTGAGTTTCTTTTCTTTTTTGCTCATATCAGCCCTCCCCCTTTCTAGTCGACCAGATTATCGAGAAGTCTTCCTTTATAAGGTTACCCTCGCTGTCAAACGCATCATTGAAGAATTCTTTCTGTTTACGTTTCATTTCTTTGTTGATCTCCCTGACGGCATCCTCGAGAGCGATCCTGATGTTGTCGCCCTGAAGAACGGACTGGTTGAGCGCTGTCAGGAGGTAACGGTCTGTGTAGTATCCTCCGAGAACCACGGGGTATTCGGTGAAGTACTTCCACTGCTCGTTGATGACTTCCAGCTCATCGTCGCTGTATGCCATGTTGTTTATGGCAAGCTTGTTGGCTGTGTTCCATCTCGAAGCAACGCCGAACGTGGCCTCGACTTCCTGAGCATACTTGACCTGGATCTCCTCGCTCATCCACCACTTGACGAATTCCCAGCCTTCGGCTGCGTGGTTTCTGTCGCCCTCGTTTCTGATGAGGATGCAGGTGGTTCCGCTTCCGCCCATGCTTCTGTCAACCGTGCCGTCCTCTTTGAGATGTCCCGGAACAGGCGACATAGCCCATTTACCGTTGATCTCAGGAGCGGAATATTTGAGCTGGCAGTAGAGGCCCATATCCGCAACTCCTATCGGCATGTCGCCGAGCTTGAACTTCATGTAGAAGTTGGATGCGTAAGGAATATTGTATTTATTGTAAAGGTTGGCGTACTCGTAGAAAGCATCGTATGCTTCTGCCGAATCCAGGTTGGAGTGGAGACCGTCCGCGTCGTAAACCGACGCGCCGTTCTGGTAAAGGAACGGGTACATGTTTCCGACACCGTAGTTATAGCAGAAATCCATGCTCTTTTCCTGGAGTCTCGGAAGTATCTCGTATACCTCTTCCCAGGTGTCCGGAGGATTCTCTATACCCAGTTCCTCCATGATATCCGTTCTGTAGAAGAGGGCCACCCAGTTCTGGGTCTCCGGCACCGTGTAATACATTCCGCGGTATCTGGAAAGCGTGTAGTTTCCGGGGAGGAAGTTCTCATCGAAATATGTGTAGAAATCGGTGTTTTCATCCTCCACGCCGTCTCCGTCGAGGTCGTTGTACGCCACCAGAGCGCCTCTGGCGGCATATTCGACAGGCGACCTGTTGCCTACCGAGATGGCCACGTCAGGAGCGGTCTTCGTAACATAGCGCAGCATGACGAGGCCTTCGACATTCTGTACCATGTTAACGTTTACTCTGATATATTTCTCTTCGGTGACCCCGTTAACCGTCACTGCGCGTTTCACCGGTGTGAAGTCCTCGGCGATGAGGGCTCTCAGCATCTCGACGTATTCACGTCCTCTGCCGATATAGACCTCGATCTCCTCGGTCTGGTTTTTAGAGGGGTCTTCTCTTGCGCCGACAACGGAGTAATCCTTTACCCAGGAGTCTCCGAATTTGATGGCGCCTACGTAGAAGGACTGGAAGCCGTTACTGCGGCATTTATCATAGTTGAACTCGCCGCCGTGAATGACCATGTAATCGATGGCGATGGGCTGCTCGGTGATATTCTGAAGGGTTGTTGAAAGGCTCGAAAGAGCGTTTGAAATTTCGTTCAGGGATGCGGGAATGTCCTCAAGGCCCTCCGTACCTCTGGCAAGTCTCTCGAAGAGAGCTTTTGCCACGGCAACGGACGATCCGTAATAAGGGGTGACATCGCCGTTGGCGGCCTTGATCTCGTTAAATATCCTCTCGAAGGTGTCGCGGTAGTTTGCGATCTCTTCTTCGATTCCCATGATGTATTTATCGAGGTCCCAGTCTCTGTTCTTATCAACGCTGTATCCGCCGGTGGAGCTTCTCGTCGCGCCTGTGATGTTAACGACCATGCTGATAAGCTTTGAGATCGAATCCATGGACTCTTTGAGACTCTGGATGGCCTTTCTCAGGGGGCCGACCTTCGATGTGATGCTTATGGTGTGGGTGCCCTTTGTGAGGTAGAAGTAATAAGGCTGCTGATTTTCGTCTATCAGCGAGGAACCTGCCCATCCGTCTGTGTACGGGAAGCAGTACTCCTCCATCTGTTCGAAGGGGATCTCGCCGTCAATGTTGATCTCGGCGTACACCGCGATATCCGTCAGTGTATTCTGGTATCTGAAACCGATCTGGTACCAGCCGTCTTTCTCTACGTTAAAGCTCCAGGAGGCACCGTCGCCGCCGTTGGCCCATCTGTCGCCGCCGAAATAGTTATATCTTGTGACCTTGTAGGATGCGGGTGATGAAGCATAGTCGCCGTCCCACTCGCTTCTGATGCTGATGGTGTTCTTTGTGTCGGGTACCTCAAACTCTACCTTGGTAAGGCCATCCTTAACGATAGCGCTCTCGGAGAAGGAGTTCCGGACCTTGTACTCTTCATAAGTGAGAGACTTGAGAGGAGCCTTCAGTGTGATGGTTTTGATAATAACGGGCTCTCTTCCGAAGGTGAGCGATATAGTCCTCGGTTTGTCTGCAGATGCAAGGGAGCTGGCGTTGATCAGGAACCTGTAGGGGTTTCTGTAAAGACCTTCGGGATTCTGAAGAGTGGTCGTCTGCCACATGAAAAGTTCCTGCTGCTGGTTGCGGATCTCGTTTCCTCCGAAATCAAGGCTCTTTTTATCGAAGAATCCGTAAACACGCTTAAGCTCGATGCTGGCGGCTTCCTTGAAGGGGTACTTGTTATCTACACTCAGACGGACCAGGGTGTTGTTAGATCTGTTCTCCGGGAGAAAATACTCAACGTCCATTGAGTAAAGAGCGGTCTCGGGCACATCAGGTTTGTAGATAAACGTGATCTCCTCGATGGCGCTGGAGGAACCGTCACCCGCATCGTTTCTGCCGAAATATATGGCGGAGGGGTCTGCCTTGATGGTTCCGGAGGCCTCGGTGAACCTGTCTTTCTGATTCGAAGCCGATGTGTAACCGTTCTCGTCTCTGCCCTCTTCGATGTCGACCTTGTAGGTAAAACCGTAATCCTCGTCAAAGCTGATGTGATTTACGATCCTCTCGATCTTCCTGACGACCTCCTCGGTGGCAAAAGAGAATTCTCCGTTAAGGACCTTCCCGTAATCGTAGTTCTTACCGCGGTAGGAGACGTTTTTGTATTCACCGTTATCGTCGCGGTAGAGGTAAAGTGTGTCGCCGCTGTCGATCTTAAAGCTGATGCCGTAAAAATCTGTAGCGTTAATGACAATATCTTCACCCGCGTAGGACTCGTATTTCTTGTCACCGTACTTCTTCAGTACCTTTCCGTACTCGAGGAGACTGTTATCGGATCTCTCCTCATAATCGGCAAAGGGGTTGAAGTCAAGAATATCGTCGTTTTCGACTTTGAACTGCTTGACATCCGCCTTGCGGCCGCCATAGATAAAGAGAGCCGCAATAATGGCAACGACAAGCACTGCAAAAATCACCAAAACGATAATTTTACGCTTTTGTTTCTTGTCCATAAACTCAACCTTTCAGCACCCGTTTCGGATGAAAAAGCCCGCAGTTTCCGTTTACTCTCGTAACGTCGCCGGAAGCCGTTTCCCGATAAGCGAGTCATTTATACAAAATAAACAAATTTATTATAAGTTTTTTGGTTATTTGTGTCAATGATTATTTTGGCCGGAGGAGGCTCTGTTTTCGGGTCATCTCCTTGTAATAATATAATAAAGTCCGGAGGCCTGAACCGGCCGAACCTTGACTGAAGATTGATTTGTTTTATGCTCCGCAAAGAGAAGCTCTTTATGCGTTCCCTGTTGCACCCCCGAGAACGCAGGAAAGACCCCGCGGACGTCTCCTTCCGGAGCACCGCGGGGTCTGCCCTTCATGTTCGTTATAAGCTTTTATTTCAGCGGCAGGCTCGACAGGTAATCGTAGCACATGCGCGCACAGTTCACGTTATCCGAGTCGTAACGCTCGACTGCCATGATGAGCAGGAGATCTCCCGCTTTCAGTTCAGCCAGTGCGTCCTTTATGACGGTCTTTCCGGAGGAAACGACAGCTGCGCCGTCCCCTTCCTTCACGTAGTTTGATACCGTGTTGAAGTCGCCTCTGTGGGTCACGGTGACCTTGCAGTAGTCCTTGGCGAGATAAGGTGCGATCGCGTGTCTGAACGAATCTCCAATTATCAGGGCCTTCTGCTCCGTTGGCGCGTCGGACGTATACACTCTGAGCTCCGTGTTGGGAGTCTCATTGCCGCCGGTTACCGTGTTGGAATAGTATGCCGCGACTTTTGATTTGACCCACGGCTTATAGTTCACGGAATAGCCGGTGTAATGTGTCGCGGGCCCTACGCCCAGGTTCACAAGGTCCCCGCCCTTGTAATCGCCCTCGGTGACTTCCACGTTCTGAAGACCGGTCACGGGGAGTCCTATCGCAGAATAGACCTGCATGGCGCCGACGAAGCCTCCAACGGAATTCCAGTGGGTGTCCTGCTGAAGGTATGTCTCGTAGAGTATCTTTGCGGATTTCATCTGGGTAAGGGGATACACAAACTTTATCGGACTGCCCTGCTGCTTCAGATATTCCACAAACTTTGGTTCGCGCTTCGCGGAATCGTCCACGATGGTAACGCCCGAAGGCATATACTCTGCGTAGACCTGCTCCTTGTTCGGGGGAATGAGGAACACGACCGAAATGCCTCTTTTCTCGCATTCGTAGTGAATAAGTTCATACGTATCCTTCCACGATTTGGCATCGGCGGCGGAGAGCACGTTGTCCCCCTGGAAATAGCCCACGCTGTCGTTTCCCGAATAGAAATACCAGTCGTGAAGGCCCTTGAAGCCTGCGCCGCTGTAAGAGATGGGAGATTTCCCGTCGTAGAATCCTTTAACAGTGGTCCGGAGGACGATGTTGCTGACATCCACATCCGAGCACATGGAGCACTTTTTCATGACGTAGCCGTCGTGGGCGTAAGAAGCGTTCTGGCTTTTTACCACCGTATAAATATGGCCCGGCGCTTTGATGACCTCGTATTTATATTCGCCGCAGTATTCGCACTGATAGCGGGCTTCTCCGTCTTTCGTGCAGGACGACGTTTTAATGACCGTATAGTTCACGAAATGGTGAGGACAGGGAGTGGGAGTGGGTGGCTCTGTCGCTTCCGGAGACTCAGTCTCCTCCGGGGATTCGGTCTCTTCCGGCTCCGGTGTGTCAGTCGCCTCCGGTGTCTCCGTGGGTGTCTCCGTGGGAGCTTCCGTGGGCTCTTCTGTAGGGGCTTCGGTGGGGTCACCGAAAATACCGCCGAAATCCGGCGTAGGCGTCGGCTCCGGGGTCGGGGTCGGTGTCTGATCGGGTGCCAAAGTTACCTCCGGGGTCGCCGTGGGCTCGGGGGTCGCATTGGCGAGTACTATCGCCCTGTAGATCGGGTTTTTGATCCTCTCCTCGTAAAACTTGCTCATTCCGTTGTCCATGTCCTTCATGACCTGAATGTTCCAGTTCCTGAGCGGGGCATGGTCTTTTATAAAGCTGTCGACTTTGGCAAAGTAGTCGTTGGAATATTCCGACGGAAAACCCGCAAGCTCCCTGATCTCGCCGCCCTCTTCGTCCTGGACAACGTCAAGTCCCGCGATTCCCAGGGCCCAGGGTACGGCTATGGCAAGCGCAAACAGGCTCACCGCCACTATGGATATGATGAAATTCTTCACCTGCCGCACCTCCCGTCAGAAGTTCTGGTAAATGGACGGCGCATAGGAACCGCCCACCACTCTTACGATGCAGAGTGCGAACAGCGCAAGCAGCAGAACGTACTCAACGATGCGCACCCAAGTCTTCGTCTTGAACTTTTCAGCTACTTTTGCGAGAGGTCTCTGGAGCGCGCCGCAGAAAACAATGCCGCAGACGAGGGCAATGATGACCGAAAGATCAAGGTAGGACAGCACGGAATAGCCCGCGGAGGACGACTTGAAGGAGAACATCTGACCAATGTACTTCCCTGCAAAATCAAGGCTGTCGGATCTGAAGAACACCCAGCCGATCATGACCACCAGCGTGGTGTACAGCCAGTTCAGAGGCTTCACCGGGTTCTTCTGAAGAAGTTTTCCGAGGAACAGCCTTTCTATAATGCTCATCACCACGAAAATGAGACCCCAGACTATAAAGGTCAGGTTTGCACCGTGCCAGATGCCCGTCACGAAGAACACGACGGCGACGTTGAAGCACGCTCTCGCCTTGCTGCACCTGCTTCCTCCGAGGGGTATGTAGATGTAATCCTTGAACCAGTTGGAAAGCGATATGTGCCATCTGCGCCAGAATTCCTGGACCGAGAATGACGTGTAAGGATAATTGAAGTTTTCGTCGATCTTAAATCCGAGCATACCGCCCACGCCAATGGCCATATCGGTGTAGCCCGAAAAATCGTAATAGATCTGGATCGTGTAAAGGACGATGCCGAGCCATGCTATCGGGGCGCCCATGGATTCGATGTTCATGGTGGTATTCTGGGTCGCGAAGATCTTGTCCACCGAGGCGGCGACGACATTGGCGATGAGCACTTTTTTCGCAAGGCCGTAAACAAACCGTCTCAGCCCGGCAGTGAAGCCCTCCATCGTATGGGTCCTGCTCTCGATCTGCTTTCCCAGGTTCCCGTATCTCATGATAGGTCCCTGTGTGACCTGGCAGAGCAGCGTCATGTACAGCGCAAAGGTGAGGATGTTTTTCGAACGCTCCGTCTTCCCGAGATAGACGTCGGTGACATACGAGATCGCCTGGAATATGATAAACGAGATCGCAAGGGGCATCACTATCTTCAGGATCCCCTCAGGAACGACTGAAGTGTTGAACTTGACCAGTCCCTCCATGGCCGCGCCGAAACTGCCGCTGTTTTTGAACATGTCTATCATGCTCATGAACATGGTGGTGTACTTGAAGAAGATGAGCACGCCCACGTTAAGAAGAAGCGTTCCTACGAAAACCGCCCGCCTGAGGCCTTTTTTCTTTTCGGCATCAATGGCGCCAATGGCCCACCCCGCGAAAAAGTTCAGCGCTATCAGGGCAATGAAGAGAAGAAGCTCATTGATCCCTCCGAAAGCGTAGAAAACGAGACTTGCGAGGAGGAGGAAACCGTTTCTGATACCTGTCCTGACCCGCTCTTTTTTGATAAATCCCAGCAGGTAGTATACGATCAGTATTACCGGCAGGAACAGTTCAATAAACAAAACCGATGCAAATTCCATATTGATCCTTCCGTTTTTTCCTGGATTCAGACACTAATTTTACTTTATGGGAAAGCTCATTGTCAAGGAATATGTTTCTTTTTCCATCGCCAATGCGCCTGTATCACGGTATATTTTTTCGTTTTTTCGTTGCCTTTCGGGCCTCTTTCAAACCCCCAGAAGTTTGCCTATTTCTTCGGAAGAAAAGTTATATTTGCTGTTGCAGAAATGGCAGCAGAGCTCCGCTCCCTTCCCGTCGTCGCAGATCTCCTGCAGGTCCTTGCGTCCCATTGCCGCAAGAGCGCCCAGCATCTTCTCTCTTGAGCATCCGCATCTGTATTCAAAAGACCTTGTCTCTTTGATCTCGGGGGAGAAGCCATTCAGCACGTCTTCGGCCACATTGGTTATGGTCGCGCCTGCCGCAAGGAGTGTCGTTACGCTGGGCATCGAAGACATCCTCGTTTCAAGAGTCCCTATGAGTTCCTCATCCGCACCGGGCATAAGCTGGAGTATGAAGCCGCCCGCCTTATCCACCAAAAAAGGTTCTTTTCCGCTCTCGTCGGGTCTCACTCTGACGCCAAGGGCCACGCTGGACGGCACCTGTTCCGATGTCGCAAAGTAGTACGAAAGGTCGTCCGCTATCTCTCCGCTTACAAGAACGCTGGTCCCCACGTAAGGCTCCTTCATCGAAAGGTCCTTGATCACCCGGAGGAAGCCCTTGCCGACAGCGCCGCCCACGTCAAGCTTTCCGTCAGTCTCCCTGACGGGCAGCTCAAGCGACGGATTGTTCACGTAGCCCTTCACGTTTGCATGCACGTCCGAGACGCAGAGTATGCTTCCCAGGGGTCCCCTGCCGCTGACGTGGAGGGTTATCGAGTCGGTCTCGTTCTTAAGCTGGCCGGACATGAGAGCCGCCGCCGTAAGCGTCCGTCCCAGTGCGGCAGTTGCGACTGCGGAAGTCCGGTGGATGCGCCTTGCATCCTCACAGGCTTTAGTGGACTCGCAGGCTGTCATCCTCACGAGGCCATCCGCCGCGGTAACCGTTATGATCGTATTTTGCATTTTATTGCTTTCCATTATGATTTCCTTTTGGTTATTTCAGATTTTTGTGTAAAAATAGATGATTCCGCTTCTTTTCGGGATCTTTACGGATATGCCCTCCATCGCCTTTTTTGACGACAATGTGAACTTTTCTCCGGTCTCGCCGTTCTCGAAGCAGTATTTCGCGCCCTTCTCCAGCACAGGCTTCAGTATGAACTCGTCCTCCGGAGCTTTCGTGTTTCTCACCACCTGGACAAATCCGTCGCCCCTGTCGGGCCTGTCGAACTGCATTGCGTAATAGTCCTCATTCGACTTGCGGCACTCCGTCAGAGGGTAGTAGTCCCCGCCGATCATGTACTCGGCCGCCCTGCGCCAAAGCTTTGTCATCCTGTTTCCGATCTCAAAGCGGTTCTCGTCGTCGTAATACTCGATCATTGACGTCAATGCCGGCGCCATCGCGCAGTGGTACGCGTACTCGTCGCTGGGTTTGCTCGCCCCCGGGGTGTAGTCGCCGTTCTCATCGTCCCAGTTGTAGGTGTGGGCCCTGAAATAGGGTATCCATTCAAACATCATCCTGTGCTGCTTCTGTTTCACCGGATGGACGCCGTAACCAACGTCCGTGTAATGCAGCGCCACAGACCTTCTCATCGTCTCAAGATCGTTCCGCCGTCCTCCTGAGGAGCAGGAGTCTATCAGGATGCCGGGATTGGCGTCAAGGATCCTGTCCCAGAGCTTGTAATAGCCAATGATATGAGTGTTTTCGGTCATTCCCGCCCGGTCCTCACCGTCCGCGGACTGCCAGGCGTTTGCAGGCGCAAAATTGAAGTCCTGTCTGTATATCTTCACACCGCCGTCCTTGATGATCTTGTTCACCGTTTCGATGGCCCAGTCAAGGCATTCGGAATTTCCCAGATTCAGAAGATTGAACGACGGCACGTTCATGCGCCCCTCGTCCGGCTCTCTTATGATCCACTCAGGTTTGTTTTTGTCAAGCCACGTGTCCACGTGCACCCTTTCCAGCTCAAACCAGAGAAGCAGCGCAATATCGTTCTCCGTGCACTTTTTCCCGACAGGTCCCAGGCCGTTCGGAAAGTTTTCCGGATTCGGCCACCAGTTGCCGGTCACTACCCAATGGCCGTCGCAGGGATACCATCCGGCATCTATCCACCAAACGTCGGGCTTCATTCCCTTTCGGATGTATTCATCAATGGCCGCCAATTGGTTCTGCTCGGTGCACCCGGTAAACTCCTCCTTGCCGTCGATCATCCACGTGTGAAGGCAGAGCAGCGGTTTGATAGGCTTCCCGCCCATGTCCGGCACGATGTGTTTGAACATCCAGCGTCTCCACATGTTCCTGCTCCTCGCCTCGTCCCCTTTGGAACACATCAACGTGAGCCTCGGTGTCCTGACTGTCTCTCCCGGCTTCAGGTAGGTTCTGAAATTCTTCTGCTTCGCGTAAACTCTCACGCCGCCCTTTTCCGGCTTGAAGCCCGCCTCCCAGCCTCCGGTCCAACCGACAGCCATGTTGACGCAGCAATCTTTGAATATCAACCTGAAATAAGGCAGCGCCCCGCAGCAAGACACGCCAGAGGAAGGGGAATACACCAGTTCCCTGTCCACCGGGTCCTTCCACATCTCATACCCCTCATCGTTACATGTGTCTCCGTTCCCGTGGTAGAGCACCGGCGAGCTCCCTTTTATGAGGCGGTCTCCCACCTTTACGTTTTCAAGTATCTTGCTTTTTTGCGAAAAATCAACGGAAGCCGCCGCCACGTTTCCCTCAAGTCCCGCATAGCTGAGGAAAAAGATCCACTCGCAGACCGGGAAGTCGGGATACTCGTTAAAATGCGCCACGACCTCAAGACCGTCGTCGTTCCTGCCTGCAATGACTGTGGTCTTTCTGCCGCTCATCAGGTCTTCTCTTACCTCGATGACCATTGGCGAAAATTCCTCCGGGATCCCCCTGAACTCCTCTCCGCCGTATGTAAACGATAGCGGAATGCTGCCGAAATCCTCCCCGTCAAAGCGAAAGACATTTCCGGCAAAACCAAAATCATCCGTTGTCGCAGCAATCCTGTCCATTGGGCCCTCCGTAAATATATAGAACTTTGCGTCTGCGGCACCCGCCGCACCTGCTGGATTTATATCACAAATACCCGCCGTATTCAATAAGAACAGTATGCTTGTTTCCCAATACCTCTTACTTCTTACCTCTTACTTCTTACCTCTTACCTTGTCCGGCACCGCTCTAACCCGAAGCGGCACCCCTTACGTCTCGCACCTTGCATCTCGTCACTTGGCTGCACTTCGTGCAGAATCGTTCCTCGATGAAATGTGGTCGACGTGGGCCCACTATTACTTTTTACCTGTTACTTAGTCCGGCACCGCTTACGCAGTGACCTCTTACCTATTACCTCTTACCTCTTACCTCTTACTTATTACTTTGTCCGGCACCGCTCCAACCCAAAGCGGCACCCCTCAAACAGTTTAGCTTTTTTTCAGCATTTATACTATAATACCATTGTAACCGCAAATCAGTCAGCGCCGGGAGTAAAAACGCCTGCTCACGCAGACGTTAAGGCAGACAATTGAAAAGAAAGGAGCAACCCCGGCAGAGGAGGAATTCTATGCAAATACTGTTGGTCGAGGACGAGCTCCGGCTCGCAAAAGCTCTCAAGCAGATACTTGAGGAGAATAAATACATTGTTGATACCGTAGCCAACGGCCTTGACGGCTACGAGTACGGGGTCAGCGGCATCTATGACGTCATCGTGCTGGACGTTATGCTCCCTAAAATGGACGGAATGCAGGTGGCCAGAAAGCTTCGCGAGAACGGAGTCAGCACACCGATCATCATGCTCACCGCGAAGGACAGCATCAGGGACAAGATCAACGGCCTTGACAGCGGCGCGGACGACTACATGACAAAACCGTTTTCGCCGAACGAGTTATTGGCGAGGATCAGAGCTCTCACCCGGAGATATTCAGAGGTGCTGGCTGAAGTCACCGAATTTGGCGATTTTTCCTTCAACACCTCCGTCAACGAGATCTCACGCGGCGACAAGAGCATCAAGCTCAACTTCAAGGAGGCCGAGATACTGAAGCTGCTTCTTTCGAGGAAAAACGTGCCCGTTGCCAAGGAAGACATCATAACCAAGGTCTGGGGGCTGCAGTCCGAAGCCAGCGACTCGAACGTTGAGGCTTACATAAGCTTCGTGAGGAAGAAAATGGCCTTCATCGGCTCCGAAGTGACCATAGTTTCCTACAAGAAAAAAGGCTATATGCTGGAGAACGCCAATGCTAAATAAGCTCAGGAACAAAATAGTACTGACCAATCTGATCTTCGTCGGGGTGCTTCTCATCGTGATCAGCGTCGTTTTGTGCGTCGCCATCGCCAATAACGAGCTCTTCAAAATGAACAAGCGCCTTGATCTGGCTGTCAGGTATGTTTCGGAGGCGCCGGAAGCGGATTTCATGAGAAGCTTCGGCTTTGAAACGAACAGGAATTCAGGCGTCTTCAACGGAGAAGACAGCGAAAGCGAAGACGGCGAAGACCCGGCTCCAAAAAGGCCCGACGGGACCAGGCCCCCTCTTCCTGACGGCGCAACAGATGTCATCATAGAAAACGGAGCGAGGCAGACCATTGACGGGGCCGCTTTTTCAGTGCTTCTTGATGCTGAAGGAAACATTCTGTCAAAGAAGCAGTTTTTTGCTTCAATGGATGATGAATCGCTTGCCTATGCCCTTGCCAAGGTTGAGTCGGCGGGAACGCTCCGCGGAACCGTTTCAGAGCTGGACCTTGCCTTTGCGAAAAAAAACACTGTTTTGGGCACCGCCGTAGCTTTTACCAGCAAGACGGAGGCCGATACGACCATCAGGAATTCTATCATCATTGCCGCAGGTCTTGATATCGTGATACTTGCTTTCGTGGCCCTCATCAGCTTCAGATTGGCGTCGCTCAGCGTCAAGCCGGTCAGAGAGGCCTGGGACAGTCAGAAGAGGTTCATTGCCGACGCGTCCCACGAGCTGAAAACACCGCTCACGGTTATACTTGCGAACAACAGCATCCTGGAGCTCAGCGAAAAGGACCCGAATAACATGCAATGGCTCGAAAGCAACCGCTACGAGGCCGAAAGGATGCAGAAGCTCATCGAGGAGATGCTTTTCCTGGCAAAGAACGACGAGGGAGGCTACAGACTTTTCCTTGGTGAAGCCGATATTTCCGATATCGCCGAGCAGACATGCCTCAGCTTTGAGCCGGTGGCGTTTGACCAGAGTGTTTTTATCGAGACCGCTATCGAGAAGGACGTCAGGATCACGACAGACTCGTCAATGGTGGAGAAGGTGCTCATTGTCCTCATCGACAATGCCGTGAAGCATTCCCCGGAAGGCGGCACAGTCACCCTTTCCCTTGAGAAGGATGCAAAGAACGTCAGATTGTCCGTTCACAACACGGGCGAGCCTATCGCCAAGGACGACCTCCCCCACATTTTCGAGCGGTTCTACAAGGCCGACACGTCAAGGGTCGCTGATTCCGCCAAAAGCGGATTCGGGCTGGGCCTTGCGATCGCCCATGACATAGTTGAGAAGCTGGGCGGCACCATCACCGCAAAGAGCAGTTCCGAAGAAGGCACCACGTTTACGGTGACTCTGAAAAACCAATAAACACTGCCGCGGCACGGTTTCAGGCTTGACCCGGGCTTGATTCTCCCGGGTCTCGGGCTTTACTCACGGCCGCCAAAGTGTTATTATTAGTATATCTATGCAGTCCGGCTGCATAAGTTCTTGTTTGAAAAGAAGCGCAGGTATTATGAGATTCAAACCGTTCAAGGGTAATAACGTTGTAAGACTGGCAGCATTCATCATTGCTTTCGCGGTGTTCTTCGGCGGCATTGTCGTCGTCCATTCAGAGGACTACAAAGGCGACATCAGCGACACGAAGGAGCAGATAGACGAGGCGAATAAAAAGCTTTCGGGCATTCAACAGCTTATAAAGGAAAGGCAGGACTCTCTGGACAGGATGGCAAGCGATATCCTTGCCCTGGAGGCTGAAAAGATCAGCCAGATGACCGACAAGGAAGCCGCGATTTCCGAGCTCAAGGAACTCAAGAAGAGTATCGAGAACTTTGACGATGAGATCGCAGCCATGGAAGCCAAGCATGATGAGCTTGAGGCCCTCTTCCTTGACCGTTCGAGAGCGATGTACCAGTCATCCACAGACTTCGAGCTTCTTTCGGTATTGTTCCAGTCGACCAGCCTCTTTGATTTTCTCCGCAGGCTTGATATTCACCGCACGATGATCAAGGAGGACAGAGAGCTCATGGAGAGCGTCCGCGAAAGCGAAAGGCAGCTGGAAAAGAAGAAGGAACAGCAGAAGATCATCGCAGAGAACAAAGAGCAGGTGCTTGCGGACCTGGAACAGGCGATAGCGGAGCTTGAAAGCAACACAGACTTCGTTGCCGAAAACTATCTGAATCTCTCGGCAATGATCCAGGACCTTGAGGAAGAACAGAACGATTATTCCTCCGAAATAAATGCCCTGACCAAGAAGCTGAACGACCTCGAAAAGAAGCAGCGCGAAGCCGAGGAAGCAGCAAGGAAGGCCGAAGAAGAGCGCAAACGCAAAGAAGAGGAAGCCAGAAAAGCTGCAGACGCGGAGAAGAAAAGGCTTGAAGAAGAAGCCAAAAGAGCTGCCGAAGAGGCGGAGAGGCTAAAACGCGAAGCCGAAGCTGCCGCAAGAGCCAAGGAAGAAGCCGAGCGGGAAGCGGGTGAGGCGATCCAGTCCCACAACAATCCCGCAGACTGGAACTTCTGCTGGCCCCTCGCAAACTACGTATGCTTCACCGGAAGATTCGGCTACAGAGTCCACCCCATCACCGGCGCATGGCAGCTCCACGCGGGAGTTGACATTGCCGCGGCAGGAGGCACCAAGATATACGCCGCACAATCCGGCACGGTAAGCATGTCCAGGAACAACGGCGCATACGGTCTGACCGTCATAATCGACCACGGACAGGGCCTCCAGACCGTCTACGGACACTGCAGCAAACTCCTCGTCAGCGAAGGTCAGCACGTTGAAAGAGGCCAGACCATCGCCCTCGTGGGAATGACCGGCGGCGCCACCGGCAACCACCTCCACTTCGAGGTCCGCGAATGGACAGTGCCGGTCGATCCGATGCCTTATATCGAAGGAAAGTATTGATTTAAGGGAGTGCCGCATTTAGTTAGAGGGAGTGCCGCCCAAGGTAATAAGTAAGAGGTAATAGGTAAGAAGTGACTGCGTGAGGGCGTGCCGCCTTAAGTAATAAGTAACTGCGAAAGAAGTGCCTTCTTAAGTAATAAGAAACAGATAAAAAAGCAAGAAAATATAGGTGAAAAGGCGTCGGGGTTCAAAGAAGTCCCGGCGTCGTTTTTTATGGTGTTTTGGCATCCTTGCAGGTAAATATCCACTGTTGACAATATAACGGTTTGCCGTTATAATTGTTGGGAGGCAGGTGAATACCATGAGTGTAAGCGAAATCATAAGTCAAAAACATTTATCCAAATACCGTGTTGCTAAGGACAGCAACATTCCGTATATGACACTTAATGACATTTGCAACGGCAAAGCTCGTCTCGATAAATGCAGTGCAGATACGGTATATAAACTTGCGAAAGTGCTTAACGTATCTATGGAGGAACTATTGGAACCGTATGTTTCGCCTCGTCCGTCTTTCGATCTGTTTAAAAGCAACGTATGTCACAGGCTCAAGGAACTTGGCGATATAGATTTCTTGATTGACACTATAGAAAGCGATGACATCACGAAGTATTATAAAAGATCATGGTACCCGGAAAGCCTTTATCTGCTGGCTATGGTGGACTACATAAGTCGAATCAACAATGTCCCGATCTGCGATGCCTACACCGATATCCGCAGAGCAAAGCTGAAAGATACTGTTTTTCCGTCAAGCGTCATCGCCGCCTCAGCTGTAATGAGAGATGAAAGTATTCTGGAAAGAGCAAAGAAAGAATCGATTCCGGAATTCATGCGATTTAATATCGTAGAAAGCGATGTGAGAAATGTAGATTAAAAAGGGGCCTTGAGGCCCCTGATCTATATCTGTTCGAATACTTTGTAATGTCTGTGACTGTTACCGGTCAGCTGAGTTTATTTCTGGCCACCTATTACCTTTTACCTTTTACTTATTACCTCTTAGCGGCACTCCCTTAAACCTTTACTTATTACCTGAGCGGCACTCCCTTAAACCTTTACTTATTACTTTGTCCGGCACCGCTCTAACTAAGGGGGCACCCCTTCCGCAGGCACTTCTTACTTGCCAAACAGCATCCCTTCCTCAAGCTTATCCGCCGCATTGCCAAGGCCCAAAGCCCGCAGGATCTCATAAGAAAAAGCCAAAGCCGTGCCGGGGCCTCTTGATGTGATGATATTGGCGTCGCGGACCACTCTGTCTTCAACGTAGGACCCGCAGGATTCCATCTTTATCGAGCCCGGATACGAAGTTGCCTTGCGGCCGGAAAGCAGCCCTGCCCTCTCCAGAACGCAGGGAGCGGCACATATTGCGCAAACAAGTTTGCCGTCGCTGAAAAAACGCTTGACGCACTCGATAACGCCGTCATTGTCTCTCAAGAGATGGGCATTGGGGAGGCCTCCCGGAAGAACTACCGCATCATAGCCTATGCCAGCCTTCTCCTTTTCGCCAAAGGGTTTGTCGGCTCTGACCCCGATGCCGTGGGAGCCGTTCATAATGTCATTTCCGGGCACCGAGCAAAGGGTTACCGAAACGTTCGCCCTTCTCAGCACGTCCACCACGGAAAGCGCCTCTATCTCTTCAAAACCTTCGCAGCAAAGGACCAATACCGATCTGTTCATAATATACCTCCCGAACACTTTGGTTTCATAAAATTTCAAAAAAGCCGCGGGATAGCCCGCGGCCTGATAAAGCTGTTAAACTGTCAGATCAGCTTGCGGTTCCGAAAACCTTTTCGGAAGCCTTGGCGATGTTCTTATCGTCCTTGCCGGTAACAGCGTATTTGGTGCCTGCATCCTTGACTGTGTCTTTTACCATGTCATTGGTAGTGGCGGTCTTGAGAACCCTGATGACCACTGCTCTTACGCTGAGGATCGTGTTCTCATCGGCCTCGTCCTCGGAAGGCTCTTCCTCGGTGCTGTTTTCAAGGTCATAAACATTGATGCACTTAACGATGTAGTAGTAGCTTCCGTCCTGGATGAGGATCAGCTTGGTCTCTTTGAACTTACCGTCCTCGGTAACGCTCTCGAGAGTATAGTCGTTGTTGTACTCTGCCCAGGGATCGGTGTCCTCGTCCTCTTTGTCATCGTCGGACTTATCGGCATCAGCATCAGCCTCAGTTTCGGTCTTTTCCTCGCTGTCGGCAGCCTCTTCGGCATCTTCTTCCTTCGCCCATCTGGTAAGGAGGTCGGATGCTACAGCAGTGCGGGTGTCGTCGGTCCAGTCAATGGATTCCGCAAACACATCCATCAGATTGCTCTTGGAGGGTTCGCCGTAGAACAGGGTCACACCCTTCTCGTTCATATCGCTGTCGTACTTCTCGCCCTCTTTTGCTATAATGTCTTCAAATGTGGCGTTTTCGTAAACAGCAACCTCTTTGATGGCATTTCCGTCTGCGTCTTTATTGCCCGTATCAAGTTCCTTGATGCCCTTGCCGGAATACTTACCGTCGTTCAGCAGTGCCTGATAGATCGTCTCCACCAGCTCGGCAGTCTTCTTGTTTTCCTCTTCCCAGGTCTTGAGTTTCTCCTCGTACTCGGCTTTTTTCGTCAAATAAGTGTTATATTCCTCGAGTTTGCTCTTGTACTCAACGTACTCGGTGGACGTCTCATCCTCGGTCTCGGGCTTTACGGGCTCCTCAACAGCTGTGGGCTCGGTGGGCTTGGATCCGCCTTTGCTTATCGCCAATGCGGCAAGCTCGATCCTGCGGTACTCTACTTTATTGGCTTCGTACTCGTCCTTAATAGCCTGTTCGCCTTTGGAAACGACTTTCTCGGTATCCTCGTCAATGTATCTGAGATCTTCAACGTTGAGCTTCTCCGAGATGGAAGTCTTGTAGTTACTGATGGCCTGGCTCTTCACCGAATACTGCACGAACTCATTGATCTCGTCGTATTTAACGTTTGCTCCGGTCATGAGCGTGGTGACCTGGTCAAGAGTGTAAGAAGGGTACTGGTAGTTCTTGTAGTACTGGATCGCATTGATTACATTGGTGGAGTACTGGTTCTTTTCAGCCTTTGAAAGAGCAAAGCCGTTCTTCTTAGCCAGCAGATATTCCGCATAAAACTCTCTTACGTCTTCAAGAGCCTTTTCCTCGGCCTCTTTGATCTTTTCTGCCGTCCAGAAAGTTTTTGAATCATAATTCTCGTCGTTTTCCGACGCTTCCGACTGCATCTCGGACTTTGTCTGGTCAAGGAACAGTCTGTAATCGAATACAGATATCTTCGTTCCGTCAACGGAACCGACATAAGAACTGGTAGCTGTGTTGATAATGAGCGCAGCCAGAATTCCGGCAACGACAACTACGACTGCAATGGAGACAATTATAATTATCTTCGAGTCAAAGTTTGAGACCTTTTTCGCTGTGGGCCTCTTTTTGTCATAAACACCTTTAGCCACTATATTTACCGCCTTTACTTACAAATAATGATTTCACCGACCGGTTTTTTCGCGACGGAACGTCACGTATTTGAGCCGGGTCGCATAAAACGCAAATCATATTATACTATCTTGATTAAAAGAATTCAACGGAAAAATTTTCCGCATTTAAGGCGGTCTTAAGGTGCCGGATCCGTGCGAAACCCGGCATTTTAAGGTTGAAGGCGGCGGCTCAAAAATGGTAAAATTTCATATCATAAGACACGGGGAGGATGTTCATATGCAAAATCCTTTTACAAAAGCGATACCCCTGGTTTCAGGCGAGCCCGGCGACCTGTCCGTCGTGAACGTTTACACGGATTTCTTTGAAGAGTTCACAGCGGATGCCCCTCGGGAGGAAACCAATGTCATTCTCAAGATCAATGCCGACAGCGAGTTTGCGGTATGGATAAACGGCAGATTTGCCCTGACCGGCCAGCATTCCCAGTTTCCCGACACCCCCTGCGCTGAGTTTGCCGACATCACGGAACTCATCCGGGAAGGCGCCAATACCATTGCCGTGACGGTATACCGCCAGGGTCTCACCACTTCCACCTACATAAGCGGCCCCGGCCAGTTTCTCTACGAGATCGCCCTCCTCTCTCCGGACGGCGAAGAAGTTATCGCCGCATCCTCCGAAAACACTCTCAGACGGTTTTCACCGTCGTACAAAAGCGGGCCCGTGCCCCAGGTCTCCGGACAGCTTGGTTTTTCTTTTGCATACACTCATTCACCGGGCTGTGACGATTTTCTCGGGGCAAGCTACACCGAAGAGGTTGCCAGAGAGGACGGTTTTACGAATGCCGTCGTTCTCCGGGATTTTGAGCCTGCGGATTTCACGACGAGGAACATCAAAAACCTTGGTATCTTAAGCGCCGGGACCTCCGAGCTGGTCGCCCAGGGACTTTTCGACTACGGGCTTGAGTACCGTGAGACCAATTCCATGCCCCACGGCAGCTATATGCAAAACGCCGCGCTCCGCTCAAGATACCTTCATCAGCTTCTTGACGACCCCGTGACGACAAGGGAGATACCCGCGGTACAAAACTACGCTCTCGAGCCCTCCGCAGAGCTTCCCGAAGTCAAAAACCCGATCAGACTTGTAACAAAAGAGCTCACCCTCACAGGCGCTCTCCGGGAGGGCCGGGGCATATACGCGGTGATAGACATTGGTGCCGAGACCCTTGGTTATTTATCCTTCAGAGTCACTACGAAGCGTCCCACGGTCATTGGCGTGGCCTATTCAGACCACCTGATCGACCTCAGGGCCAGGAGCTACGTCGGAGGCAGGCATTTTGCGGAAACAGTCATCGTTCCTGCGGGGGAGACGGCCCACACCCACCTTCTCAGCAAGATCGGTGCGAGATATATCATGCTCTACGCGGAAACGGACGACATCACCATCTCCGGAGTCGGGATCATTCCCACAGTCTATCCGGTGGACGGGTACGCCCGGGGCGATTTTGCGGTCAACGACGACCTGCATAAAAAGATCTATTCCACCTGCCTCAGCACACTTCTTCTTTGCATGAACGAGCACTACATGGATTGCCCCCAGCGTGAGCAGGCACTCTATGCGATGGACAGCAGAAACCAGATGCTCTGCGGCTACTACGCTTTTGGCGAGTATGCATACGCCAAGGAAAGTCTGTCGCTCCTGTCGAGATCTCTCAGGCCAGACGGCCTCCTGGAGCTCTGTGCGCCGGCAAAGGTTCCGATCACTATTCCGTCATTTTCACTTCACTGGGTCATCGCCCTCTGCGAGTACACGAAATTCAGCGGCGACACAGCCTTCTTCTACGAACAGCTTAAGACCGCAAACACCATAATGAGTTCGATCCTCACCTGCCGCGGCGAAAACGGAGCCCTTCTCCGGCGCACCGAGAAGGAATACTGGAACTTCCATGAGTGGAACGGCGAGCTTTCGGGTTCCATCGGCAGTCCATCCACCTCCGACGCGGACGGCTGCCTAACGGCACTGTTCATAATCGCAACTGATAAACTTGCCGAGATCATCGAGGAAACAGGTGGCGAGGACGAAAGCGCCGCTTCTCAGGTCAGAAAGCTCCGGGCCCTCTCGACGTCGATGCGCGCGGTGTTCAACGACACTTTCTTCGACCCGGAAAACGAGGTCTACTGTTCCTACAAAGACATGTCGGCCGAAACCAATGGGCTCCGCAACCACAGCGAGTACATGAACGCATTGGCAATACTCTCGGGAGCTGCCTCCCTTGACGAGAACTGCCTTGCAGCCGCAGTAAAAGCGATCACCCGCAAGGCCGAAAAGGTCGAGATAAGCCCCTGCACTCTCAGCACCTGCCTCTTCAAGTACGATGCGCTGATGTCGGTTTCGAGAGAATATATCGACTTCGTGATGGAGGAGATAACCGAGCTCTGGGGCTACATGATAAGCCGAGGAGCCACGTCTTTCTGGGAGACTATCAAAGGGGCCGAGGACTTTGACGATGCAGGCTCTCTTTGCCACGGCTGGGCCGCGATCCCGGTGGCGGTGTATTACAGATACATTCTGGGAATTGAGCCCTTAAAGTGCGGCTTCGAGAAATATTCGGTGAGCCCCGCATTCTGGGACAGACATCACGCAAAGGGCAGTATCTTCCTGCCGGCAAAGTCGATGAAGCTGGAGGTCACGGTGGACGACAAGTCGTTTTTCTTTGACGAAAAAGTGCCTGCGGAAGGGAGTGCCGCCTTAAGTTATAGGGGTGCCGCCCAAGGTAATAGGTAATAGGTAAAAGGTAAGAAGTTATAGGGAAAAAATGACTGCGTGAGCGGTGCCGGACAAGGTAATAAGTAAAAGGTAACAGGTAAAAGGTGCGGGCGCATTCGGATGGATGATCCGGGCGCCCGCTTTAAGCAGATACGTTTTTATGCTTTTCTGGCGGTCACAAGCCATCTTCCCGGATCAGCCTCCGCCTGAACGAGTTCAAACACCTCAAAACCGTTTTTGATCAGTTCGGTTTTTACGTTTTCCGGCTCAAGAGCCCTCTCGGTGACAGTATCCTCCGACCTTTCAAACAGGCCGTCCTCCGTCTCCGCATAGCATATGACGTCGTAGGTCATGATCCTATCCTTGTATTCCGCGGTCCAGATGCACGTGCCCTCCTCTGAGTCCTCGAAGAAAACGCCCTTCTCCGCAGCAGCCGTGAAATAAGCGTCCGTGAGGAAATCAAATATCAGAAGACCGCCCTCATCGATGAAATTCCTGGCGTTTGAAAGGAACCTGCCGAGGTCATCCTCACCGGTCATATGGTTCACGCCGTCCTCGAGGCAGTACATTGCCGCATAGGAGCCGAAGGTGTCCATTTCCCGCATATCCTGGCACAGCCAGAGTATCTGCTCGCCCTTCTCATAACCAAGCTCCGACGCGATCTCAAGCATCTCGGGGCTGAGGTCGAGGCCCGTCATGTCGTAGCCCCGTTCGGAGAGCAGCACGGTGAGCTTTCCGGTGCCGCAGCCCACGTCTATAACCAATGTGGACTTTGAAATATCCGCTCCGTTCTCTTCGCCCGGTGTGCCTCGTTTGAGCCCATTGGTTTCGAAGGAACGGGTCGCCACCGCTTTCAGACCCTCGTTTCCGAACCTTTTGAAGCGGTCTTCCAGGAGATCCGCCAGTCTGTCCCGGTCAAGATCACCGGTGTACATATCGTAAAACCATGCGAGATTTTCGTACATAAACGTCTCCTTTCAACCCCTGAGGACCCTCACGGCCTCTATCAGCTGTACGTCGCTTTCGCGGGGAATATCCGCGGCCCTCGTACCCGAAAACTCCGCTGCCGTATCCAGGATGATATCCGGAGTGATTCCTGTGCCGTCCACGCACTCCCCCGAGGGTGTGTAATATTTGTATGCGGAAAGAGAGATGCCGCTGCCGTCGTGTTCAAAGGATTTCATGATCTGGCCAACCGCCTTGCCGTAGGTTTTTGTGCCTATAACTGTGGCAGCCTTCATGTCCCGGACCGCTCCCGTGAGAAGCTCCGAGGCGCTGGCAGTGCCGGAATTTACGAGGAGTACCAAGGGAAGGCCGATGGAGCCGGGCTTTGATCTGTAAGTCTCTATTTCATTGCCTTTTCTGTCCTTTGCGACCGCGATCACGCCCTCCGGAAGAAGAACGTCGGCAATGTTCACAGCCTGGTCAACGTATCCACCCGGGTTGTCCCTGAGGTCAAGTATGAGGCCTTTTGTGGCATTGGTTTTGAGCACAGCCAGAGTCTCGTTAAACTCATCCGTTGACTCGGGGGTAAACTGGTCTATCCTTATGTAGATTATGCCGGAACCAAGGTCCTCGCCGGACACCACGTGCCTCTTGAGCTTGACAGTAGAACAAGAGACCGCTCTTACGGTCTCTCCATTTCTGACTAAAAATGAAAAAGTCGCATCGGTCTGCGACAAAATGTTTTCAATGTTCTGAAGTGTCTTCCCTGCGGTCTTTTCACCGTTGATTTCAGTGATTATGTCTCCGGCGACAAGTCCGGCGCTCTTTGCGGGCGATCCGTCCTCCACTTCCTTTATCAGAAACCCGTCCTCCGAGCTCTCCATCAACGTTCCGATGCCCGTGTAGCTTCCGTTCACGTAGTCCTCAAAGGAGTCCATCTTGCCGGGCCTGTGGTAGCTGCCGTAGGGGTCGTTTATGGAAGCCGCCATGCCCGCCACAGCCCCTTCAAGGAGCTCGTCGGGGTCGGTCTCCATGTAGTAATTATCGGAGATAAACGTAAATATCTCCGCGAACTTTTCGATCTGGTCGCTGCCGGCTCCGTATTTTTCGAAGACGACATTCACCGCATTCTGTCCGGTCTGCTTCGACCTTGACGCGATCTGGACGATAAATACGATGCACAGTATCAGCAGCACCAATATGAGAAGTGCTCCGATCACCACTATCGATATGGTGGTCTTGTCCTCCTTGGTCAGCTCCGACGACTCGTCAATGTCATCCCTGTCCTTCGCCTCGGCTTCCGCCGGATCCTCCGCAGGTGCCCCCGGGATGCCTGCACCCATCTCGTCCTGCTCGTCCGAGTCAAACTGGCCGTACAGGCCCGGGGCCTTTGGTTTTTGGGCATCATCGTTCACGACACCCGCAAAGAACGATTCCGCCCACGGGTCCTTGTCTACGTTTAACCTGCTGTCCTTGTTACCGTTTTCCATAACTTATACCTTCATATACTTTCTCGCCGCAAGCATACTGGCGACAAAACCCGTCGCTATGCCGAAGAGTATGAAGCCGACGAAGATAGCCCCGCCGCCGGACTCTGCGAACGTCTTGGGGACGATATTGGTTTGTGCCGCAAGCTCACTGATGAAATTGAACACCGCTTTGTAAACGCCCGAGAGAACTATCCAGGCTATGATCGCGCCAACGATGCCCGTGGAGACACCCTCTAAAATGAAAGGTGTGGCAATGTAAACGTCCGTGGCGCCAATGTACTTCATGATCTCGATCTCACGGTGCCTTGCGATGACGGTGAGTTTTACAGTGTTAAAGATGAGGAGAAGCGAGAGGCCCGTCATGATCACCGCAGCGGTAATTGTCCCTACGTTTACCCAGAATCTTGTAAGCTCCATCTTGTCCACGGTCTCGACGATGTCCTTCACGCTGTCGATGCCGTCAAGCTGCTTGATCTCATTGACGAAAGCGGTGCCGTCCTCGAAATGGTTCAGCTGCACCTCGATGGACACGAACTGAAGTCTTTCGCTGTTGCGGTAATTCTCGAAGAGCTCCTTGTCATCCTTGAAGTAGTCGAGGATCTTGTTCAGGTTCTCTTCCTTGGTTATGTAGGTCGCGGTCTTGACTCTCGCATCCTTCGAAATGACGTCGAAATACTCCTTTGCGGTCTCGTCGGACACGATGTAGCTGAAGTTGATCTGTATCTCAGCCCTGTCGCTGAACTGCTCGATAACGGAGCCAAGAGTAAGGCCCGCCTCGATGAAAATGCCCACCACGAGGAGCACGAAGAAAACGACCACAACGGACGCGAACACCATGAAAAGGTTTCTCAATATGTTTTTCACGCTCTGGCGGAGTACGTAATAGACTATCCTGATATATTTCATAACGCCGCCCCCTTTACTTATTGCCCAGAATCCTGACGCCGTGGCTCAGTTCTATGACCCTGTGCCCGATTTTCGACACCAGCTCTTTCTCGTGGGTCGCGACAAGCACCGTCGCGCCGAGCTCCGTGTTTATCTTCTGGAGAAGCTCCATGATCTCCTGGGAGTTCTCGGTGTCCAGGTTTCCCGTAGGCTCGTCGGCAATTATAAGGCCCGGCAGGTTTACCACCGCCCTTGCAATGGCAACTCTCTGCTGCTCGCCTCCCGAAAGGTGCCCCGGGTACTCATTTCTCTTCTTCGCAAGACCGACCAGATCGAGGGCCGCCATGACCTGGGTCTCTATCTGCTTCCGGCCCGCGCCAAGCATCTCCAGCGCAAACGCTACGTTTTCAAACACGGTCATGCTGGATATGATCCTGAAGTCCTGGAAAACTATGCCCACAAGTCGCCTGTAATATGGTATGCCGCTGCTCTTTACGGAGTTCAGGTTTATGCTCCCCACCAGGATATCACCCGACGTGGCCCTTTCCTCGAGCATCAGCAGCTTCGTAAGTGTCGACTTTCCCGAGCCCGAATGGCCCATAAGGAACGCAAACTCGCCCGGAGCCACGCGAAAGCTCACATTGTCAAGTGCTCTCACGCCGTTCTGGTATTCCTTCGTAACGTTCTCAAAAACTATTTCCGGACCCTTGTTATCGTCCTCCTGAGAACTGTAATCGTACCGGTAATCATTCTCCATACTCAATTTCCCTCCGTTAAGACCCTCAGCAACCGGCTTCAGGCCAACGATTTATCTTTTGTTCGTTTTTTTCACCTTGGAACTCATCTGAGCCGTTCTCTTCTCCGCAGCACCGTCGTCTCCCGGCGGCAGCTGTGTCTCCAGATAATTGACCAGCATAAAACCAATGCTTATCCTCACTCCGTCCTCAAACCTGGTACAGTCAAGGCCCGTGAGCTTGTTGAATTTTTCAATGCGGTAGTTAAGAGTGTTTCTGTGGACGAAAAGCGCCTTGGCGGTCTCCGTGACGTTCTGGTTGAGCTTCAGATACATCTTGATGGTAAGAAGCAGCTCGTCATCGCTCTCGGAACGGTTCTCACTGTCCTGCACTCTCAGGCAGTTTTCAAAAAATGTGTTTCCGAACACCTCTCTCAGGTAGCTCTCGCACACGTCCCTCTTCTGACCGTAAAGGATCCTGGCGACGCCAAGGTTATCGTAGGAATAAACGACGCTGTCAATATCAAACGCCTCTCCTATCGCCAATGCCCTCTCCGCCGTTTTGTACGCCGCGTCAATGTTCCGGAGCAGCTTTACCCTGCAGCCCACCGAGACGTTTATGTCGATGGCAAGCTCGGTCCTCACGGTGTCGATAACGGACTCCGCCGCCTCAAGAGCATTTTCAAACTGCATGTCCTCCGAAAGAGGCACGATGACCGCGCAGGCGTCCGATCTTATTCTCACGGTGACGAAACCGTCGCTCTCCGGGAAAGCGTATTCAAGAAGAGAAGTCACCTCGGTCATCCGGTCAACTTCTCTGTCGTCCTGCTTTTTCTTTCTGGCGAGGGTCACAAGGAGCGCGGTGTATTCCTGGGCAGGCACGTTTTTCTTAGTGTTTACCGTAAAATCGCCCTGTGTCACCGAGTCCTTTCCTCCCAGCAGCAGCTGACGGAAAAACTCATTTCTTCTGGAAAAGCTGGCGGTGACGTTTTCGGTATAGAACAAAGATGCTATCTTCAGTGCCTTCGCAGCACCGTCCTTTGCGTCCTGTCCGCCCTCCGGAACGTCGCAGAAAAACCAGAGTTCCCTGCCCTCGCAGGTTATCTGGCAGAACATCCTGCCGCCGGAAGTCACGATGTCGCCGTCCTCGTCCGGCAGTTCGTAAGTTTCTTCCGAAACAGGGTACAGCACCCGGCCCGAGCTGTCGCAAACGCCGAAGCCCCGGCCCATCGTCTCCGCTATTTTTTCGATAAAACCAATGTCATCGATCTTGCCCGGTTCAATACTCATCCTGCGTACCTGAAGCTGAGCGCCCCGATGGGGAAGCTCCTTCCCGACACATAGTAGTCCATAATGTCGTTTTCGACCTCTATGCCGTCAGCGATCTTAAAATAGAAACTGTCTGTGCCGATAACTGTTTTCGGCACTTTCACAAGCATAACGTTACCTGTCACGTTGTATCCCGCAAGTCCCGCGTCCGCGACGGAAAAATCCGCAGAAAGCTTTTCGACACTGAGGGTGTTTCCGTTTTCGCGCCTTCCGATCACATATTCGTAGCCCTCCCAGCCTTTTTTCTCAAGCTTTCCGGTGCCGATGAATATGTTCATCCAGGACGTTTCGCCATTCTCTCTGAGAACCAACGTGTCCTCCGTTTGGATCCTGAAGTAGTAATTGTCACTGTCCTCGCATATCCTCACTTCGTTTATGAAGTTTCTGGCGGCGGGGGCGGTGTATTTGACGGAGGATGCTCCTCCCGCGCTGTTTCTGGCTTTGTTTACGACCATTGCGGTGCCGAATACCGCATGGACACTGTTCCACTCGCTGCTGTCGGAGGATATATCCATGGTGATCATGTCCGTCTTTACTCTCGCATTACCCAGCGGAACGTTCTTGTAAGCCCTGATGTTGGCGGCCAGCTGGATGTAAAAATTGTCCATATGTCCGCCCTTCATAGGCTCCGCATCTCTGGAGAACTCGGTGTTGCACTGATCCACCATCGCATAGCCGTCACCGTATTCAATTCTTCCCGCGGTCCATTCGTTCCAGCCCGTCACGAATACGATGGCCGGATCCGCCTTTAGCGCCACGTCCCAGGTGGACTGGAAAAACTGCCCTTCGGCGGCCTTGTCGCTTTCATTTTTCAAAGTTTTCACGTTCCAGCCTCTGCCCCAGTTGTCGGCTCCTTCAGTCACCGAAAGGGACATGGGAAGGCAGGGATGGGCCGATACCGCGACGTTTATGACGCCGTTATGGACCGGAGCCGGATAAGTGAATTCTATCCAGGGAAATCCGTTCTCACGGAACTCCTCCGTGGGCCACTGGCATTCTCTGAAGTAAAAATAGTTTTCGATCTCATCGCCAAAGGGTTCCGGGCTGTAATTCAGGTCGCCCCTGCCTCTTGCCTCGGAAAGATCGTCATCCATATCGATGCGGCCTATGATCAGCGGCTTCCCGTCGATTCTGTACCACGCAGAGTCATATTTGCCCTGCTTGTAGAACTTGTCGTAAAGGTCCCTGATCACCGTGTGGGTGTAGGATGCGGTGTAGAACACCAGTTCCGGGCAATCCTCCCGGCCCGCCTCCTTCAGTTTTTTGACCTCTGCCGCAATTTTGGCGGCCACTATGTCGTAGGTGACTGCATTGGTCACGTCAAAGACCAGAAAGTCCACGCCCGCGGCGCCCAGCATTTCAAGATGCCTGCGTATCACCCAGCTGTCCGAGGAATTGTAGTACCCGAAAAGGGGCTCTCCCCAGTAGTAAGCCGGGTTCCCCGGAAACTTGTAGCTTTTGTCAAGGAACATTTTTTCGAGGCCGCCCTCCTCTTCGAGGAGTTCGGACACGTTTACCACCGATGTGCTTCCGTGCTGGCCCGAGCAGAGGAAATAGAATATTCCCACATCACGGGATTTGTCGTTTTTCTCACCCCGGGTCGCCTCGAAAGTTCTCCCGAGACGGTCCATGCCTATGACCGGATTCGAGTTTTTTCCGCCGGCGTAGTATTCCGATGCTTCTATATATGTCACCGTATTCTCCTCCGGCCCGTCGTTTACGTTACGCGAGCAGCCCGCAAAACCGATGCATCCCGCAGTCAGGACCATCGTCAGCGCCAAAACCGCAAAGCCTCGGACCCTTTTCATTCCGCGGTCTCCGGCTCGTAACCGTAGCATACGAAGTCATATATACTGCAGTAGGGATAGTCGCTGAATTCCTCATCCTCCGGGAAATCCACCGTTATCATGATCTTTGTGGCGAAGGTGTCCTTCGGGAACGTGCTCTCATCCAGCAGCATAGTGGGCTTTGTGTAAACGTCGTAGAACTCGTAGACCTCTTTCCATTCGCTGCCGTCCTCGGTCACAAGTATCTTGTAGTAACCGGTCAAAGTCTCCCAGGTGATGGAAAAGTCGCTGAGTTCATATCGTCCCCCGAGATCGATGGTGATCTCATGGTGAAGATCTGTTCTCCAGTTCGGTCTCTGCAGGTCAAATCCGCTCCACCTCGTGGTCTCGTCCTCATCCACTATAGCTTTCGGATCTCCGTATTCGCCGCGCTGTGAGTAGTCCGCTTCCACTTCTTTATCGTAGACGACGTTCATAATTTTCCTTGAGGGCGTCGGTTCGGCCGTAGGCTCGGACGTGAGCTCCGGTGTGGCTTCGGGAGCCTGCGTTTCTTCGACAGGATCTGCCTCGGCAGTAGCTTCGGCAGTGGCCTCTGAGGGAGTGTTGTTACCGGGGGTTCCGGCGCATGCCGCCAGACAAACCAATGCAATCAAAACCGCAACCGTCACGAAAAATTTCTTCATTAAGATTTCCTCTTTCCTGTTGTTTCAGTATGTAATTTGCACATATCCTTTTTTTGTGCAATCTGCACATATTCTACAGCTTGACCTCCCTTTTTTCAAGTATAATCATTGCGCCGAAGAGCCTTATCTGTTAAAATAAAAAACAATTCAAATACACTTCTCCGAAGGAGACCAGGTCATGTTTTACAGAATCGTTTCTTCTCTCGACAAATGCTTTCCGGATATGAAAGCCGGGGATTTCAAGGAGCTCACCTCCTTTTCGATGCTTCGGAACGAGCGGTATTCTTTTCAGCTCTGTTACGACTCGGAGCCCGGCACAAATCTTGCATCCGCTCCCACGGAGATATTCATAGAATCACCCTTAAGCGAATACATAAAGCTTTACAAAGTGCGGTGCGTCCCTTCGGAGCACCCCGTTTCCGCCGGTTTCTACGACGAAAACTACGAGCGCATTAAACCGGGCCTCTTTCCGGACGTGCTGGAACCGATGTCTCCCGGCGAGCGGATCTTAAAGAGCGACTCTCTCAACGCCATCTGGTTTGAAGTCGACCCCTGCGGCAAAGCCGCGCCGGGAACGTACCCGATCACGGTAAAGCTTCTTTCCCCCGGAAAGGAAGAGCGGGTCTCCGTAAGCTGTGAGATCATTGGCGCATCTCTTCCGGATACGGATTTTATTTTCACCCAGTGGTTCCACGTGGACTGCCTGAAGGATTATTACCTCACCGGGGACTACGACGACAGGCTATGGAAGATCATTGGCGATTTTGCCGCAAACGCAGCGAGATACGGCCAGAATATGATCCTCACGCCGGTCCTCTCGCCCGAGCTTGACACGTTTCCGTCCATTTACAGGACCAACGTGCAGCTGGCAAAAATAAAGGCGGATAACGGGGTCTACAGCTTCGATTTTTCACGCCTCGGGAAGTGGATCGCCCTTTGCGAAGAAAAAGGTATCAAATATTTTGAGATCAACCACCTCTTCTCCCAGTGGGGCGCCGCGAAATGTCCTCAGGTCTGGGCTGTCAAAGACGGGGTGTATCAGAGAATCTTCGGCTGGGAAAACGATGCGGACAGCGAGGAGTACATTGGTTTTTTGAAGCAGTTCCTGCCTGCCCTCGTAAGATACCTTAAGAGAAAAAAGGTGCTTGACAGGTGCTTTTTCCACATATCCGACGAGCCGAATATCACCATGCTTGAGCACTACGGTAGGCTCGCATCCGTCGTAAAGCCTCTTCTCTCCGGAAGACCCGTGATGGACGCCCTGTCCGATTACGATTTTTACGAGAAGGGTATCTGCGACATTCCGATACCGTCGAACGATCACATTGGTCCGTTTATCGAGCACAAGGTGCCGGGCCTTTGGACGTATTACTGCTGCGGTCAGTGGAAGGACGTTTCCAACAGGTATTTTTCTATGCCCTCCGCCAGAAACCGTGCCATTGGCGTCCAGTTCTGGAAGTTCAACATCAAGGGATTTTTGCAGTGGGGGTATAACTTCTACAATTCCTTCCTTTCGTTTACAAAGATCAATCCGTTCCTCACCACAGACGGCGACGGCTTCGTGCCCTCGGGAGATACCTGTTCCGTGTACCCGGGCCGTGAGGAGACTCCCCTCCCTTCCCTCCGCGAAGTTGTGTTTTTCGACGCTCTTCAGGACATGAGGGCCCTATACCTGCTGGAGAGCTTCATCGGGAAAGACGCCGCGCTGGCCATTGTGGAGAACGGTATCGAGCCCGTCTTATTCAACAGATTCCCGTATAGCAGAGATTTCGTTCTGGGCCTTAGAGAAAGGATCAACGCCGAAATCAAAAAACATATTTGAAGGAGATAAACCAATGTCACCGTTCCAGTTTAAAACCGACGATCTGTCAGTATCATACGACCCCGAGACCCTTTCTCTGACCGCCGCCTCCGGCGGAGAGACCTGGAGGACCAAACCGGGCTCCGAAACTTATATCGTATCCCGAAAATTCGGGAACATTCCCTTCGCCTCCGCAAAATGCGAAGCCTCAGCTTACAAAACAGGCACCGTTTCGGGGGTAAAGGCGGTCTACACCTTCGAGGAGAGCGGCATCACGGCCGTCACCTACGTATTTGCCGAAGGATATGACGACACACTCCACTGCGAATTTTTCCTGAAGGGAGACATTTCCTCCGACGTAAGGGCCGTCTACTGGCCTGCGCCCCTTGAGTTTAACGCGGACGACGGCTGCACCGTACTTCCCAAGATGCAGGGAGTCCTTCTTCCCGCAAAGTGGGACGGGAAGGTTCCGAACTTTCAGAACTGGCAGATGCTGTCGAGAGATTTTTACATGCCATTTGCCGGCCAGGTCAGAAACGGCTCCGGCTGCATGATGATATTTGAGACACCCTGGGACGCAAACTGCTTCGTGGACCACATCCCCGGAGGCGACACCACACTGGTTCCCTACTGGAGACCGTCTCTCGGCCACTACTCGGCGCATGACAAGAGAAAGCTCAGCTACCGCTTCCCGAAAAATGCCGATTACAATCTTTTTGCGAAAATTTACAGAAAATACGTGTGCGAGCACGGCGATTTTGTAACGCTCCGCCAGAAGGCAGAAACCAATCCCAACGTATCCTACATGACGGGTACGCCGGTCTACATTGACGGCATATGCACCATGATACACCCGGACTCGGAAGCCTACGACAAGGCCCACCCCGAAAGAAACACCCACGTGTGCAGGTTCGAGACCGTTGGCGAAAGGCTCGACATGCTGAAAAAGGAAGGCTTTGAGAAGATCTACCTCCATCTGGACGGATGGGGAAAGATGGGCTACGACAGGCTCCACCCGGACGTATTCCCGCCCTGCCCCGAGGCCGGCGGCGCTGAAGGCATGAAGGACCTTAGCGACAGGTGCAGAGAGCTGGGCTACAGGTTCGGTATCCACGACCAGTTCAGGGATTACTATTTCGAGGCGGAGACGTTTGACATGGACAACGTGGCGGTGGACGAGGCCGGCGGCTATGAGTGCTACAACGTGTGGTGCGGCGGTCCCCAGACCTTTATGTGCCCCGAGCTCAGTCCCCAGTACGTCCGCAGGAACTACGCCACCTTCGACAGCCTCGGCATAGGCATCGACGGCACGTACCTTGACGTGTTCTCGGTGGTAGATCTTGACGAGTGCTTTAACGAGAAACATACGGTGACAAGAAAAGACTGTGTAAAATACCGCAGAGAGTGCTATGATTTTCTGAACAAAAAAGGTATAATCACATCTTCGGAGGAGGCTGTTGACGCAGTTCTTCCCTCGTTTGTGCTCTGCCACCACGCGCCCTTCGCCGTTGACGAGCTTTCGTCCTCCACCGGCAAGGCTGTGGGCATTCCGATACCGCTGTTCACGTTGGTTTATCACGAGTGTTTGATCGTGCCCTGGTTCGGCATCGATAAAAAAGGCGGCTGGCACATTCCGATCACGGACAGCGGCTACCTCTACGCACTTCTTACGGGCGGCACAGTTTACGTATGGCCGGGCATGACGAAGGAGGAGCGCAGACGGGCGGATATCGCATTGGCGCTTCAGGCCGAGGTCTGGGACAAGGAGCTTGTCTCCCATGAGTTTATTGACGGAAACCCCCGCAGACAGCGTTCGACGTTCGCGGGCGGCACTACAGTTACAGTTGATTTTGAAACGGAGGAATTTAGTATAAGCCATGCTTCCAATTGATGTTATTAAAGGATTTTACACTGATATCGAAAACTACGACGCCCTTGATATAACCAAAATCGAGAGCGGCCACATTAACAGGACCTACGAGGTCAAGGACAGGACACTTGCGGGCACGTACCGGGGCCACTACATTTTTCAGCGCATCAACACGTCCATCTTCAAGAACCCTGTGGGGCTCATGAACAATATCATGCTGGTGACGGAGCATGCCGCAGCCAGCGCAATTGCCGCGGGAAAGGATCCGAAGGTATCGACGCTCACGCTCATGAAGTCGGTGCAGGACAAGGTATATTACGTCGACAGCGAGGGGTATTATTGGCGCTGCTATCTGTTCCTTCCCAATTCCATCAACCTTGACGTGGTGGAGGTCACGCCGGGAACTTACGTTCAGGCCGGCGGCGCATTGGCGGATTTTCAGAGAATGCTGGCGGATTTCGACGCGTCTCTCCTCTGCGAAGTCATTCCGGGCTTCCACGACACGAGAAACAGGTTCAAAAATCTCAAGAAGGCCATCGAAGAGAACAGGTCGGGCCGGGCTGCAAACGCCAAGGCGGAGATCGAATATGCCCTTTCCCTTGAAGGTATCACAGGCACTATAGTCGACCGCCTGCGGGACGGCAGGCTGCCTCTCCGCGTGACCCACAACGACACCAAGCTCAGCAACATCATGATCGACAATGACACCCACGAAGTAATGTGCCTGATCGATCTCGACACTGTCATGCCGGGCAGCGCCCTTTACGATTTCGGCGACGCTCTCAGGGCTGGGGGCTCCTCTGCAGCGGAGGACGAGGCTGATCTCTCCAAGGTCAACTTCCTCGAACTCAACTTCGAGAAATATTGCGAGGGCTACATCGGCGGCGCCAAGGACTTCCTCACGGACGAGGAGCTGAGCCTGCTTCCGGAGTCTGCGGCCATACTCACATATGAGTGCGGCATCAGGTTCCTGTCGGATTACCTTGACGGCGACACATATTTCTCCACAAAGTACCCTGAGCACAATCTGGTGAGGGCCAGAAACCAGTTTAAGCTGGTGAAGGACGTGCTGGGGAATCTGGAGAGGCTGCACGGGATCGTTGAAAAGGTAATGGTTAAAGGAGTGCCGCACTAAGTTAAAGCGGTGCCGGACAAAGTAATAAGTAATAGGTAAAAGGTAAGAAGTAATAGCTTTAGGGAGTGCCGCTCAGGTAATAAGTAATAGGTAATAGGTAAAAGGTAATAGGTAAAATTCAGTAAATATAGGTAAAAAGTAACAGGTGGGAAATGAGCAGGATATTGAATTTCGGGTCGCTGAACGTTGATTACGTTTATCACGTGGACCATTTTGTGGCGCCGGGAGAGACCATTGCGTCGACGGCAAGGGACGTAAACTGCGGAGGCAAAGGTCTCAATCAGAGTATCGCATTGGCGGCGTCCGGAGCGACCGTTATGCACGCCGGAATGATCGGGTCTGACGGTAAAATGCTAACGGACCTTCTCTCTTCCGCGGGCGTCAGCACAGCTCTTGTGGACATCTCGGACGGTCCCTCGGGGCATGCGATAATTCAGGTCGACAAAAACGGCCAGAACTCCATCATTCTCTTCCCCGGCGCAAACCACGAGATCACCCCCGAAATGATAACCTGCGTCTTCAGCCACCTGGAGGAAGGCGACACAGTTGTCCTTCAGAACGAGATCAGCCGCATCCCGGAGATCATGACCTTCGCCAAAACTTCGGGCATAAGGATCGTTTTCAACCCTTCCCCCGTGACCCCCGAGCTGTTCGACTACCCTCTGGAACTGGTGTCGCTTTTTGTGCTTAATGAGATCGAAGCGGCCGCCCTCTCGGGAACCGACGACTTTGCGCAAATGCCTGATGCCCTCAGGGAGAGATTCCCGGATGCGGATTTCCTCCTCACCTTCGGCACCCACGGCGCGGTCTTCATAACCAATGACACCGTCATTAAATACGGCATCCACAAGGCTCCAGTTGTCGACACCACTGCCGCAGGGGACACGATACTCGGTTTCTTCACGGGACTTACCGCGGAAGGCATGGAGCCCGAAAAAGCTCTCCGGCTTGCCACAAAAGCCGCATCGGTCACAGTCTCAAGGAAAGGGGCCGCTCCATCGATACCGACTTTGGATGAAGCGGAGGCTTGCGATTTCCCGTACGTGCCCTTCGACCTTTTCTGATCGTTCCTTTTTCATTTCACCCGCAAGAACTGTGCCGTGCCCGGCACACCGTCAAAACGCCTCCGGAGCCACTATGGCGAAGGAGGCGTTTCGGTTTATCACATTGGCTATTGTTTATTCCTTGGGTTCGTCTTTTGGCGCATCGGTTTCGGGCTTTTTGAAGGCAAAGAAACGCTGACCGAAGTAGTTCAGGATCACAAAGAGGCCTGCGCCCACAAGGGTCGCAACGTAGCCGACGTAACCCGGCACTTCCACGTTCTGCCATGGGAATATCCAGGTGCCCGTGAAAATGAGGGTGACCAGGGGCTTGGCGACGCCGTAGGCGACTATCCAGCAGACGATGATATTGGCGATGAAGCGGAGAACCTCTGCGAAGCTTTTTGCGTTACTCTTAAACGTGAAATACTTGTTGAGGAAAAAGCTCAGGATGCTGCCGATCACGTAATTCCCGGCGGAGGCGATCCAGTAGGATGCATTGTCGGAAAGGCCCCACCTTGGCAGGAGAAACAGAAGAAGGTAGTTCACGCCAAGGCCCACAACCGTGTTGAGGACGCCCACCAGCACAAATCTCCAGAAGGTCTTATCCAGCACTGTTTTCTGAAAAAATTTTTTGATCAGCTCTTTCATGGCGGCTCCTTTGGTTTTTGGAATGCTTTCGCACTAAAATCATACACCAAAGAGATCTGTTTGGCAATACGGTTGACAGAGGCCCTCTTTGATAATAAAATAATTCTTTAACTGTCGGAAGCCTTGGGATCAAGTCCTTAAGGAGCCGAAAAACCTGTGAAGAAGGGTATTGACATGGGAGAAAAAGCAGTAAATATTCCCGAAATTTTCGGAAGTCTTGTGTTTAACGACAAGGAGATGCGGGAGCGTCTGCCCGAGGATATCTATGCCTCACTGCAGAAGACCCTGAGTGAAGGCGGCGAGATCGAGAAAGACGTCGCCAATGCAGTCGCATCCGCTCTCAAAGACTGGGCGATTTCAAAAGGGGCCACCCACTTTACCCATTGGTTCCAGCCCATGACAGGCATCACTGCGGAAAAACATGACAGCTTCATCACGGCAATGCCGGGCGGCACCGCCATAATGGAGTTCAGCGGCAAATCCCTCATCAAGGGCGAGCCCGACGCGTCCTCCTTCCCTTCGGGCGGCCTGAGAGCCACCTTCGAGGCCCGTGGCTACACCTCATGGGATCCCACGTCCTCCGCATTCATAAAAGACAACTGTCTCTGCATTCCCACCGTCTTCCGTTCATTCAGCGGCGAGGTCCTGGATATGAAGACCCCCCTGCTCCGCTCAATGGAACTGATCAACACGGAAGCGCTGAGGATACTGAGGCTCTTTGATATAAACGACGTCACCAAAGTCACACCGACAGTGGGCCCCGAGCAGGAATATTTCCTCGTGGACAGAAAAATGGCCGAGCGAAGACGCGACCTGATGCTCACGGGCAGAACTCTCTTCGGGGCAAAGCCCCCAAAGGGACAGGAGCTGGCAGACCATTACTTCGGCTCTCTCCGCCCAAGGGTAAGGGAGTTTATGCAGGAGCTTAACGAGGAGCTCTGGAAGCTTGGCGTTTACGCAAAGACCGAGCACAACGAGGCGGCCCCCGCTCAGCACGAGCTGGCCCCCATATTCGTGGCCGCAAACCTTGCCGCCGATCACAACCAGCTGACCATGGAGAAGATGAAGATCATTGCCGAAAACCACGGCCTCCTGTGTCTCCTCCACGAAAAGCCCTTTGAAGGCGTAAACGGCTCCGGCAAGCACAACAACTGGTCCCTCGAGACCGATACCGGGAATAATCTGCTCCGTCCGGGCCACGACCCTGCGGGCAACAAGCTCTTCCTTCTCATGCTGGTCGCAGTCATCAGCGCGGTACACAAGCATCAGGACCTGCTGCGCATTGCCGTCGCCTCAGCCTCCAACGACAACCGTCTGGGCGGCAACGAGGCACCTCCCGCCATCGTATCCATGTTCATAGGCAGCGACCTGGAGGGTATACTTAACTCAATGGCAGGCATCGCGCCAATGCCCTCCGCCGAGGTCTCCCGGAAGCTGGACTCCGGCGTAAAGTCACTTCCCAACATCAACAGGGACAAGACCGACCGCAACCGCACCTCGCCCTTCGCTTTCACCGGCAACAAATTTGAGTTCCGTATGCTGGGTTCCAGCCTCTCCGTTGCCGAAACCAACGTGATTATAAACACAATCGTTGCCGACGAGCTGCGCTCCTTCGCAGAGGTCATTGAAGCCGCTCCAGACCGCGCAGCAGCCATCGATGAGGTCATAGTGTCAAAATACAGGGAACACTCCGCCGTCATATTTAACGGTAACAATTACGACCCCGGCTGGAGCGAGGAAGCCAAGCACCGTGGACTTCTAAACCTTCCCACCACGCCCGACGCCCTCCCCTACCTTACTTCGGAGGAGAACATTGGTTTGTTCGCGAGAAATCACGTCTATTCAGAGACCGAGCTTGTGAGCCGTCAGGAGATCCTGTACGATAAATACGAAAAAGACATACTCATCGAAGCCAACACCATGATAGAGATGGCCTCCCGTCAGATCCTTCCGGGTGTGATCGAAAATCTGAACGTGCTCCTCGGCACGTTGAAATCGAGGCACGATATCGGTCTTCCCACGTCGCTTAACGCAGAGCGGCTGCTCATCGAGAAGATCGACCCCCTCGCCAAGGCCATGGTCAATGCCATCGACAGCCTCCGCAGCACCGTTGACGCCTGCTCGGAGCTGGCCCACGCAAAAGACAAGGCGGATTTCTGCCGCGACCGGGTGATACCGGCGATGAAGGAGCTCCGCACCGTAAGCGACAGCCTGGAGGAGATCACAGGGGAATATTACTGGCCCTTCCCGACCTACGCGGACCTGCTCTACGGAGTCTGATATGGCTTTAAAGTACGTAAACCAGCCGCGGCAGGAAGCCTCATCGGGGCCCTGCCGCGGCTGGTTTCATTTTTTCTAAATATAATGATCAAGGCTTCATGTCTCTCTCACTGCTGCAGGTGAGGTATATGATCTGCTTGGTCTCGCCGATCCTTCTCAATAGTTTTTTCACCGCCTCGAGGTTTGCATTGCTGAGGCTCATGAACGGATCATCGAGCACCATGAAGCACCTGTCGCCGCCCATTATACCCTCCGCAAGAGCCAGCTTCACGCAGAGCGCGACACAGGCCAGCTGTCCCGTGCTGAGATGTTCCTGCTTCCTTAAGGCGCCGCTCTTTTCAAATTCCACAGTAAAGTCCCTACGGAGAGTTATCCCGGCTCCCACCGCATTTTCAAGGTCCTTTCTGTACGTCTCGAAACGGGCTGTCACCGGCCCCATGTGCCTGTCCTTAAGCTCCTTTTCGGCTTTTTCCAAAAGCCTGTCTGCCAAGGTCAGCTCGGCGTAAAACACTTTTGCGTCATTCAGCTTTTCCTCTGTGTCCATGATATTGGCCTCGAATTCGCCGATACGCTCCGTCTCGTTTTCATCACGCCTGATGGATATCTCCACCTCCCGGAGCCTGCCCTCCAATGTGACGATGTTATTGCTGTAGAGAGCTTCCGCGCCGTCCGGAACGGGACCCGGCCGCTCTTCATCCCCGAGGCCTGCCCTGAAGCCTGCAAGCCTTGACTCCGAAGACGTGATCTCCCCTGAGAGGACCCCTATCAGAGTTACATCGGTTTTCACAGTCTCGGGGTCTGAGATAAGTTCCTCCGCTGTGACATCAGGCATATATTTTTCGATAAAATCCGATATGACAGCAAGTGCCGAGGATGTGGTGTAGCTGGTGCTTGCGGCATTCTTTTTCTTTACCGACAGCGCCTCAAGCTCCCTCTTCATGGATTTTAAGGCGTCAAAGCGTTCCCTGAGACTGCCTTCGCTGATACCGTAGACCTTGAAATATTTTTCAAGATCGCGCTCCTTTTCGGCCGCATTTTCCCTGAGGCTTGCGATCTCAGTTTCCTCACGCTTTGCCGCGGATACGCTCCTCCGGTAATACTCCACGTGGGATAAAAACACCCCCGCACCGTTATCTGACGTATACTCTTCGCCAAAGGCACCAAGGCGTCCCGAAAGCTCAGCCTTTGCATCCCGGGCTTTCTTTTCAAGCTCACCGATCTTTTCTAAGCCCGTTCCTTTTTTTCTGACGGCAGCCCTACCTATCAAAAGGCCGAGACCTGTGGCAAATAACACCGCTCCCGCACCTGCGGCTGCGTAGAAAAGTGCCGGAGATATGCCTGCATTTGCAACCTTAAGTATGACGCCTGCGGCAACGGCAAGTATCCCGAGGGTGAGAAGCACTGCACCTGCAACGGCCATGCCCGTCTCCCTGCGCCTCATTTTTTCTTTTAAAGCCTCGTGGTCTGAAGCGCCGTTTCTGAACGCGTTTTCGGCATCCTGAGCGGCTTTCGTAAGGCCCGGGATGTCGTTTTCAAGGGATGATATTTCATTTTCTCTTCCCCCGAACCTCTCCTCAAGCTTTTTCTGTTCCGGATCTTCCGCTCCCCGCCTCAGATTTTCCTCCCTGCTGTCGGCACTGTTTTTTGTCCGTTCCACCTCGGATATATCAGCCTCAAGAAGCCCGAAATCTGCACCGAACAAACTGTCATCACCGTAAGCTCCGATCCTGCCCTCGGCACAGTTCCTTGACAGATCGTCAAGCCGCGCCTCTTCCTCCGGTCCGAAACCAATGACGTCAGCTCTTCCCCGGTTTATCCTGACAGCCTCCGCGGCGTTCCGCATCCCGTCCACTTCACTGAGTTCCGGAAGCTTTCCCGGAAACCGCCCGGTCTTTTCCTCAAGGCGTCTCTTCTTTTCGACCAGCTCAGCCATGCCCCGGTCGTAGTCGTCCCACTTTTCAATGAGCCTCCGCCTGCGCCTGATATCCTCCACCAGAGCCTTGTTGGTTCTAAGCCCCTCCAGCAGTTTCTCCCGCTCCTCATATTTTGCAGGAAGCCCGTCCCTAACCGCCTCAAGCCTCCTGAGTTCCAGTTTGAGACTCGTCAGCCTGTCCTCAAGTATCGGTATCCTGCTGTGGGTGTCGGCACGTCTGGTCTTCGGCTGAAGCTCGGTCTTTGCCTTGTCCAGTTCCTCCCTGGCCTTGGCGTAAAGCAGGTTCTCATCGTTTTCGAAATTTCCTATTTTACCGCTTATTTCACTGTTTCCCGAGGGGATCATCGTGAACGGGTTCATGTACGCGAGATTTCTGAAGGTGTCGGGGCCCACGCCCAGAAGCTCATAACCAATGTCATTGCCGCAGGACACCTCGTCCCCGTTAACATAAAACTTGACAGTATCTCCGGTCAGGCTCTTCCTGTCAAACTGCCGCTCTATCCTGCAGCGCTTCTCCACGCCGTCGATGGCATGCGTAAAAGTCATGGAGCCGCCGAAGGACGACCCGTCAAAGGGCATATAGTGGGCTCTCGGTTTAAGTTCCTTGTCTCTGGCATTTAACGAATCCATGCCGTAGAGCATTGCCGTGATGAACTCGCAGAGGGTACTTTTGCCCTCGCCGTTGTCCCACAAAAAAGAGTTGAGGCCGCCTATAAAACCGATCTTCTGACCGGAGAGCTTTCCGAAACCCGCTATGTATATCTCCAGAAGCTTCATGACGGGTCACCTCTCTTTCTTGTAATCTGCCAGATCGCCGTAGAGCGCCTTCAGTCCGATGGTTATGATCCTCGATCTGTCAAGCTCCTCCGGAATATCCGCATCCCTTGCCAGGCGCACGAACTCTCCCGCGAGAGTCTCCTCCGTTGCGACGGCGTCAACGTCGACCCCGGATCTTGTTTCGTCCTTCACCGACACATTGTAGAATCTGTGCTTCAGCCTCTCCTTCGTATCAGCCGCCAGACCCGCGGTGTCAAAAGAGGTCTCGCCCGTAAATACAAGGCGGAGGATGTCTTTTTGAGGGATGTCACCCGTCATCGCGATGGCCATCGCCAATGCCTCCTGCTTGTCCCGGGCCCCGGTAACGTCCGTCTCCACAAGTCTTATAGTCCTTTGAGCAAAGGGAATGAAGCGGTGGCTCACACCGGCACCCGTCTCCAGCTCCACGAAGCCCTTTTCACCGGTCTCGTCAAAGCCCCTTCCTTCAGGACACCCGCAATAGACATATTTTCCCCTCCCGTCAATATCGCCGCAGGAGTAGGAATGCACGTGGCCGAGAGCAACGTAGTCGATGCCCTTCCCCGCGTAGTCCCTGATCACTATGTCGTCGTCAGTGGAACCGGTCTGCCCGTGGAGCATCACGATATTGATGTCATTAGGATCGCATATCAGACTCTCCGCAGCTGCCCTCTTCCCCTTTTCCGGAAGCTCTATGCCGTAAACGCACACGTTCCCGAACCGGTAGCAGGTCCACTCAGGGCCGAAGGTGAAAAGGTTGGGAAGCTCCTCGGTAAAAGAGGTCACGCAGTCGTGGTTTCCCTTTAAGTAGAGAAATCTAATGTTCGGATGTCTCTTCACCACATCGTAAAAATAGTCCTTGTCCGTTCTCGGGGGGAGATTGGCGTCGAATACGTCACCCGCAAGAAGCATAAGTTCAGCGCCTCTTGACTCCGCGTAGTCGGCCATATTGGCGAACGTACCTACAAGTTCCCTCCGCCTCTCCGCGATCTTGTCTGCGGGAAGTGCGCTGCCGAGGGACGAACCAAGGTGCAAATCAGCTGTGTGTATGATCCTCATAATCCACCTAACAAATAAACCGTTTACCTATTTTTTGAAATATGCATAAACCATGGGCAGCAGGGAAAGCACCGTAAGAAGCGCAAACACCGCCCCCGATATCACCATCAGGGTGTTTCTTATATCCTCAAACATGGCAAGGGACACACCCGTATCCTCCCAGCCGCCGTGGTCAAGAGCCAAAAACTCCGAATCGGTCTTAAGATAGTAGTCATAGCCGGGCTCCGTGCCGTTGTCGTCCCAGGTCACGTCCACGTGATACCACTTGAAGCCCAGTTTTACCGCGTTCCAGGTGTGGTCGGAATTGGTTTTTACCCCGTATTCGATGCCGAACCGCTTGGCCAGTGCGCTGAAAAGCGACGTGTACCCGTTACAGGTGCCCACTCCTCTTTCGATCATCGACAATGCATTCCCGCTCGCCAGAGAATGGTCGTACTCATAATTTTCTATGATGTAGTCGTGGATCCACTTCACCGCCTCCCGGTCGTTTGAAAACCCCGGCGCCGATCCCGCTATACTGTCTACCGCATTGTTGAAGCGCTCAAGATTCCTCTCGTAGTCGCCGGCGTAGCTGTTGATGTTAAACATGTAGGTCACGGTGTCGTTCATTGATATGTACGAATAACTGTCCACAATGAAAAGCTCCGGGGTCGAAAAAACCGCCCTCTTCACCGCCATCTCAGAAAGCATCGTCTTTTTCAAAGTTATGGACGTGCGGCCCGAAACCAATGCCTCGCAGGTCTTTTCGTAGTACTCCTGGTACTTTGCCTCCATCACCGCCGCGGCAATGCTCACACCGATAGCCAGGACCAGCGTAATGACCGGCACCAGAAACGCAGTCAGCGTCGTTGAATGGTAATTCCCTTTTCGAGTCCTGAACGTAAAAACCAATGGGTCCTCCCGCAAAGCAAAATTTGAAGTTTTTTTGTCAGTTCTTTTTCTTTCCGATCACGACTCCGATGAGCACGCATATCGCGCAGAGCGCCAGCACTCCCACAACGATAAGGACGATAAACAGCGGATTCAGGTCCGTGCTGTTCCCGTTCGAGGGCTCTCCGGTTTTCTCAGGTTCAGCGGTCTCTCCGTTCTCCGGTGTCTTTTCTCCGGCATCAGGCTCTTTCGTGGTCCCGTCGGGGGCTTTTGTGGGTTCCTCACCATCCGGGGTGGGAGTCACCTCCTCCGCTTTTTCAAGCATCACCGAGAATATGAGGTGACCGCCTGAAGTGTAGCCTCTGTCGTCCACGGCGTAGACCTCATAGTAAAACACCTTTCCGGCGTCCTTCTCGTCAATGGCAGGCAGGTCTATGCTGTAGCCGTTGCCGAGGGGATGGGCCCTGTCCGGAGTTCCGTCACTGTCGCAGGGGAACCAGTCAACGGAGCACTCCGAAATGTTGTTTTCGAGAACGGCCTCCACCGAGACAGGCTTGCCTGCCTCCTTCACGACTATCGCCTCACCCTGGGCAACGGACACCTTGATCTGTTCATCATCGCCCTCTATGCCCGAAGGAAGAAGCGTGTAGGGGATGACAGCCGCGCAGGAACGTTTTGCTCCGTCCGTCTCCTGAACAGTGACCAATACGTATTGATCCATCATCATCTCCCCAGCCGGGATGCCCTTCAGCATGACCGAGTAGCCCTTTCCGAAGGATTTGTCGCCGGTCTTCTCGCCAAGAGCATCGCAGTAGAACCACTGGATATTCACCTGGCCATTGGCGTTTTCAACCTCCACCTTGGCGTTGGTCTCCTGAAGCGCATGGTACGTGTAGAACTGGATCTCTCCGTCTGCGGGCTTGACAGTGAGATTGTTTTCGCCAAGGGTCGGGAAGGTTTTGCAAATAAATCCAACCTTTTTGGCATCGTCGCCCACAAGCTTTGTTCCCGTGGCGGCGGCTTCATTGTTTATGGTGGCGCCTATCACACCCGCAAGAGTTGATCCGGATTTCGCCATTACCTCGATGTAGAATCTGTAGGCACAGCCCTCCTTGAACTTGCTTGACTGGTTCGGATCCAGCGCTGTCCAGGTAAGTCCGCCGTCGGAAGACTCGTCCCAGCGTGCTCCCGCACCCGCAAGCGAAGCAATTACGTCGGAATATTCGCTTATCTTGAACGAGTATGAAACGTCCTCACCTGCCTTCGGGGTGACCACGTCGGTGATTCCTACAAAAGACACCAATCCTTCCCACGTGAGAGGTCCGAAATCCTTTGAAACAGTCAGCGTTTTTCCGCTGATGGAGTAATCGGCGGCGGCTCCGTTGATCTTAACGGTCAGGTTGCCCTCGTCCCATGAACAGTTCTGTTCGGGCTCATACTCCGCCATAAAACGGTAATAATAGTTTTCCTTGAAGAACTGCCTGCTCCCGTCGCCAAAAGACTCATAGCCCATGGGCATTAATGTGTAATCCTTGCCGTCCTTGGATTCATACCAGCGTCCTCCCGGGCCCGCCGTTACGGCTGTAAACTCTGTCTGGTTCACAACAGCCCAATTGTACTCAGGCTCCCATCCGACAACGGGCTCCGTAAGATCTTTTATTTCCACGGTGCTGATGACTGACCCTGCAAACGCACTCAGTCCGAATGCGCCGACCGCCAGCATAACTGCCAGCAAAGCAGCAAACAACTTAGATATTTTCATAATGATCCTCCCAAAACCAACAAGACCGGAAGCCTGCCGGTCAATGTCATTGTATCGTGTAAGAGGTGTGTTTTCAAGCAAAACTGCGCTATTTCGGCCGGTGAAGCGCCAAGCGGTTGATTTTCGGCACCGTTTCGGGTATGATTCCCTGGTCTTTAAGTTTAAGACAGGCGGAGGCATCATGGAAAAAAGTCAGTCAAAAGCAGATCCGGTCACGATCGTAAAAGTCGACCGGGTTGAAATAAGGGAAACGACAAAGGCGGATCTTAAGGACGTTCAGAGGCTCTGGGCAGACGGCGACGTCATGAAATTTGTGGGGTTCCCGGATGGGCTCCGCAACACTGACGAGGAGATGGAGGACTGGTACGGCTGGATCGACGCTGGCAGGCCCCTTATCAACCACTTCTCGGTTTTTGAGAACGGAGTCTACTCCGGTGAATCGTTTTACGAGATCAGCAGGGAACACGGAAACTATGCAGCTGTTGACATAAAGCTTTTCGGTTTCGCAAGAGGACGGGGCATCGCCGCAAAAGCGCTGTCCTTCGCCGTCAATGAGGCATTCAGAAACGGTGCGGAAAAGGTCTGGGTGGACCCAAATCCCGAAAACGCCAAAGCCATCGCCCTCTACAAGCGCTTGGGCTTTGAAAAAAAGGAAAGGCCATCATTCACGGTTTCAAGCGACTGGGCCCCCTCCTCGGTCTATATGGAGCTTGGCAAAGAAAAGCATCGCCAATGATTCGGCCTCGCACCCGTCTGCAAGTCCGGTGTGTCATGCCGCGATGCACCCCACGGGCCCTAAAAAAGATATTGACACAAAACCGGTATTTTGTTATACTCTCAAGGCCGTGGTGGCTATAGCTCAGTTGGTTAGAGTACCAGGTTGTGGCCCTGGGGGCCGTGGGTTCGAGTCCCACTAGCCACCCCATAGAAAAAGCGAGATGAACTGTGTTTGTCTCGCTTTTTCTATGGGGTGGCTAGTTTGGTGGAGCGAGAATACACTAATAAAGGGGCCCCCGAAAGTGCTTGCACTTTTGGGGAGAAGGAGATGCGAGCGATGCAAATGCAGCCTTTCAAGAGGCGATCTTTTGTATTTCTTGGAAGGCGGAATCGGCAGCGCTCGCAGCGACGCGTACCACTAGCCACCCCAAGGTGTTTAGACTACAAATATATGCACACGCAAAATCGGCTTTTTTTGCTTATTTTTGCTATCAAAAGGCCCAAAATTTTAGTGCGAAATAAAAAGATACAAAAGCCCTTTTTCGAAGGGAACATATAGGGGACCCCGAAAGTGCTCGCACTTTTGGGGAAAAGGAGGCGCAGAGACGCAAACGAAGTGGTCCAAGCGAATACAATCTTATAATGCTTGAAACACGCAGTCGGCGTCTCTTGCGGTGACGCATTCGTACGCTATTGATCAAAGTCCCAGGGCTGTTTTTGTTATCAACAAATTCGTTACTCTTCGGAATAACTTCTCAAAAAATGATCGAATCCGAAAGACGATATCTTTTCAAGGATTTCGGAAACCGCCTCGGCAGACGGAGAAAAACCGTCGATGATCCATTTTCTGTAAACAGCGATCCTTCCCGCGACGGCAAATGTGAGGATCATATCGATTTGCGCAGGCGGAATCGACGTTTTTGAATTCAGAGTTGCCTTTAGCTTCTCCCTGACCGTATAGTTGATTTTTTCAAGAAAATTGATATTCTGATTGGCGAGCAATATTTTTGAATAAAACCCAATCTCAGACATTATCTCTTCGTTGACTTTTTCTAAAAACTGTTTCCGGCCGTAGATAAAATCGTCAAGATCTGTGTTCTCAAGAAGAACTTTGAACCTCGACAAAACAATATCCTCTATATCAGCTTCAATGTCTGCAATGGTCTTATAGTGCCGGTAAAAAGTCGTTCTGTTGATATTGCTTGCCTCGCACAAATCATTTACAGAGATGTAATCGCGATCTCTTTGTGACAGCAATTCCGCATACGCCTTTATGATTTCATCCCTTGTGGCTCTTGCCCGAGGATCTGAGCAATTCCTGTATAGCATCTTTTTTCTCCCAAAAAACATGAAATTCTCAACTTCTGCAACACTTTTCCCGGAAAAACGTTGCACAACTCCCGGTTAATTCATAGTATAATGTACTTGATGGTGAGTGTCAATGCAGGCCGATTGTTTTTTGCTGAAGAAATATATATGTGATCTGTGTGGCTTGGAAACAGCTACAGGATCTCTTGATGCTGGTGTTAAATCCGTGGTGAAAAGACAACTCACTCCAATTGGTTTGTACAACGCTTTAATAAAGGATGCGTAGTTTCACAAGAGCAAAGATTGGGTTTAGGAGATAATGCAAATGAAATATAGAGTAGTAATTATTATAATGTGTGTTTTAATCTGCCTATGTGGCTGCTCGCCTAGCCATTCTAATTTGCCACAAGACAACATATGTGTCAAATGGAAGTACCATCTCTCACCTTACCAACGCTCATCGTTTGTCTACAATGAGATTGAATATAGATTAGTAGATTCACAATGGGAAATTGATGAAGCCTCAACCCAAAAAATAGGTACCCTTTTGACGGGGGGGACTGGAGGAAGTTCGGCCCCGATAGTTGTATTTGGCATCCCAGTAATCAGTGGTTATCGAGATGCATATACATTTAGGTCTAATGAAGAAGAAATAAAGTTTATTGCGACCGCGGAAGCTATTTGGGTTGATTCTAGAATCAATTTCGACGACAAGGAAAACTTATCATTTTATAAACTCGGCATAATTATTGATTCGATATGTGACGAGAATAGTAATGAGTTAACGGCAGAAAAAAACTTTACTTTCGAAGAAATGATTGATAAGTCAGTTATTATCGAACAACAGGAGATTGCTACATGTTCATATAGGGTAAGACTATACTTAGAAGAAGTGAAGGGTTTGTTTTGTTACATTGAAATTGTTCGCATAAATGACTTACTTTATACCCCATTACAAATGTGTGCTTACATTAGTGGACAAGGACAGCAATTAGTCTTACTAACAGACGAATGGACGAAATGCATCCTAAACCTTATCACTTGAAGTGGTCTGGTATGGAAAAGTATTAGTGGGTAATGTGCTATACTATACATGGCAAGGATGAGTAGAAAAATGCCAGGCAACAATTGGAGTGTGATGAAAAAGCCTTAGCTGTTTCGACAACGCAGTGTGATGTTTTTTCACCAAGGTAACGCTACCATCAGGCCCGTGTGGGGGCGACTCCATACAGGTTCAAGGCGGCGGCTCCGCACCAAATGGGACAAATCCGAACTCTAAGCCGATTGGCGAAGGGTTCGGATTTGTCGTTTATTTCGGCGATCTGAATTTGACCTCAGGCAAAAACAAACCAAATTGAAAAACGGAGTTCAAGAAAATGAATTTGAACATAGGTAAAATCGGAGTCTGGGGACTCCGGCATTATGAATTTCTTGAATATAGCGCACCAAACTGGACACTTCGGCCGCACTGATTGAACAGTTGCGACGCAGAAAACTGAACACCCTCGTCGTTTGAAACTGAACAGTATCGTCGGAGAAGTTGAACGCCGAAAATACAGGCGGTAATATGTTGCTACACGCAAGAGCGTGAATACAACATAAGGAGGTCAAGAATATGACCAATTACCGTGAGATTCTGAGACTTAAAAAACTCGGGCTCAACAATTCCCAAATTGCTCAACCTTCACATTTTTATACTAACATTTACAACAAGTACCACTTGAAGAAGATTTATCGAGAAGAAGCCGCTTAAACAATTGTTTGATAGAATAAAAAAATTGAAAAATCCCACAGCCTTGTGTGCTGAAGGGTGCTTAGTCATACCCTAAAATTAGGACGTTTTGCCTGTTAAGTGATAAAAACGATTAGATCAATTCATGAATGAACAAAACATGAAAAAGCCAGCAGTTTTTGCAGTAAAGCAATTACTTGCCGGCTTTTTTCACTGGGCTTTTTTTACAGCCCCTTTTCATGTGACCTAGCGTGGGACTCGAACCCCTTGGGCCCCCCGCAAAGTCCACGACTTTGTGGGGAAAAGGAGCCGCAGCGGAACAATTGAAGTCTATTGACATTGGATATAATCGAAATATCGTTGGCAATGAAGTGTGAACGCTTGATATGTGGCTTAATTTAGTATATAATTTAGTCACAGCAACACATGCTGATCTTGGAGGTATTTCACTATGACGATTGTCCCCATGCGTGATCTCAAAAACACTGTTGAAATTGAGCGTCTCTGCGCTGAAGGCGGCCCTGTATTTGTAACAAAAAACGGATACGGAAGGCTCGTTGTGATGGACATTGAGTACTACGAAAAAACAATGGGCAATATCTATGAAGCCGGACTTGTGAATGATGGCCTTTCTGATCTCGAAAACGGCAGGACAATTGACGGCGATTCTGTAAAATCAAGGATAAAGGGAAACTATGGACTCTAAATATTCCTATCGCTTTACCGAATAAGCATAATAATTTCAATGCAGCAGCCACTTTCCTTGTGCAGTTATGATTTTAACCATCAATATGGTTTTTTATCCAGCTCAACAGATCCTCATAATCTATCTTTCCCGAGGCAACGCCAAGGATGATATTGGTTAATTCCTCCTGTGTATAGGTTAATTCAGTATCGTTTACAGCCAGGAAAACTAACATCGAATGCGCACCTATTCTTTTGTTGCCGTCAATAAACGCATGATTCTTTACAAGACCGAAGCACAGACGTGCAGCCTTCTCAATCACTGTCGGAAACAGTTCTGTGCCATCAAAAGACTGGAACGGTGCCGAAACCGCCGAATCAAGAAGCCCTTCGTCGCGAAGTCCGGCAGCTCCGCCAGTTTCCCGCAATAGGTGTTCATGGAGCAAAAGAACCTGTTTCTTGGTGATTATCTTCATTTTGAGAGCACCTCATATGCCTGTCGGTTCTTATCGATCAAAGACTTAGATACTGACAGCAGCTCCTCGTCGCTGACTGTGACGGCATTGTTTGTCTTGCGAATTTCAAAAGGGATACCGTTGTAATCAACAGAAGACCTCAAAAAAACCGTTATGGCCGAGGACATATTTAGCCCAAGTTCGGCAAACAGTTGCTCCGCCCTCTTTTTCAGATCCTCATCAATTCGAATATTTAAGTTTGTTGTTGCCATAGAAATCAACTCCTTTCGCAATATCATTGTACTGAAATCCGAAAGAATAGTCAATACATTGTAAAGATATTTTCTTTACAATGAGAAGCATTTATTTCAAAAACGCAATTTTACCAATCTATTTTTATTGAAAAACCAATACAAAAATGCTACCATACCCGCATAATAGCAAAATAATAACATTTGCCTTTGAGCATAATTAAAGTTTGCCCGAGGGATAGTCAAAACACATCTCGCCCCAGTTTAAAAACAAAAAATCCGTTGATAATTTCTAAAAATATGTTACAATAGCCTTGACAACAAAATCAAAAACGCAAAACACGTTTTTAAATCGCGGAGGCATTATAATGAAACTTCTCAGATTTACAGCTCAAGGGCTACCGCTTTTCAAAGAAAAGCTCGATATTTGTTTTTACGCAACTCAGCGCATTTCGGAGGAACAAAAAGATCTGCTCTATCCGCTGTTCTCAAATGTTTACCTAAATACCACAAGTGGCTTCATCGGAATCAATGCTTCCGGAAAAACATCGGTACTGAAAGTCATCCTTCTGATTCTCGGGATACTTAACAATGAGCCGATAAACTACATTGAAACCAAAGATATCCTTGGCGATGCAGATAACGTTGTTATAAATACGTACTTCTACTCCGATAAAAGCAAAGAAGTCTGCAGATTGGAAACAACTATAACGGGAAACAGGGCTAAACCTGACGGAATAGTCTACAGCATTGTTTCTGAGAAACTCTGGTCTAAGAGGACAGATGAAATAGCCACCCGCAAGAGCATGCTTGATTTTGAAGGCAGAGAACCCGTAATGATCAGAAGCGGTCTGGAAGACTACCTCTCCGAAGATGTAAGCATTCTGATAGCAAGGAACAAGAGAATCGGCGAAAGAGTAAACTTTGTAAATCTTCTTCAGTTCACAAATATAAATGTGCTTCCTTTCTCTGAAGATATCCCGTCAGAGGTTATAACCTTTCTTGATCCAACAATAGAAAGCCTGCATTTTGGCGAACAGGATAACAAAACCAATATCGGGCTGAAATTCATTGGTAAGGAAGAAATTATTCTCAGCAACCCGGTAGAACTCAACAACTATCTCTCTTCAGGCACTGTGAAGGGAATGATCATATTTACATTGGCGCAGGAAGTGCTCCGGGATGGTGGTTACCTTGTTGTAGATGAAATCGAGAACCATTTCAACAAAGAAATCGTCACAACATTGATGCGTTTCTTCATGGATGCGAGGTTTAATAAAAATGGCGGAACTTTGGTCTTCTCGACGCATTATCCGGAGCTGCTGGACGAGTATGATCGGAATGACAGCATCTATATTACAAGAAACCGCAACGGAATCACTGTGGATAATCTGTCTGCGATCCTCAAGCGAAATGATATTAAGAAGAGTGATGCGTATCAAAGCGGATTTCTCGAAGGAACCACCCCTGTGTATGAGGCGTATATCCGGCTAAAGAAGAGCATTGCAAAAGCACTCAGTTAGGAGGCACCAATGGAATTGGCGAAATATAAGGCCTGCATTTGCGAAGGTTCCGCCGAGCAAGCCATCATTGACGTTCTTCTGGATAATGCACTCCTGATTTTCTCCAGAGAAGACATGCTGGAGGAAAGTGTTATTCGGTGCAGAGACGGCAAGCAGTTCGAAGCCAAATATTTGAGAAAAGGCTTTGCAGACAAGATATCTGTTATTCGCGTGCTTGATTCAAGGCGTGAAAACTTCAAACTCAGTAAAGCATATGAGCAAAAGGTGGATGTCATTAATATTGTCACCGCACCTGAGATTGAGATGTTGATAATTCTGAATGAAGATAAGTACTCAGAATTCAAAAGATCCGGAGAAAAACCAAGTGAGTTCTGCAAGAAGCATTTGAAGATGTCGAGTGTGAAGACCTATGATTTTGTGAAAGAATACTTTTCAGATCCGTCTGTATTGGTTGCATCGATTAAAGAATATCACAGAATATCGAAAAAACGTAAAGGCGAATATACTTTACTTGAGCTGTTGAAAGATTAGAACAAAAATGCTACCATACCCGCATAATAGCAAAATAATGACATTTGCCTTTGAGCATAATTAAAGTTTGCCCGAGGGATAGTCAAAACACATCTCGCAGGCTTTCTGCAAACAGGACCGGGAGGTTTTTAATGTCTAAAAAACGATATTCAGTAATTGTGATCGTGTGCATTATTGCATTGGCGATACTCGCAGGGTGCGGTGATGACGACTTATCGCCAACGGCAGATCCCACAGTTGAGCTCACACTCGAGCCATCCGCTGAACAATCTACACCCGAGTCAACGGAAGAGCCTTCACCTGAACCAACGATATACCTTTACACCCGCGACGGCGACTACATTTATTTCGGCTCCTACCCGCAGTCTGTAGTAACTGACGAAACCCGCAAAGAGTCTCTCACAAACACTGCAGGTGACACAGGTACCTGGACATCTTACGACTATTACATCGAAGGCGAAGCATCCGACTTCATGGTCTACAAGGATGTAAGCTATGAAGGCGAAAAGTATAGAGGCGTTTTTTTCACAAAATACAGGCCAATGTACACAACCAACAAATCCTCGGCAGATTACTCTTATCAGGATAACAACGGTTATTACGCCAACACCGTATATTGGTTTAAGTATGAACCAATTAAGTGGAAGATATTATCGGAATCTGACGGCGACGTATTTCTTTTGTCAGAGCTGCTGCTTGATTCCCAGGACTATCATTATACACAGGATACGATAAACGACTATAGCGCAAATGATTATGAACAGTCTCACATCAGGGCCTGGCTAAATGATCATTTCTACAATACTGCATTTTCTGAATCGGAAAAAGCCATTATCAAAGAAACACTTGTGGATAACACAAATGATAAGATATTCCTCCTAAGCTATAGCGAAGTTAACAACGGCAAGTACTTTGTCTTCGATAACAATGCCGTAGTTAAAAAACCCAGTGATTACTCGAAGGCACAGGGCACGACCGTCTACTCCGGAGAAGGTTATTGGTGGTTGCGGTCACCTGCAAGCACCGGGAGCGTTGCCGCGTACGCTGTCGACTGCGAGGAGAAACCAAATGCCATGACCTACAACGTTAATGCAACTGTGTTTGGCGTCCTGCCTGCCTTGCATTTAGACATTGGTTAATAACTCCCTAAATATGATTTTTTTGCAGCGCTGATGGAATACATTGGCGCTGTCTTTAAATACCCTTAAATCCCCGCAAAGCGTCGGCGTTTCAGAAGACTTTCCCGAAATTTGATGTTAGAATATCATTGAATGAAGAAACCAATGGATCGGGCTGTGCTCTTTTATCGGCCCGGCAGTTTACGAAAAATTCCGGTTTGAATGATCAGAAAGCACTACAGGAGGTTGTTATGAAACGTTTTTTTGCATGTATATGTTTGTTTTTTGCGGCAGTCATGATACTTACCGCATGTTCCCCGAGGTTCAATGCGGCAGTTTATGAGGACGTCCACATTGACGAGAGTCTCGGGTTTGAAAGCCGGGCGTTTTTGCTCAAAAATACCGGTGACGTCGAAGCTCACATCGAGTCCCACGAGACGGATGAGTTTTCAAAGCCTTATTACGGTGACCTGAAAAAGTATGATAGCAAGTTTTTCGAAGAGAACAGTTTAGCGGTCGTTTATTATTATGACTCCACCACCTCAGCAAAAATATCCGTAAAAGGGATACAGTATAGTGGTGATACCGTCACGGTCATATTGTCGAGAAAAGCCCCGAAGATCGTCACAGATGCTGTAAGAGAATGCGTCATATTCGTCGAAATTCCAAAAGGCGAAAAAATCACCTCGGCAGATCTTAAAGTAAGTTAAGGGAGGATATATTTTTGAAAAAACGTCAGATCGTTAATATCGTCAATTTTATCCGCGACGTGGAGCCGAGGGAGCCTGTGGATCTTACCGAGTCTGTGCTGAAGCAGATAGACCTGATGAAAAGATACGGGCTTAAGGGCACTTTCCTTCTCCAGTACGATGCGGTGATCGACCCTGTGTACACGGATCTTTTGAAGTCGCTCGACCCCGGGCAGTTTGAGGTTGGAGTCTGGTTTGAGATCGTGGAGCCCCAGTGCAGGGACACGAATATTCCCTGGACCGGACGGTTTCCCTGGGACTGGCACGTTCATTGCGGATTCTCCCCGGGCTACACCAAGCCTCAGAGGGAGGCACTTGCGGACGCGCTTTTCGAAAGGTTTCGTGAGGTCTTCGGGTACTATCCCCGTGTATTCGGCTCCTGGCTCTTCGACTCCCACACGGCCCGCTACATTTCCGAAAAATACGATATCGACGCGATGTTGATGTGCAGGGAGCAGTACGGAACCGACGGCTACACACTCTGGGGAGGCTACTATGGCCAGGCATATTACCCGAGCCGCGCCAATGTCTTCATGCCCGCCCAGACAAAGGAGGAGCAGGTGTCCGTGCCCCTTTTCCGCATGCTGGGCTCAGACCCCGTCTACCAGTATGATTTCGGCTTATCCGTCGAAAACGGCGCTTCAAGGGTGCAGGGAGTTATAACGCTGGAGCCTGTTTACTGGGGTGCCGGCGGAGGCGCACCCGCCTGGGTCGACTGGTTCATGAAAGAAAACTATAACGGCGACTGCCTGACGTTCGGCTATGCCCAGGCAGGCCAGGAGAACAGCTTCGGCTGGGCCAGAATGAAAGGCGGGATAGAATATCAGTTCGAGCTTTTCGGGAAGCTTGCCAAAGAAGGTAAGATCGACGTGGAGCGCGTTGGCGATACCGGGCGCTGGTTCAAAAAGACCTGGGACACGACCCCCGCTTCCGCCATCACGGCCCACACCGCCTATGATGACGACGACAAAAACTCCGTCTGGTATTCAACGAAAAACTACCGCATAAATCTATTTTCGGATCACGGCGATTTTCGCATCCGCGACATCCACGTATTTAATGAAAACGTCAGAGACCCCTTCGAGGAAACAGTCTGCTTGTCAAACGAGGCCGCTTACGAGACGCTGCCTGTGGTCGACGGTAACCGCCACAGCGGGAAAGGAGTCCTTGCGGGCGTACGCGTAATGAGAAACGGCAGCCCGGTCAAGGCAGAAAAGATGACCTTTACCGATAAAGGCGACGGCACGGCACTGATCGATTACGGCACATTCTCGGTACTGCTCCGTGAAAACGGCTTTACCTTCACGTCGGACGGGGATTTTGAGCTGAACTATTTCTACGGCATCGATAATGACCATATGGAGGAGATCGTTGACGTTTCAGAAGACCGGATTCTGATGGGGTTTGAAGGTGCAACCTACGGTCTTAAGCTTGAAAGCGGAGCTTTTACGTCCGCTTGTTCGGCCCGTTCCGAAGGCGGAAAGCTCTCCTGCGACATCGTATTGGCGTAAACACCGGTAGCTGATAAATACAAATAAAGGGGCGGCTCCGTCAAAGAGCTGTCCCCTTTTTAAGTCTGCCTGACATTATAACCTAAACTTTTCTACTAACATACTAACAAGTTGATTAAGGGGCCCAAATTAGGGCCCCTGACTTGCTATTTGTCAGCAACATCTTTCGCAAGATTAATATCTCTTATGTACTCTGAAACTGATTTGCTGTCCAGTTCATAA